>MSHC01000021.1:0-28261 GCA_001940995.1 Ruminococcus sp. Phil15
TATGCTTGTAAGGGATGTACAGTCATTAAACGCCGAATGTCCTATATCCGTCACGCTGTCGGGGATTGTTATGCTTGTAAGGGATGTACAGCCCGCAAACGCCGAATATCCTATATCCGTCACGCTGTCGGGGATTGTTATGCTTGTAAGGGAGTCGCAGTCATAAAACGCCCTATCTCCTATATGCGTAACGCTGTCGGGGATTGTTATGCTTGTAAGGGAGTCGCAGTCATAAAACGCCGAATATCCTATATGCGTAACCTTTTTGCCGCCAATCTCGGACGGGATTACAAGTTCGGTGGCGCTTCCGGTATATCCGGTTATCGCAACAGTGCCGTCGTCCAAGTTTTCATAGCCGTAATCCCAGCTTTCAAGGGCCTCAGCGGTCTGAGCGATTCCCGCCGCATTCAAAAGGTCAGCCGCAACCTCTCCGGGCATCGCCGCAGCTCCGAATGTCATTATCATCGCCGTTAAAGCCGCTAAAATTTTCTTTTTCATATTTATACCTCTGTTTGAACTAATCTGGTTAACATAAGCCATCAGCTTTTGGGGTGTGCGTCATTTGTGCAGGCATACGGAATTTTACTTCTTTTTCTTCATTACGACCGCTGCACCCAGCGCAAGCGCTCCCAATGCCGCAGACAGAGAGGCTGAGCTACCGGTTCCCGGATTGTCGTCTGTTGCGGGTTTGTCGTCGCCCGGATTGTCTGTTGCGGGCTTGTCGCCGCCCGGATTGTCTGTTGTGGGCTTGTCGTCGCCCGGATTCAGCTTCGGAATGCTTCTGGTTTCCTTTTTGCCGCAGTCGCCACATACTCTTTCCTCAACGCCTTCAGCCGTCTCGGTTGCCGCAAGAGTTATATTCCAGTCTCCGAACTTGTGCGCAACAGCTTTTATAACTATATCGCTTTCGGTGAGAGCCTTCTTTCCCTCTGCGTCTGCAAACATTGCGCCGTCTTTTTCACACTTATAATACTCAATGTTACCGTTTTCGGTGCAGGTAGCGTCTTTCTTTGCAACCTTTACAAGATTATGAACGTGAACAACGGTTATTTTACTTGTTGCGGTGTATTTGCCGTCGGCAGTAGTAGCTGTTATATCGGCAGAACCCTCAGCAATCGCCGTAACCTTACCGTTTGCGTCAACAGTTGCAATTTTTTCATTACTGCTCTTATATGTAACCTTCTTATCGGTTGCATTATCAGGTGTAATCTTAGAAGTCAGCGTTACGGTTTCGCCGATTTTAAGCTCTTTTTTCGCAGGTGTTAAAGTAACCCCTGTAACGTCTACTGTCGGATTCTTAACTGTGATTTTTCCGGATACCATATCAAAATGAACATCCTGCTCTAAGTTGTCGCAGATATCGCCTTCGCTATAGCTGACTTCAATATCGTAATCCTTGAGAGCGGCATTTTCGTTGACCGTAAAAGTAAAATTACATACTTCACCATTGGTTTTCACATTGTTCAATCCGTCAAACCACATTATTTTATACGGATTAACATCCAGGGTCTGGCTATACATCAGATTACTCCACTTATCCTCTACCAACTTCAATTTCAAAGCCGTAGAATCATAAGATATGCGAAGCACCATTCCGGTAATTCCCGGATTATTCTTCAGCGAAAGTGCGACAGTTACGTCTTCTCCCGGCGCCGCCGTCTTAGTGTCAACAATAATCTGAGACGCATCAGATTTAGAAGAAGCTACGGCTGCCTTAGGCATGGCGTCGGAATCTACAGCTGCAGAAGTCATAATAGTAACGTTAGATAACGCCAGTATAACAGCTGCACAAGCAGCTACGCCAAGTTTAATTTTTTTCATAGAAAGCCCTCCAAATAAAGTCAAATTACATACTTTTGTATGTCTTCTTGAGTTATAACATATTCAACCGCAGAATTCAACAAAAATGTAACGAAACCTTTGAAGATGTAACGAAAGCCTGCATAACTGCTTTTTATAGCATTTTTAAGAGCGGATTTCTAAAACAGATTCAGATAGAGTCGTACAACTCCAGCAAGTATCCGAGGAAGTTTAGCTAGCAAAACTACGGATTTTACATTTAGTTCGGCGAAATGTATACCACTTGTTCGTTAAGCTCTTTGAATCGTTTTTCTACAATTCCCTTTGGGTATGAAACAGTGCCGCCGGATATAGGGTCGTTTAAAAAGTAGCAGTCTTTATTATATCCCACAAGAACCAAACAATGCTCTCCTGCTGTCCATGTAAACTTAGTACCATCTGATAAATACCATGACCTTCCCTCTGAAGCTTCTTTCATGTTCATAGTCGCCCAAATCAATAAAGGTTTATCGTTGTCGATATATTCTGAGCAAAGCTCTTCTAAAGAGCAATCGGTAATTATTTGAGCAGTACAATTGGTGCTGTTGCGGTTGATTGCGTTAACGATAGGGGTAGCAAAGCAACCGTATGAATATTCAGTAAAAGGATTTCCGGCAAAGACTTTATTGGGATCAGGTCCGTACTGGTTACCGTCCGATATGTAGAAATCTTCACTGTATTCCAGCCAGGAAAAAGCAAACTCATCAGAGGTAATATCTTCTCCGTAATATTGCAATACCATTGTTGCGGCAACTGACTCACAGCCGGTTGGCAGTTCAGGATATTGGCAAATAGTCGGTACGCTAATATGCTTTTCCGTTCCAATGCTTATAGGATTATTTGCTTTGCTGCTTGATATATCCGTTCCCGGGTTATCAGTACCGGAATTTGCGGGCTTGTCAGCGTCGTTGCTTGAAGAAATATCAATTTTAGGCTTGTCCGTATAAGAACCGGAAAGTGGCGGTACTATTGTAGCCGCAAAGACGGCGACTGCCGCAACACAGAATACAAATACAAATATCTTTTTCATAAAACATCCTCCCATATGATTTGATTTAATTATATGGGAGGCATGTATCATAATCGGCATTAATGTGTATCTGATTTGTATATTTATTTACTCGGTGTTCTGAGTCGTTACTGTCTGTTGTTAGTATTCATAAGATTTATCATCTTCCACTTCAGAAAGTTTATCTTCCTGTTGCAGTAATCCACAATCAATGCTTATGCCTGATATATAGCTATCATCTTTATAATTATTTGATACATAACAATAATATTCTTCTTCGCTCAAATGTATCTGCTGTGTGAAATAATCGTTTATCGCAGATGAAACTTCTTCCGTTTCCTTATCATTGAGTTTCCTATCAGTGCAATTAAATGAATATAACAGTACTGTTTTAGTTTTTTCTTCGTAAATAAATGCGAGATAACAGTATTCTTGTTCTATCATGACTGTTACAAAATTAAGTGCAACAGGTTGATTGTCAATTTTGATTAAATTGCTGTCTCGATGATATTTTATATCGCTGTTTTCCAGCACAAACTGGATATATTTGCATACCGCTTTATCTTCTCCGAACAGCATTGATACAATATCCTGTGCTTCTGCCCGTATGATTTCTGTTTCACTGTTTGTTTGGTTAAACGATAACGGATTATTTCCTATGGTTATTTCTTTGTTATAGTACAGTTTAGCGACCTGCTCGCTGGTGAGCTTTGGTCTGTTTCCTGTTGAATATTCACGATGAATGGTATCGCTTAATCTTTGCTCCTCTTCCTGTCCACTGATAATTTGCGGCACGAAAACCACACCGCAGGTTAAAATTATCAAAATAAGAAATATAAAAATATTATTAAGTGCTTTCATCATTTGTTACCTCCTTTTGAGAGAGAAAAGGAAACAGTAGTGCCTTCGTTTTCCTTGCTATTAAAGCATAGCTCAGTATTGTGAATTGTTGCTATTTCCTTGCATAAAGCCAAGCCAAGACCTGCACCGCCCAGCTTCCTTGAACGGGATTTATCCACACGGTAAAACGGCTCTGTTATAAGCTTTATATTGTCTTTTGATATGCCTTTTCCTTCGTCTTTAATGGATATTATTACATTACTAGCTGTAGTCTTGCTGTAAATCCATACATTTGATTTAGGTGTTGAGGCTTTAAAGGCATTGTCCGCTAAATTATAAAGTAATGACATAAGTAAAATGCCATTAGCATATACACCCACTCTTTCAAAAACAATAGTATAGCTAACATCATATTTTTCAGAAAGATATTTTAGCGTAGTGTCTAATTGCTTTCCTATCTCGAAAAGGTCAAGCTCGTCCATTTCCACTTTTTCATTTTGATATACATATAGCTCAAGCAATTGTAAAGATAGCTTTTCAAGCCTTTTCGCCTCGTTATATATTGCTTCTGCCGCCTGGTCTTTTTCGTTTTTGTCAAGATTATAGGAATGAAGCAGCTGTGCGTAGCCCATTATAGCAGTCATAGGAGTCTTCATTTCGTGGGTAAAATCAGCAACGAATATATTACGCTTTTCTAATTCTTCACGGATTTCGTTGATTTTTTGTTCTATCGCCAAAGACATAGAGTTTATACTCTCGGATAAAGTGGTTATTTCGTATCCCGAATTTGTAATCTCAACCTTTTTCCCATAATTGCCCAGTGCAATTTCATTGGATATTTTAGTCAGCTCGTTAAGCGGTCTGGTTATCCTTCTTGCCAAGGCGAATAAAATCAGTCCGCTCACTACCGATATGCAGATAACAACAATACCGTATATTCTCCAAAACACGTCGCACTTATTTTGAATATCCGTGAAGTCGGAATAAACAAAAAGATAGTAGTCCTCAGAGCCGCTTTTCAAAATACATACCGACTCCATCAGCAGTCGGTTTCCTTTTTTTATAAATATAGCGTCACACTCGTTTTCTCCCATTTCGGTATATTGGGAGTTTACCGTTTCTGACGTGTATATTTCTATATCAACAATAGAATTATCCAAGGTGACTTTTATTTGTCGTATGGCGTCGTTTATTTGAGAGCCTGACATTTCATTATATGAAATGTCAGCTAACGCCATAAAGCTGTCTGCCGCATAATTAACCGACGCATTAACCCGTTCAATTTGTGTGTCCCAAAGCGTATCATTTATAATTTTAATTATGTATGCACCACCAAATCCTGTTGAGAATAGTACGACAAGATATGCAATGCAAAAGAATTTGAAAGATAGTTTCATTTTAATTTCTCCGCTCTGAATTTATATCCAACCTTATATATCGTTTCAATGGCGTCGCCTAAATCAAGCTTTTTCTTTAGCCTTTGAATATGAAGGTCTATTGTTCTGGTGTTGCCATAGTATGGCTCCTGCCACACCTGCTCAAAAATTGTTTCTCTGTATAATGCTATGTTTTCGTTTCTTATTAAAAACAATAATAAATCGTATTCTTTCGCCGGCAAATCTATAAGATTCCCGTTTAATGAAACAGTATGCCCAAGCGTGTCAACTCTAATTTTGCCTACCTCAATAATACGCTGCGTTTTGTGATACCTTCTGAGAACGGTAGCTACACGGGCCAATAATTCCTCCAAATCAAAAGGTTTTGAAATGTAATCCTCCGCACCGAGCTTTAATCCCTTAACTCTGTCAGGCACTGAAGCTTTAGCGGTAACAAAAATAACAGGTGTGTCAAACTGCTTGATATATTCTATCAAGTCATATCCGTCAATATCGGGCAGCATTACATCGAGTAAAATCAAGTCATATCTTTTTTCTTCGATTTTTTGGGTTGCAGTCATTCCATCGTTCACTGCTTCGCATATATATCCGTTTTTTCCAAGACACAGTTTAACCATCTCAGCTATAGACTGTTCATCTTCAACAACCAGAATTTTATTCATAGTAATCACGCATAATTAAAGCCGACCTTGAAAGAGGTTGCTTCAAATATTTCTCCTCTCATTGATATAGCGATATAGTGATATAGATTATACCTTTATGTCCTCGCAAATACGCCAATCGGACGATTATACCAAAAATCTTCGATTTTACGGTATGATAGGATCGGAACTGTGGATTTGCCTTAACGGGGAATTAGTTAGCTAACGCCTTGACGTTTTACCTCTTATCTTATTATAACTGTTGTTGTATCATTTTTGTATCTTCCCTCTATGAGAGAATGTATGAGAAGTCACCCCAACGGTATAGCGTATAAAATCGGCGGTAAGGATCTGCTTCCTGCCGCCTTTTAGCGTTATGCGTTAAATAAATCTGCTTATCAAATTGTATCATATTAATTCCTGAATTACAATAGAAAAAACGTCTGTAAAGCCGAATAACTACTGCATAAGCCGTTAAAGAAGCTGCAAACGGAAAATTGAAAAACTACAGTCTTGATTTGGCCTGTTGACATTGATTATCAAAAGTGATATAATATCTACTGGGCAACGGTGTCTTTGAGTTATTCTCAACGGCGTCGTTGTTTTTATTTGTTATTTGGAGGAGCAGAATATGTGTGGATTTGTAGGCTTTACAAACTATATAAGGGACAACGGAAAAGTATTAAAAGAAATGAGCGATTCAATTGCGCATAGAGGCCCTGATTCTGAGGGCAGCTATATAGACGATAATATCGCTATGGGGTTTAGAAGACTTAGCATTATTGACCTTGCAGACGGAAATCAGCCGATGTTTAACGAGGACGGCAGTCTTGTACTTTTATTTAACGGAGAAATATATAACTTTAAAGAACTGCGTGAAGAACTTGAAAAATGCGGACATAGCTTTTCCAATCACAGCGACAGCGAGGTATTGCTTCACGGATATGAGCAGTGGGGAACAGATTTAGTTGATAAGCTTCGTGGAATGTTTGCTTTTGTGATTTACAGCAAGATAGACAATACAATTTTCGGTGCCAGAGATCCATTCGGAATTAAGCCGTTTTACTATGCGAATATGGGCAAAAGTTTTCTTTTCGGCTCTGAAATCAAAGCATTTTTGCATCATCCTGAATTTGATAAAAAGCTCAATGAAACAGCGCTGGCACATTACTTGTCATTTCAGTATTCCGCAGTTGAAGAAACATTTTTCAAAGGCGTTTTCAAGCTTTTGCCTGCACATTATTTCGTATACAAAAACGGAAGTATGAGCATAATACGCTACTTCAAGCCTGAGTTTAACGCAAAGCCTGATTCTGCCGAGCGTTACGCAGAAAAGATAAAACGAACAATTTGCGAATCGGTTGAGGCTCATAAAATAGCCGATGTTGAAGTAGGCTCGTTTTTGTCAAGCGGAATTGATTCAAGCCTCATAGCCAAGGTAGCAAACGTTGACAAAACCTTTACTGTCGGATTTGAAAGCAACGACGGAAACAGGTATAACGAGATTGACTATGCTAAGAAATTTGCAAATACTGTTGGCGTTGAAAATATATCAAAAGTCATTACTCCGACAGAATACTGGACAGAGTTCCCCAAAATCCAGTATTTTATGGATGAACCGCTCGCCGACCCTGCGGCTATCGCACTGTATTTTGTAAGCAAATTAGCGGCTGGGCACGTTAAGGTCGTAATGTCGGGAGAAGGCGCCGATGAGCTTTTCGGCGGTTATAAGGTGTACAAAGAACCGATATGCAAAACCGCTTATGACAAAGTTCCGTTTGGCGTTAGGCGCGTGGTATCAAAGGTATGCGGACATATACCTGCGCATCGTGGTATAAATTACCTCGTGCGACGTGGTAAAAGGACGGAAGAATGGTTTATCGGAAATGCGTATATATTCAAAAAGAAGGAACGAGACCGCATACTCAAATCAGAGATTGCAAAGAGCGCAGATGCCCCATCAGTGTTATGCGATAAGTTCTATTCAGAGGTCGCTGACAAGGACAGCGTAACTAAAATGCAATACCTGGATATCAATATGTGGCTTGTGGGAGATATACTTTTGAAAGCAGACAAAACCTCAATGGCAAATTCTCTCGAATTGCGTGTGCCGTTCCTGGACAAAAAAGTACTGGAGCTTGCACAGACGCTTCCGCTTGATTGCAGAGTGAACACGAAAACTACTAAGATTGCATTGCGGGAGGCTGCTGAAAATGAAATTCCTCATTTCACAGCACAAAAGGAAAAGCTGGGATTTCCCGTACCTATCCGAGAGTGGCTCAGACAGGAAAAGTATTATAGCATTGTAAAAGCTGCATTTGAAAGCGAATGTGCAAAGCGGTATTTTAACACTGACGAGCTTATGGCGTTGCTTAATAAGCACCGCAGCGGAAAGGCAGACCTCAGCCGAAAAATCTGGACAGTCTATACGTTTGTCGTGTGGTATGGTGTCTACTTTAAGTAAATATCAGCATAAAAGCGGAGGCGAGTATTTGCTGCTTGCCTCCGCCTTAGACTTTCAGTGTAAAAGTGCCGAAAGATGGATTGCCTGTCGCTTCTTCAAGCAGCAAATCCATTGACATTACGTTGTAGGTCTGATACAATTAAGGCAAGCGTGATGCGTGGGCTTTGCAGGCTCGTTGCTTTACAGGAGGACAATTATGAATGCGGATTTTAGAATAAACGGGAAGATATTGGAAACTCAAAGGCTCATACTAAGACCGTTCGGACAATCGGACCTAGAAGATTTTTATGAATATGCGTCTGTCGCAGGCGTCGGCGAAATGGCAGGCTGGAAGCACCACGAGAGCATTGAAGAATCTCAGAAAATTATGGATTTGTTTATCGGCGAAGATAAGGTGTTTGCGGTTTGCTTAAAGCAGAACAATAAAGTAATAGGCTCTGTCGGCGTGGAAAAATACGGACTTGAAGACGCCTTTACAGAATTTAAGGATTATTATGGCAGGGAATTGGGCTACGTCCTGAGCAAAGATTATTGGGGAAGGGGAATTATGCCCGAAGCCGTAAATGCGGTTATAGACTATCTGTTTGGCGAGCTCGATTACGACTTCCTGATTTGCGGCTATTACAGCTTTAATGAGCAGTCAAAGCGTGTGCAGGAAAAGTGCGGCTTTAAGCCGTACAGGTCGCTTGTTATGGACACCGCTATGAACACAAAAGAGCAGGGAATACTGAACCTTATGATAAATCCCTGTAAGGATATAAAGCTCCGCTTTTCACACCCCGAAACTCTGATTTGGGAGTAATACAGACTTGCAAATCACACCTTTGGTTAATCAAAAACGGCGCAGCAGTCGGCTGTACCGATATTAAGATATAAAAAACTGCCTTGGAACACCCTGCGCTGTGCAGAGTGTCCCAAGGCTTTATTATTGTCTTATTCCTTGGCGTACATAGTCAGATATTCTTCCCACTTCGGCATACCCCAATCGGTCGTGTCAAAGCTTCCCCGTATAGCTACCGACATATAGGCAAGCTTGTTTTGAATGTTTGTGCTTTGTGCGAAGTAATCACTTGCAAACTGCTCAGGACTCATAAGGACTTCCATAATTCTTGCCCTGTCCTCGTTTGAGTTTACCTTGGAGTAATTATCGTAGAAATACCAATCCTCGTCCTCGTACATATATGTATAGTCCATAGGTTCTTCCAAGTAAGCATTCGGGTCTCCGCTGGCAGAGCAGTATTCAAAGCCGTCCGGATTAAGCTTTGCCCATTCCTCCTCAGACAGCAGATCGCTGTTGTGGTTTTCGATAAACGACTGCATTGAATGCCATAGCTCGTGCGGGAAGTTTATCGATACAGAATAACTGACGTCAAAGACTATATCATACCAGCCGGGCGAGTTGTATATAGCGTATGCGGCGCTGAAATCGTCCTCAATGTATCCGGCTAATATTATTCTCAGTCCGTAGTTTCCAGTTGAGTTTTTGAACTGCTTAAACATTCCCTTAGGATATTTTTTAAGCGCATTTTCAAGGTCTGTCAAAGCAGTGGCGATTTTGTCCGCTTCATCGAGAGTGTCAAAATATTCATCTGTGGTCATAAAGCTTTGACCAATCCTGCCTGATGCCATGTTTTCGCATTCGTTAGACATAAATATCGTTATGCCGTATTCTTCTTCAAGCCTGTCGGCTTTTGCCCTCTGGTCGGTGAGATACTCGTTCACTTCAGGCACACGCATATAGTCGTTATATGCTTCAAGCTCCGTTTCGGCAATCATATATGTAGTGTCCTTCTGCCATGTCAGCTCATAAGGCTCGTCAAAATTCAGATATCTTAAGTCTATCACTCCTATGCGGGAGGCTGCCGCACCGGACTCGCCGTTATCCGAATAATCTCCTTCCTCTGCGTAAGGCTCGCACGTGAACACAACAAGGTTTTCTTCCCTCATATATTTCAGGCTGTCAGTAACGTACACGTCTGCTCCGATTGACACCTTGCCTGACTTGTACTCGCCGTCGTCCTGCATAGCGGTCAGCTTCATATTCGTTTCCGCAAGCGACATATCATCTTTGTAATCAAACTCGAATTGGCACAGAATGTCGGACTGCTCAACATAAACCGGTAAATTGCCGCCGTCTAAAGTATACACGCCCAGGTTTGCCATTGAGCCGTCGCCGGAGGTCATTATAACCATAGGCATCGAATCATTTTCAATAGAGCTGCATACCATATACATATCCGTATCGTAGCCGTTTAGCAGGATATCAATATCCGACCTGAACATTGTAACCTTGCCGCTTGAAACGTCCACTGCGGCACGAACGTCCTCGTAATACCCCTTGTCGCTAAAATAGCTTAACGTCATATACAGATTTTTCTCGTCCGGTGAAAGTCCGTCGCAGTAGCATTCTTCGACTTTGAATCCGTCGGCAAATTCTACAACAGACATTTCTCCGCTTATTGCGTCTATAACGTGAATGCCGTTCTCAGAAGCGCTGTACAGTGTCTTGCCGTCCTTTGAAGCCACAACGCTGCCTGTGTCCTTGATTTCAAATTGGTCAATAAGCTTTAGCCCGCGGTCGTAATACTCCCATACGCCAAGCTCCGTATTGTTGAGCAGTATGCCTTTTTCGTTTATGCACACGAAGCTTCTTTCGCCGTCTATGCTGATCTTTGCAACTATTTCATCGGTTGTGACATCTGCTATCTCAACGCCGCAGGACAGTATCCTGCCGGTCTCAATGTCGTAAGTAGAATCAATAATCAGTATCATTCCCTCGCCTATCGGTGAGACAGTATAATTTATATAGCCATTGATGCAGTCAAGATATGTAATAGCCGCACCCATGTCGTAATTTTTTACGACGACCTCCGGCTGTACAGAAGTTGTGGCAGTCGTCGTGGTAGTGGTTGTAGTTGTTGTCGTTGTGTTGTTCTGCGAGGAATTTGAGCTGTCCTCACTCTCACTGCATCCCGAAAGCAACAGCGCAAACGATGTTGCAACCGCCATTGCCGCAGTTCCGAGCTTTTTGTATCTGTTGATCTTCAAAAAAATCCCCCCTTTTTCATTAGTTCTGCATATATATTACCATAACGCAATGAAAAATACAATCATATTTACATTACAATTCAGTAACAAAACATTTTACAAAAAGCCGCAGAAGTCTGACTCCTGCGGCTTTTTGTGCGCTCTATTTATGAAGCTTCCACGGCCTTGATTTGCCCGTCCAGCCCGTTTCTGCCCAGTAGTTTTTGTCGGCTTCGTTAAATCCGTTTTTCTGCATAAGCCGCATTATGCAGAAAAAAGCCTTTGTCTTGACTGCCGGCGTGACACGGCCCTGCCTGTTTAATATCTTCTTCGCAAGGCTTGTAGTTTTCTTTTCGATTTTCGCCTTTATTTCGGGCTTTACCTTTTCCCAATCTGTTTCCATAACGGCAACGCCAAGCTTGTAAATCCTAGCACAGCCCCAGAAGAATAAGCTGTCGCTCATATCCTTGTTCGTGGATTTGAGTCCTGCGCCTGCGGCGGTGCTTATGCAGACGGCCTGCTTTGTGAACATACAGCCGGCAGGTCTGTGTACCATCCAGCGGTATCCATAGTGGTCAAGAAATGCCTTCATCGCACCGCTTGAGTGATATACATATACGGGACTTGCTAGGATAATAAGGTCAGCCACGTCTAACGCATCTGTTATAGGGGAGAGCTTTTCAAAGTGCGGACATTTCGTTTCGCTTTCTATAAAGCACTTGGTGCATCCGCAGCAGAATTCACCGAAATCTCTCGGCAGGAAAAACTCCGTTACCTCACCGCCGATTTTCTCAGCCAATGCCATAGCAATATGCTCTGTAGAGCCTTTGTGACTCTGTCCGTTTATAATTACAATCTTCATTTATTTTCCCCCGTTCTGTAAAGCTCATTAAACTGTCTTAAGTGCTCGTTAAGCGCTTCCAACGCCTCTTGTTCACGTTTTGGTTCTCTGTCGCATAGTGTCAACAGCAGATAAATAGGCGAGTAAAACTGTATCGCCATGATTTTCGCATTTCCGCATCTGAATATCCCTCGCTCTATCATTATTGAAAACAATCCGCTCTGATATTCAATAACATCGTCGGCGTATTGCTTTGAGTAAAGCTTAGCAAGCTCTGTATCCCTGTATTGCTCAAGGGTCAGCATTCTGCGGAACAGCCTTACATTTTCATCGTGCAGAAAGTATAAAAACAGCTTTTTTGTCATCTCAACAAGCATTTCTTCAGATACAGCGGAGTATATGTCAGCGTCCGCACGATTGTCGCTTCCGTTTATGGACAGAGCATTTGCCTGTGCATTATAGCTCTTTTTGAGCATATTGATAATCGCATCGAAAATCTCCTGTTTGCCCTTAAAATGCTTGTAAAGCGAGGGAGCTTTTATACCTACAGCACCCGCTATTTCGCCCACGAATACATCGCTGTACCCCTTTTCCGCAAACAGCCTCAGCGCCTCTTTCAGTATCTTTTCTCTTGTATTCATCAAAACCACCCCTTAGGCTAATCGTAATTAGCCTATCAATATTATAAGCTAATTTGGATTAGCTGTCAAGCGAAAAATGAAAAAAGTCTGCGATTATTGGAAAAGCACGCAGTCTGCCCAGTACCGTTATGACTGTATGATTTTGACAAGACTTTAATTGTGAATATATACAAAATACAGGAATAAGTTTGTCAATACTGTAAAAAACATTTTGCATAATATTTTGTATTGCAATACATCCTTGACAAGCGTCGTTCGATGACTTATAATACTATTGTAATACTGCGGCGAATTTTGTCAAAGCAGGCGATAAACTGATAAATCATGCGGGAGGAATAGAATAATGTCACCCGGCGAATTTAAACAATATGAAGAATACAGAAACGGGGAGCCGATGTTCGATTGGCTCCCCGAATTTGAAAGGGTTATAAGTAAAAAGCTGAACGCAAGATTTATGCCGACATGGTGTATTGTTCAAAAGTGCGTCGGCGACAGCGGCGAAGAATACATCTGCTATAAATTCAGAATAATTCTCTATTCCGAGGAAGAATTCAGAAGAATGCCCAGTAGTTTCAACGCCTTTATTGTGAAAGCGGTAAATGCGTTTATCGCAAGATCACACAAGCCCAAGCTTATAGAGCGGGACCGTGTTGAATGCTCGCTTTACGATGTTTATACCCGTGCATATCTCGAACGGTATATCTTTACAAAAATTGAAGAAAGTGAAGATAAGATAAAGTTGATGTTCGACGTGCCGGGAATTGTCGATCTGCATATAGGCCCGCTCAGCTATTGCAAATTCAGTGCCAAAGAGCAGGCGAAGGAGTTTATGCTGGGCGATAAGCTCCCCGAAATAAGAAAGATGATATATAACCTTGTAAAGCAGTACGACGAGCATAACGTCTTAATGCCCGAGCATATCCGTTTGTTTGCAGGAACAGACGACAGCTTTTATTAACTGGTCGGGCGTGATTTGATGTGTTTTGGAATGTTGTCCCCTTGCAAAAATGCGAGGTGTCGCAATTTGTCGACAGCACAAGTCCTGTCCGTTAAAACAGCGCCGCATAAGCTTTACTTTCGTTTAAAGCTTATGCTATAATAAACGCAAAGAGTCCAATTATGTATGCAAAACAAGTAATCTGCCGGAAAACATTTCTGCGCCGGATTTTGTCAAGGCGGAAAATAAAAAAGACCTCTGAAAGAGGTCTTGATTGCACATAACTATGTGCGCCGGTTGCCGGCGATTTCGATAAATCGTTATTTGAACTTAGTAGTCATAATTTCATAGGGAACTGAAACTATGCTGTTATTATATCATCAAAAGAGGAGTTTGTCAAGATGCAAAATGAAAATAATTATCAAAAATATTATTTAGGGCTTGATATCGGTACCGATTCGGTAGGTTATGCCGTTACTAATAAAAGTTATGATTTAATTAAATTCAAATGCAGACCAATGTGGGGCTCAACTCTCTTTGACGGTGCAGAAACTTCCGAAGCAAGAAGAAGCTTTAGAACAGGCAGAAGGCGTCTTGGCAGGCGACAGCACCGTATCGAGCTTTTGCAGGAGCTTTTTGCAAAAGCTGTTGCGGAGGTTGACGAAAGATTTTTCTACCGCATTAAATCAAGCGCCTTGTGGCGGGAGGATTCGGGGGAAAGATACTCGTTTTTCGATGATGAAGAATATAACGACGTCGATTACCATAACGAGTATCCGACGATCCATCACCTGATCGACGAACTTATGAAGTCGGATAACGGGCATGATGTGCGTCTGGTATATCTTGCCTGTGCTTGGCTTGTCGCACACAGGGGACATTTTCTGTCCGATGTCAGCCGTGAAAATGTCGCTCAGCTAAGAGATTTTGGCAGAGTCTATGTTTCCCTCAGGGAATGGTTTGAGGAAAAGGATTACCCTCTGCCTGTGGGTATGGAAAAGGAGCAATTGCTTGAGGATGCTCTGAAGCAGAAGCTTTCCGTGTCAAGAAAGTATGAAAATCTGAAGAAGAACGTACTGGGAGGAAAAAAGCCTCATAAGGACGAATGCGAAATCGACGCAGAGATTTTCTACAAAATGCTCTGCGGCAGCTCCGTTAAGCTGAAAGACCTTTTCAGAAAGGACGAGTATGAGGAGGTGGAGTCATTCTCGCTCAGTTCAGACGATGAAGTGCTTGCAGAACGCTTCTCCAAGGCTTCGGGCGACGATGCGCAGCTTTTACAGATTGCGAAATCCGTGTATGACTGGTCTGTGCTGAATGATATATTACAGGGAAAGCAGACTATTTCTGAGGCTAAGATTGAGGCGTACAATCAGCATAAATCTGATTTGAAATGGTTAAAGGACTTCGTGAAGAAGTATTCTCCAAAGAGTTATAATGCGGTTTTCTGTGATAAAGACAGCAAGGATAGCTATTCTGCGTACAGGCACAAGGCTTCGAGCGCCGAGGGCTTTTTCAAGAGCATAACAAAGCTGTTAAAGGGTATTACTCCCGAAGAATGTGACGCAGAAGGCTACAATGACGCATTGTCGAGGCTCGAAACAGGCGGCTTTCTGCCCAAGCAGGTCATGTCCGACAACAGAGTAATTCCGTATCAGCTTTACTGGTATGAGCTTGACGCAATTTTGAAGAACGCAGAAAAGTATCTTCCGTTTCTTTCAGATAAGGACGGCGACGGCGTTTCCGTTTCCGATAAGGTAAGGTCAATATTTGAGTTTAGAGTTTCGTATTTTGTAGGACCGCTGAATACAAATTCGGATAACGGCTGGGTTGTAAGAAGCTCCGGAAAGATTTATCCGTGGAATATCGAGAATATGGTTGACTATGACAGAAGCGAGGAGGCGTTTATCAAAAAGCTCATAGGAAAATGTACATATCTCCCGGGCGAAAGTGTACTTCCTAAGGACTCGCTTCTCTATCATCGCTACACAGTCCTTAATGAAATCAACAATCTTAAAATAGACGGCGTTGCCATAAGTGTAGAGCTGAAGCAGAAAATCTATAATGAAGTATTTCTAAAGAATAAAAAGGTCACAATCAAAAAGCTGCGTGATTATCTCACTTCTCACGAATGTATGGCTAAGGATGCAAAACTGTCCGGAGTAGACAACGGCGACGAAATTCACTCGGATTTAAAGCCTTGGCACGACTTCAGACACCTTATCTTCGAGGGACTTATCACGGAAGCCGATGCAGAGGATATTATCGTAAGAATTACAACCTCTACTGATAAGCCAAGATTGGTAAAGTGGCTCAAGGCTAATTATCCGACACTTTCCGATGACGATGTAAAGTATGTCTCCGGATTGAAGTATAAGGATTTCGGCAGACTCTCCAGAGAGTTTCTCTGCGGTATCGAGGGTATGTGCAAGGAAATGGAAACGGGAGAGCCAACTACAATAATCAGGGCAATGTGGGAAACCAATAACAACCTTATGGAGCTTCTTTCCGATAAATATACATTTGTTGACATTATAAATGAACGTGCCCGTGAGTATTATGCGGAGAATCCCAGAACAGTAGCCGAAAGACTTGACGAGATGTATGTTTCAAATCCCGTAAAACGTCCTATAATCCGTACCTTGGATATAATAAATGACGTTAGAAAGGCAATGGACGGATACCCCGAAAAGATTTTTGTCGAGATGGCAAGAGGCGCGGCGGAAGACCGGAAGAACAAGCGAACAATCTCAAGAAAACAGCAGATTTTGGATTTGTATGATAAGTGTGGGGAGGATACAAGCACGCTCCGCAGACAGCTTGAAGCCATGGGCGATACAGCCAACAGCAGACTCCAGAGCAAGTCGTTGTTCCTGTATTATATGCAGCTTGGAAAATGTATGTACACAGGAAAAGCAATCGAGCTTTCGGAGCTTTCGTCAAGATATAACATTGACCACATCTATCCTCAGGCGCTTGTAAAGGACGACAGTATATTAAATAATATGGTCCTTGTAGACTCAGAAAGCAACGGCGTAAAGTCGGACGCTTACCCTATTGACGCTTCAACACGCAAGGAAATGTATAGCTTCTGGACGATGCTTAGGGATAATAATCTCATTACCGACGAAAAGTATAAGCGGCTTACTCGCTCAACCGGATTTTCTCCCGATGAAAAATGGGGCTTCATAAACAGGCAGATTACCGAAACGACCCAGTCTACCAAGGCTGTTGCAACACTTTTGCATGAAATCTGCCCTGAGTCGGAAATCGTTTATGTAAAAGCAAGACTTACGTCTGAATTCAGACAGGAGTTTGACTGCCTGAAATCCCGTACATTCAATGACCTTCATCATGCTAAGGATGCATATCTCAATATTGTAACAGGTAACGTCTATAATTCTAAGTTTACAAGAAACTGGTTTATGAAAAACTATGATAACAAATACAGTATCCGTACAGATACGCTGTTTACCCATAAGGTGGAAGCGGGCGGAGAGCTTGTGTGGGATGGAATACCAATGCTTTCTAAGGTTAAGGCGACCGTTGCAAAGAATAATGCCCATATGACACGATACGCATTCCTGCGCAAGAGCGGTCAGAACGGCGGATTTTTTGACCAGAACCCGCTCCCTAAGGATAAGGACGGAAGCAAAGACCTGTTCCCAAGAAAAGCAGGACTTGACACGAAAAAATACGGCGGTTACAGAGGTCTTACCATTACCGGCTTTATGCTTGTAAAATATGCAGTAGGTAAGAAAACCGATATTATGATTATGCCTGTTCCACTTATCAGCGTTGGGGAGCTTTCTAAGGGACAGGCAGAAGCCGAAGCATATATTAAGAGTCGTATTGATGATATTATCGGAAAGACGGTAGAGAGCGTTTCTCTGCCGCTTGGTATGCGAATGCTCAAAATCAATACTATGTTCTCCGCTGACGGCTTCCGTTTCTGTCTAGCCGGAAGTGCAAATAAAGGAGAACGAATTATAGCATATCCGATGATATCCTTTGACGTAGATGCTTATTGGAATAGGTATGTCAAGGCGTTGGAGCGTATTTCGGAAAAGCAAAAGCTTATGAAGGAATTTGTTTACGACGAAGCCGAAGATATAGTGAATCAGGCGGACAATATCAGACTTTACGATTTGTATATTGACAAGCTTAAAAACACGGTATATTCAAAACGTCCGAATAATGGTCTTAGTATTATTGAATCCGGAAAGGAAGATTTTGAAAAGCTATCTGTGCCGGAACAGGCGGATATGCTTTTGGCAATTCACTCTATCTTTGGAAGAAATACCCGTGGCTGCGACCTTACAAAAATAGGAGGTAGTTCACAGTCTGCTGTTACACGTCTTAGTTCTATGCTCTCCAATTGGAAAAAAGTCTATAAAGATGTTCGCATAATCGACACATCTACTTCAGGGTTATGGGAGCATCGCTCCGACAACCTTCTTGAGCTTTTATGAGCTGGAGAACGGTCGTAATAACAAGGCAATGCAAGCTTGATTATAAAATGGGATACCTCGTCGTAAGAGGAAAAGACGTAAAACGCATTTTTCTCGACGAGGTTGCGATACTTGTTATCGAAAATCCCGCAATAGCTATGACAGGATGCCTTATCGAGGAGCTTATAAACCATAAGATCAAGGTCGTTTTCTGCGACTCTAAGCGCAGTCCCACAGCAGAGCTTGTGCCGTATCACGGTAGCCATGACAGCTCTTTGAAAATCAGAACACAGGCGAAATGGCAGGATGATATAAAAGGTGCGGTGTGGAGCGAGATAGTTACCGACAAAATCCGAAAGCAGACCGAGTTTCTCCGTGAGCTTGGCAAGGAGTCGGAGCAGGAGCTGTTGTCGTCTTATATAAGGCAGGTAGAGCTTCTCGATGAAACAAACAGAGAGGGTCACGCCGCCAAGGTCTACTTCAATGCGCTCTTTGGGATGAAGTTTACGAGAGGCGCCGATATCCCGATAAACGCCGCACTGAATTATGGATACAGTATTATCCTGTCAATGTTTAACCGTGAGATAGCAAATATGGGCTATCTTACTCAGCTTGGCATATTCCACAGCAATATGTTCAACCATTTCAATTTAAGTTGTGACCTTATGGAACCTTTCAGAATACTGGTTGACAGATATGTTTATGACGCAATGCCAACGGAATTTACAAAGGAAATGAAATGGGAGCTTTGGAACATTCTTAATGATACAATAGTTATTGATAAGGCAAAACAGACTGTTCTGAACGCCGCAAAAATCTACACAAGGAGCGTTTTTGAAGCAATAAACGATAACGACGTTTCAAAGATATTGTTTTTCAGTATGAGATGAGCTACAGATTTATGAGAATGATTGTAATGTTTGACCTGCCTACCGAAACTGCCGACAACAGAAGAAGTTACAGACAGTTTCGCCGTGGGCTGATAAAGAACGGTTTTATTATGATGCAGGAATCGGTATATACAAAGCTTATTATAACGCCGTCTGCACAGGCAAATGTGTGCAATACAATACGAAAGATCAAGCCGCCCGACGGACTGGTGCAGATCCTTACAATAACAGAAAAGCAGTTTTCTAAAATGGAATATATAATCGGTGAAATGAAAAGTGATGTTATAGACAGCGACGAGAGGCTGGTGGTACTATGATGTTTGTGCATCCTGAAATAAACTATTTGTTTGATACCGAAATACAGCAGGTCCAAACTATCATTATAGAAAATCAGGCATTCTTTTTAAAACTTCTGACGCAGATAAATGAGCAAATCGAGGACTTTGACGGAAAATGCGTACTGTCCGAAAATGACAGTCCAATACCATTTGCGAAAAATGCTGAAATATTAGACAGATTTGTTCCTTTCGATATCAACAGAAAGCCGCTGCTTACTAAAATTGCAACTGCGCTTGAAAAAGTGGCAATGGTTGCAGAGAACTATAATAAAACAATGAGAATACTTGCTCAGCTTGAAAATTATCTTGACGAAATAGCGTTTTTAAGTGATTGCAGTATTACCTTTCCGAAGCTGTCTGTGTCCGGAATAATTAAAAGCGCATCGCCTGAATTGCCTGATGATTATGATAGTTTAGGCGAAAAAATCCTTGATTATATGGAGCTTGTACGGGAATTTGACCGCAGAAAGCTGTTCTTTACCGTAAATCTGCGGTCTTATTTATCGGATAATGATGCAGAATTGTTTATGAAATCGGTTATTTCACATGGCTTTCATCTGATAATGCTGGAAAACAAGGAGTATGGATGCTCCGAATACGAAAAACGGCTGATAATTGATTCTGACCTGTGTGAAATAGTTTGACATAGTTGCCCGTTTATGGTAAAATAAGCACAGAGCGTTTATTGTTTTTAGCTAAAAGGTTTGAGTTCACCGCCTAAAGCCCCGACAATGAGTAGGATTGTTTATTGCATTTTGATGTAATTTGGGGTTTGAGGTTTGAGAGTAGTGTAATTTCATAGGGAACTCAAACTTGCCTGTTCAACCGTTGTTCTATAAGCAAGTTTGAGAGTAGTGTAATTTCATAGGGAACTCAAACCCAGTCTTTTTCATTTTCGTCCCATACTTGGTTTGAGAGTAGTGTAATTTCATAGGGAACTCAAACCAAGCGATCTGTCTGCTGCTAATGCCGAAAGTTTGAGAGTAGTGTAATTTCATAGGGAACTCAAACTTATAAAACTTTATAAATGAAAAGTCAAGGGTTTGAGAGTAGTGTAATTTCATAGGGAACTCAAACGACATCATACACCGTTGCGGGGAACGTAAGGTTTGAGAGTAGTGTAATTTCATAGGGAACTCAAACTGCGGATCCGGCTCGATGCACACCGAAGGAGTTTGAGAGTAGTGTAATTTCATAGGGAACTGAAAGCTAAGCTTGTCTGAAAATCTTGACATTTTGTGACCGCAGTGCTACAATGTAGCCGGAAAATGATTAGGGAGGTGTATAACTTGCACAAGGAATCAAAGCGTGGCAAATCTGTGCAGGTCAAGCACCGTGCAAAGGACATCTCCTTGTTCCTCATCGACCTTGTATTTCCAAACCGTTGCCCCGTGTGCAACGGCTTTTTAGCGTATAACGAGCTTATCTGCGGGTCATGCATAGAAAATCTCCCTTACATTACAAAGCCTTATTGCGAGAAGTGCGGAAAGCACGAGTGCGTCTGTAAAAAGCAAAACGTGCATTACGATAGCTGCTTCTCATTCGTCTATTATGCAGGCATAGTCAGAAACGCCATAATGAATTTGAAGCTGAACGGCGGACTCCATTTTGCCGAGTATTTTGCAAGAAAGGCTGCAACGCTTCTTGAAGAAAAGGGCATAAAGGACGCTATCGACATTGTAACCTTTGTCCCTATGACACGCAAAAAGCAGGGCGAGCGTGGCTATAATCAGGCACGCGAATTTGCAAAGTTTGTCAGCGAGAACGCACATCTCCCAAAGCCCGTTCCTCTCCTCGAAAAAACGGATAACACCCTCGCTCAGCACAGCCTCTCTGCCAGGGACAGAAAGAGCAGGGCAGAGAAAGCCTATGCTTTGAGGTCAGACACACCCGACCTGTCGGGCAAAACAGTGTTGCTGTGCGACGACGTCATAACAACAGGGAGTACCCTTAACTCCTGCTCAAGAGTCCTGAAAGACAACGGCGTTCATAAGGTAGTCTGCCTTGCAATCGCAAATACACGGCACCAAAAATCAGAGAACTAACATAAAACCCCTCCGCATTCCGTCTTGAAAAGCGAAGGGGTTTGCTTTGTATTCTATTTAAGATAATCGCAGGCGGCGAGTGCGGCGATTGCTCCGTCGCTGCAAGCCGTCACGACCTGGCGGATTTTTTTGCTGCGGCAATCTCCTGCAACAAATATTCCGTCCGCATCGGTTCTGCATCTGTCGTCGGCGTCCACATATCCGTAGTCGTTGAGTTTTACAAGCGATGAGAAAATCTCGTTTTGCGGGATAAGTCCGACAGCGGTGAACATTCCGTCAATGGTGAGAGTTTCGTATTCTTTGCCACGTCTTAACCGTATGCCTGTAAGTGAGTCGTCACCGAGAAGCTCGTCCACAACAGCACCCGTGATAGATTCTATGTTTTTAATACCGTTTATCTCCTCAATGAGCTTCTGTTCGCCTGTGAAGCAGTCGAGATTTTGTACGATGTAGACCTTGGCGCAAAGCTGCGAGAGAAGTATAGCCTCCTGCATCGCAGAATTTCCTCCGCCTATTACTGCGACAGTCTTGTCAGCGTAGAATGCTCCGTCGCATACGGCGCAGAATGAAATTCCGTTTCCGATAAAGTCCTCCTCCCTGTCAAGACCAAGAAGCCTGTGCTTTGTGCCTGTCGCAATTATCACAGCCTTAGCGAAGAAATCGCCCTCATCTGTGACGACTTTCTTTACCACGCCGTTTTCGACCGACATTACCTCAATGCACTCAACCTCTGCGCCTGCTTCCGTTGCCTGCTCAAGAAGCTTTTCAGCAAATTCGTTGCCCGATACGGAAACAAATCCGGGAATGTTCTCAACCTTTGGCGACGAGGTTATCTGACCGCCAAACGTGCCTTTTTCCATTACAAGAACAGTTTTGTTCGCACGTCTTGCGTAGATTGCGGCGGTGAGGCCCGCAGGACCTCCGCCGATCACTATTATATCATAGGTCATAGTAAAAGCCTTTCTTTGCGGTATTTATGCCTTGAGAAATTTCTTGATATCAGAAACGCCTGTGTGCTTTTCCATAACGCCGTCCTTGATTACAACAAGCGTAGGCGCCTGTTTGATTTCAAGCTGAATAGCAAGCTCCTTGTTTTCTTCAGCGAGAAGCTTTGTGTAGAGGATTCCGGCCTTGTCGAGAATTGCACAGGCAATCTTGCAGTTCGGGCATTTAGCCGTTGTGAAGATGTAGTAGCCGTCCTTCATTTCAACTGTGGCTTCTTCTTCCTTGCATTCCTTGCAAACGCCGTTCTTAGGCTCGGATACAACGCCTGTTACGTCGTAAACCTTTCTCTCCTTGTATTCCTGAGTCTTACCGTCATTCCAGTTCTGAACAGGACGGTAGTAACCGGTAATACGGCTGTAAACCTCCGTCTTTCCTCCGCATACAGGGCAGGTAAACTGCTCGCCTGCAAGATAACCGTGGTCCTTGCAGATTGAGTATGTAGGAGAAAGCGTGTAGTATGGAAGCTTGTAATTCTCCGCAATCTTCTTTACGAGGTTAGCGGCAGCCTTCCAGTCGGGAAGCTTTTCACCGAGGAATGCGTGGAATACAGTACCCGATGTGTAAAGCGTCTGAAGCTCGTCCTGAACGTCAAGAGCCGTGAAGATGTCGTCTGTGTATCCGACGGGGAGATGAGAGGAGTTGGTGTAGTATGGTGTTCCGTCCTTTTCGCCTGCCGTGATGATGTCAGGGTAGTGCTTGAGGTCGTGCTTAGCAAGACGGTAAGCGGTGGACTCGGCAGGTGTAGCTTCGAGGTTGTAGAGGTCGCCGTACTCAACCTGGTAGTCGGAAAGACGCTCACGCATATGATTTAAGATGTCCTTGGCAAACTGCTGCGTTTCTTTGTGTGTAAGGTCGGCACGGATCCACTTAGCGTTAAGTCCTGCCTCGTTGATGCCGACAAGACCGATTGTGGAGAAGTGGTTGTTGAATGTGCCGAGGTAACGCTTTGTGTACGGATAAAGACCCGAGTCAAGAAGCTTGCTGATAACTGTTCTCTTGACCTTGAGGGAACGTGCGGCAATGTCCATCATGTGGTCAAGCCTCTTGTAGAAGTCCTCCTCGTCTGCGGCAAGGTATGCGATACGGGGAATGTTGATTGTAACAACGCCAACGCTTCCTGTCGACTCGCCGCTGCCGAAGTAGCCGCCCGACTTCTTTCTAAGCTCACGCAGGTCAAGACGCAGACGGCAGCACATACTTCTTACATCGCTTGGCTCCATATCGCTGTTGATGTAGTTTGAGAAGTAAGGAGTACCGTACTTTGAAGTCATCTCGAAAAGCAGACGGTTGTTTTCTGTGTCGGACCAGTCGAAATTCTTGGTGATAGAGTATGTTGGGATAGGATACTGGAAGCCTCTGCCGTTGGCGTCGCCGTCGATCATAATTTCGATGAATGCCTTGTTTACCATATCCATTTCTTTCTGGCAGTCCTTGTACTTGAAGTCCAGCTCTTTGCCGCCAACGATACAGTTAAGCTCTGCAAGGTCGTTTGGTACTACCCAGTCAAGAGTGATGTTTGTAAACGGCGACTGCGTGCCCCAGCGTGAAGGTGTGTTTACGCCGTAGATGAAGGACTCGATGCACTTCTTTACCTGGTCGTAGTTGAGGTTGTCAGTCTTTACGAAAGGAGCGAGATATGTGTCAAAGGAGGAGAATGCCTGAGCGCCTGCCCATTCGTTCTGCATAATGCCGAGGAAGTTTACCATCTGGTTGCAGAGCGTTGCAAGATGGCTTGCAGGTGCGGAAGTGATCTTGCCTGTAACACCGCCAAGACCCTCCTGAATAAGCTGCTTGAGCGACCAGCCTGCGCAGTAGCCTGTGAGCATCGAGAGGTCGTGAATGTGAATGTCGGCATTTCTGTGTGCGTTGCCGATTTCTTCGTCGTAGATCTCGGAAAGCCAGTAGTTTGCCGTTATAGCGCCTGAGTTAGAAAGGATAAGACCGCCGACTGAGTATGTAACGGTAGAGTTTTCCTTTACTCTCCAGTCGTTGATCTGGAGATAGTTGTCAACAGTTGCCTTGTAGTCTACCATCGTAGCGGAGATGTTACGAATCTTTTCTCTCTGTCTGCGGTAGATGATGTATGCCTTTGAAACATCGCTGTATCCAGCCTTGATAAGAACGGATTCAACGCTGTCCTGAATGTTTTCAACATCAATGCAGCCGTCCTTGATCATAGGCTCGAAGTCGGCAGTAACCTTTAATGCGAGGAAGTCGATAACGTCAGGAATATACTGACGGTTGCAGGCCTCAAAAGCCTGAGTGATAGCGTTTGAAATCTTGGAAAGGTTGAACGGAACTTTCTTTCCGTCTCTCTTAATTACATTATACATAGATGGTTTCCCCCTTGATTTTGTAGTTGATATCACTATGATACACTATATTTTGTGGTTTGTCAATAGTTTGACAACAAAATATTGATTTTTTATCTGTTGCTACAATCTTTAACGTAATTTTTGGACACCTTGCACATTTTCTCAATCGTGTCTTGGCCGATAGGGGACAGACCTGCGCCGATTATGTTTCCCGAATCAAGAAAGTTCTGGATAAAGTATCTGTCCGCACCGGCTATTTTCTTAGCTATCTTTTCAATATCTTCCACAGTGTGCAGTCCGTTTGCAACTGTCGTGCGGAACTCGTAAGGGATACCGCCCTCCATCAAAAAGTCAATGCTCTCCTCAATGTCGGAAAGGTCGAGATTATTGACGCCCGCCGTTTGCGGATACTTTTCAAAGCAGTTTTTAATGTCCATTGCAACGTAGTCTATCAGCCCCTCGGATACAAGCTCCTTGAGGTACTTAGGCTTCGAGCCGTTCGTGTCAAGCTTTACCTTGTAGCCGAGCGCCTTTACTTCCCTTATGAAGTCTTTAAGCTCTGCGTGCAGAAGCGGCTCGCCGCCCGTAATGCAGACGCCCTCCAGTATTCCTATCCTCTTTTTAAGATAGGATAACACCTCCGTGTCAGAAATGGTTTCCGCCTCCGACAGCCTGTTGACAAGCGTTGCGTTGTGGCAGAAAGGACAAAGGAAGTTGCAGCCTCTTGTGAAAAGAGTGCAGGCTACAACACCCGGAAAATCAAGCAGCGTAAGCTTTTGAAGTCCGCCGAATACCATAATAATCACCGTAGCTTTCTTAAAAATTTTAGAGTCACTCATAATTGTAGCACGCTTTTGCGTATATGTCAAAGCTCGAAGCAAAATTGTCCGTAAACACCGCACTCAATATTTGAAGCCCTTGCAGATTTTGTTTTGTTGTGCTATAATAAACGTATAGAGTTTGATATATTATGATGTCCTCGCAAATACGCAAATCCTTAGATTTGCTCCCTGCGAATCGGACAATTATATCAAAAATCTTTGATTGTGTGATATAATGAACTTAGAAAAGTCGAATTTATAGCGAGCGCTGAGAAATTTGTGGTTTTGGGAAATACGCACCCATGAAATTTGGTATGAAATTCCGTTATGAGGCAATGATATTTTAAAAGGCATTTTAAGTCTATGACTTTCTATACTGATAGCAAATAAAAGCTTCTTTAAAAGGGAGGTGGACGTTTTGAAGGTACGACTTAACGAGGACGAAGAAGTAGTGAAAACAGTAAAGCTCGGACTTGAAAGAACGGGCGGATACTGTCCTTGCAGACTCCAAAGAACGGAGGATACAAAATGTATGTGCAAGGAGTTCAAAAAGCAGATAAAAGACCCCGACTTTGAGGGCTATTGTCACTGTATGCTTTATTATAAGGAAAAGTAAACAAAGGAGAATGAATCTATGGCAGTAATTAAAATCACAAAGGAAAACTTCGCTCATGAGGTAATTTCGTCCGACAAGACGGTTCTTCTTGATTTTTATGCAGACTGGTGCGGACCTTGCAGAATGGTAGGCCCGATAGTCGCAGAAATCGCAGAGGAAAGAAGCGATATCAAGGTCGGCAAGATAAATGTGGACGAGCAGCCTGAGCTTGCAGGAAGCTTCGGTATATCAAGCATTCCGCTTCTCGCCGTAATAAAGAACGGCAAGGTAGTGAACAGCGCTCTCGGCGCAAGACCTAAGGAACAGATTTTGGCAATGCTTTAGTTTTGCGTGGAAAATTGCGTATAAAGGAAGTAGTATTATGAGAATAGCAGTAACGCACGAGAACGGAAATGTTTTTCAGCATTTCGGACACACCGAGGAGTTCAAACTCTATGATGTGGAAAACGGAAAGGTAGTAAAATCGCAGATAGTTCCTACAAACGGAAGCGGTCACGGCGCTCTTGCAGGAATATTGCAGGCGATCCGTGCCGAGGTTCTTATCTGCGGCGGAATAGGCGCAGGCGCTCAGACGGCTCTTTCCCAGGCAGGAATTAAGCTGTTTGGCGGAGTAAGCGGAAACGCAGACGAAGCGGTAAACGCATATCTTGCAGGAAACCTCAGCTTCGACCTCGATGTAAAATGCAGTCATCACGACCACGGCTCTGAGGGCCATACCTGCGGAGAGCACGGCTGCGGAAACGGCAGCTGTCATTAATCTAAAGTCCTAAGATTGTAAAAAGCGCCGCCGAACGGGAAAATTCCCCGTCCGGCGGTATTTCGTGC
Organism: Ruminococcus sp. Phil15; assembly: GCA_001940995.1. Lineage (GTDB taxonomy): Bacteria > Bacillota > Clostridia > Oscillospirales > Ruminococcaceae > UBA7477. The sequence continues at coordinate 26,943 of MSHC01000021.1, forward strand.
CTTGAAATATATTATATAGTTCTATATCATTATATAGCTACATCTCGTAGGAAGCCTTGCCGCCCTTTATGTGCCGAGAGTCGTTTGCATACTCGATCATAGGTGCTGTAAGCGTGCCCTTTTCGTCGGAAAAGCTGAGTACGGTTATCGACGTGAAATCGGGACAGAGCGCCCTGCAAAGATAGAAAAACGGCAGGTTCAAAAGATGTGAAAACAGCGCCGACGACGAACCTCCGTGGCTGAAAAGCGCAATTGTCCTGTCAGTGTTGTCGCCCGTAACACGGTAGTTTGCGCCCTCTCTGCGGTATCCGAGCGTTTCCAGCCACTCGTCCGACTCTTTTGCAACACGTTCGATCTCCGCAAAGGCAAGATTGTTTGCAAACAGCGGCATTTTCGTCCACTCCTCGTCCATAAGAGAGTAGCCAAGCGATATAGCATAAAGCGAGGTATCCCATGGGTGTCCGTCGGCATAAATCTCCTTGCCGTCCGACGAGCCCCATTTTATCTCTCTCATAAACGGAAGCTTAGTTACGTCCTTTGACAAAAGCTCAGCCGTGTGCAGAGCCGTTTCATAAGCACGTCCGTAAGGGGAGGAGTATATTTCCTCAATGCCCTCGTCCTTTAGCCGTACAGCCGCTTTCTCGGCCTGCTCGTGACCCAGCTTAGTAAGGCAGTCGTTAATATAATCGGGGTGTCCGTGACGGACAAATATAATTTTCATACCTGTCAATTCGCCAATGCTGTGGCGTTCCTTTCTTGAAATTATGTCATTTGTAGTAGCTAAGAAGAAGCGCGTCAATCTCTGAGATCGGCTCTCTGCCCTTTATGTCCTCATATAGAGCAAGCTTTAAAATCTCCCTGCGGTCTTTGATTTGTGAATAAAGGTCGTCAAGCGGGCGGTTTTCTAAAGTAATCCCGTAAAGACAACCGAATTCCGTTCTCTTTTTGTCGCTGAAATAGTCGGGCATCATAAGGAATTTCATAACTCCGAGATATTCGAAATTCCCCTCTGCGCCAAGCTCTTCCCTGCATTCACGGGTTATGCTTTCTCTTGCTGTTTCTCCGCTTTCCATACAGCCGCCGAAAATTTCATAGCGGTTTCTGAACCTGTTCCAGCCGAGAAGATAGTCACCGTTTACCCTTACGACCGCAAGGCAATGAGTAAGACCCTGCAAGCCGTTTGCTTCAGCTTCATCTATTGAGTCAAAGCTCTCAAAAACATTTCCGTCGCTGTCGGTCATTATACTGCCCATATAGCCCTCCCGTGTGCCGATGTTCTGTAATTGGTATAAAACAGTCCGATACGCAGGGAGCAAATC
>MSHC01000021.1:28402-108364 GCA_001940995.1 Ruminococcus sp. Phil15
GTCCGATACGCAGGGAGCAAATCTAAGGATTTGCGTATCTGCGAGGACATAGAAATATAATAAACACTTTGTGTTTATTATACCACATATCCGCCCGTAAAATCAACATACCTTATGTCCTATCGTAAAAAACACACCGCAGAAGCCCTGAACTCCTCCGGTGTGTTTTGCTTTTACTTACGAACAATAGGCGAGTCCTTCTCGTCCATCCATACCCTCATCTGGTTTACGCCTCTGTTGCCCCATGTGTAGTACGGAACTGCGACTGCCTCACACTCTGCCGTATCAGGTGCGGTAAAGCTGTACAGCGAGTCGCCTGCCGTGCGCCTTAACGCCTGTACGGTAAGCTTTGTCGTGCCGCAGAGCAAGGCTTCGTCGTATTCCCCCGCACTAATCTTTCCGCCGCCTACAAGCGATATAGAAAGCACGTCGCCGCCGTTGTCTGCGCCCTCGAAGCAGTATACGAGAGGTCCTCTGCAAACCGCCGTCTTTCCGCTGAGCTGCGGTATTTTTGTGCTTGCATATGCAAAGCGTGGCGAGCCGTCAAGAGTAAGCGCCACGGTGTCGCCGTCTGCAACGTCAATGTAACAGTAGCCGTCCTTTATTTCGGGCGAGATTTCCTTGCCGCAAAGCTTTACGCCGTATGTCCCGCTCCACGCAGGTATTCTTACAGCAAGCCTGCCGCCCTTTTTAATATCGTATGTAACGTCAAAGCCGTAAGGATAGGCGGTTTTGCAGGTGAAAGACATTCCGTTTCTGAATTTAACGCTGCCGCCTGCAAAGAGGTGACAGAACGCCGTGTCGCCGTTTTCGCCGTAGGCGTACTTACCGAGCGACGAAATAAGCCTTGCAACGTTAGGCGGACAGCAAGCGCAGGCGTACCACTGCGGCCTTTCGGGCAGGTCGTGCCTGTGCGTAGGCGATACGCCTGAAATTCCGGGTACGACCTCAAGCGGATTTACATAGAAAAATCTCTTACCGTCAAGCTGCATACCTGCTAAAACAGTGTTGTAGAATGCCGTTTCCATAACGTCCGCATATTCGCCCCTGACCTCGTTTTCGAGCATTCTCGATGCGAAGAACATAAGTCCGATTGATGCGCAGGTTTCGGCGTATGCCGTGTCTGAGGGCAGGTCGTAATCAACGCTGAACGCTTCTCCCAGTACTGTCGAGCCTATTCCGCCCGTTATATACATCTGCTTTCTTGTAATGCTGTTCCAGAGCCGCCTGCAGGCTTCAAAAAGCTCACGGTCGGAGTTCTGCGACGAAAGGTCAGCCATTGCCGTATACAGATACACAGCACGCACGGCGTGACCCGTGGCATTCTCAGCCTGTCTGAGCGGAACGCCGCTCTGCTGATAGCTGTTGTCCTCAGCGTTGTTTTCCCATACGGTCCAGTCACGGGAGGCACGTTCCCTCCTGAAAAAGTCTGGGTCTGTTCCCCGTGTGTTTATAAAATGCTCCGCAAGCTCTAAGCATTTTTTATCTCCCGTAAGGCGGTACATTTTCATTAACCCAAGCTCCACCTCCGGGTGTCCGGGACAGCCCTCGTGCGCCTGTTTTATGAAAACATCGTAGATATGGGCGGCATTTTTCAGCATCACGTCCAAAAGCTTCCTTTTTCCCGTTGCCTCGTAGTAAGCGCAGGCAGCCTCCATCATATGCCCGGAGCAGTAAAGCTCATGCCCCTCCAACAGGTTCTTCCACCTTTTGTCCTTGTCTTTGACGGTGAAATATGTATCGAGGTATCCGTCCTCGTCCTGAGCATTTGCGATTATATCTATAAGCCCGTCAACGGTGACTTCAAGGTCTTTGTCAGGGAAGCGGTGCAGGGAGTATGCGGCAGCTTCTATCCATTTGGCGGCGTCGCTGTCCTGAAAGACCATTCCGTAAAAGCCGTCGCCGACGTCCTCTCCTCTGACGGCTTTGGCGGCATTTATGAAATTCTGTATAACATGGCTTTTCTCTGCGCCCTTTGCCTTATCGCACAGAACCGAGTACTGATACGGTATTACAGTGTCCTTGATAAGTCTTTGATATCTTCCGATAAAGCCCTCCGACCTGTAAGAGCTAAGGTCTATCCCTGACTGCGTTTTCATAAAGCTTACTTCCTTTCAAAAGTAGTTGACAAGTGTTCTTGTATGTATTATAATCTTTTTATATTGCGATTTATATAGATTATTTTCACTTGTATATGGAGGATTGTCGTGTACAGCTTGACTTTCAGCAATACGGTAATGCCCGTTGTATCAATGTGCGACCTCTGCGCCGCATCAGAGCCATTCTATCATATAGACAGAGTGGCGGATTTTTATGTTCTCATATATGTCATAGAAGGCGTTATATATGTGACGGAGGACGATACCGATTATGAAATAAAACAGGGCGAGCTTCTGATACTCAGAAAGGGCGTCCATCACTTCGGCAAAAGGGAATGTCCAAAGGGCACAAGATGGTATTACTTCCATTTTGATATGCGGGAGATAACTGATAATGCGGAATACTCGGAGTTTTATCCCGACTCAGGAGCTTTGCCTCAGTATTGTCCTTTGGCATATAAAATAAAGCTGCCACAGTACAGTATAAACCTCCGTGGCAGCAGAATAGAAAAGAAGCTTGCGGATATTATTGAATACTCTATTTCAGATGACAGAACAAAGTGCTGGAGAATGAACAGCCTTTTGTTTGACCTTCTCACGGAAATAGCGATAGGCGAGGACGTGGAAGCAGGGGAGAAAAGCCTCTCTGCCCGTGTGAAAGAAAGCCTTGCAAAGCGTGTCAGAGAGCAGTTTTTCGCAGTTTCCTTAGAGCAGGAATTTTTCCTTAGCTATAAATATATGTCGGCAGTTTTTAAGCGTGACACGGGAACGACAATGCAGAGATATCATAACTCTCTGCGTATGAACGAAGCCGCAAGACTTCTGCGTTCGACCATATCTCCGATAGGCGAGATCGCCCGGAGCTTGGGCTTTTCGGATATGCTATATTTCAGCAGGTGCTTCCATAGCTTTTTCGGAGTAAGCCCCACCGAATACCGCAGAAGCCTGCCCGTATTTCAAAAGACTGCGCATTGACGCTACGTCGTGCTGACGCTACGTCGTGCTGACGCTGTGGCTTGCCAAAGTTTTGCGGTGAAGCATTGTCTTATATTATCTCAAAAACCTCGGACAGCTCTTTCATAGCCTTTTCTCTGGGGGAGTAGGCAGGCTTTCCTACAGGAATAACGCTCATAAGCCTATGCCCATTAGGAACATTGAAAAGCTTCTCTACCTCGTCCCTCGCAATTATGGGGTCGTTCATCCAGCAAGCGCCGAGTCCCATCTCCTCTGCCGTCAGCAGAAGGTTTTCGACCGCCGCACCGATTGACAGAATGTCAGGATTTCCAAGGCGGCTCAGCATCTCGTTCTTGTCATATCCAAGCGATGCGTAGTATTCCGTGACCCTGCTGTCGTAGTACGGCATCTCGGTCATAAACACTAAAATTACAAGAGGAGCTTTTTTGAAAAAGGTCATGTGCCTTATCCTGTTTGACAGAAACTGCTCGTCATTTATCCTGCCGTAAAACTTCCTTGCGCCTGCTTCGACAGCCTGCGAAAGAGCCTCGATTTTTTCGGGCGACTTTACGGCAATAAATCTCCAGCACTGACTGTTGCAGCCGCTCGGTGCGGAAGTAGCCGAAAGGATGAGCTTTTCTATATCCTCGTCGGGAATAGGGTCGGGCAGGTATTTTCTCCTGCTCCTGCGGTTTTTTATTGCGTCAAAAAGCTCCATAGCATATAATCCTCCGTAGTATTATAAATAAAAAAAGCGGGCTTGCTCGCAGACGTGGGAGTCCAATTCTCCCGGTCCATAAACGAAACAGTGGCTCGCTGTTATGACAGTATATCATATTTTATTCAGCCTGTCAAGCGCCGTATAATGTAAAAAGCCGACAACGCTTCATTCCGAAAGGATACAATTGCCCGGGGAGAACACATTTGTCAGCTTAAATAATAAAATATCACACTAAACGCAAAATGTCAAGTGCATAACGGGAGTAAGCTTAAAAAATGTATTTTGGAAATGCAACCTTTTGTCAGCTTGTATAGTGTTATAAGCGAGATAAAATATCGGAAGGTTTGGCGAACGAAGGAAGGGAATTTCAGCTTGTCAGAAAAATTTGTGCAGGAGTTAACTGCGGGAGAGCTTATCGGTAAGTATTCTCGGATGATTTACCGCCTCGCATACTCAAGACTGCAAAACGTAAGCGATGCGGAGGATATAACGCAGGACGTGCTTTTAAAGCTGGTAAGGTCGGACAAGACCTTTAAGGACGAGGAGCATAGAAAGGCGTGGCTCTTAAAGGTTGCAGTAAATACGATCAAAACCTTTGCTACCTCAGCGTACAGAAGGCACAGCGCCCCGTTTGAGGAAGCGGAAAATGTTACATATACGGACAATGAGCCAAGCGGCGTAGAGGACGCAGTAAAGCGTCTCCCCGAAAAATACCGCATAGTCATACATCTGTTTTACTATGAGGATATCCCGATAAACAAAATAGCAAAAATTATCGGAAAATCCGAGGGCACGGTAAAATCTCAGCTTTCAAGGGGCAGGGATAAGCTCAAAGAAATTTTAATGGAGGGTGGATATTATGTCGGATAGAACTTCAAGCGAATATAAAAACGCATTTGATAAAATAGAACCGAGAGCCGAATTTCTGCAAAGCTTGGAAGAAACTCTCGACAAGGAAATCGCAGACAGGAAACGCTCGAAAATAAAGTCGGCAAGAAATTTAGGTATTATGACAGCCGCCGCCGCAAGCATCGTGCTTGTTCTGGGAGCCGCAATTATAATTCCTACGCTTGCAGGGATAGATTTTAAACCCGAAAATCCCGGCAGCATATCGGAAAGCAGTATTGACGACAACAGCAAAAATGATAATGACAATAATAACCATGCGTCGGACGATTTCAATAACTACTATGCAAATTCTTCGGCAGTCACAAAACCGCTGGAGATAGAGGACTGGAATACCGAAAACCTCAGTCCGGCAGAGTGTGCGGCGCTTCTTGCGGATATGCTTTCGGGCGACGGTCTTTCTTACTGTAAAAAAAGCGACACAAACGTGTTCACATCTGCCGAGCAAATCTCAGATGCCGAGATTGAGAATATCGCAGGGCTTCTCAGAAATGCAGAGGAAACGGACGAAACAGGCGATAACTCCGCAAAGAGCTTCTATATGGCTGTTTTTAACAACGATATCGTAGTAAAGTTTACCGTTTCAGAGAGCGGAGTAATTAGTATTCCGGCTAAAAACATAACGCTGAAAACAAATTGAATATTTTTTTCGGGAAATGCAACCTTTGGCAAAGCTGTAAAGTGTTATATGTGTAATAGCAAAACAAAATAGCATTACACATATATTTTTGGAGGAAAAGGAAAATGAAAGATTACAGACGAATATCTGCATTAGCCCTCGCAGTATCAATACTTCTCACAGGCTGTTCGAGCGTTGAGGACAGCAGCATAGGCTCGTCATCAGACGCAGGCTCAAGCAGTATCTCAGACAGCAGCAAGCCTGAAATAGGCGGACAGATTTCAGCGCTCGGCGCAACGGTAACGGTCGAGGACATCAAGAAGGCATACGGTGTAGACGATGCGACAGAGGTTATGCCGCTTTACAACGTGTCCCAGACAGAGAGCTTCACGTTCAATTTCAACTTCAGCTACTACGAAGCAAGCGATATAGACCTTTACGATTTCGTGAGCATACATACCGATTCAAAGTGCCTCGATGCAAGTTCAATTTACTACAATGCCGATATAATAGACAACGGCAACGGAACATCGACCCTCACGGTTGCTCCTATGGGTCCGGTTCTCGCAACGGATTCGCAGGATAAGGATTATGTCTATGAAAATGTTGACAGCTGGGGAAATGCGCCTATCTATTACATTGCACTCCACTACGACACAGAAAGTACAGAACCTGCGAAGCTCGATACTCCTATAATAATTCCTTTCACAGTTAAACACGAGGTCGATGCGCCTAACGTCAAGGCGGAAGTTGACTCCAAGGGAGTTTTCTCTCTCCGCTGGGAGCCTGTCGAGGGTGCTGAAAAGTACATCATCTATAAGCTTACGGATGACAGCCTTTATACAGGAAAGGATAACCACGCAATCTACGGTGCGGAAAACGGCTACGGCTCAGGCAATATCCTTATTTCGCTTATCAGAGACGGCGAAACGACCGAGTGTATGTTCAGCGGTTTTGCAGGCAAAAACTCGCTGGCAGAGACTTATGACGAGGATACCGGCAGCTATTGTAACAGCGGACAGAATTTCTGCGTAAACGGAGAATACTATGTCAGCGCAGTTATAAACGGTAAAGAAAGCGGCCTTAGCAACGCAATTCCGACAAGCGACCTCGTTTTACCGTATATGATGACCGACGAAACGGATATCCTTTTCGGCAGATATGAAACGGTAGAGGAATTTCCTGCAACGGTAGACGTTATCAATATCGACGGAAGCGTTACAACAAGAAACGTAATATACGATGGACCTGTTACGGTTAACCTTTACGGATATGACGTAATCAGATACAACTACACAATCGAAGGCACTGCCCTCGCAGGCTATGTAACGCCTAACGACCTTAACACAGGCGCAAAGCTCCCCGATGCTGGAACTACCACAGAGAGCGGTAACACAAAGCCTGAGGATAATATTGATATGATTCCCGATAACGATATAGACACGATTATCCCTGTTGACCCGGAAAACGGCACAGGCGGAACATCTGAGAACGGACTCGTTCAGGAGCAGATTGAAAATACGCAGGAGCATATCGGTCAGGCGAACAGCGATACGGTCGCAAATGCTCCGGAGGGCGTTTATGTAAACGCAGACAGCGCAGAGGAAGAATGGCTCGCACTCAACCTTATTGAGGGCAATACAGAAATCTCGCTTGAGGCATTTCCCAAGCTTCAGGACCCCAACTATCTCGTTGACGTAATGAACAAGGTATACTACCAGAACCCCTACGTTATCGGCGTGAGCCGTTATTCATACGACTACGAAACCTTTGTATTCAAGGTTCAGTACGCCTATACAGCGGAAGAAATCAAGACAATGCAGGCTGAGATGACAGAAAAGGCTGACAAAGTAATTTCTGAAATTATCACAGAAGGTATGACAGAGGAGGAGAAAATCAAGGCGATTTATCTCTACCTCGAAGAAAACTGCGTATATGACAACGACGCTCTGAAAGCGGCAGAAGAAGCAGGCTTTGTAAAGACCTACGATAAGCAGTATGAGTCGGCATTCAACACCTATGGCATACTAGTAGAGGGCGAGGGCGTGTGTATGTCTTATGCATATACCTTCAGAATGCTTTGCGATATGACGGGCGTTGAGTCGGTCGTTATTACAGGCTACCTCGACGGCAACCTCCCGCACGCATGGAATATGGTAAATCTTGACGGCGAATGGTACGAGATCGACTGCACCAATAACGGCAAAACAACCGGCATACCGTTTTATCTCTATCAAGCGGACAGCGAAACAGCAAAGAACACCGGCTATACTAAGGACAATATCTTTGAACTTGATTCTGTCGTCGGAGAATTTACAGGCGACGATTCCTCTCGTGAATATTATGAAAATCATAACCTCACGGCAGAGAACAAGGAAGAATTAAAGAAGCTGATCACAGACAACGTAACCGGTACGACAGGCGTTTTTGCAATCCGCTGGAACGGCGCACCGCTCGACAAGAGCGAGGTAGCGTCGGTGATAAACGTTGCGTTCAACGAGCTTGGTATTGAAGGCAAGCTTCCTGAAACGAGATTTTTAGTGACAAACAGCTTTGTAGTAATAGCAATTAAGTAAATTTCCCCTTGACAAAACGAAAAATCCGTGTTAGCTTATACTCGAAAAGAAAAATATCGGGCTATCCCGCTGAACTCAGTGTTCGGTGGGATAGCTTTTTTGCAGGGCGATTTTTTCTTTTTATACAGTTTAATGTATTTATGCAGGGAATTTTATTTTTGGAGGAAAGCTATTTGATTATTACGGTAGACAATAACTATTATGCAGTGCCAAAGAGCAAGCTTCTCGGAAACTGCGGAGAAACAATGAGCCGAAGCGTCGAGGTCGTCTGCCCTGAGGTAGAGGGCGCTACAACCTATAAGCTCAGATTTTTACTGCCGGACAAGCAGACCTGCTACGATGCGGACGTGTCAGACGGAAGTATGACAGTAGGCGGAAGCCTTTTAGCGCAGACGGGCGAGGTGGAGTGCCAGTGGCTCGCTATGGGTTTTGACGGAAGCGGCAACGCATCTGTTATAGCGAAAAGCAACACTATGACGCTCGTTGTCGGGGAAAGCATCGGCTCTGAAACATCTTCGCCTGTTCCGACCTATGAGCAGGCGGCAGAGCTTTTTGACAGCGCACTCGCAGTACAGCAGGAGATAATGGAGATAAAGCCTGAGCTTGACGAAATTCACGACGCATTCGGCGGCTTCTCCTTTGTAAAATGCACTGAGTCGCAGTATAACGCCCTCTCGTCAAAGGACAGCAACACCCTCTATTATGTTCTTTTTGATAACGGCGTCATAGGTCACTATATGGGCGATGTCGATATATATGAGGGCATAGGCGATTTGGAAGCCGCATTTGACAGAATAAACGGGGAGGCAGTCTGATGAGCGTTCTTGAAAAGTATAATTATCTTCTTGAAACAAAGCAGTTAATCCGTGAAAAGCTTGACCCGGACGGCACAAGGATCACGGACGCCACGCCGTTTCGTCAATATGCGGAGTATATCGGCGGCAAGGGATATATTGAAGTTTCAAGCGTTGAAGAACTCGAAGCGACGCAAGCTCCCGACGGAACTCTTGCTCTTGTGACAGGAGGCGTATAAATGGCATACATAAGCGGAGTTTATACTTTTAAAGACACACTGACAGAGTATGACGGAGTGGGAGAGTGGAACTGGAACAACAGATATCACTATCTGATTCCCGTCACGCATAGTTTTCCAAACCTCACGACAGGGGCGGGTTCACCCTCAGACCCAAACTGGCAGCTTATGATAGCTAAGCAAGGCACGCTTGAATTTTCTATCAACACGGCGAGAATGACAAATGCTATGAACGGCTCTTATACTTATGTGTACCGCTGGATCGGTTCGCCGTTAGGTTGGAACAGCAACCGAAACGCTAATCCGAAAGACGCCGCCTACAAGGTCATCGACTTCGGAGATACTCCGCAGGAGATAGACGACAGCGTGTATAACTGGCTGATGAAGAACGTAGTCGTGCAGGATATTACGCCCGTTTATCTTAAAGCTAACGGCGAATGGGTAAAACAGAACGGCTTTATCCGTGAAAGCGGAAGCTGGAAACAGGTAAGCTTTGCGTAGGACGGTGATGATATGCTTAAATATGTTATAATGCTCGGAATTATCATAGGCCTTGCTGTCGCAGATTTTGCAACAGGATTTATAAAGGCATATGTCACAGACAGCGTGCAGAGCGCAAAAATGCGTAAAGGCGGACTGAACAAGCTGGGCGAAATTATCGTTATGCTCACAGCCTGCGGACTTGAAACGGGAGCGAAAATGCTTGGCAGACTTTCGGAAAACGAAGCGCTTTCCGAAACGGTAGGCGTGTTTGCTTCCTCTGCAATCTTTTGCTATATCGCACTTATGGAGGTAATAAGCATACTTGAGAACTATGCGGAAATAAACCCCGAGGCAAACGGCTGGATTTGCCTTGTTATCAGAAAATTGAAAGATAAAGATAAGGAGGACTGATATAATGGCAGAAAAAACAGCGCAGGGCTTAGTCGCTTTCGCAAAGACTAAGCTCGGCACACCCTACGTCTACGGCGCAAAGGGTCAACTTCTGACCGAGAGCCTGTACAACACGCTCAAAGCACGCTACGGCTCTCTGGTCTGGACCTCGGACAAAAAGAAAATCGGCAAAATCTGCACCGACTGTTCGGGACTCATATCGTGGTACACAGGCACAGTCCGCAATTCCACAAGCTACAAGAATACGGCAGCACAGGTCTTGACAATAGACAAGCTTTCACAGGCAGTACCTGGCTGTGCAGTGTGGCGGCAGGGTCATATCGGTATTTATATCGGCGACGGTTACTGCATCGAAGCGAGAGGCTCGGCGTACGGGGTCGTAAAAACGAAGGTAAAATCCCGTGATTTCACGCATATCCTGTGGCTGTCGGAGATTGAGTATGTCAAAGAGCCAAAACCTCAGAACACAAAGCAGTATTTCCCGAAAGCTGCATACAAAGGATATTCAATTGTCGACGGCTTGAAATCAATAAATGCAGAAAGCTCGTTTTCCTACCGCAGAAAAATCGCCAAAGCAAACGGTATTACCGCCTACATCGGTACCGCCTCGCAGAACAACAAGCTGCTTTTTCTCCTCAAAGAGGGAAAGCTTTTAAAGCCGTAAAAAAACTGCCCGTCCGGGTTTTATACTCGGATGGGCATATTTTATTTAGCTATGTTTTTGAAATAGAATACCGCAAGCTGCGTCCTGTCACGCAGACCAAGCTTTTCAAGTATAAGACTCACGGAGTTTCTCACAGTACCCTCGCTCAGAAAAAGCTCGGAGGCGATCTCCTTATTGTTCAGACCGTTTCCTACAAGCTCGATGATCTGCATTTCACGCTCCAAAAGGTCGTATTCTTCGGGAGAAAAGCTCTTTTTCTGAGATGACATAACGCTCGTAAGCTTGTTCATTACCGCATCTCCGAATACTCTCTGTCCTCGCATAACCGCTTCTATCGCAGGCGCAATTCCCTCAAAGTCCTGCTTTAGTATGTAACCCTTAGCGCCGATTGAAAGAGCCTTTGAAATGTACTCGTCGTCGGAAAAGGTCGTAAGGAAAAGAATCCTTGCATCGGGGAAATCTTTAAGTATCTCCTCGGCGGACGCAATACCCGTCATTCCGTTCATTCTTATGTCGCTCAAAAGCACGTCGGGCTTGTATTCTCTGTAAAGAGATACAGCGTCCTCGCCGCTTTCGCCTACTGCGCATACCTCTATTCCGCCCGATGCCTCAAGTATCGTTTTCAGCGACACGGAAACCAGCCTGTCGTCATCAACTATTACAACTCTCATTTATTCTCTATCCCTTCTCTGGGTACAGTGACAAATATCCTGTACCCCCTGCTGCTGTCAATACGGCATACACCGTCAAGCGCCTCTATTCTGTCGCTTATGTTCTGCAAGCCTATTCCGTTTGAATTTTCTTTTTTTACGGGTGTTCCGTTGTCCTCGAAAATAAGCTGCCAGAAAGCGGGGTGTTCCCTAAGGATAACAGATACCTTGGTGCAGTCCGAATGTTTTATGACATTTGAAACAGCTTCTTTCACAATCGCTATAAAGCACATCTTGATTTGAGTCGGGGCGCTTTCAGGTATGTCGCAGTTAAGCTTTACCTCGCATTTTCCGTCGAGTGCTGAGAGTGCGTCGTTTACCGAGTACGATAGCTTTACAGACTCGTCGTGCAGCCTGTGTACGCTTGAGCGTATGCTGTCCATAGCGCCCGAGAGAGTGTCGCCGATGCTCGAAAGCTGTTCTTTCACAAGCTCGTCTTTTTCTATGACCTTTAGCGCGCCGACCTGTAAAATAGAGCGTGAAAGCATATGTCCTACGTTGTCGTGAATTTCTCTTGCAATCCTGTTTCTCTCCGCAAGAGTCGCAAGCTGTACCTCGTAGTCCTGCTTTTCGATAAGCTCCTTGTTTTTCGCATACAGGAGGTTTTGCTTTTCCGTATTATCGTCACGCAGAAGTATAAGCTTCTTTTCATGCTCCTCAAGCTTTGCGGATTTTATTCCGAGAAAAACAGCCGCCATTACCGTGCCTATCATGAAAAAAAGGTCTTTTGCGCCGTGAAGCCTGCCAAGGAAGAAAACTGCCGTGACAGCCGGTACGGTAAGTGTGTAGTAATCTCGGGACTCGCATAAATCGTAAATCACAATCGGCAGGAAAAGTAACAGGGCAGGGTGACAAACGGATAATCCACAGAATATCAGAGTAAGAAAAAGCCGCACCCTCTTTATGTCCCTGAAAGCCTCAAAAAGACTCGTAAAGGTGACCGCCGCCAGAATTATCATAACAGGCACAGCAAAGCCGTCCGTTACGATAACCGGCGGCAGACAGCAGAGCAATATAGTAAGCTTGTCAAAAAGCCTTCTCATATTTTACGCACACCTATCTCATAAGCTTTTTGTATATAACGCCCGTCAGCGACGACGGAAGCGCAAACAGCAAAAGCTGCATACCGCAAGGTATAATGAAGTCAAAAATACCTGAGAAACCGCTCCTCAGCATTCTGTACCTTACCTCGATAAACGCCTTTGTGTTTCTGAGATTTCTGCGTCTTTTAAGGTTGTCCTTTGTCACCCTGTACCGTACAAGAACCTTGGGAATGTTTCCTCCTACAGCGCCGTTCATCAGCATTCTTACAACAAAGTCATAGTCCTCGCAGCGAAGCAGCTCGTCGCAGTATCCTCCGCAGGAAAGAGCCTCCGAACGCCTGAAAAGAATTGTCTGATTGTTAAAGGGCATTCTCATTTTAGCATATTTCAGCACCGCCGCAGATGAAAGCGGTACTTTCCTTATTGCGATTTTCTCGCCCGTGTCAGAACTGAACTCTTCAATGTAAGAGCCTATTATGTCAAGCTTAGGGTACAGCATCATTCTGCGCACCTGCATCTCAAATCTTTCGGGCAGAGCAATATCGTCGCTGTCCATCTTTCCGATAAGCTCGTTTCTGCAAAGCCTTATCGCAAGGTTTGCCGCCTTTGCCGTGCCGACGTGATCTTTGAGCCTTATTACCCTTATTATGTCGGGGTGCGTTTCCTGTGCGCTGTGCAGTACCTTGTAAAGCTCGTGCGACAGCTCTCCGTCGCAGATTATTACGAAGTCGTTTGTCAGGTGTGTCTGATTTAAAATACTTTTAATGCTTTCTTCTAAAAACTCTGCGTCCTCCTTGCCGTATACCGACATAGTGACGCTGTAAGGCAAAAGCCTTGTGCGCTTGCTGGGAGTCATATCTTCCTGCCACTTTCTTTTTTAGTTTTATTGTGTTCCTATTTGTCAATAATATTATAGTATACCTGCACTAATTTGTCAATTATCGCAGATAAAGATGAAAAAAGAGTGATAAGCCTTGAAAAAAGAAATCAAATGTGTTAAAATATCCGCAGAGGAAGGACAGATAATATTTTTATATCACAGCAAAATGTGTGGAGGCATAGATATAAATGAACAAGAGAGAGCAATTCAAGCATCTTATAATGTTTTTTGATTCGCTGGTGCTTATATCCTTTGTCGTAATAACATTCGGTATCCTGTGGAGCGGATATTATAATAACGAAATCCTTTTCAAACCGTTCGTAAGAAAGGGCAACTACCTCCTTGTTGCCGTTTATGCGCTCGTGTACGCAATATTCGGAAACCTGTTTTCAAGCTTTAAGGTGGGATTTGTAAAGCCTATAGGGCTCATAGGCTCGCAGACTCTTACGATTATAGGAACAAATGCCGTTACCTATCTCCAGATGAGCCTTATAGCAAGAGGCTTTATGCCGATTATGCCGCTTGTCGTTCTGACGCTCATTGACATAGGCTACGCCATAGTCTGGGCAATGTGCAGCTCGGTTTTCTACCGCAGGGTTTACCCCGCAAGAAAAATGATTGTTGTATTTGGCAGCCAGAGCGCAAGAGATTTGGTCATCAAGATGAGCAGGCGTGTGGACAAGTATATTATCTGCTCGTCGGTAAGCTCGGACGAGGACCTTGAAACAATAAAGAAAAAGATCTTAGAGTATGAGGCTGTAATAATTTGCGACGTGCCTGCCGAAAAGCGTTCAAAGATTTTGAAATTTACGTTTGAAAAGTCTATCAGAACATATATCAACCCTAAGATTTCAGATATCATCGTAAGAGGTGCGGACGAATTTCATATGTTTGATACGCCGCTTCTCCTTGCAAGAAATCAGGGACTCAGCATCGAGCAGAGAATGGCGAAAAGACTCGTTGACATTGTAGGCTCGCTCGTCTGCATAATCATACTCTCGCCGGTTATGCTCGTTACGGCAATAGCGATAAAGCTGTACGACAGAGGCCCCGTTTTCTATAAGCAGGAAAGGCTTACCGAGGGCGGCAGAGTATTCAAGATGCTGAAATTCAGAAGTATGATACAGGACGCCGAGAAGGACGGAGTAGCAAGGCTGTCAAGCGAGCACGACAGCCGCATAACACCGGTAGGCAAGTTCATAAGAGCCTGCCGTATCGACGAGCTTCCGCAGTTTTTCAATATCTTGGCAGGCGATGTGTCGTTTGTAGGTCCAAGACCCGAAAGACCGGAAATTGCAAAGCGGTATGAGGAAACAATGCCGGAGTTTTCATTCAGACTTAAAGTAAAAGCAGGACTTACAGGCTTCGCTCAGGTTTTCGGAAAGTATAACACAACCCCGTATGATAAGCTCAAGCTCGACCTTATGTATATCGAAAGACATTCCCTGACGCTGGATTTCAAGATTTTCCTTATGACAATAAAGACGGTCTTTATCCCCGACAGCACGGAGGGAATTGCCGACGGCGCTACTACAGCATTGCCGGACGAGAAAAACAAGAAAATATAGCGTAATCGTAATATTGAAAAGTCGTTTCTGCGTTTTTGCAGGTGCGGCTTTTTTGTCGCATAGCGTGCGAAATTTTATATTGCAAAAAGCGCCGAAACGTGATATACTGTGTTATATGTATAAACTTTACTTTACTCGGATACCACTCCGACAGAAAGGCAATAAGGAATTATGAAAAATGTTGTGATAATAGGCGCAGGGCCTGCCGGCCTTACCGCCGCACATACCCTCCTTAAAGAAAGCAGTGACTTCCATCCTATCATTGTTGAGGCAAGCGGCCTCATCGGCGGAATTTCCCGTACGGAACGCTATAAGGGCAACAGAATAGATATAGGCGGACACCGCTTCTTCTCAAAGGACAAGGAGGTTATGAAGCTGTGGACGGAAATTCTTCCGCTTCAAGGCTCTCCGTCAAAGGACGATATCGTCCTCGGAAGAAAGCATACAATGTCCGATAACCCGGAAATCGACCCCGAAAAAATCGACGACGTATTCCTCGCCCGTACAAGAGTTTCAAGAATATACTTCAGAAAGAGGTTTTTTGACTATCCTATCTCGCTGAAGCCGCAGACGTTTATAAATATGGGCTTTGTAAATACAATGAAATCTGGCTTTGGCTATGTCGCAAGCGCAATTCATAAAAGACCCGAGGACTCGCTTGAAAACTTTTACATAAACCGCTTCGGCAAGCCGCTGTACAGTATGTTCTTCGAGGACTATACAGAAAAGCTGTGGGGAGTGCATCCGAGCAATATCGCCGCAGATTGGGGCGCACAGCGTGTAAAGGGGCTTTCCGTCTGGAAGGTCATCACCTCCGCAATCACAAAGCCTTTCCGCAAAAAGGACGGGAAGGTCGAAACATCGCTAATCGAGGAATTTTATTACCCCAAGCACGGTCCCGGTCAGCTGTGGGAAAGGATGGCTGACATATGCGTGGAAAAGGGCGCAGAGCTTCTTACCTTCCGTGAGGTAGTAAGGATAAATGCAGAGAACGGCAGGGTTAAGTCGGTCGTCGTCAGAAATACCGACAAGGATTCCGCTGACTTCGGCAGGGAAACCGAAATAGCCTGCGACTACCTCGTTTCGTCAATGGCAGTTAAGGATCTGGCACAATCGCTTCCCGATGTCCCGGAGGATATCTACAACATCGCCGTAAATCTTCCTTACCGTGACTTCATTACAGTGGGACTCCTGCTAAGCAGGCTCGAAATCAAGAATAAGACGAAGATGAAAACCATAAACGATAACGTCCCCGACTGCTGGATCTATATTCAGGAAAGAGATGTAAAGCTGGGCAGACTCCAGATTTTCAACAACTGGTCGCCGTATATGGTAGACGATATGAACGAGCATATATGGGTAGGCCTTGAGTATTTCTGCAACGAGGGCGATAAAATGTGGAACACGCCGCCCGAGGAGTTTATGGACTTTGCCGCCGACGAATTACAGAAAATCGGCATCATAAAGAAAGAGAATATCCTCGACCGCTATACGACAAAGGTCAAGAAGGCTTATCCCGCTTACTTCGGCACCTACGCCGAGTTTGACAGGGTAAGGGAATATCTCGACAGCTATGAGAATATGTTCTGCGTCGGAAGAAACGGTCAGCACCGCTATAACAATATGGACCATTCAATGCTTACCGCAATAAATGCCGCAAGGTCGATAGTAAACGGCACGAACGATAAGTCCTCCGTGTGGAACGTGAATACTGAAAAGGAATACCACGAGGAAGCAAAGCAGGAAAAAAGCGAATAAAAATATCCCTCCGTGCAGAAAGCCTTGTGCGGAGGATAATTTTTGCGATATATACGGGCAGGTGTATTATGGAAAAAGTACTGAAAAACAGAAAATTTATACTGAGCGTTTGCGTGTTTTTGGCGTATGCGACAGCAACATTTATAGGCGCTTTGAACCACGAGATATGGTTTGACGAAGGACAGGCTTGGTGCATAGCAAGAGATAATGACGTTATGGGTGTGATAGACCTTATGAAATATGAGGGACATTCGCCGCTGTGGCATTTTATTTTATACCCCTTTGCAAAAGCAGGACTTAGCGCCGCAGTTTTGCCGTTTATAAGCTGGTTTGTCTGCGTGCTGACTGCCGCCCTCATTCTCTGGAAATCCCCGTTTGGTATGGCGATGAACATAGCCGCCGTTTTCTCAGGCGGAATGCTTTTCTATAACAGCGTCGTGTCAAGAGTATACTGCCTCATACATTTGTTTCTCTGCCTTATCGCAATAGTCTACCCCAAAAGAAAACAGCACCCGATAGCTTTCGGCTTCCTTGTCGCACTGATAACGAACACCCATGTAATTATGAGCGGCTTTGTCGCAGCAATCGGTATAGGTATGCTCATAGACCTGTTTTCCGACTGGAAAAGGAACACCGGAAAGCAGAACGTACTCAATATCGCAGGTCTTGGCATTGCAGGTATGGGAGTTGTCTTGCTGCTTTTGCCAACCGTGCAGTCGCTGTTTGTAAGCTATGCCGCAGACCAGAACAAAGCGCCGCTTGGAACTATGATTTCAAGAGCGGAAAACGGACTTTCCAACATATCCGCAGACGCAGCCCCATTGGGAGGAGCTATAGGCTATATCCTCAGCTATGCCGCAGTTATCGCAGTAATAGTAACGCTTATCCTCTTAAGGCATTACAGACGCTCGTTTGCGCTCGCTCTTTCGTTTACGGCGTTTTTCATCCTCACAACTCAGGTTATGTACAATAATCTCCTGCCAAACCGAACAATGCTGTTCTTCTTTACATTCTTTGTGATTTTGTGGATTGCAGAAGCAGGGGAGAAGCCAAAGGAATGTAACTATGAGAAAATGCAGAAGCTTGCCGGCGAGGGCTTCGTGAAGAAGATAACAGATTTTGTTGTTAAGACAGACAGAAATTACAGTAGGATACTTTATGTTATCACAGCAGGCCTTATGGTCTACACAATTCCACGAGCCATAAGAATGTTGGTGTTCGACTATAAAAACGATTTTAGTTTATCAGAGTCGGTCGCAGAGTTTGTGGAAAACGATCTGCCCGAAGGTTCGGTAATAATAGCCTCCGACTGGCACCTCGCACAGCTCTCGGCGCTTATGCCCGAGCAAAAGCTTTATTATATCGGCGCACAGGATTTTGTCTCCTATCATACATATAAAGTTTACTCTGACAAAATCAATTGGCAAGAGGTTTATGACGACCTAATAGAGTATGAGAACGTGTATTACCTCGCTGTCGCAGGGGAAACGTATATCAGTAACGGAGTAGTGCCGATATATGAAAAAACCACCGATACAGAAAGCTTTGTATGTCTTAAAGAGGTAAAGCTTACCCCTTATGATGTGTATAAAGAGCTTGAAGTCTATCTGAACGGAGATTAACGCTATTGAAAGAAACTAAAACCACAAGAAGAATAATATATCCGATAGCCCTCGCCGTCTATGCAATTCTTACGTTAGCAGGAGCATTAAACCACGAGCTTTGGTTTGACGAGGCGCAGGCGTGGACGATTGCCCGTGACAATGACCTGTCGGGCATAATCGGGATGATGAAATACGAGGGACATCCTCCCCTCTGGCACTTTATACTCCACGCATTTTCAACCCTCGGCTTCGGCTGCGGGGTAATGCCGATAATAAGCTGGGCGTTTTCGGTTGTTACGGTAACTCTCATATTCTTTAAGCTCAGGCTGTCGCCTGTTTTAAAGCTGTCGCTCGCCTTTTCAAGCGGATTTCTCTACTCAAATTCCGTAATCTCCAGGAACTATTGCCTTATACCTCTCATACTCTGCCTTATCGCAATAGTCTATCCCAAAAGAAAGGAACATCCCATAGTTCTGGGTCTGCTGACGGGCATTTTGGCACTCACCCACGTCGCATTCAGCGGAATTGTCGGCGCAATCGGCATCTTTATGCTCGTCGATATCTTCTCCGACTGGAGAAACAACACCAAAAAGCAGAATGTCCTGAATATTGCAGGACTCCTTACGGCAGGCGTCGGAGTGCTGTTTCTCGTCCTGCCGCTGCTGTCGTCGCTAAGCTATAATTCCGTCACCGCAGGAAAAAGCCTCGATTTTGTAACGGTTGTCAGAAAGATATGTCAAAGCCCGTTCGATATCGCCGCAGATTCCGTTGTCCTGTCTGGCGAGGTAAATCCGCTTGTCACGCTTGCCGCAATGGCAGTGCAGCTTTGTATGCTTTTTCTTATTCTGCTCCTGCGCAAAAGAAAAAGAGCATTTGCAATGCTCCTCGTAAACCTTTTTGTCTATGTAATTGTCGGACACGTTGTGTTCTATGTAAACCCTAACCGTGCCGCAATCCTGCTTTTCAGCTTTGTGTTCTTTATCTGTATCGCAATGCAGGAGGAGAGCAGTCAGGTCAAGGATAGCAATCTCAAATCCGATTCTAAGCTTGTAAAAGTCCTCGTGAATTTCTTCTCCCAATGCAGGATGAAGAATATCGAGCTTGTCGCGTCGGTAATGCTTATAGTTACAATTCCGGCAGGCGTAAGCTACCTCGTAAGGGACTTATCCGAGCAGTTCTGCCCCGTAAAGAAAGCCGCAGAGTATATAGAAAGCGAGCTTCCGAAGGACGCCGTTTTCGTCACCTCAAGCGATTTTCTGCCGCAGCTCTCCGCATATCTTCCCGACGCAAAAATCTACTCCCTGAAGCACGGAGAGTTTTATACCTATACCTCGCATAAGGTTATGGACGATGATAAAAAGGTCAGCGACAACGCACTTGCGGATTTGTCGCAGTATGAAAATCTCTATCTGGTGGATGTCAGGAACACAGAGTTCGGCTATAACCCCGATGCGGTATTCGTCCTCAACGAGGGTATGCGCTTCAGCGTGAATGTAATTGCCGTGGAAATTGAAGAATTCTCGGCAGAATATCTTGAAAGACAAAACGAGAGCCTCGCACTTTAACGTGCAAGGCTCTTTGTATGTGTGTCGTTTAGTCCTCGTATGCAAGAGGATAGCTTTTCCAGTCGGGAAGCTCGCTCAGCGTCAGGGCACGCTCGCTCTGATAGGATTTAATCCACTGCTCCTCAGATGTGTAAATAGTCGAGAGGTACGGACCGTCAAGCGAGTATTCTCCGCTCCATACCGCAAACCAAGACCATCTTGCACCCTCGTCAAACGCAGTGTCTACATCGAATACAACGCCGTTTTCGGAAAGAGCAATAATCTTGTTAGTGTCGGTAGACCTCTTGATGTAGTTGAATGTATCCTCCTGAGAGTCGTAGTCGTAAGCGTCGGCGTAAAAATCAAAGCTTATTATATCGCAGTACTCGTCGCCGGGATACCAGTCAATGTTCTGTCCGTTCCATACCCAGATGAGATTGTCAAGACCCCAGTAGTTCGTGAGTCTGTCGTACATTAGAACCCAGAGCTTCTTGTATGCGTCCGCTCCGCCTGAACCCCACCAGAACCAAGGATTGTTCCACTTAGGGTCGCCGCCTGCCTCGTGGAGCGGCCTCCACAGAACGGGAATGTCTGCGTCCTCAAGCTTCTGAAGCTCTGCGGCAATTGCGTCAATGTCGCTCAGAAGAAGCTTGTAGCCCTCGCTGTTTTCGTCAGCCATAATTGCGGCAAGGTCAAGGTCTTTCGTAGCCTCTGTGTAGAAGCCCCTGTACCAAGGATTGTCGCCGTCGTTTTTGAGATAGATAGAAGGCGCATTCCAGTGCCATGAAAGAGTCACGATTCCGCCTTCCTTGTCCCACGCCTTGGCGGACGTAAGGAACATTTCTCCGTCAGACGAGCCGTTTTCTACACGGCTTGGCGAGTAATCCATAAGGTCAAGTCCTAAAACAGCAGGCAGGTCGCCGCAAACCTCGTCGATTTTTGCAAATGTCCTATACTGGTCATAAATCAGATTATCGGCAAGCGGATACTTGTTGCTGTCGGAGTACTGACCCGTCAGGGTGTACTTTCCGTAAATGTCAACCATAAAGTTGTAAAGTCTCTGAGTCGAGTCGCTGGCATTCGGGTTTGAAAGCTTGTGGCTTACGTCATACATTGAAAGGTCAACGCCCGTTGCCGCAACAATTTCGATAGAGTCGATAGCAAATTCCTTGGTGTAGTCCGTCACGGTAACAACCTGTTCGCCCTTTTCAAGGTAGAGATTTTTAACTACGCATTCGCAGAATTTTCCCTCCTCCGGAATACCGAAGGTCGAGCTTGCTCCGTCCTCGCCGAACTCAATTCTGCCCTGTGCGTTGTTTGAGCCTCTTGCGGCAGTTATGATAACGTCATATCTGCCCTCGTATTCCGAATTGAACGTGAAGGTAATAGGGTCTTTGTTGCTTGTTCCGTATGCGTAACCGCTTCCGGAAAACTGTCCGTAGGCAGAATCCGTTCCCTTAACGGCGTTTCCCGTAAGCTCGCACTCCTCCGCCTCGATAATAAAGCTGTATTCGGCAGGCACGCCGCTTTCTGGAATGTAGTCCGAGTAGTCAAGGTCTCCTACCGTTTCAACGATTGGTTCTTTCGGTTCTTCCGAGCTTGCCGCCTCGCTGCTTCCGCCGGAGCTTGCAGGTGATGACGACGAGTCTGAACCGGAACACGCAGTAGCGGAAAGCGCCGTAGTAGTTGCCAGCAGAGCGGATAATAATCTTTTATATTTCATCGACAAACGTTCCTTTCGTATATTGTTTATGTACATTTTACAACATCAGTTTACATTTGTCAACAAGGCTTAGAGCCTTATTTTACAGCTTTTTTTGCTGTAAAGGATTACATTTAAAATAGCCGTATGTTTGAGAATATTCTCGGCAATATCTTAGCAGTATCGCAGATGTTGCTATTGACACCAAATCTCTTTTGTGTTACAATATGTTATAACTATAAACGTATTAATGGAACGGCAGGTGAGTGGAGTGTTTAAGTATAAGTATATGAAAAGACTTTTCTGGGAATCAATAATTATCGCCATGCTCTCGCTTGTCGGCTCAGTCGGTTCCTTTTTGATAAACGGCTTCGGCATAGTAATGCTCGCATTTATATTTGCCGGAATACTCGGCGTGTCTTTTGCCGTTTTCATAACGCTCTATTCAAGACTGTATCTCAGAATGGAAGTAATAATGGACGCCGCAGACCAGAGCTTTATTATGCTAAGACCTAGAAAGCACCACTACAATGTCTACGGTTCAAAAGCCTTTGCAAAGAAGCTTGAAAAAATTCTGCCACAGCGTTCGGAAATTTCAATTGACGAGTATGAAAGCTTCTATACGACCCTCTCGACCCACTCCGAAATGGTCGGCGGCGACGTGTATTACAGATACGGAAAGGGCGACGAGGAGCTGTGGGCAAGGGTAAAGCGTGTGCCGGACAGAGGAATTAATTCTCTCCTCGTTATAGATTCAACGGATATATATTTGCAGCGTGTTTATATGATGGAAAGCGACTACTTCGACTCTCAGACACGGCTTTTCAGCCGCGACGCAACGCTCACAAGAGCACAGCAGTTTATCGACGACGGCTGTAAGTCAGGCTGCTTTGCAATGCTCTCTGTCGAGGGTATCGAGAAGGAGCTGGGTACGGAGGCTTCCGAGCTTAATACCGCACTTACGGAAATCGGCGTCTACCTGAAATCACGTTCGACCAAGCATATTATAATCGGTAAGAATTCGCATAACAGCTTTTTGTTCTTTTTCGCAGGTGCAAACCTCGATGTGAATTATGAGCTTTCGAGAATTATCGCCTCCGCAAGAAAGATACTCTCAGACTATGCGCCGTCCTTCAAGAGGCTCAGCGTTGCCTGCGGAGCCTGTATGTATCCCGAACACGCAGATACGGCTATCTCTCTTTCCTCAAAAGCGGAGTTTGCAATGCGTGACGCTTACTCAAGCGGCGCAAGAAATGCGGTAATGTTCTCGTCGGAGAGATTTGCTACCGAGGTTTTAGAGCAGGGCAAGGCAAAGGCGGTGCACGAGATTCTTTCATCGGGCAATATCGGGTACAGCTTCCAGCCTATCGTAAATGCCCATACAGGTAAGATTTTCGCATACGAAGCGCTTATGCGGCCAAAGGGCAACATAAAGCTCACGCCGACGGATATCTTAAATGTAGCGTCAAAGGATAACAGACTCCTTGAGGTCGAGAGGATTACATTCCTCGGCGTCCTCAGCAGGATTGAGCAGTCGCAGGCGATACTCGGCGACAAAAAGGTGTTTATCAACAGTATCCCTAACTCGCTTATACCCGACGACGAGTTTTCACAGATCGTAGAAAAGTATAACAGACATTTCAAGAGGGCGGTAATCGAAATTACCGAGGATATCAACTTCAGCAATGAGAATTTTGATAAGTTCAAAGATAGATTTTTGTCGCTCGGCTGCCAGCTTGCACTTGACGACTACGGCACAGGCTATTCAAACGAAACAAACCTCTTGAAATTCCAGCCGTCGTTTCTCAAAATGGATAAGGCGCTTATCGAGAATATTGATACCGACGTCCAGAAGCGTAACCTCGCAGAGGGCCTTATCAATTTTGCAAAGAAGCATAATATCAAGATTATTGCAGAGGGCGTGGAAACAAGAACGGAGCTTGAGTCTGCTATTTCTATGAATGTGGATTATATCCAGGGCTTCTATACCGCAAGACCGAACCCCGAAATCATAACCGAAATATCAAAGGAAATATCCGACTATATCGTGGCTCTTAACCTAAAGCTCAAGAGCGCAAACGCCAAGAGCATCTATGAAACGCAGGAGGCGGGCGAGCTTAACATTGTGGAGCTTGCACTGCGTGGATACTCGAATGTAATGGTAAGGCATTCGCCTGTTAAGTTTGTCGGCGATTTGACAAAGAGTGCGGAAATCAGTATAATAACCGATGACGACTTCGATGCGGAAATCACCTTTGAGAACTGTATCTTTGCAAGACACTCAGGTCAGCAGTTCTTTATGACGGTGGGCGACGGCTCAAGCGTAACCGTCATAATTTCGGGCGAAAATAAGTTTGCGGGCGGATTTAATGTGTCAACAAGCTCTGAGCTTTCGGTAATAGGCGACGGCAGCTGTGAAATTACGCTTACGCACGTTGCTCCTCTTGCATTCGGAAGCCTTTCCGATAACGGATACGGAAAAATCGACTTTGCCCTTACGGGAAAATGTAAAATCACTTCAGTGGGCGACCGTTGCGTCGCATTCGGCGGCAGATACAGCGCTATGCTCTCTGATATTATCATCAGAAATGCAGATATGATAATCGACGAGCATGGACAAAGCTGTATAGGTATAGGCGCAGAAAGCGGAAATACTGCAATCGGTATCTATAATTCAAATATCAGAATCACCGCAAACGGCGATACGGTACTCGGTATAGGAGCAGAATCCGGCACAGTCGATGCCGAGCTGTGCGACTCGCAGATTTATGTAGAGCTGGGCGGCGACGTAGCAACCGCCGTAGGTATCCTCGGAGGAGGAAGCGGAAGTATCAATATAACCGATAACTGCATACTCAAAACCGATATCAAGGCGAAATCCGCACTCTCTGTCGGTTCAAGAGACGGAAGCCCGGAAATCTTCTGTAACGGCAGTATTATAGATATCCACGAGGAGGGCGAAGAGGCAGTCGGAATAGGCGATACGGACGGCAGGTCTGTTATCCAGATAAAGAACGCCTCGGTGATTAGGGGCAATGTGGCTTCTGTTTCGCCAAAGATTATGTCAACCTGCCGTGGTCAGATCTATGTTGACAGCGGTAACATAATCACAAATACCGACCTCTCAAGAATGATAAACAGCCGTGGTAAAGAGCTTGTATACTACAAGCTTGATACAAAGGACGACTTCTTTATCGAGAATTACGATAACGGCGACAGCGGCTGTTACGTCGCACCGTTTTATGATGATGCGCCTCAGTATATCGGCGTCTGCCTGCCCGAGGGTACGCTTCCGGAAAATGTAAATCTTATGTAATACAAAAAAGCTCACGAAACATTATGTTCCGTGAGCTTTTGCTTTCTAGCAGCCTATTCCGTTATGAGTGCGGCATAGTAGTCGCTGAGAAGCTTTGCCGACTTGTTCATAAGACGCATACTTTCCTCAGCACGTTCGCTGTTTGAGTAAAGTCCCTCCTGGGCATACTCGTTAGCCTGCTTTGCATAATTTACAGCGTCCTGAAGCGCTCCCGATGCCTGCGCCTGCTTCGCAAGCTCTAAGCAAGCTATGCAGCGAAGTGCGCTGTACTCGTCGTTGAAGCTCTCGCTTCCGTTTTTGAGAAGCGTAACAGCCTTTTCGTATTCCTCGTTCTCGATAGCTTTCTTAGCCGCAATAATCGAGTAAGCCTCAGAGCTTCCGGCGCCCTTTTCGTCGTCCTCCGGAATAAGCGAGGACATTGAAATCTCCAGTACGCCCGCAAGATATTCGAGCGTCTTGATCGACGGGGTAGCAACTCCGCTTTCAATCTGGCTTAGCATATTCCTTGTGATAAAATCTCCGACGACTTCGCTCTGTGTCATCTTCTTTGCAAGTCTTGCTTCCTTCAGTCTGCGTCCGAGTTCAACTGAATTCATTGTAAAACCTCCCCACAAGCAGTATGATTACCTATCGGTAAATATGCTTACTGCGTGTTAAAACATTTTCCTAAAAAGATAATCTTGTAAACTTCATTTACATTATAACAGATATTTGTTTGCTTTGCAAGGGGTTATTCAAAGATTTTTAAAAAATTGATACTTCTGCACATTATTTTCCCATTGTCCTTGACAAAATGCACATATTGAAGTACAATTTTATCATAGCCTTATTATAGGCATATACCGATTCAGGACCTTCGCTGTGAAAGAAAAGCGGAGCTTTTTGTTAATTAAAGAGAGGAGCGGTTATGCGTAAAATAAAAAATTTTTTATTAAAGCTTCTGCTTTTCCTCTTAGCAATCATAGGTCTGCCAATTGCTAAAAAGGAAACGGCCGAGAGTGTGAATACCGGACATAAAGCAGTAGTAACAGCGCTGCTTTCTTTTGTTGTATTTCTGCTTTCGTTATTGCTTTTTATTGCAATATGGGTAAGAAGTTCGTTTGGATATATCAGTATAAACTCGATACTTTTTACCTTGGAGTTTGCCCAGGACGGCTTTACAGCAGGTGATATTCTGGAATGTATAGCAAAATGCTTCGTTCCGGCAATTTCTGTTACATATATTGTAATGAGATTAATTTACCTAAGTCTTACATATAAAAGTATTACATATAAATTGAAAAAGTCGTCAGCTTCGTTGACGCTTCGTTTTCGCAAGCTGTCTGTCCCGATAATCAGTACGGGTGTCTGCCTTATCTGTGCGGTAGTGCCGCTTTTGATAATCCCGATTGTTCCGTATATACAGTCTTTGGGCAAGGGTACGCAGATTTATGACAATTTTTATGTCGCACCAACAAGCGATATACTCACTTTTCCCGAGCAGAAAAGAAACCTCGTTTTCATCTATCTTGAATCAATGGAAAACACCTATGCCGATAAGGACAATGCAGGCGCATACGATGAAAACTATATCCCAAATCTGACCGCAATGGCATACGATAAAGAAAACGTCAGCTTTTCAAATACCGATAAGCTTGGCGGCGCTTCCTGTTTCAGCAGCGGTATGGAGTATACAATGGGTGCGTTCGTCGCCTCAACCTCGGGTGTTCCGGCAAATTCTCCAAATAAGCTTAACAAGAAAGACTATAAGTATAAGTCGTTCCTTCCGGGCATCGCAACATTGGAGGATATCCTCCACGAGCAGGGCTATAACCAGATACTTATTCAGGGAAGCACAGGTTACTTTGCAGGCATGAATTTGTACTACGGGAGATATGATGATACGGTTTTCTTCCCGTATGAGTCGTTTACCTCTGAGGGAGTGGTTGACGAGGACTATGAGGTCTTTTGGGGAGTTGAAGACATAAAGGTATATGACTACGCAAAGCAGCAGCTTGGCGAGTTGTCAAAGCAGGATGAGCCGTTCGCCCTGACCTTGTTTACGATAGACACACATCGTCCGGAGGGGTATTTGTGTCCGCTTTGCAAAAATGAGTATGACGAGAAGTACGCAAATGTAATCTCCTGTGCGGACAGACAAATCGCTGACTTTATAACCTGGCTGAAAGAGCAGGATTTCTACGATAATACAACAGTTATCGTTATGGGCGACCACCCCAGCATGAATGAGAAGTTTTTCGCTGATATAGGAAATTACCGGCGCACTACCTATAACTGCTTTTTAAATTCTGAGGCAAAGCCGTTTAAAACAAACGGCAGGGTGTTCACATCAGCCGATATTTTTCCGACAACTCTTTCTGCTATGGGCGTTGAAATAAAGGGCGACAGATTAGGCCTTGGCACAAATCTGTTTTCTGACAGGAAAACGCTCGCTGAAGAAATGGGCGGAGAAAGCTTTGTTGCCGAACTTGACCGTCAGTCGGATTACTATGATGAGCATTTTTGGAAAGAAAAGGAGATAAAAAATAATGGAGCTTGACAGAATGGCTAAGTTTACTGCGAAGAGCTTAATTTTGTTTGTTATCGTAAATTTTGCAATGTCGGCGCTGTCACCGGTTTTAGTGGGCGTCGTAAACAATTTAATAGGTAAGAACGAAGTCCAGAGATTTCTAGGCTCTCAAAGCTTCCAGTCATTCTTTGCATGGCTGTGTATGACGCTTATTATGATGTGGGTGCTGTCCGAGGACTCAAGAAAGAATACCGCCTATAAATGCTGGGACGGAATAAACACCGCAATTACTTTTATGCTGATTTTTGCAGCATACCTCTTGCCCGTTTTCTATGTCGAAGAAGCAGTCGAGAATACTGAAGTAGTGCTTTTGAGATATTTCTATTCCTGCGAGTGGCTCAGAAAAGGAGGATCCTATGAAACGGCAGCTATGCTGTCGGCGGGAATATCCATTGCTTTTATGCTCGCCACCTATGTAACGGTGCATCTGATTTATGTAAAAAAGCACCCGGAGGTTAAAGAAAAATAAATTTTTTCTCATTTGTCAAGGTTTTTTGTGTAAATTCGTCAATGTTCATAAATTTTTTCACGAAATTTTTACACCTTTAAGAAAGAAATAATTAGTAAAAAAATCTTGATTGTTACCCCTTGGTTATGGTATAATATAAAAAATGCGTCATTGCGCTTATTTTCAGCGACGCAGCTTTTATTTGGCAATTTATTATTGTGGAGGTGTAATTAGAAAGAAATGAAGAAGTTTGTTTATGTTGCAAAGGATACGTCCGGCAAAACCATAAAAGGCTCGATGGAAGCTGACACCAGAGAAGAGGTCAATGCGAAAATTTATGACCAAGGCTGGTTCCCGGTTAAAATCACCGCCGATCTTGGTAAGGGCGTTGACGGAATGCACAAATTTTCGACAAAGGAACTTTCTTTCTGCTGCCGACAGCTATCGGCAATGATGTCCTCGGGACTCACAATCGTAAAGGCTCTCGATATCCTTTACAAACAGATGGATAAAAAATCCGCACAGCAGACATGGCTAGACGTTTACGAGAATGTACAGAAGGGTGCTACCCTCACGGAAGCACTCCAGGAAAAGGAAGGCGCGTTCCCTGATTTTTTTATCAGTATGATAAGCGCAGGCGAATCCTCCGGTACTCTCGATACCGTTATGGCAAGACTTCAAGACCACTATGCTAAAGAAAACAAGACAGCAAACCAGGTCAAGGGTGCTATGACATACCCTATCGTGCTTGCAATACTCTGCGTAGTAATGGTAATCGGTATGTTTACCCTCATTCTTCCGAACTTCAGAGATATGGGAAGTGAAGAAGATATGAGTATTATCACAAAGGCGCTTTTTGCATTCAGCGACTTTGTAATTGAGAAGTGGTACATACTCCTTATTATAGTTGCGATTATCGTGTTTGCAATTATCTACGGTATGAAGATAAAGTCGGTAAGACTCAAGTGGGATGAGCTGAAGCTCAAAATGCCTAAGGTCGGCGGACTTATCAAGATTATCTATACCGGACGTTTTGCAAGAACAATGTCTTCGCTATATTCCTCCGGTATCCCGATGGTTGAATGCTTAGAGCGTTCCTCCAAGATTCTCGGCAACTCGTACGTTGACGAAGCATTTATCCAGATTGTAGACGAGGTTAAGCAGGGTCAGCCTCTTTCAACTTCGATTCAGAAGACAGAAGTGTTTGACTCGATGTTCTGCTCCATCATATATGTAGGTGAAGAGTCAGGCGCCCTCGACGAAATCCTCGCTAAAACAGCCGACTACTACGAAGAAGAATCAGAATCCGCTATCGGACGTCTTGTAGGACTTATGAATCCGCTTATGATCGTTATCATGGGTTGTGCAATCGGCCTTTGTCTTGCAGGTATCTTCCCGCTACTTTATACCGGTTTGGATGTTGAGTAACCGCAAGGAAAAGTTCTTGCTTAATAAAACAGAGAGGTGAATTAAAAAATGCTGTCATTTGATATATCTGATAGAAAAATTTACGCCGTAAAGGGCGAAAATGCCGGCGGCAAAATCAAGATCGAGCGTTCATGCGAGATCGACGTGCCGGCAGACATGATTGTAAGCGGTGAGGTCGTAAACCTTACAGGAGTAAGCGACGTTATCCTTACAAAAATCCGTGAGGAAAGTATGTTTGACAAGAACGCAATCATTACCTTCTCCTCAAGCAACATCGTGTTTAAGGAACTTGTAATTCCAAAGGCAAAGCCTGACCAGTTCCTTTCAATGGTACAGAACCAGATGGTTCACGAAATGGGTATCACAAACGACTTCAGTATTTCCTATACAATCGTAGGCGAAGCCGGTCCTGAGAATCCGGGCTCTATGAAGGTTCTCGCAACAGCTTGTCCTTTCGCAGTAGTTGAAAGCTACAGAAAGCTGTTCAATATTATGAACATCAACCTCAAGAGCGCTAATATCAGCTGTAACTCAATCTCCAGAATCGTTATCGCCGATAAGGCAAACGCTAATAAGATGCCGCTTCTCGTTGCACAGCTTGACCCTAACTCGCTCGGTATGACGCTGTTCGAGAACGGTCAGATGGCATTCGCAAGATATGTGCCTATCTCTGAAGAGGACTATGACTCAGAGGATTACCTTATCGAGGCGCTTACAGAAAATATCTTCAGAATGACTCAGTTCAATAAGGCAAGAGGAGGCCCGGGCATCAGTAACGTTATCCTCTACGGTCAGATCGACGACTATATCAAGTATGCCGACGAGCTTGCTAAAATGGATATCTCTGTGTCTATCCTCCCTGTACCTTCACAGATTACAGGTTATGAAAACTTCGAGTTTACACTCTATGCTAACGCAATCGGCGCTCTCTATAAGAGGAATAAGCTTACAGAGCGTATCAACCTCCTCGAGGTTGACTCCACCACAGGACGTTCTTCCGCCGCTAATAAGCAGTTCCTCGTTTACCTCCTCGCAGCAGTTGCAATCGTGGTCGTAATCGTCGGAGCAGGCAAGATTGCCCTCAGCGCTTGGAACTCTTCAGTAAAGGACGACATCGATGATATTGATAAGAAGATAAGCGCAGCAAATGAGCAGATTAATCAGAGCTATGTATATGAGGATATGCTCAATAAGCTCAATAACTATTACACAACCGCTGATAATGCTGCCAAGGCATTTGAAACGCTTCCGCTTCTTACACTTGATGCATACGAAAAGATTTCCGAGCTTGCTATTTCCAACGGCGCTATCGTAACCGAAACGTCGTCAGGCTTCGCAGATTTCTCTTACAGCATCTCAGGTACAATTACAATCAGTAACGTTAAGTTCAACTCCGAAGCAGAGCTTACTAACTTCGTTAAGGCAGTGGCTGAATGCGAGGACTTCTATGACTACACATTCACAGGCTTTAATACGGAAGCATCTGCAACTGGAGAGGTTGACGATGACGGAAAACCAATACTCGATAACAACAAGCTCACATACATTGTTCCTTCAATGACAGTAACCCTCAAGGAAGGCGACTATGCAGAGAATGTTGCACCAAAGGAAGGAGCTGACGCATAATGAATCTCACACAGAAGGATAAAATCACACTTATTGTGCTTCTCGTTGCTCTCGCATTGTTCATCGGCATATGGTTCATAATCAAGCCGGCATGGTCAGAGGTTCAGGACAGCAAGAAAACTTACAACGACAGAAAAAGTACATATACCACTCTCCAGGCACAGGTAGAGCAGAGAGCTTCAATCAAGCAGGACGTTCAGAAAAGACACGAGGAATGTGTTGATGTAGCCCAGATGTTCTACGACGATACCGATGACTTCGTTCTCCAGCAGGAGCTTTATAACCAACTTACAAACGTTGGTATAACAGTTACTTCCAATACTCTTTCTAAGTCTACAAAGATTCTTTCGCCTTACAGATACAGACCGAATGAGATTCAGATTCCAAGTAACGACTACGCTAACATCAATCCTGTTGACGAAACAACTTCTGATATCGTTATTCTCCCTCAGACAGTAGGTTGCTACACCTTTAACGTAGAGTTTACAGGTGCAAACAAGGAAAAGATATTTAAGTTTGTAGAAAACCTCACAACCTATGACCACACAACAATGGTAGTAACGAGCCTTTCCTTTAAGGTTCCTGAGTTCGATAACGCTGCCGCCGTTACAAATCCGTCCGGCGACGCAGCAGACGTTTCTTCGCTTGGTGTGGGCAGCATCTCTCTCGAGCTTTACTATATGAAGACACCTGAAGAACCGGTGTTTAATTAATTTAACTATTGCACGACCCGGTGAAGGCGAGAAATTGCTTTCACCAAATCGTGTTTATAGCAGAAAACCAACAAATCATCAGAAAGGATGGTAATTATGGCTGAGACAAAACAATCCAGAAACAGTAATAAGCGTGGTTCGACCCTGCTTACCGTTGTAACCGTTTCTAGCTTTGCCGCAATCCTTATCGCAGCCGTATTGGGCTTCGTAAGCCGTGCGCACAAGAATGCGTATGACAACCACAATTCCGAGCAGGCGTATTACATCGCAACTTCAGCCCTCGATAGTATCCATGACTATCTCGAAAAGGACGGCTCAGACTATACAACGCTCCTCAGTATGGCAGGAGCTAACGGCGGCGCCGGTTCAAACGGTACAGTAAAGCTTGGCGACCTCAATATGGAAGATGTCATTCCGGGTAGCGAATGTACTGTGAATGTAAGCTATATGGGTACGGCATATATCAAGGTTGCCGTAACAGGTACCTGCAACGGTCAGTCCAAGACGATCAATGCTTATTATTCAGTAGTAACAAACTCCGTGCCTGCACAGATCGACAACGCTATCTACGCTGAAGGCGATATTACATTCTCGCTCTCCGCAGAATCGGCAGGCGCAGTTACATCACAGGGTAACTACAAGACATCAAACAACTCCAAGGCATCAGGTTCTATCGTTACAGACGGCGACTTTATAGTCGATACGTCTTACACATGGACAGATGACCCTGACGGATGCGGAAGCTTTATCGTTGCAGGCGGAAACTTCTATAACAACAACTCCGGCACAACCTTCTATCCGTCATTCACCAAGAACGAGTTCCAGAATACTTCCGAATTTATTGCCATAAAGGGCGGCTTCGTTCCTATGCAGAGTATGTCAATCGGTACTGCTGCTAAGGTAATGGATCTATATGCTAATTCAGTATACCTCGGCGGCGCAAAGTCGGGCGATACATTCTATAAGTCAGGCATCGGCGGCGTTAACTCTATGTCGCTCGTGATGTTCGGAAATATGTATTGCTATAAGATCGAAAATTCCGCCGACCCTAATTTCGGTCATACAGACGACGGCGACTTTATCGTAAACAATGACGCTACGTCCCTGAAACTCAAGGGCGATATGTTTGTTGAAGGCGATATCAGAGCTATGACAAACCACGAGGTAAGAATTACAGGTACTCTCTACATCAGTGATACAACTACAATCACAACAATGAATAACAGAGGAGTTATCTGTGACTCTATCAGCTATTCAACAAACACTGCCGCTAAGGTTCTCGATATGATCAAGAACAACAAGATCAGAATTCCTAAGTACAAGGATAACGCTTCCTGTAACGAATTCTATACAGCAGCAGAGTTTGAAACGCTTATGAACAGCACACTGGACGCTGATAAGGCAAGAATTGCCGAAATCGTAAAGACTGACGCTATCGTTCATACAGTTTCAAACAACAGAAACTATATGCCGTCCACAGACTATAACGATTATAAGCGTGACTACCAGTCAACAAAGGAATTTGTTGAGAATACTGCAACAATCAAGAATCTCTACAACAGCGCACTTTCCACAACAACAAATAAGCTCAACAACTTCAAGCTTTCAAGCGAGATGAACGATTCTGAACTTGGACTCAATTTCAAGTACGTTATCAACGACAACTATTGCCTCGTTGACAATGCAGATTTGAGCCAGTCGCAGAACAGCAATATCCTTGTTGATATGACACAGTTTACAGGCGACTGCGTTATCGTTGTTAATACGGAAAACGGAACAAACGGCTTCAGCAACGTCAATCTCATCGTTAAGAACGAGGTCAGAAACGACGACGGCTCAGTTGCACAGGCAGGCGAAGGCTTCTGCTACATTATCCTCGCTTATGACAATGATGACTCAACCTCCAGCGAGCTTACAATGAACAAGGTCAACATCTACGACTACTATACATATAAGAATGTAATCAAGGGCGGAAAGGCTATCAACCTTACTACTTATATAGGTGCAAATGATGAAGTGATCAACAGCATCACAACAGATAAGGTATGGACTCCGTCACTCGGAAGAACCTACCTCATGGCAAATGTGGGCGACTCTGTCAACTTCAACCAGAATACCAGTAACAACCTCTGTGAGGCGATCCTCTACGCTCCCGGAGTAACAATTTATGACGCAGGCTGCGGTAACTCAAATCTTCAGTACCTTTTCGACGCAACAAAGCCGGACGAGGTAAAGAAGTTTACAAGCGATAAGAGAGTATCCTTCCTCGGAGCTATGGTATGTGCAAACTATGTAGGTTCATCAAATACCTTTGCGGTTGCATTCTCCGCTCCTGCACCGGGTTCTGGAGTAGGTGCGTCAGGATCCGCTAACAAGACCCTTGTAACGTTCAGCCACTATGAATCCAGATAAGGGGGTGTCCGTATGAAATTCTTTCAAAAGCTTAAAATGAAAAAGAAGAATAATGAAGGCATGACCCTTGTCGAAGTGCTTGTATCTACAACATTGTTTGCTATAATGGCGGGAATGATTCTCGCCGCAGCAAACTACTCACTCAAGGTACAGACCGAAACCGAGGAATGGAATGAGCAGACCGATAATCAGTCAACATACCTTTCCAAAAATCGTTCAAATGCAGTAGTAGACCCGGCAGGCGACCCGACCGGCATCAAGTTTTCCGGCGGACTTACACAGTATAACCTCGCAATTGTGGTTGACGGTCACATCAATTACACAGGCGCAATGGTTTCTGTTTACGACGTTGACACTCAGATCAAATACAACGACGACGGAATCGCTCTTCCTACTGACCAGGATACCCACCTGAGATTTTTCAGAGTCGATTAAGGAGGAGTAGCTATGAACAGATTAAAGAAATCAAATAGTTCTGGTTTTACACTCATTGAGCTTATTGTTGTTATGGCGCTTATGGGCATCATTATGGGTGCGATCCTCAATTTTATTCAACCAACGGCAAGGCTGTATTCAACAACCAATGCCTACCTTAACCAGGAAGAGGCTGTCGCCTCAATCTATAACGTCCTTAACGACGACCTCACATACGCTACCGACATCTATGTGTACGTTTGTCCTGACGGAAGTACAATGAGCGTTAATGAGGCAGCAGCAGAGGTTAAGCAGGAACTTATCGACCTCGGTGAACCGCCAAAACAGTACAATAACTGTATCGTGCTCGACAACGTTACTGTCCGTGACGATACGAGCAGAGCTGTAGCGAAGCGTTCAACAGGTTCTATCCGTAAGTATGCGCTTACAGACCCCACAAACCTTGCCTACACCGACGTTACTACAGACCCGAGCCTTACAGCCGGAAATAAGATTTTCGTAAACTACTTCGCGCTTGATAACCTTGCTTTTATGGACGACTATAAATTCCTGTTTAAAGTAACGGCTCCTGTCAGCGGCGAAGATCAGGTGCTTACGCTTACAACAAATATCCTTGCACCTACCTACGACGAGTCAACTATGAAGTATGTTTTCACAGAACATCACTTCTCATCTGACAATGCTATCGAATTTATCAACATTAATTCGGGCGCAGCTACAAGTAACTGCCGACTCGCAACAAGTACAGACAATACCCCTTATATCTATATCTTCTACAACAGAAAAGATAGGATTCCTGAGTCAACAGTTAACGTAAAGTATGAGTGCTATATCCTCGACGCAACAGGTTCAGGTTATCAGAATTCTTATAACTTCACCGCTGCACAGGGTACGGATATCTCTCAGCAGGTTATTGATAATTCTGAATCCAAAAATACAATGAATCCTGAAAGCGATACACATGTTTACTACATCACAGGTATGTATTCCACAACGCCAAATGACCCGTACATAGACGGAAAGGTTTACTATGACCTTACAAGCGCAAGCGGTACAGGCACGGTAAAGCTCTACGCCGTTTATAAGAAGGAACTTAAGTCCGCAGTTATGTATAATATAAATATTTACAGCGACTCGGCTAAGACATCTCTGGTTTCAACATACCAGAAGGCCCACGGAGCTTCCTTCAACCTGTCTGTTAGCGTTCCTTCCGGATATGACGGAGGATACTACGCACATTGCGGTACTACAAATCAGGCTGACCTCACAAGTATAAAGAACAATATGGATATCTATCCTTATTACTATCATAACTATGATGTAAAGTTTGAGCTTGAGGACGGTACGCCGTTCGTTAGCAGAGCAACAGGCGCATCATTTGATATCTCCGATATACAGGAGGGTACATTCGTCGCACAGCCTGACGGACTCCTCGATAGCTTTGCGGATGTCGCAAACAGCAAGCTGTATACCTACTCGCTTGTTGACCCCGATGCGTTTGTAGACGCCATTACATCTGATAAGGTAATCTTGATTAGGGAAACTGAAACCGCGATCATCGCTCCTGAAATTGAAGTTACAAGATCAGGAGGATGGAACGACCTCGATCAGTTTACAATTTCAAATACAACGTCTGAAACGCTTCAGTCTGCTAAGATTGTAATTACTTATAATCAGCCGCTTACATATTGTAACCTCGGCGGCGCAACCGGTCTGTATTCCGTTACTTACAGCGGCAATACGGCAACCGTTATTTTCAGACCTCATAAGGATGAAAATGACTGGGGTATAGAAGCTCTCCCACCGAACGGCACAAATAACGGAAGCCTGTGGCTCTCAACAAACAGTGCAAACAATATTGAAAAGATCGAAGCAACTGTTATTGAGTAATCCGTAAATGTACTTTATGTAATTTAAGTAGAGTATCCGCTCCAATGCGGGGCGGGTACTACTCTTAAAGGACATAAAAAACCCCACCGAATTTCTTCGGCAGGGAAGCTTTGAATATGTTCTTTTTTAGTGAATGAAGCCTGCAAATCTTAAATAAAGGTCTGCCAGCTGATTTCCCCAGATTGCGCATACCGCAATACCAAGAGAAAGCCACGGTCCGAATGCAAATTTTGAGCCGCCGGTAGTCTTCTTTATTATAATTCCGGCAATCGAGCCTGTGATAAGTCCTATCATAAATGCGGCAGCAACCGCCTTGACTCCCAGGAATAAACCTGCGGCAGCCATAAGGTAAACGTCGCCCCTGCCCATAGCCTTGCCTTTAGAAGCAAGCTCTATAATCAGCAGAATAAGACTTACAGCGAAAAATCCGATTATTCGGCTCTTGAGGTCTGCGTCGTCGATGTGAAAAAGATCAACTTTAAACTGCCATCTGAGATAATCAAGTATACCAAGTATACCGATGAATAGCACAACATAGTTTGAAATAAGCTGTGTGTCCCAGTCCATAAAGAAAACCACAATAAGCGCAGAAAGTAAAAGACAAACTAAAATTGCCTTGACAGGACTGTACATAAAGTCGTAGTACATGAATACAAGAACATAGAGTATTCCGTTCAGCGACTCAATAATACAATACCTAGGAGAAATCTTTTCTCCGCAGCTTCTGCATTTTCCCTTCAGAATAAGCCAGCTGAAAACAGGAATAAGGTCGTAACGCTTTATTTCTGCTCCGCAGGTCATGCAGTGGGAATTACGCTTAATAAGGGATTCTTCTTTAGGAAGGCGGTAGATGCAAACGTTCAGAAAGCTTCCGATCGTTATTCCGAACAGGAAAATGAAAATGTATACTATAATAGCGTATACAAGCTCTGAAACGGGCATATAAATCCTCCTAATATTTAATTTTATTATATTGTACCACATTATGCAAAATTTTACAAGCAATTAACGAAATTTAAGAAATAAAAAGGAAGGTAATAATATGAAGAATATGCCAATCGGACAATACCTCGTAGAAAAGGGTATGCTGTCCGAAGAAAATCTTGAAAAGGTTTTAGCGAAGCAAAAAGAAACCAAGGGTAAAATGTTCGGTGACGTTGTTGTCGATATGGGCTTTATTTCTGATAAGGATTTCGCAAAAATCCTCGCAGAAAGAATTAACGTCCAGTATGTAGACCTCGACGAAACAGAGTTCATTCCCGAAATCGTAAAGAAAATTCCTGAGGCAGTCGCAAGGAAGTATAACCTCATCGCCATAAGCCTCGTAGGAAAGCGCCTTACAGTCGCAACAAGCGACCCGGCAAACTTCTATATCTTCGAGGACGTAAGAATTATCACAGGCTGTAACGTAGTGCCTGTCCTCGCAACAAAGATGTCCATCGCTAAGTATATCGGTAAGATGTACTCGGCAGGAAGCGCCGAAAATATCGCAACCGAAGCCGTTCAGGCAGCCGAGGATATGGGCGATATCGACGTTACCGACCTCGACCTCTCCGCAGACAGAATTGAAAACGCCCCTATCGTTAAGCTTGCAAATACAATTATCGAAAACTCTCACCGCCACGAGGCGACAGACATACATATCGAGCCGTTTGAGCATTATACAAGAATCAGAGTCCGTGTAAACGGCGACCTTGTAGAGCTTATGCCGCCGATTTCTCCGCTTATCCACGGCCCGCTTATTACAAGATATAAAATCCTCAGCGGTATGAATATCGCTGAGAAGCGTATACCGCAGGACGGACGTATGTCAGCCGACGTAGACGGAACACACCTCGACCTCCGTGTATCTAACCTTCCTACGGTTCACGGCGAAAAGGTCGTTATCCGTATCCTCGCAACAGGTAACGTTGCTTCCCGTAAGGTTACAGACCTCGGTATGAACGATACCAACTACGAAAAGTTTATTTCAATGCTTAAAGTACCGCAGGGCGTTATGCTCGTAACAGGCCCTACAGGTTCCGGTAAAACAACAACCCTATACGCCGCCTTAGGTGAAATGGCAAAGCCGCACGTTAACGTAATCACCGTTGAGGACCCGGTCGAAAAGGAAATCGAGGGCATCAACCAGTGTCAGATCAACGATAAGGCAGGTATGACCTTCGCCGCAGCCCTCCGTTCAATCCTCCGTCAGGACCCTGATATCATAATGGTCGGAGAAATGCGTGACCAGGAAACATCTGAAATCGCTATCCGTGCCGCTATCACAGGACATATGGTGCTTTCAACACTCCATACAAACGACGCCGCATCAACCGTAACCCGTCTTGTGGATATGGGCGTCGCCCCGTATATGGTTGCTACATCGCTTATCGGTATCGTAGCACAGCGTCTTACTAAGGTTCTTTGCAAAGATTGTAAGAAGCTCAGAATGTCTGCACCTGAGGATAACCAGCTCCTCGGTATAGACCACAGCGTTCCGATCTATGACGCAGTAGGCTGTCCGAGCTGTAATAATACAGGATACAGAGGACGTACCGCTATCCACGAAATTCTTCTCTGTACATCGAGAATGGCGTCACTCATCACTTCGGGCGCTAAGGCGGACCAGATTGCCGAGCTTGCAAAGGAAGAGGGAACAAGACTTCTTCGTGATAACGTTGCCGACCTCGTTATGGAGGGCAGGACATCTATGGATGAGCTTATCCGTGTAACATACGCAGTTTAAATATAGGAGGAAAAATAAATGCCAGCAGTTGATATTGATAAGATTTTGGACGAGTCCAGAGCGCTCGGATGCTCTGACTTGCACTTTACAGTAGGTATTCCGCCAATCGTAAGACAGGGCGGCAGCCTCCGTAAGCTCTCGTCCTACCAGGAAATGACCGAGATTGATATTCTCCGTATCTGTGAAGCAATGTGTAACGAGATGCAGAAAAAGTCGATCAAGGAGCATGTCGACACCGACTTTACATTCGTTTCCAAAAGAGGCTTCCGTCACAGAGTTAACGTCTACCGCCAAAGAGGAAACACGGCAATCGCTATCCGTCTTCTCAGAAACGATATTCCAACGCTCGCCGACCTAAATCTTCCGCCTGTGCTAGCTGATTTCGCAATGCGTCCCCGTGGACTCGTACTTGTAACAGGTCCTACCGGTTCAGGTAAGTCTACAACGCTCGCCGCTATGATCGACCACGTTAACGTAAATAAATCTGCGCATATCATCACAATCGAAGACCCTATCGAGTATATGCACGGCCATAAGAGATGTATGGTAAACCAGAGAGAAATCGGTCAGGACGTCCAGAGCTTCTCGCTCGCCCTGCGTGCCGCTCTCCGTGAAGACCCTGATATTATCCTCGTAGGAGAAATGCGTGACTACGAAACAATCGAAGCCGCAGTAACAGCCGCTGAAACAGGACACCTCGTAATGTCTACACTTCATACAACGGACGCCGCTTCTACAATCGACCGTATCATCGACGTTTTCCCTGCCCATCAGCAGCACCAGATCAGAACACAGCTCGCATCTGTCCTCGTAGGCATCTGTACACAGACGCTCTGCCCGACAATGGACGGACTCAGCCGTGTAGCCTGCTGTGAAATTCTTAATGCAACCGACTCTATCAAGGCAATGGTCCGTGACGATAAGGTACACCTCATCGGCTCGGCTATGCAGACAGGAAAGCAGTTCGGAATGCAGACAATGGACCAGGAGCTTGCCAGACTCGTAAAGAATAAGACAATCTCTATGGAAACTGCAAGAGATAAGTGTATCAGCTATACAGAGCTGAAGAGATTTATCGCGCAGGCATAATTTTTTCGGTAATTTGAAGTGCTTTCCGTTAAAAACAGGGAAGCACTTTTGCGGTTTGCTTCCCGAAATAAGAATTTTCAAACGTTGTAAACAGTGCGAAAAAATTAAATTCTGTGTTGAAAAACTACACAATAATTAATTTGTTTGTGAACAAATTATCAAACTTGTGCTATTAGTATAAAAGTTTAGCTATAATTTAGTCAAAAGTACAAAAGAGATTACAAATTGGTTACAGGTTTGAACTTTTTATTGACAGGTGACTAAATTAAGGCTATAATGTTAACAAGAGGTGAAGAAAACGACGGATTTGTAACAGTTCGTTCATAAACCAAACCTCGAAAAAATTTTATTATGGAGGGATTTCTGTATGAAGAAGTCATCTAAGGGCTTTACTCTCGTAGAGCTTATCGTTGTAATCGCAATCATCGGTATCCTCGCTGCTATCCTTGTTCCAGCACTTCTCGGATACATCCAGGATTCCAAGCTCACATCTGCAAACTCTTCTGCTAAGACAATTTACACTGCAGCTAATAACTATGCTCAGAAGTGTCTTACAGCTGGTTACCCAATCGCAGGTAACACAACTCAGTCTGGTACTGTTGGTACAGCTACTCATGACTCAGCTCCGGCTCCAACAGCTACGCCAACTGCTGCTGATATCCAGGAAGCTATCAACTGCTCAATGGGTTCTGACGCTAAGGATTCTAGCTACTCAATCCACTTCAACGCAAAGGGCTTCCCTGATGGCGCTATCTGGTCTAAGTCTGCAAGCGACCCATATGTAGGCGGCTATCCAAACAAGGCTGACGATACTGGCTGGACACTTGATCAGGCTAAGGCTTCCTAATAGTTAGTATTTATACTTAACTACATAAGTGATTTAAACCGTCGTAGAAATACGGCGGTTTTTATTTTATTAAAATCTTTAAATTTGTTCAAAAATTTCTTGACATTTGAAAACGTTTAAGCTATAATAATTACATTAGATTGTAAATCATACTTACAGTATACGCTTTGAAAGGAAAGAAATACTATGAAAAAATCAACTAAAGGTTTTACCCTCGTTGAGCTTATCGTTGTAATCGCAATCATCGGTATCCTCGCCGCTATCCTCGTTCCTGCGCTTTTAGGATACATACAGGACGCAAAGCTCGCATCAGCAAATTCCTCCGCAAAAACTGTCTATACCGCACTTAATAACTATGGACAAAAGACCCTCGCAGCAGGTTACCCGATTGCAGATTGTACCTTGACAAACGGCACGGTTGCTTCCACCAACTACACATCTGCTCCCGTTATGACTACAACAGGCGTTTCCATAGAACTTAACCGAAATCTCCAGATTGCCGTAAACTGCTCTCTCGGCGAAGATGCAATCGGCTCAAAGTGGGATGCAAAATTTGAGAACGGTTTTCCTGTCGCAGTAGTTTGGGCTAAGTCTTCAGGCGACCCTTATATAGGCGCCTATCCAAACAAAGCTGAAGATACTGAATGGACGCTTGCGCAGGCTGAAATTTCCTAATATTGTGCTGACACTATATTTCGACAATAACCGTCACTTTTAATGAGTGGCGGTTTTATTTTCAGCTAAGATATTGACAAATTGTGATTTTGTTGCTATAATGTATTTAGACTATTAACATTTAATTAAGTAAACGTTTTTGTAAAAATAAATTTGGGAGGTGTGGAGTTTGAAAAACAGAATGGGCTTTACGCTTGTAGAGCTGATAGTCGTTATAGCAATAATCGGTATTCTCGCCGCAATACTTGTACCTGCTATGCTCGGATATATTAGCGACGCAAAGATTACCTCGGCTAACGCCAATGCGAAAACTATATATAACGCAGTAAATAATTACTGTCAGAAAGTTCTGGGCGTCGGATATAAAATACCTCAGGGCGTTTTGGGCGGTTCTGCAGGCGGCGGAATAGACGGTTCTATGGTTGTCGGCACACCCGATTCTATCGCAATCGTCGTACCTCAGAATTCACCGGGAAATACGCTTGCAGACTGGTCTGATTGCCTTTCGGTAGCGGTAAATGCGTCTATGAATGAAGACTCAAGAGGAACAGTGTATGCCTTTGAAATTAATGATACAGGCTTTCCCGATGCGGTAATCTTTTCTAAAACAGAAGAGGAAGTTTATATCGGCGGCTATCCTATCCCTGCAAATGAAACAGGCTGGACGCTTTCAAAAGCAGCCGATTCGTCTGAAACATAAAAATGTCAGAGCCTTGTTGTCAAGGCTCTTTTTTTATGCTATAATTATAATGTTCTGTAGTAATCAATAGGAGGTGACGTGCTTGAAAAAAACTCTGCCTTATAGCGTCAAGGTTTTCGGAATATCTTTTTTCTGCTTTCTCATAGCAGTCCTGCCGATGATGATAAGCGGCAACGGGCTTTTTATGCTATATTCCGACTACGATAACCAGAATTTGGAGTTTATGTCAAACCTCCATTATGGCCTCAGAAACGGCGGACTGGGTTGGGACTGGTATACAGACCTCGGTACGTCGCACCTCTCATCATACAGCTATTACGGACTCGGAAGCATATATTTCTGGATACTTATGCTCCTGCCGCAGAGCCTTGTCCTGCCTGCAATGCCTGTGATGCTCGCCCTCAAAACGGCAGTCGCTTCTACTGCCGCATACCTGTTCATTCGCAGATTCAATAACTCGGAAAACGCCTCGGCGGTCGGCGGCATACTCTACGGCTTCTCAGGATTTATCCTCTATAACACCCTGTTTTACAGCTTCCACGACGCTATCTCTCTATTTCCGCTCCTTCTGATTGCAGTAGAGCTTCACGTCAAGGACGGCAAAAGGGGAGCGTTTGCAGCGGTAACGGCACTGTGCGCAGTGACGAATTTCTATTTCTTTTTCGGACAGGTCGTGTTCCTGCTTATCTACATAGCCGTACGCTCAACCGATAAGACCTTTGAAATGACCGCAAAAAAGTTTCTCACCCTCTCGATAGAGGCAGTATTAGGCGCTCTCATTGCCTGCGTTATCCTGTATCCAAGCTTTGTAGCAGTTTCCGAAAGCGGCAGAGCGAGCGAAAAAATAGCACTTGGCGATATGTTTCTCTATAACGGAATTGGCTTTTACCTGCGTTTTCTCCAGATGGCAGTTATGTCGCCCGACCCCTGCCTCATCTCCAACCTTATCGAAACCCCGCAGTATAAGTTCGGCTCTCTCGCAATCTACCTGCCGCTGTTTTCGGGAGTGTTTGCGCTTGCTTATGCCAGAAAGCACAGAAAATCTTGGCAGACAAAACTCATAGCCGTGTCAGCTGTTATGGCGTTAGTGCCTGTCCTCAACAGCGTGTTCTCGCTGTTCAACAGCACCTACTATGCCAGATGGCTCTATATGCCGATACTGATAGCCTGCCTTATGACTTCAACAG
Source organism: Ruminococcus sp. Phil15 (assembly GCA_001940995.1). Classification (GTDB taxonomy): domain Bacteria; phylum Bacillota; class Clostridia; order Oscillospirales; family Ruminococcaceae; genus UBA7477. The sequence goes on from MSHC01000021.1 coordinate 71,741, forward strand.
TCACAGATAACCCGGACGACTATCCTGTAAAATCAAGCTTTTGGGTGTATGCGGTACTGTTTCTCGCTTTCGCAGTCAGCCTGTTTATCCCCGTAACCGACAACGGGCAAAGAGTACCGTATTTTGAAACGCTCGATAAGGTGCTTTTAGTCCCGCAGTTTGCTGTAACAGCGGCTTTGTATATCGCACTCGCATTTGTCGTTTTCAAGCTCAAGCGTGACCGCCAGTTTGCACTTAATTGCGTGAGCTTTGCAGCGGTAGGCGCAATAGCCTTTTCCTGCGGATTTCTTTATCCCTGCACCTCGCTCGACAACGGCAGAAAGCTGATCGCAGACAACTATAAGCCCGAAACCTTTGACGAATACCGCAGCGAAAGCTTTGAAAGAATAGAGCTTATAGATGCGTACAGCAACTTCAATATGTTCTGGCATCTCCCGTCAAGCAGGTCATATATCAGCCTGTGCAACAGCTCTGTCTCAGATTTCTATGACATAATCGGACAAACCTATGACGTAGGCACAAGCTATTCTAGCGGTATATTCGCCCTGCGTGGACTCCTCTCCGTTAAGTATGTCGCAGACGACGTGCCGCCGTCTGAAATATCAAAGAATGATACAACGGGAGAGGCGACAGGCTACTTTGGCTGTGTCTATGACGGTACCGCAGGCGATTTTTATATCTATGAAAACAGGCACTTTATCCCTATGGGCATAGCCTACGACAGCTATATCACATACGATGATATAGAGAGCCTTGCAACTTCTGATGAAAAAGCTATGGCTCTGCTTGAAGCGGTAGCCCTCACCGATGACCAGATTGCGGAATATGGCGGAAGCCTCACGCATTTTGACGTATCGTCTGTTTCAACGGACGTTAGTTATTATTTTGACCTCTGCGATAAACAGGCCCGTACCACCTGCTATGAGTTTAAATACAGCGCAGACGGCTTCGACGCAAAAATCAATCTCGAAAGCGGCAGATTGGTGCTTTTCAGTATGCCATATGACGACGGCTTTTCCGTCACAGTAAACGGGAAGCAGGCAGACTGGGAAAAGGTATCGGGCGGCCTTTGCGCAGTGTGGTGCGAGGCAGGGGAGAGCGAAATCTCCGCACGCTATAAATCAAAGGATTTGCCGATAGGCGCTGCTATGTCAGCAGTCGGAGCGGCAGGTCTTGCAGTATATCTGATTTTGTCATTCCGAAAATCTAAGCATAATAAAAACAGCTAAGCCTTAATTGACTTAGCTGTTTTCTTTGTAAGTAGGAATTATTCCTCGATTGCGATAGCGGCAACTGCTTCCTTAGCTTCCTCTGAAACAATGCCGTTTTGAGCCTTGAGCAGATCTCTGATTTCTTCAAGAAGAACTACATCGTCAGGCTTCTTTGGCGGTTCAGCAGGAGCTTCTTCCTTCTTGCGCTTAAACTTGTTGACAGCCTTAACCAGCAGGAAGATGCAGAATGCAGTGATAAGGAAAGTGATTGTGTTCTGAATAAAGTTACCGAATGCAATAAACGGCTTGTTGCCCCAAGGGACAGTAACGCCAAGGGTAGTGAAGTTAATGCCTGCCATAATCATTCCGATGAACGGCATGAAAATATCATCAACAAGCGATTTTACGATCGCCGTAAATGCACTACCGATAATCATACCGACAGCAAGGTCGATTACGTTGCCTCTTGCGATGAATTCCTTGAATTCAGTAAAGAAGCCGCCGGTCTTTTTCAGAAGATTGTTATCCTTGTTTGCCATAAACTTTTACCTCCACGTTTATTTGATAACTAAAGTATAGCAAAAAACGTTACAAAAATCAAGATTTTTCGGCAGGATTTTATAAGAAATAAAAATATGAATTTTTTGTAAACAAACAGTCTGCGTACTTGAAATATGTGCAAAAAGCTGATATAATATTAAAGCAACGTTGAGATAAGAACATTGGGGTATAGCCAAGTGGTAAGGCAGTGGACTCTGACTCCACCATTCCAAAGGTTCGAATCCTTTTACCCCAACCATAAAGCAAAATAAGCCGTCAGTATTGGCGGCTTGTTTTTATATTTGCTGCCCCGTAGCCAAGCGGTAAGGCAACGGACTTTGACTCCGTCATTCCATGCGTTCGAGTCGCATCGGGGCAACCAGAAAATGCTGTGATACATTGTGTCACAGCATTTTTTTGCAGCTATAAAATTTTCTCCATGCCAATCTTTTGAACCTCAAGACCGCACTTCCTGTAAAAACCGATCGCCGCCTCGTTGCAAGCCCATACGTTAAGCGTAACATTGTAGCAGCCGCTCTCCCTCGCAAAGCTTAGAACATATTCGTAAAGTCCGCTGCCGATGTGCCTGCCCCTCGTGTTTTCGTCTACGCAAAGGTCGTCTATGTAAAGCGTCTTTATGTCGGTCATCATATTGTCATTTACAAACTGCTTGAAAATGCAGAACGCATACCCCTGTACGACATCTCCGTCGTCCGCCCATACAAAAACAGGAGTAGAATCGTCGGCAATGATCCCGATAATCTCGTCGTCTGTGTATTTTGTCGCCGCATTGAAAATGTCGGGCCTGCCGACGTGGTGTACCATATTTACCTGCGTAAGAAGCTCCGTTATCCTTGGGATATCTTTAATTTCCGCACGTCTTATCATTGCTTTGTTCCTCCGTTGCAGCACTGTTTCTTAAGCAATATTTTATCACAAAAATCCCCTCAATTCAATAGCGCTTTTCATCGGAGCGGTAATTTAAAATAATTGACATATACAGCCGGCTGTGATATAATTATAAATAAGTGTGCATTGCTGTAATGGGCTTTCAAAAACGGAGGCCCATATAGAGTATATAATTTTCTAAAATCAATAGGTAGGTTTTCGGTTGTCTGTTGTGTATAGCTGACGATTTTTCAATACCGGTAAGGAGATTTTATATAATGTCAAAGCAAAAGAAGATTTCCCTTGTTATTTTGATATTTCTGCTGTCGTTTGTCCTGTTACTATTGTATACGGGATTTGAAGGCGAGGCTTTTTTGTATGATGATAACCGTACACAGTGGTTTCCCGTCACCGAAAAAGCGTATGAACAGCTGTTCGAGGACGGCAGTCTTCCGTCATACAGCTTTTATTTAGGCAAAGGTCTTCCTATAGCTGAACCTGGATATTACGATATACTTAATCCGTTTATGTTTGTTTCGTATATTATCGCTCATGCTCTGCCGTGGAATACAAATATAATGGCAGTGTATGTATGTCTTATGTCGGCTCTGGGTTCGGTTTTCCTTTTTGGCGTCTGCCAACGCCTGAAATTCGATACAAAGACCTCTTTGCTTGCTGTTGCGGCGCTTTTAACAAGCAGTACTTTTACTGCGCATTTTTACTGGAAATATATATACAACAACGTGTTTTTTATTCCTCTGCTTATTTATGTATTTCTGAAATTCAGGAACACAAAGGCGGAGTATTTTGCCTGCGGATTGGTTCTGGCACTTGATGTATTCTGCGGAAACGTGCAGTATACATTTTACCATTACATGGTATACGGCATTATATCGCTGATTATGATACTTGCCAGGAAGAAAAACAGTTTCAAGGCGGCAGTATCTAATGTTGTTGTGGGAATAGGCTTGTCTGTCCCTGTATTCATTCTGCTTTTGAATGCTTCAACTGATTTCGGTGGAGGAGAATTTATGTCAAGCGCCACCCGCTTGTGGAAATATCTCCCGAATACGCTTTTCCCTGCAGGAATATTCAAACAATTCGGTATAGACCCTATTGTGCCTGCACCGGTCGTTATGAGCAGAGCTGACGGATTTCTTTGCTATTGCGCACCGTGTATACTACCGGTAATAATTTGCGCAGTACCTTTTGCCAGACGTGAGTTTAAGAATGCAAAAACCGACGGATTAGATAAATATGTCAGAGCAATACCCGCAAGGGTAAGAGAATACGCTAAAGATGAAAATAAGCTTATTGTGATTGGCGTACTTGTTTCGTATCTGGTGATGATGAACATATGTGACAGAAATATCATCGCTGTTATATTGAGTAAGGTGCCTGTTGTCAATAACTTTAGATATCTTTTTAAGGCGCTCTTTGTGGCTGTACCATTGCTGGCATTATTGACTGCCGTACTGCTGTCCGGCGCAAAGAAAAAGCTTCGTACAGTCGCTGCTTGGGCTTGCGTCGTTTGTTCATTAATAGGAGTTGTCAATAATATCTTTGTGTACAGGGAAGTCCGTGGATTTTTTGAAGCGCCTCAGCAGAAAACTATTGCAGAGGAAAAAGATTACCTTCAGGAAATGATTTCGGAAAACAAAATGGATTTGAAGAATTACCGTTCTGTATGTATGTACTGCCATAACAGAATAACGCCGCAGATGTTTGATTATTCAAAGGGCGTTATGAGAAATTTCCCCGCTTATGTTGAGATGTTTACACTGTCGGCATATGAAATCTCGCTTGGCGTCGATGTCCGTGAACAGTTCGATATGATATATGACCCTGAAAGATTTTTAACAGTGTACCTAAACGGAGGCACTATTGAATACTTAGATGAGAATTTGTCTGATTTTCCGGATGAAACAGAGCAGCAGCTTATCGCAAACGGCGTAAAGTATGTTATTGTCCAGAGAAAATCTGACCAGGAGTCTTTGTATGCGCAAGATGCGGCGGAAGTTGCTTTGGGATATGAATTTTATACAGACGAGCTTGCTGAGAAGCTTGACAGCCTTGAGAACATTTCGGTCGAGGATGTCAGAGAGCTTAACGAGATATACGACGTTATCGTGCTGTCCGGCGTGAACTCTATCTGTACCGATAATGACGGCAACAGTGTGCCAATTAGCGACGAGCGTATGGATTTAATTTCATTTGAGGCCAGCGGAAAAGAAAGCTACACAGTGCAGATGGCATATAACGAAAAGCTTTATGCCGAGTACGTTGACGCTTCGGGCAGTATTACTAAGCTGGATATAACGGCTGACGAAACAGGAAATACAGTTATATCTGCCGAGAACCGCTCAGGCGGCAGAATCCGTCTTGGCTATTCGGATAAGGTGTTTACCATGGGAATCGTTTGTGAAATTACTGTTTCTGCTCTGCTCGTGCTGCTCCTTGCTATGTCGTTTCTGCCCGACCGAAAAAAGGTTCGGAAAGCCTCGGATATAGCCGGGGATTCTGTGAAAGGAGTTGACGAACCGTGAAGATAATTATTCCAATGACAGGCTATGGCTCTCGCTTTGTGGCGGCAGGATATGAAAAGCTTAAGCCTTTTATCGAAGTGCAGGGAATACCTATAATCGAGTGGATCGTAAAGGGTATGTACAAGGATGAATCGGACTTTTTGTTTATCTGCCGAAAAGAGCATTTGGATGCCCTGCCGTATATGAGAAAAACTCTTGAGCGAATTGCTCCCACCGGTAAAATCGTTGAAATCGACAATTGGGTAAAAAAAGGCCCCGTGTATGACGTGCTGCGTGCTGAAAAATATATCGACGATGATAAGCCGTGTATTATAAATTATTGCGATTTTTATATGGATTGGGACTATGCCGGATTTGCTGGGGAAGCTGCAAAACGAGACTGCGGCGGGAGTGTTCCCTGTTATACCGGGTTTCACCCTCATCTTCGCATAAAAAAGAACCTCTATGCCTCATGCAGGGTGGACGGGAATAACGACCTTATTGAAATAAGAGAAAAGTATTCGTTTGAGGACGATAAAACGAAGTCTCTGCACTCTCCGGGGGTATACTATTTTCAAAGCGGAAGCTTGATGAAAAAATACTGCGGTATGCTTGTTGAAAAAGGCCCTGCGATAAACGGCGAATACTATGCAAGCCTGCCTTATAATTATATGGTTGCAGACGGTGTAAAGGTCTGGGTTCCCGCAAACGTCAGGAGATTTTGCCAATGGGGTACGCCTGAGGACCTTCAGGATTATCTGTTCTGGACAGACGGCTTGCTGTCATTGAAATGATGCTAAGGAGGATATGAAAGGTGAATATATTGATCCCTATGGCAGGCGCCGGAAAGAGATTTTCTGACGCAGGATATACCGTACCAAAGCCTATGATACCTACATATTGCAGACACGACGGCAATGAATATCCTATGGCAGTCTGCGCAGTAAAAGATATTATACATCTTATCGGAAACGGAAGGCTTATACTGGCACTTCGCAGTGATAATTATAAGAATATGCAGGAGTATTTTCCCGATGCGGAGTATATTATCGTCGATTACCTTACCGAAGGTCAGGCTTGTACCTGTCTGCTGGCAAAGGAACTTATAAATTCTGACGAGCCGCTCTTTATAGGCGGATGTGACAGCGGAATGGCAGCGGATAAGGCAAAGCTTGAGGAAATATATGCAAACTCCGATGCTGTGATTTTTACATACCGTAATAACGACTGTGTAACTGATAACCCTAACGCCTATGGTTGGGTCGTCACAGACGGAAGCACAAAAGCCGTGGATATATCCGTAAAGAAAGCGATCTCTGATAACCCAATGAACGACCATGCAATATCGGCGTCATTTCTTTTCAGGCGTGGCAGAGATTTTGTGCGCTGTGCTGAAAAAATGATTGCTTGTAACGACAGAATAAATAATGAGTTTTATGCGGATTTGGTTATGAAATACTGTATTGACGAAGGATTGACTGTCAACGTGTTTGAGATAGATAAGTATATCTGCTGGGGAACACCCGCAGACTATGAGGATTATATGAGGACTGCCGAATATTGGAAGGGCTTCGTCGAGAGCGATGCGTTTGTTCCTGCAAAAGGGTAGAGATTTTTTGAAAGGTGCATTTAAATGAGTACCAGTGCAAACACAATGAAAAAGTCCGAGTGGAGAGAACTTATACCGCTTGTGGCAATATTCATTTTAAAAATAGTGCTTATGGGGCTTTTTTCTTCGGACTATCAGCAAAAGATGTTTGAACCGTTTGTTAACGAATGGCTGGATGGTCTTTCACGAGGAGAGCTTAATCCGTATCAGGCGTTTTATGACAGAGGGGAAAGCTTTGACTTCCCGTATCCCTGCGGAATGCTTATTATAATGAGCATAGGCGCATTTGTCAATAGACTGTTTCCGTCAGCGCCCATGTTCATTCATAATGTGATTTTCAAGTTCCCGCTTCTTGTTTTTGATACAATCGGATATATAGTCCTGAAAAAGCTGTATCCCGGAAAAAGAAGGAATTGCTTTTACATATACCTCTTATCTCCTATCGTTCTATATAGTGTGTTTATGCACGGACAGCTCGACATTATCCCAATGGTGCTTCTTTTGGTATCGCTGTATAATATTTCGGGATCGTATTCTAGCCGTAGGTTTGCCCTTTCGGTGACTTTTCTTGCGGCTTCTGTCACGACGAAGCTTCATATTATCGCAGTAGTTCCGCTCATAATAATATATATATTCAAAAGATTCGGCAGCTTTAAGGCTCTGATATATACAGTCACCCTTTGCGTTGCCGATGGACTTGCTCTGAGCCTTATCGGAGGCAATGGATTTATGGAGGGCGTTGTTTTTAACCGAGAGGTAAACAGTGCCTTGCTTGTTGTGTTTGAATTTGGTACGCTCAATCTTTATCTTTCGCTGTTTGCTATCGGCTTCATCTATTTGTATATACTGAATTTGAAGCTTATAAACAGAGAAGTCCTGTTTACGCTGTGCGGAATGATATTTGCGGTTTTTCTTGCACTGTGCTTCCCAATGCCTGCGTGGTATACATGGGTAGTGCCGTTTATGGCTGTGTTCCTGATAAATGTTAATTCCCGTACAGATTCGTTCTGGATGCACTTTTTCCTCAATGGCGCCTACTTGCTGTATTTCGTGTTCTTCCATAAAAGAGCGGGAGTATGCGATCTCTATTTTTGCGGAATAAGCTGCGATTTTCTTAAAGTCGATAGCCCGACCCTCGTAAATATTTGTTTTACTGTCCTTACCTGTATTCTTGTTTGGAATATTTATATCATGCATAAGCTCGGTATTGCGAATATGGGAATATACAGATTCCATGACAAGAATTTTGTTATCGGAATAAGCGGCGACAGCGGTGCCGGCAAATCAACAATGCAGCAGAAGCTTTCTTCGCTTTTTATGCGCAATTACCTGCTTGTCATTGAGGGCGATGGAGACCATAAATGGGAGCGTGGTGACGAGAACTGGAATGAATACACCCATTTAGACCCGAAAGCAAATTTTCTTTACCGTCAGGCTCAGGATATACTAAAGCTGAAAAAAAGCGAATGTGTTCGTAGAGTCGATTACGACCATTCTACGGGAAGATTTACAGAGGAAAAGATAATAGTCCCCAAGAAATTTATCTCTATCAGTGGTTTGCATACCCTTTATCTTCCTCAGCTCCGTGAAAGCCTTGATTTGAAGATTTTCTTAGAAGCCGATGAGGAACTGCGTTGCTATTGGAAGGTCAGCCGTGATTCAGGCGAAAGGGCGCAAACCGAGGAGGACATCAGAAGAAAAATATGCGAGAGATATGAAGACGCAAAAAAGTATATTATTCCTCAGAAGGAATATGCAGATATTGTTTTTCGCCATACGTTGGAGAGCAAAGATCCGCTTCGTATCGGAATGCAAATATGGGTAAATACGCAGATAGATATAGGCGATATTATTGAAGCGCTTCATAATCTCGGCGTAGATATTGAATACTCGTTCTCGGAAAACCTGCGTTATCAGGTGGTTGAGTATCATCCGTCTGAGAATGGCGGTGATCCGGAAATTGATTTTAAAAAGCTGTACTATAACATAGTAGAGTCGAACTATGAGATACTCGGAGTGGATTTCAAAGCCGATGATATAGCTGACGGAATTGAAAAGCTTATAATAATGCGTGCGCTGAGTGAAAAAATGAGGTTTTCAATATGAGGGCTGTAATATTTGATATTGATGATACGTTATATCCGTATGACGTATGCGATAAAAAGGGTATGAACGAGCTTTATGCCGCTTTTCTCGAATATAAGGAGATGTCCCGCAGCGAATTTGATTTGCTTGTGTCACAGGCTAAAAAAGCCGTAAAGTTACGCACAGGGAATACAGCGGCAAGTCATAACAGAATGTTGTACGTTCAGGCTATGTGCGAACTGAGAGGTATATTTTCACCCGAAAAGTGTATAAGGCTCTATAACAGCTATTGGGATGCCTTTCTTGATAATATGCGTTTGTATGACGGTGCGATAGAGCTTCTGGAAAAGCTTAAAACAATGGGCGTAGCAATAGGGTTTTGCACAGACCTTACTGTTCATATTCAAATGAGAAAGCTTGTTAAACTCGGTATATCGCATATTCCGAACGCAGTGGTCACAAGCGAGGAATGCGGGTTCGAAAAACCGGATAAGAGTATGTTTATCACGATGCTTGAAAAGCTTCATGCCTCGCCGAGCGAAGCAATAATGGTAGGGGATAGCATAGAAAAGGATATGGAGGGTGCCGCAAATTGCGGAATATACCCTGTGCTTTTCGGGAAAAAGTCGGACAAATATGAGTATGCAGAGAATTTTGAAGCCCTGTATAAAATTCTGGAAGGAATATGCAGATGAATGAGTTCTTAAAAAAATTCAGCATTAAGGAATGTGCCAAGTTCCTCGTGGGCGGAGGAAGCGCAGTATTAACTGATTTTACGCTGTATTATCTGCTTATGCACTTGGGCATGGGAACGGATATCTCGAAGCTTATATCTTATGTCTCAGGAGCGGCGGTAGGCTTTGTTATCAACAAGCTGTGGACTTTCCAAAGCAAGAAATTCAAAACCTCTGAGATTGTAAAATACATAATCCTTTATGCTGTATCAGCAGTTGCAAATTCGCTGGTGAATAATCTGGTGCTGAGGATTTTCAGTATATCCTTGATTGCGTTTCTTGCCGCAACGGGAGTAAGCACGGTGATAAACTTTCTCGGGCAAAAGTTTTTTGTCTTTACAAAGGAAAAGTCCGATAAATGTGTGTTGAAATAAATATAAAACAGGGAGAAGCAGTTATGTTGTTTTCAATTATTATTCCTTGCTACAATGAGGAGAAGAATATCCCATTGCTGCTTAGCAGGTTTTCTGAGGTTATCAAAGAACGTCAAGATATCGAGGTTTTGCTTGTTGATAACGGTTCTACGGATAATTCCGCAGAGGTATTGAATAGGCTAATAGGCGAATATAGCTTTGCACGAAAGGTCACGGTGGAGGTAAACCAAGGCTACGGATACGGGATTCTTAGCGGACTTGCCCAAGCAAAAGGGGATTTTCTTGGCTGGACTCACGCCGATATGCAGACCGACCCGCTTGACGTTGTAAAGGCTGTCGATATAATAAAAAAGAATAAGTGCAAAAAGAACATTTATGTGAAAGGAAAAAGACGTGGAAGAAGTCTGTTTGACCTTGTTTTCACATGGGGAATGGGCGTGTTTGAAACGCTGTACTTGGGTGAAAAGCTCTCAGACATAAATGCACAGCCCAATATGTTCAGCAGAAGCTTTTATGAGAAATGGATAGATCCGCCTTACGATTTTTCGCTGGATCTTTACGCTTTTTATTTGGCGAGAAAAAAGCATTGCAGACTAATAAGATTTGACGTGTTTTTTCCAAAGCGTATCCATGGAGAGTCCAAGTGGAATACGGGATTTAAGTCAAAGCTGAAATTTATCAAAAGAACCTTGGATTTTTCGGTAAGCCTGAAAAATAGAATAAAAAGCAATAAAGGGGATAATGAGGTATGACAGAATATATTGCACACAGAATAAATACTGTCAGAGAACTTCACGAAGTTCCGTGCGAATACGGCGTGGAGCTTGATTTGAGAGATGACTGTGACGGCAGTATCTACATAAACCACGATCCGTTTGTTAGGGGAGAATCCTTTGAGGAGTATCTCAAGATATATTCCCAAAATCAAAGGGGAACAATGATACTTAACGTCAAAAGCGAGCGTATCGAGCATAAGGTGCTTGAGCTTATCAAAAAATACGGGATCGAAAAATACTTTTTCCTTGACAGCAGTTTTCCTATGATAAAGCTATTATCCGATAGTGGGGGGAAGAATATTGCGCTGAGATTTTCGGAGTATGAGGGAATGGACACCGCTTTGGCAATGAAAAATAAAATTGACTGGGTGTGGGTCGATTGCTTTTCGATACTCCCTCTGAACAAAATGGTTTACTCCAAATTAAAAGAATTGAATTACAAAATATGTGTTGTATCTCCCGAGTTACAAGGACAGCCTGAAAAAATTGAGGAGTATGGACGGTATATGGCGGATAACGGTATTGTTCCCGATGCCGTATGCACAAAGCAGTGTAATATCGAAAAATGGAAAAATATTCTGAGCAAGGAGAACGCTTTAGATGCTAAATATTAATGAAATTAATGCTAAGGAGCTTTCATATATGTCCAAATGGGCAAGCTGCTGCGAGGACATTGTGCAGGCAGGAGGGGGAAATACTTCCGTAAAGCAGGACAACGGAGTGATGCTTATTAAAGCATCCGGATACTCCCTTTCCGACGTTACCGTAAGCGAGGGCTATTCCGCTGTCAATCTTCGCATGATAAGCGAGTGCGTGTATAGTGACTATTGCAATGATATACCAAAAGAAGCGCTAATCAGCGGCAAAAGACCGTCAATCGAAACGTTTCTTCATTCAATGACAAAAAAGTATACCATACACACCCACCCTCTTTGCGTCACAAGGCTTGCAGTGAGGAAAGATGGTATGGATACATTAAAAAAGCTGTTTCCCCAGTCGGTTACCGTTGGGTATGCAGTTCCGGGTATCGCCCTTGCAAGGAAGATAGCCGAAGCAATGAAACGCAGCGGTAATGCTGACGTTGTGTTTTTGCAGAATCATGGGCTTATCGTAAGCGCCGACACCCCGAAAGAAGCTGTTAAGCTCCATACCGAGGTTATAACAAGAATTTGCGGTTTTCTCGAAATGCCTTCGGAAAAATTTCTGCTTGCCTGTAGATTGTTTGAAACCATGCATTCTGCAGATAACGAAATGATAGTATGTCCCGTCGATAATGAGTATGTAAGTCGGGCGCTTAAAATTACAGACGGCAGGGAGTGGGAATATAGGTATTCTCCAGATTGCGTGGTCTACTGCGGCGAAAGGTTTGCCGTCCTTAATTCGGATGATAAAATACAGGAACAGCTAGCTTCGTTTATTTCAGACCACGGAATGCCAAAGGTTATAATATGCGGGGGACTTGCGTTCGTCACAGCCAAAAATGTAAAGAGCTTTAAGGATACCGAGAGCGTACTCGGCTTTACCGCAAAAATATTTATGAGTGAACAGGAAAACGATGTTAACGTACTGGGTCAATCAGATTGCGCCATGCTTTTGAATTGGGAACCGGAAAAATATCGCAGGCGTGTGAATTCCTGATATCCAAACGACCCGGATAAGTCTATCGCTGTCAAAGCTTAATATAGACTGAAATATGGCCAAATGCAAACCCAACGGATTTATTCCGATGAGCTAATGCCGGTAGTCAATATAAAATGAGGCGCAAAAAAACCATAGCGCCGCTCCGCCTTAAATTATCTGTGTAACAAACTGAGGGAAGCCCTTTTCACAAGGGCTTCCCTCAGTTTTCAAAAAACGGGAGCAGAGATTTTTTCTCTGCCTCAGATATTCTTCCTTTTGCTTATGCGGAACGGCAGGCAAAGGTTTAACACCATTCTGAGCTTTCAGGCATTCGTTCCAGTCCTTAAACTCAGGTGCAAGCCGTTTAACGTTTGAATATCCGTTTTCATGAAGAATATCCCTTAGACGGTCAACAGCCTCAATTCCACCCTCATCGTTATCTACACAAAGTATAATTCCACGGAGGTTAGAATGGTTCTTCAAAGCCGTTAAAACAGCGTTTTCATAGACACCGTTCATTGCAATATATGAGTGCTGCTGCCAGTCTTTCGGATAGAGGGTGAGGAAACTCATCATATCTATGGGAGCTTCAAACACAAACAGCTTTTCCGACTTACCGAAGTGAGAAAAGCTGTATCTTGTGTCCGAACCCTCGCAGGTTATGCGGAATGCATTCCCAAAAGAATTGGTTGAACGCTTGCTTGCCTGTCTTGGAACTCTGTTTTCATCAATGCCCACAAAGACCGCATTGTGATGTTCCTTATCCTCATAGAGAGTATGTTGCTTTGCAAAATGGCTGATAATATCGGGAGAAATGAATCTTTGCTTGATTAGGTAAGCGAAAACTCTATGCATATTCGGATTTGCGACCGGAAGCTTGAAATCTTTCTTTTTTTCCTTTGCAGTAGCTTTCGGCGGACTGTGGGACAGCGGAGTTACTGCTGTCACAGCAATTCCTGCACCGCCGTCTGAAAGTCCATATCATAGAATTCCTGCATAAATTTTATTGCTCCGCCGCCGACCTGATTTTTATGGTCAAACCAGGTCGAGCCACAGAGCGTTATGCTGTCGTGCTTTCCTGAGCTGTCATAGTAAATGAGCTTATGCTCTCTGCCGACACGTTCTAATTTTTCACCTCTCATTCGTAAAAACTCCGCTAAATCTACGGAGTTTGCTATTACTTTTTGTTCGTCTGTGAATGGGATATATGGCATGGAAACCTCCTTTCGTGGGTTGATTTTTCGGGTTTGGTGTGGTATAATGAATGATAATATAATGAAATTTCTATTTTATATGAATGGAAGATGTGAGAAAAAGTGGAAATAAATAGTGAATTTATTGAAAATATAAATGGGATTGGTTGGTTTTGTAATTGTGGGAATAATATTCCTGAAAATTTGGGGCTAAAAGTTAAATCCGCAGGTGAAGCAAAGAAAACAATATCAAGTCTAAGATGGGAAAATATTATTCTCGATAATCAAGGAGAATTGACATCTCAGTTGTCAATTCGTTCTTGTAAAGGTTTGGGAAAAGAGTACCAAGAATGGAATGAGCTCGTAAAGAAAGTGAAAAGGTGTTATATGCCCATTTGGAGGAAAACTTGGAACAAAGAACTTAAAAAAATAGAATTAGCAGATAAAGAAGTATTGGACAATGTTTGCTTTAATATATTGACATTAGTTATGGTTGATGTGTACAAAGATATTATTCCAGCCACACCGTTTTGGGAAAAACTTTTAGAAATATATCGTTTAGGATATCTTCCGTGTGGTTGGAAAGGAAAGAAAGATAAAGGAGTATTTCTAGTGTACTAACCCCAAATCGCTAATTGGATATTGCCTATAATTCTAATTTCTACCTCTAAAATATAGAAGGACTGAGTACCCCCTCAGTCCTTTTTCTGTTACCTCAATACTTCACATTCTCCGCAAATTTCACTATCAGCTGCGAAAAGCTCTGCCTTTCCATCATATCCGTACTGAGATATGCACCCGAAACAACGGTCAGCTTGTTCTCCGAAAGCACAGCGTAAGTTTCGGTGTACCCGAACTGCGTCGCCATGCCGTCGGACTTCTGAACAGAGCCATAACGCTGATACTTGCCCTTAGAAACAACACTGCCGGTCATTCGGTAGCTTGACACAAAATCGTCCTCGTTTACCGTAAACTTTATCTCGTTTGCAATTTCGTCAAGTGACATTTTGCCTTTCCTAATTAACTTTTTTGCCGTTTTTTCGCTTCCCTAAGGGTAGCATTATCATCAATATCCTTTGCAAATGCTTACAAAATCTGTTCATCGTCAAACAATGTCATCATAATATCCACAACCTCCTGTTCCTTATTTTCCGGATATTCTTTCAACACAGATAAACAATATTTAATTTTTATGTACTAATTCTACAAATACGAATTTGTCCTTTTGTAAATTGTGCTAATAATCTGCCTTTGTTGTTTTGCTACATAAAGTAAATATATGTGTAGCAAATATAATTTGAATACATGTGGAAATGGCAATTCCTACACCCTCATTAATTGATATCCCATAACTTACAATCGCATTACAAATAGAATGAAAGAGAATGCATGGTAATATACTTCCTCCTATTTTATTGATAGCTGCAAGTGAAAAGGCTGAGCCTACCGATGAAACTGCAAACCATAAATAATTCCCCGAATATTGATATGTGCCTTTAATAAAACAAAGTGGAATATGCCATACAATCCATATAGCACTATTTATCAAAGTGGCAACAAAAAATCCAAACTTTTTTCCAGTTTAGGTTGCAAATACCCTCTCCACCCAATTTCTTCAAGCCCACCAAATAATAACATTACAGGTGTAAAAACAACTACTTGCCACCAATTGCCAATGATACTTACATCACCAAATAAAAATGGTATTCCAAATCGAATTGCCATAAAGATACCAATTAATAAAATTTCTAAAATTGGCTGATTAAACTTAAAAGAAGATTTTATAAAATAACATATTCCGCTTTCGTCAGATTCATTTTGCATAACAACATATCCACTGATTGCAGGAGCGCATACAGCAATGACATAAAAAATAATTCCTATATTGTATGTGGGATGTTCATATAATCCTACTTTGCTTAAAATTATATCAAATCCCCAAAATAAATAGGTTATAGTGAATGTTAAAACCAAATATTGATAAATTTTTTTAGACATTTTACTACCTCTTAAAACTTAAAATCCATAAACAAAAACTACACCATTGTTCCTGCAATGCCATTGCCTTGATAGTCGGGATGTACCAATACATAGTGGATATATGTGACCATTTCACTGTCGTCTAATGCTCGGAGCAATCCAACTAATTTATCGTTATCCCAAGCAGTTATAACGGTAGACGAGTGTTTAAGCGCCTTGCGTAATCTTGACGGATAATTGCCTGATACCCAGTTTACTGACAAAGATAAATCCTGTGCCTGCTTTTCTGAAAATCGTTTTTCTTTTGTAAACGTAATATTGCCTATAATAAACCCCTTATTTTTATTCGTGTTTCTTGCATTGTATCATCTTGCTTTCGCCGTCCTCTTTGCAGAAAGCTCCCAACCGCTTACAAATGCTATGTGTAATCGGAACAACCGATTTACCCTTTTCGGTCAGTGAATATTCAACCTTTTTGATGCTCACAGCACATTTATCATATATTTTCTCTCAAACATAATATAATCTGCTGTATACTCTGTTACTCGGTAATTTTGATTCCGTCGCTTTAAAATTCGTCCTGTTATTTTCCATTTAGGTATGTAAAATATCTTTGCTTACGAAAAACCCTCTCTTGCTTTGAAAGACAAAAGAGGGTTTTTCCATGGTGGAGCATACGGGATTCGAACCCGTGACCTCCACACTGCCAGTGTGGCGCGCTCCCAACTGCGCTAATACCCCTTGCATCCATATCTATATAATAACAGCTGGGCGCTATTTTGTCAATACTTTTTTATTTTGTTTTGAGACTCAAAAATGCCTCTGAAGCCTTGCAAATCGGTACTGTTCGTGATATAATTAATGTGTTATAGCTTTGAAAAAAGCGCTTTGTTCTGAATATACATTATTTTTATGCATAAAATTGTGTAATTTTGCATAGAAATCACAGAAAGTATGCGTTTCTATGTATAACTAGCTGAAATTATACATAAAAGCTTGCATATATCTATGAAATGATGTATAATCATAATAACATCACAATAACATTCAAAGGAGAAATTTGTTATGGCTAAGGAAATCAAAAAGGTAGTTCTTGCTTATTCGGGAGGACTTGACACATCTATCATCATTCCGTGGCTCAAGGAAAACTACAATAACTGCGAGGTAATTGCCGTATCAGGTAACGTAGGACAGGGAACGGAGCTTGACGGCCTTGAAGAAAAGGCAATCAAGACAGGCGCTTCCAAGCTCTACATCGAGGACCTCACAGAAGAATTTATCACAGACTATGTTTACCCAACCGTACAGGCAGGCGCAATCTACGAGAACAGATATATGCTCGGCACATCGTTCGCACGTCCTATCATCGCTAAGAGAATTGCCGAAATCGCAATCAAGGAAGGCGCAGACGCTATCTGCCACGGCTGCACAGGCAAGGGCAACGACCAGGTAAGATTTGAGCTTGCTATCAAGGCTTTCGCTCCCGATATGGAAATTATCGCACCTTGGAGAATTTGGGACCTCAAGTCAAGAGATGAAGAAATCGACTACGCCGAGGCTCACAACATTCCTCTCAAGATAAACAGAGAAACAAACTACTCTAAGGATAAGAACATCTGGCACCTCTCGCACGAGGGACTTGACCTCGAAAACCCTGCAAACGAGCCGCAGTACGAAAAGCCGGGCTTCCTCGAAATGGGCGTTTCCCCGATTCAGGCTCCCGACAAGCCGACTTATGTTACAATTCACTTTGAAAAGGGCGTTCCTACCGCAATCGACGGCAAGGAAATGAACGGCACAGAGCTTGTTTCAACACTCAATAAGCTCGGCGGCGAAAACGGTATCGGCCTTGCAGACCTCGTTGAAAACCGTCTTGTAGGTATGAAGTCAAGAGGCGTTTATGAAACGCCGGGCGGAGCAATCCTCTACCATGCTCACGAGGTTCTTGAAACAATTACACTCGATAAGGAAACCGCTAGAGTTAAGCAGTATCTCTCAATCAAGTTTGCCGATATCGTATATAACGGTCAGTGGTATACGCCTCTCCGTGAAGCTATGAGCGCATTCGTTGCCGAAACGCAGAAAACCGTTACAGGCGACGTAAGACTCAAGCTCTATAAGGGCAACATTATCAACGCAGGCGTTACATCTCCGTACACCCTCTATGATGAAGAAGTTGCAACCTTTGACGCTGACGAGGTTTATAACCAGAAGGACAGCGCAGGCTTCATCAACCTCTTCGGACTCCCGATCAAGGTAAGAGCAAAGCTTGAGCAAAAGAGAAATAATAAGTAACAGCAGGTACTCAGATAAAATCTAAAAGGAGGATTTTACAATGGCTGACAATATCAAATACGAACACGAGCTCGACAAGAAGGTTGCTATCTCATACGACAGCCTTCCGAACTCCTCATTCGAGGACGTTAACCTCGGAGATACAAAGTTCAAGAATGTAAACCTCAAGGGAGCTTATTTTGACGACGTAAACCTTTGCGACGCTAAGCTCAACAACATCAATATGAAGAACGCAGATTTTACGGACATCTATATGGCAGATGCAAGATTTCTCGGCGTTAATATGACCGGTACAAGATTCGGCTGCAGCATTATGAACAACTGCGAATTTAAGAACCCTGTTATGAGAGGCGCAACCTTTGCACATTGCGACCTCACGAATGTCGAAATCAACGACTGCATTATCGACGGACTTAAAATCAACGGAATTGACGTTTCCAAGCTCATTGAGCAGTACCTTATGGAAACAGGCAAGGAATAAATCCTTAGAGTCAAAATCCCAAAGAATACAACAGGGCAGAGCGCCGGAGCTGAGGAACATACCCTCGGTTTCCCGCTTTGCCCATGTGGTTTTTTAAAGAATACAAAATTTCGTTAAAGAGGGTGCTTTTTATGGCAAACAATAAGCTTGTAGGAACAGTTTTCAGAGTTGCGGTAATCGTAGGCGCGGTAGGTTATCTCATCTCGTTTGCAGGACTTATGGCACTCGCTGCAACAGACGGCGACATCTTTGCGGAGGATACCGTTTCCTCGCTCCTGCGAATGACAACCGGTTTTAATATCGGATTTATCGCAGGCATTGCTGCGTTTTTCCTCAGTATCTTTTGCGCCAACAATTACTGTAAAAAGATAAGCGCAATAGTAAGAACAGGCTTTGTCGGCATAGTAATGGGCATCTCATTTGTTGCATTCAAGCTTAACTCTATGCTCTATACAATGTCAGGAGCAATTAAAGAGTATGGCGAAGGAGTCCTCGATATGACAGACAGAGAGCTTATCGACCTTCTTGATATCAGCAAGAAAAAGGCGGATGAGTTTATCGAATTATCAAAATCCGACCCCGAAGAAAAGATGGCGGCGCTCCTTATCACAATTTTACTCGGCGCAGTAGTCTATGGTATATTAACGTTTACCTCGATTCATTGGCTTGCAAAGGATAAGTCATCGGAAGCTTAAGACCACTTTCGCACGGCAGGGAATTTGCCGAACAGAGCAAATCGCCATGCTGGGCGTAATGAAACATAAGAACGCAGAAAACAGATATTAGTAGAATTAGCGTGAACAACTACGCAGAACAAAGTTTAAGGATAACCTGTTCACGCTTCAAATTCAACTTAAAAATGAGACCCAGCCCATTTTTGTTTCCTTTGGAAACGCAGTTGAATTTAATGATTATTTTGTGCCGCCGCAGGGCGGCGGAATGGAGATTTTTTATGGCAGATATGATGTGGGCAGGAAGATTTTCAAAGGAAGTCGATGAAAGAGTAAACGACTTTAATTCGTCTATTTCCTTTGACGCAAGAATGTATAAGCACGATATTATGGGCTCTATCGCACACGCTACAATGCTCGGAGAAAGCGGCATTATCGAAATGAGCGAGAGCTTGGCAATTATCGAAGGATTAAAGGGAATTCTTGCGGATCTGGAAAGCGGAGAGCTTGCCGTTGACCCTAACGCCGAAGATATACATATGTTTGTAGAAGCGGAGCTTACTGAAAGAATAGGCTACGCAGGTAAAAGACTCCATACAGCAAGAAGCCGTAACGACCAGGTCGCTCTCGATATCAGAATGTATCTGAGAGATGAAATAGACAGTATCGTAAAGCTTGCGGAAAGCCTTATCGAAACAATAATAAAGCTTGCAGAGCAGAATATGACAACTATTATGCCGGGCTATACGCATCTGCAAAGAGCGCAGCCGATTACTTTCGCCCACCACGTTATGGCTTATGCACAGATGCTTCTGCGTGACAGAGAAAGACTTCAGGACGCAAAGAAGCGTATGAACGTCCTGCCGCTCGGAAGCGGAGCGCTCGCTTCGACGACCTACCCCATAAACAGAAAACGTGTCTGCGAGCTTTTAGGCTTTGACGATATCTCGCAGAACTCTTTGGACGGAGTCTCGGACAGAGATTTCTGTATCGAGCTTGCAAACGTTATCTCGATACTTATGATGCACCTTTCAAGATTTTCCGAGGAGATCGTTATGTGGTGTTCGTGGGAATTCAAATTCATAGAGCTTGACGATGCCTTCGCAACAGGCTCGTCCATTATGCCGCAGAAGAAAAACCCCGATATTACAGAGCTTATCAGAGGTAAAACGGGCAGAGTGTACGGCGATTTGAATACGCTTCTCACAATGATGAAAGGCACTCCGCTTGCCTATAACAAGGATATGCAGGAGGATAAGCCTGCTATATTCGACGCAGTAGATACCGTTAAGCTGTGCCTTAAAACATTTGTCCCTATGCTTGACACAATGAGGGTGCTTCCCGAAAATATGAGAAATGCCGCCGCAAAAGGTTTTATAAACGCTACCGACTGCGCAGACTACCTCGTTAAAAAGGGACTTGCATTCAGGGACGCATATAAGATTACAGGTACGCTCGTCGCTAAGTGTATCGAAAAGGGTCTGACCCTTGAAACGCTTCCGCTTTCCGAGTATAAGGCGCTCTGCGAAACCTTCGATAACGATGTCTATGACGCAATAAACCTTGAAACCTGCGTTATGCAGAGAAAAGCGGACGGCGGTCCCGCACCCGAGTGCGTTAAGGCACAGATTGAATATGTAAAAGCAAAGCTTTCGTAAAAGGATATGAATTAAGATGAAAACAAAGATTTTTATAGACGGTAAAGAGGGAACAACAGGCATTCAGATTTTTGACAGGTTCGCAAGAAGAGACGACCTCGAAATTATCCTCATCGACGAGGATAAGCGCAAGGACGTAAACGAGAGAAAAAAACTCATAAACGAGTCGGATATAACATTCCTCTGCCTGCCCGATGCCGCATCTGTCGAAGCGGTGTCGCTCATTGAAAACGATAAGGTAAGAATTATCGACGCTTCTACCGCACACAGAACAAACCCTGCATGGGACTACGGCTTCCCAGAACTTTCAAAAGCGCACAGAGAAGCGATCGCAAATTCAAAGAGAGTCGCTAATCCAGGATGCTATGCAAGCGGATTTATCTCACTCGTGTATCCCCTCGTTCAGGCAGGCGTACTTCCAAAGGATTACCCCGTTATCTCCCACGCAGTTTCGGGATACAGCGGCGGCGGCAAGAAGATGATAGCAAATATTGAAAGTGCTGATAAGTCAAAGGGAGCATATTCACCAAGACAGTACGCCCTCACGCAAAATCATAAGCATATCCCTGAAATGCAGAAAATATGCGGACTTGAGTTTTCGCCGATGTTTAACCCTATCGTGGACGACTACTACGCAGGTATGGTGGTAAGCCTGCCGCTCATTGCCAGAACACTTCCTAAGAAGTATACGCCAAAGGATATCCACGAGATCCTGTCCGCACACTATGACGGACAGAGGTTTGTAAAGGTAATGGAGCTTGGCGGTGCAGATACACTCCACGACGGCTTCCTCTCCGCAAATGATCTGGAGGGAACAAACGATATGCAGATATTCGTTTTCGGAAACGACGACAGAATACTGTTAGCGTCAAGACTCGATAACTTAGGAAAGGGCGCATCGGGCGCCGCAGTCCAGAATATGAATATTATGCTCGGCATAGACGAGGGTACGGGTCTTTAATAAAATATACAGAAAGCAGATTGATTGATATGAATTTAATAGGAAATATGAATTTTACAGACGGCGGCGTCTGTGCCGCAAAGGGCTTTAAAGCAAGCGGCGTATACTGCGGAATAAAGAAAAGCGCGTCAGAAAGCAGCAGCCCAAAGAACGACATAGGTATGGTCGTTTCAGATGTAATATGCAACGCCGCAGCGGTCTATACGCTCAATAAGGTCAAGGGCGCACCTATCACAGTAACAAAGGAAAACCTTGCAAAAACGGGCGGAAAAGCAAGAGCCGTTATCGCAAACTCCAAAAACGCAAATACCTGCAACGCAGACGGCAAAGAAAAAGCATTCCGTATGTGCGAGCTTACGGCAAACGAACTGGGAATTTCCCCCGAAGAAGTAATCGTCGCATCGACAGGCGTTATAGGTCAGATTTTGCCGATAGAGCCGATTGAGAGGGCAGTGCCGAAGCTTGTAGAAAAGCTCTCCTATGACGGAAACGAGCAGGCTGTAACAGCCATTATGACAACCGATACAGTCAAGAAAGAGGTTGCAGTTACCTTTGAGGTAGGCGGAAAAACCGCAGTAATAGGCGGTATGGCAAAGGGCAGCGGTATGATAAAGCCTAATATGGCTACAACCTTGAACTTTATCACGACCGACTGCGCAATATCCACGAAGATGCTTCAAAAAGCGCTGTCCGAGGTCGTTAAGGTCACATATAACTGCCTCTCGGTTGACGGAGATACCTCAACAAACGATATG
This sequence comes from Ruminococcus sp. Phil15, assembly GCA_001940995.1. GTDB lineage: Bacteria > Bacillota > Clostridia > Oscillospirales > Ruminococcaceae > UBA7477. The sequence continues at coordinate 94,097 of MSHC01000021.1, forward strand.
GTATGCGTTATGGCTAACGGACTTTGCAAAAATGAAGAAATAAACGCAGAGGGCAAGGACTTCGATGCTTTCAAAAATGCCCTCTATACAGTAATGATGAATATGACAAGAATGCTCGCCAAGGACGGCGAGGGCGCAACAAAGCTACTGGAATGTGAGTGCGTGGGCGCTCCCGACCTCGATACGGCAATCACTGTCGCAAAGAGCGTTATCGGTTCAAATCTTTTAAAATGCGCAATGTTCGGCGCCGACGCAAACTGGGGACGTGTCCTCTGTGCAGTAGGCTACGCAGACGCACAGTTCGATATCGAAAAGGTTGACGTTTCAATGTCCTCAGCAAAGGGCAGTATTGATGTCTGCAAGGACGGAGCAGGAATTGAGTTTTCCGAGGAAACCGCAAAGGAAATTCTTTTGGAGGACGAAATCGTAATCACAGTAAAGCTTAATGCAGGAACTGCAAGCGCAAAGGCATGGGGCTGCGACCTCACATACAACTATGTAAAGATAAACGGAGATTACCGTTCATAAGCTCTGGAGGTAAGTAATGTTTTTCGGCAGAAAAGACGAGGACGACGAGTACGAGCGTTATATGAAAGAGCGTGAGGCTGAGCGTGACAGCGATTTTTCGGGCTACGGAAGCGACAGGTACTCAAGCTCCGACTATTCCCGGCAGGACTCACAGTATACCGATGATAATTCGTACAACGGCGATATCCACCACGACTATAACTGCGGCGAGGAAACCTGCGAATATGCAAGAGACGAGCAGGACTATAAATATTGTATGCAAAGGCTTACGGGTATTGTCCGTCAAGGAGAAAGAGTGTTCTGGGCAGGCTCAGGAACAGTTCCGTTTGTAAGAAACGCCGCAAACGGCTGTGGTGTACTGACGATGATATGGATTATTGCGCTGGGCGTTATAGTAACAGCGACAACATGGGATATGTCAATTCTTATCGTGGCAATAATAGTCGTTATGTTTGTAGGCTTTGCAAGGCTGACGAAGAAGGACGGAAATCGGGCCGTCTATGCAGTTACCGATACAAGACTTATCACCCTTATAGGCACGAGAGTCACGGAAACGGCGGTTCAGTATATCGCAAATCCCGTCATAGTAAACAGGAAGGACGATAAGGCAGACGTCGCATATAAGTTTACTGCCCGTATGGCGGTAAACGTGAACGGCAGAGTGGTAAATTCCGGCGTAAACGGTGTGATGTTCGGCTTAAAGGACGCAGAGGGCGCATTAAAAGCCCTCAACGATGCGGCATATTATCACGGCAATAATTAATAACATAAAGGACAGATAAAGTTATGGAAATCAGCAATAAAATCAGAAGCGAAGTGCTTATAGATGCGCTTCCGTATATCCAGAAGTATAATAATAAGGTAGTCGTTGTAAAGTACGGCGGAAACGCTATGACAAACGAAAAGCTAAAGGAAGCCGTTATGGAGGATATCGTGCTGCTTTCCGCTGTCGGAATCAAGGTCGTCCTCGTGCATGGCGGCGGCCCGGAAATCAACGCTATGCTCGGCAGACTCAATATCGAAAGCAAGTTTGTCGGCGGACTTCGTTATACGGATAAGGAAACTATGGAAGTTGTGCAGATGGTGCTTGCAGGAAAGCTCAATAAGGAGCTTGTTTCCCACCTCCAGCTTCACGGAGGCAGAGCGATAGGTATGTGCGGTATCGACGGCGGTATGCTTATGGCTAAGAAGCACGAGGGAGAAAACGACCTCGGCTATGTCGGAGAAATCACAAGCGTTTCAACAAAGCCTATCATAGACGCTATGAACGCAGGCTATGTTCCTATAATCTCAACCGTTGCAACAAGCCCCGACGGTCAGACCTATAATATCAACGCAGATACAGCCGCCGCAAGAATCGCCGCCTGCCTCAGAGCAGAAAATCTTATCCTTATGACCGATATAGCAGGACTTTTAAGAGATAAGGACGACGAAACAACCCTCATTCCGGAGTGCAGCATAAGCGAGGTAGCATACCTCAAGAAGCAGGGTATAATCAGCGGAGGTATGATCCCTAAAATTGACTGCTGCGTGGAGGCTATAAGACGTGGCGTCAGAAAAACCGTTATCATCGACGGCAGAGTGCCTCACTCGATTCTTATTGAGCTTCTTTCAAACGAGGGCGTCGGCACACAGTTTGTCTGATACGGAGGAAGCCATATGGATAAAAAGCTTTTTTCCGCAAAAGGAGTGCTCAGAGATAAAAATGAGTATTTCGAGTTTGTAAAGGTCAGAAAACACTTTGCCGAAAGGAAAATAAGACCGCTGCTTATTGTCTGCGGCGTGATAAGCCTGATGCTGTGCGTGTATGACGTAATAATTATGGAGGATATCCTCGCACTTATGTCGGCAGGCTTTGCATTCCTGTTTCTGTACCCGACGCTGTTTTCGGGCGTGCTTGAAGCGCAGAAAAGCTATGATACCGATAAGAACAAAGTTCTCAACGTCGGCGTCTACTGCGACTTTTATGACAACCGATTTTCAGCAACAATCAAGGATAATAAAAAGGATATCAGCTATTCCAAAATCATCGGAATGATAGAAACCAAGAAGCGTTTTTATCTCTTTGCAGATGACGATAAGGTCTATTATTCCGATAAGGAGCTTTTTGAAACAGGCGACAGCACAGAGTTCAAGGACTTTATAAAAGCAAAAATAAAGGAAAATCCCAGAAAGGGAAAATAATATATCATAAAGAAGGTTATTCTAACATGGAAACAATAAAACAGTTTAACGACTACGTTATGGGTACATACGGCAGGTTCGACGTGGTTATGGAAAGCGGTGAAAACCGTGTGGCAGCCGCCGAGGACGGAAAGCAGTATATCGACTTCGGCTCAGGCATCGGCGTAAATTCGCTTGGCTTCTGCGACAGCGATTGGGTCGAGGCTGTGTGCAATCAGGTAAAGAGCATTCAGCATACGTCAAATTACTATTATACAAAGGTTCAGGCGGATTTCGCTAAGAAACTTTGCGAGGAAACAGGTTACAGCAAGGTGTTTTTCGGAAACTCAGGCGCAGAAGCAAACGAGTGTGCAATCAAGCTTGCAAGAAAATACAGCTTTGATAAATACGGCAAAGGCAGGCATAATATTATAACACTCGTAAACAGCTTCCACGGCAGAACTATAGCTACCCTCTCCGCAACAGGACAGGACGTTTTCCATAACTACTTCTTCCCGTTTGTCGAGGGATTTAGGTACGCTAAGGCAAACGATATAGCAGACCTTGCTGATAAGCTAGACGATACGGTTTGCGCCGTAATGATAGAGCTTGTGCAGGGCGAGGGCGGAGTAATTGCCTTAGATAAGGACTTTGTAAGCTATATATTTGACGAGTGCAAAAAGCGTGATATACTGGTTATCGTGGACGAAGTCCAGACAGGAGTCGGCAGAACCGGCAAGCTTCTGGCATCTCAGAATTTCGGCGTTAAACCGAATATCACGACCCTCGCCAAGGGACTTGCGGGCGGCGTGCCGATAGGCGCTTGCCTCGCAGACGAAACCTGCTGCGACGTCCTCGGAAAGGGAACGCACGGCTCAACCTTCGGCGGAAACCCGCTCGCCTGTGCAGGCGGACTTGTCGTTTTAAATAAGGTGTGCGACAGGGAGTTTGAAAAGCAGGTAAACGAAAAGGCGGAATACCTGAGAAGTAAGCTCCTCGAAATCGAAGCCGTTGAGTCGCTTTCGGGTATGGGTCTTATGATAGGCATTACAATTAAGGGCAAAACCGCCGCAGAAGCCTGCAAGCAGTGCTTGGATAAGGGACTGCTTGTCCTGACGGCAAAGGAGAAGCTAAGACTCCTGCCGCCTCTTAACATCTCTTACGAGGAGATCAATAAGGGACTCGAAATCTTAAAGAACGTACTTTCAAACTAAATTACATAAACGGAGGTAACAAAATGAAACATTTACTCAAGCTTCTCGACCTTTCAAAGGACGAAATAATCGACATCTTAAATCTCGCAGACCAGCTCAAGTACGAGCAGAAAAACGGCATCGAGCATAAGCACTTAAAGGGCAAGACGCTCGGTATGATTTTCCAGAAGTCCTCAACCCGTACCCGTGTTTCTTTTGAAACAGGTATGTACCAGCTCGGCGGTCAGGCGCTTTTCCTCTCCAGCCGTGACCTGCAGATAGGTAGGGGCGAGCCTGTCGAGGATACTGCAAGGGTTCTTTCCCGCTACCTCGACGGCATTATGATTCGTACCTTTGCGCAGAAAGAGGTAGAGGACCTCGCAGAGTACGGCTCTATCCCTATTATCAACGGACTTACCGACTTCTGTCACCCTTGTCAGGTTCTTGCGGACCTTATGACGATCCGTGAGTATAAGGGCGTGCTTGAGGGACTGAAGCTCTGCTTTATCGGTGACGGCAACAATATGGCAAACTCTCTCATAGTAGGTTGCCTTAAAGTAGGTATGAGCGTTTCAATTGCCTGCCCTAAGGGCTATGAGCCTGACGCAGAGGTGCTTGAATTTGCTAAGGCATACGGTGATAAGCTCGTTATCACAACTTCTCCTGTAGAGGCCGCCAAGGACGCAGACGTTCTCTATACAGACGTATGGGCGTCAATGGGCGAGGAGCATGAGGCTGAAATCCGTAAGCAGGTTTTTGCTGGTTTCCAGATAAACGACGAGGTTATGGCAAGCGCAAAGCACGACGCTATGGTTCAGCATTGTCTCCCTGCACACCGCGAGGAAGAAATCACTGCTAAGGTGTTTGAAGCTCACGCCGACGAAATTTTCGACGAGGCTGAAAACCGCCTCCACGCACAGAAAGCGGTTATGGTTAAGCTGATGGCATAGGATGTTAATAAATATTTAACATTCGGTTAAGAGTATGTTACAAAACGTTCGTTTAACAAAAAGTTCAAAATTATTTTCGGAAAACTATTGCAATTTGCTCCGTAATATGATATTATAATAACAATGTAAATAATATTTACATGATGCTTTATATTTATGGGGGAAAGGAGATATAATATGGAAACCGGTTTTATTATTTTTTGGGCAGCCGCATTTGTATTCTTCCTTGTATTTGAAGCTGTAACATTCCAGCTTGTCAGCATTTGGCTTGCACTCGGAGCGCTCGTATCCCTCCTGCTTGCAATCTTTGAAGTCGGATTCTGGCCGCAGCTTGTTGTTTTTATGGCGGTTTCAATCGTCGCTCTAGTCGCAACAAGACCGCTCGTAAGGAAGTTCTTCAGCAATAAGGTGCCTACAAACAGCGAGCTTGATATCGGCAGGGTAGCCGTCGTTACAGAAACTATCAACGGCGCTATCTCAAAGGGCAGAGTAAAGCTGAACGGTACATACTGGGCGGCAGAAAGCGTTGACGGCGAAATCATTGAGGAAGGCTCAACGGTTACTGTTGTCAAGGTTGACGGCGCAAAGCTTACAGTTAAAAACTAAATTGAATTCGGAGGTAAATTAATATGGGTCCATATATCCTTATGGCGGTAATCTTTATCGTCATCATCTATCTTATCACAAGAATTAAGATCGTTCCGCAGGCTTATGTATATGTAATCGAAAGACTCGGTACATTCCACAGCGCAAACGGCACAGGCGTTGTTTTCCTTTGGCCGTTCGTTGACAGAATTGCTCAGAAGGTTTCTATCAAGGAAAGAGTTGTAGATTTCAGACCGCAGTCGGTTATCACAAAGGATAACGTTTCGATGCAGATCGACACGGTCGTTTTCTATCAGGTAACAAACGCAAAGCAGTATACCTACGGCGTTGAAAGACCTCTTTCTGCAATCGAAAACCTCACAGCGACAACTCTCCGTAACATCATCGGCGGTATGGAGCTTGACGCTACACTTACTTCAAGAGATAACATCAATACTTCCATCACTACTATCCTCGACGAGGCAACCGACCGTTGGGGCATCAAGGTGCTAAAGGTAGAGCTTAAAAATATTCTCCCGCCTAGAGAAATTCAGGACGCAATGGAGCGTCAGATGAAGGCTGAACGTGAAAGACGTGAAAAGATTCTCCAGGCAGAAGGTGAGAAGAAGTCTCAGATCCTCGTAGCAGAGGGTGAAAAGGAATCTAAGATTCTTCGTGCAGAGGCTGATAAGCAGGCTGCAATCCTCAAGGCTGAGGCTGAAAAGCAGGCTATGATTCTCAGAGCAGACGCTGTAAGAGAAAAGAAAATCCGTGAGTCCGAAGGTGAAGCTCTCGCTATCACAAACGTGCAGAACGCTAAGGCTGAAGCTGTTGTAAAGCTTAACGAAGCAAATCCGAGCGAAAACGTACTCAAGTACAGGGCAATCGACTCGTTCCCACAGGTTGCAAACGGCAACGCTACAAAGATTATCATTCCGAGCGAAATCCAGAGCCTCGCAGGTCTTGCTGCCGGCTTTAAGGGCGTAGTAGAGGACGAGCAGGGCGCTAAGAAGACAGCAGAATAATTTTTGCTAAGTATAAGAGGACTACCGAAGTGGTAGCCCTCTTTTTTGCTATTTAACATAATACAAAAAACAGCCAAGTGTTTTACTTGACTGCTATGTAAATGTTCTGTTTTGGTTTAGGCGATTGAGAAACCTGAAGCTATCTTTCACCTGTTTTGATAAAATGAATCAGTTTTTCCACATCATCAAAGTCATCATAGTCGCCAATAATTCCCTCTCTATGATAAACAATTCCTGCTTTTTCATTGCGTTCCAAATAGTCTAATAACTCTGAAATACCGTATCTTCTCGCAAATTCTGCAAAAGCCCGTGCCTTGATTTTTTCCGCATATAAACCTTTTCGACAGTTTGCCGGCTCACATTCATAACATCCGTTTAATTTCTTTTCAATCACACATTTTCTGTTTTCACACCATTCTGCGTCCTTGCACCACGAAAGATCCAGAAAGCCGTCCTGTTTACATCCTTTGCATTCTGCATTTTCGGAACATAAGCAACAAGCTAATCCGCAGCGTGCGATACCAAGTTCACGTTTCATTATATTTCTCCTTCAAACTTCCGATTTATCGAGCAGTTCATCTGCCTGCGTTTATTATATCATAAATCTGTTCAATTTTCAAGGGGTTGCGGATGCTTTGTTTTCAAGGTTTTGACTGAATTTGAACATCTTTGAAACCCTTGAAAATCGGTGTGGTTAGTATCTCATTAGTAACAGGTTAGCATCAGACTTTCTTGACAAAGTCAAGGGAAATCCAACCTGCACCGGACTTCAACTTGCCCCATCCATTTGTTGAACCCTGACCCTTGGATTCAGCAACTATGGTGTAAGTTCCTTTGTCCCTGATGACACCAGTCACTGCAAAGTTTGTTCCTGCACCCTTGCGGATATTCAAGGCAGATGCAGTGACCTTTGCAAGATAGGATTTGAAAGTTTCGGTCTTGGGTGCTTCCACCTTTGCACCGTCAACAGTCAAGAACTTGACATTGATGGGACTGCAAATGGCATTCTTGCCATCCTGACTTTGGTCAATGACCGCCCTGTCACCCTTGACTTCTTTGACAATCCATTTCTTCTTTCTGACCCATGCCGGAACCTTCTTCTTTCCGTCATAATAGGTTGCAGAATCAGAATTGATGGAAACCACATCACCCTTCTTGATTGCAGAAGTGGTTGCCGGGGTTTCAACCTTGGGTTCATCAGCACCAAGTCTTTTGTTGACTTCGGCAGCAATTTCACCATGTCTGTCATAAAGGTATTTACCCGGACAGGACTTGTTTGCATAGTCCCTGTGAACCGTCATGTTGCATCCGTTTTTGTGGTTTACTCTGTCAGTCTTATTGGTTGACCAAACCAACTTCTTGATGCCATTTCTTTTGCAGATGTCGGTTACAAGGTCAAGCAAAGCTGCAAACACATTGTCCCTGACTGCATAGGGTTCAGTTGTGTCACTTGCAACTTCAATGGTGATGGCTCTGTGGTCATTGGCTGCGGAAGAAGTACACCAAGAACGGTTCTTTTCTTCAACATACATTCCAATTCTACCATCAACACCTACACCATAGTTGGAAGATGCCTGTCTTGAAGTAGGTGCAAAGATGTTTCCAAGGGTTTCAACCGAACACTGACCCACCACACAGTGAATGGTGATGGTGTCAATTGCGTGATTTCTCTGTCCTGAATGGTTAGGACTTAATTTGGTATAGGATACCAAAGGACTGTTTGTGAACATTATTCTTCACCCTTTCCATTTGATAATTCATCAACAGTTTCTGCGGTGATTTCTTCACCTTCCGGAAGTTCAAAGTCAAGGTCAAGAACCTTCTTTTCATCTGCCATGATTATTCACCTTCACTTTCATCATTGTTGGTGTTGTCCGTTCTCTTTGCATCAACAAGACCTTCACCGATAATGTAAGCAATCATGGATGCACCTGCCATGATGACACCTGTCACCTGTGTTGCAACTGCTTCACTTGCACCAAAGGCAATAATCAGGGATGTGACAAAGGTCACAACTGCCACCCAAAACTTTCTGCTTGTCAACTTTGCTTTCCAATCAATATTCTTCATGTCTTTCATCCTTTCCTTTTCAAATGTAATTCTTCAATTTCATCATGCATTTTGGTAACCATACCATTTCCACCAAGTGCGTGATATACTTCATACATTTCTATAAAATTTTGGTATGCGTATGAAGAAATTTCACCCAGTTTAGTGTACTTGTCATGATATTCAATGAGTTGCACACGCAAAAGAAGCATTGTTCCCTTGCTATTGGCATCCCTGTCCCTTTTCTGTCTTTTTAACAACCAAACAATATATCCAAGTAAAATTGGAAGTGCTATTGTGTAGGTTGTCATCAAAAATTCAGTCAGCACATCTTTCACCATTCCTTTCTGTAAATAATAACCGCCCTGTAAGGCTCTCATTTGCCCTACAAGGCGGTTTTGTGTTTAGGGGTATAATTCCATACCCTATGGGGACAAACTTGCCTGTGTGGTCAAATCATAGGCAAATCACCCCTTTCAGACACTTGTTTCTGTCCACCCATAGACACCCGGTTCCCAAACATTGTTGTCAATGTCAGAAGTCCAAGTTTTGTCTTTATGGGAAACAATATCACCCTTCATGTATGCATCAGTTGCACCAAGGGGTTGTGTCCATACAGAAACACCGGAATCAGTGAAACCAACTGCCTTGAACAAAGACACTGCGGTGTCAGGTGTCCAAGATGCCTGTGAAGTGTGTGCCTGAATGACGGTGTAAAGCTGCGTTTCACCATCTGCATTCACCCCATACTTCACGATTTTACCGACTTCATAATTTTTGCCGATTTCCCAAGGTTCATATAAATCAGCAATTTCCATTGCAGTTGTATCATCCAACTGCATCTGACCAGCCATAATTTGAAAGAACCTGTTCATCTGTTGTGCAATGAATTCTTTGTTTGCCATTACTCATTCACCCCCAAAATAGTGTTCATCAAATGGTTCAGTTCCTTGTTCTGCTCTGAAATCATTTCAATGAATTCATCCTTGGAATATTGGACTTGGTTGAATTCAAATTCAGTGTGAACATCACCGTCATGGTCAACCTTCACTTCCTGAATGTCGGTATTGACCCAAACACTGAATTCATCAACAACCTGTTCTTCCGGTCTGACTGTGCTTCTGATTCTTCCGTAATCAACCATTGCTTTCACCCTTTCTTTTTAATGTTTTGCAGATAATAGTTTTCTGCATATTCTTCAAGTGGTTTCAAATATTTCTGTTGCAGTCTGTAACTGTCACAGTGTTTCAACCACCCTTTGTAAGAATTGATTGAACACCATTCTGAATAGGTCAGTTCTTGTCCGTTCAATCTTTTCTTATTTATGGCAACCATCTTCACCTTGAAGTTTTTGCAAGTGCTTTTTCTTAACAAGGTGAATTCAAGAAAAGACCTGTACCCTACATAATCAAGACCCCTTTTGAATGTGGGAAAGACCTGCCAATTTTCCTTGACTGTCAACTTCAATTTGGTGTGGAAGTATTCATCAATTTCTTTTCTTAATTGGTGCAGGTATGCTTTTGATTCATGCAAGATAACAATATCATCCATGTACCTGAAATAATGCTTTATACCTTTGACTTCTTTTATCCAGTGGTCAAATGCGGAAAGATAATAATTTCCACTGTACTGACTTAAATAATTACCAATGGGAATGCCTGAATCACCCGGTGTTGAATCAATAATTTCATCAAGCAACCACAGAAGGTTATCATCTTTGAACAATCGCCTGTATTTTTCTTTTAGAATCTGATGATTGATGGAAGGGTAATACTGCTTTGCATCAATTTTCAAGCAGTATTGTGACCCCTTCACATCAGTTTGCATTGCTTTCTGAATATTGTGCAGACAAAGGTGAATACCTTTGCCCGGAATAGCAGAATAAGTGTCTGCGGTGAAGTTTCGCAAAAGGATTGGTTCAATCACTTGCAGAACTGCCCATTGACAAATTCTGTCCGGGAAGTATGGCAATTTATAAATCAACCGTTTCTTATTACCATCTGTCTTGTAAAAGGTTTGATATTCAGAAGTGTGGTATGTCTTATTGATAAGCATTTCTTGAAGTAACCCCAAATAATATTCAGGGTCAGCATCAACCATCTTGACTTCTTTGTACCATCCTTTTCCTTTCTTTGCATTTTGGTGTGCAGCTTTCAAGTTATCCATAGAACATATTGCATCCCACAAAGTGCAACTTTCGTTGCCGATTGGATGACTGTGTCTTTTCATATTTATGGATTCCTTTTGTATGCACTTTCAAACTGAACCTTCAAACGGATTCAAAATCCTACCAATACAGTTCAAAAATTTATTTTTATGTTTTGCCATGTGGCAGGGCAAACAAGTTCACAACATTTTGGGTTTTTAGTGCATTTAGTAGGTGACCGCTGATATTCCGATTACGATTACTGACACTGTTATTACAATTCCAATAGAAACTGCCTGCATTAGTACCATTATTCCAATTACTGCCTAATTGAGCAACTAAAATAATGCTTTTTTACAGGTAATCTTTCATATCAGTTTTTGTTTGCCCATTGATTTTCAATTAAACTGTTGCACTGGGTACATACAGCAGGCGACCGCTGATACTCCGAGCACGATAACCGACACCGGCAGTACAACTCCAATAGAAACCGCCCGCAAAAGCACCATGATACCAAATACCGCCCAATAGAGCAACCCTGTAACCGTTCAGATTTGCGGTCACATAGGTATAGTCACCAACAGGAAGTGCGGATGTACCACCGATTTCAGAAGGCATCAGCAACCAGTCAAATTCTTCATTGCCATAACCCATTGCATTGATATAACCACTTGCATTTGCAAGGGTAAATCCAACCGGTTCATAGTTGTCAGAATTCTTGGATTCATTGAAGGTGAAGTTGTTTGCAATGTAAGGTTGACCACCACCCATTGTTCCATCACCCCAAATGTTGACACCCTGAATGTGCTTCCAAATGTTGCCCCAAGGGTTTTCAACACCACGATAGGAAACAGAAACCTTTCCTGCGGTTGTGTATGCGGTTTCAGCACCACCAATTTCATTGATGGTTTCTGCTGCCTGACCTGTACCATTACCAAGGTCAGCAGTGGAACCGGTAAGACTGGAACAGTTGTATGCAGAATTGTCAGTGATACCAGTGACACCACTTCCAATGCCTGTCTGCGTGTTCATTGTACCAAGTTCAACAATCATCAGAAGTTGATTTGCAGAAGTTGCCTTGATGGTTTCAAGATGCCAACCTGAACCCCTGTTCTGTGCCATAGATTCAAAGTTTGCCTTTGTTCCCATTCCACTTCTTAAACCACTGACCTGTTTGAAATAAAGAAATACATAAAATAAAGGAACAAGGTCATGAAGAAAATTAAAAGAAGAACTTTTGAAATCATCCAAGCTGCAAACACCCATGATGTACCAAGCAGAATTTTTGATATTGGAATTCTGATTCTAATTATCATCAATGTTGCACTGGTCATTGCAGAAACATTTGATATATCACCCACAACAGAAAAAGTCTTTTACTATATTGAAACAGTATCAGTAATCATTTTTACAATTGAATATCTTTGCCGGGTGTGGACTGCTGATTTGTTATATCCAAATTTGAATGGTTTTAAGTCAAGACTAAAATACATATTTTCTTTTATAGCATTGATTGACTTGTTTGCTATTTTACCATTTTACATTCCATTTATCATTCCGGTTGACCTTCGTGTCCTGCGAATGTTACGCATAATCAGGTTGTTCAGAATCTTCAAATTGAACCGATACACAACCGCATTGACCACAATTGCGGATGTTTTCAGAAGGAAGAAGAACCAATTGATTTCTTCAATCTTCGTTGTTCTTCTGCTGATGATTGTTGCTTCTGTTCTTATGTATAACATTGAAAGTAAAGCACAACCGGAAGTCTTTGACAATGCGTTTTCTGCTCTGTGGTGGTCTGTTGCAACACTGACAACTGTTGGTTATGGTGACATTTATCCAATCACTGCAATGGGTAAGGTTTTAAGTGCTATTATTGCACTTCTTGGAATTGGTCTTGTTGCCGTTCCAACTGGTATCATTTCATCAGGGTTTATGGAAACCATTGACCATCAAGATGATGAAAAAGAATATTGTCCGTACTGCGGAAAGAAATTGAAATGAAAGGGGAAAGGTAATGTTTATTAGTTTATCAAGGGTGTTTGGAAAATTCCGTCTTGGTGCCGGATTGCGTGTAACCAAGAAGAATGCTGCCTATATGATTTTTGTGTTAATGATTTACTGGATGTTATTGTTATGCTTTTATATGGTGGTGTTCTGCTTTTGGTTGATGTATGCGGTTTGTTATGGAATCTATTGGTGCATCAAGAAGTTGGTCACTGCTCTGAAAAGTAACAGGTAACAGGGTAACACTTCTTTATTATCTGAAAATTTGATTTTTTAGAATGATAAAAATTTGATACATCCCTAAAAATAAGAAAATAAAGAAGTTATGTGTTACCTGTTACCCTGTTACCGATAAAAAGAAAGAACCGGTCAGTGCTGCAACACCAACCGGTTCAAGTAAAACCCAAATTCACAATGAAAACACGAAAAAAGAAATCAAGGTGAACTTGTACCTATATTATAGCACATTTCACCTTGAAAATCAATGGGAAGGTGAAATTTTATGAAAAATCCAAATGGATATGGTTCTGTTGTGAAGTTATCAGGCAACAGAAGGAAACCATTCTGTGCAAGAAAAACATCAGGATGGAATGACAAAGGTCATCCAATATACTTGGTCATTGGGTATTATGCGGAAAGACAAGATGCAATGATTGCACTTGCAGAGTATAACAGAAACCCATTTGACATTGACCTTGCAAAGATAACAATGAAGGAACTGTTTGAAAAGTGGTCTGCAAGGGATTTTCAGAAGATGTCAAAGTCATCTGCATCCAGTCACAAATCTGCATTCCGACACTGTGAAGGTCTGCACAATCTGCCATACAAAAACATCAAAGCATACCAAATGCAAGAAGTCATTGACAACTGCGGATGTGGTTATTCAACCCAAGGTGCAATCAAGAACCTATTTGGTCAACTGGACAAGTTTGCAATGGAATTGGATGTCATCACCAAGATGAATTCAGCATTGATTTCCGCTGCCCCAATTCCACCATCTTCAAAACTTCCTTTCAGTGAAGATGAAGTTCAAGCGGTTTGGAACATCAGCAGTCAGGAATGGGTTGACACTGTTCTGTTTCTTTTATATACAGGATTCAGAATCAGTGAAATGCTGACCCTTGAATCAGACAATGTTGACCTTGAACAGATGACCATGAAAGGCGGTATCAAGACCAAAGCAGGAAAAGACCGTCTTGTCCCAATTCACCCAAGGATTGAAAACTTTGTCAGGAAACACAAAGCAGAAGGACACAAATATCTGTTCACATACAATGGAAAGAAGATGTCAGCTTCACAATATTATATATTTTGGAATGCCATCATGGAACAGTTGTCAATGTCCCATACACCGCATGAATGCAGACACACATTCCGGTCAAAACTTGATTCAGCAGGTGCAAACAAAGTGTGCATTGATTTGATGATGGGACACAAATCCCTTGATGTTGGTGAAAGGGTTTACACCCACAAAACCATTGAAGAATTGCAGTCCACAATAATTTTATTGACTTGACCAAGTATCAGGTTAGTAACAGAAAAACCCCCAAACCCTTATAAATCAAGGGTTTGGGGGTTAATTTGAAATATTATATCACAAAATCGAAGATTTTTGGTAT
>MSHC01000022.1 GCA_001940995.1 Ruminococcus sp. Phil15
CTGTATCCGGCAGAGGAAAGAAGTGTGTCTGTATCCTCTCTTGACAATTCCAACGCAAGACACAAGGCGATTACCGTCCTCTTAGCAGGTATGTACTTTTTGTTTGACCGTATCTTGGAAAACAACCGCCGGTCAATCATTGCTTTTTTATAGATATCGCTGTCTTTCTGTCCGGTACGGTCAATAAAGGCAAACATCTGCTCTGTGAAAGTATTCTCCCTGTGTTGCTGTAAATACTGCTCTGCGTCATCGGTGTCGATATCCATCATCTTATGAAAGGGTATTTCTATCCTCCCAAAGGATGCACCGGTAAGGATGCCACCGTTTCGGATAAATTGCTCACATTCCAACAAAAACTGTTCTGTCATCAGGAATTCACCTCCGATTTTGAAGCCGGAACAAAATCGCAGATATCACCGATATTGCATTCAAGACATTCGCATATCCGTTTCAGAACAGTCATGGAAACCTCTTCGTCGCGGCGAAGTTTTGTCATCGTATTTGGAGAAATTTCCGCCGCCCTGCGAAGATCTGCCTTGCTCATTTTCTTATCCACAAGCAGCTTCCAAAGCTTATTATAACTGATAGATAAACTAACCATTGCACTCACCTCATGTAATATTGATGCTATAATTAATTATAGCATAACACATGCAAGCTCGATTTGCAATATAGTTTCGTATTATCGCAATAAACATTCGCAAAATATTGCGATTATAATTCGTTATTGAGCTTTAAGCAAAAACACTTCACTAAACCTTCATTGCATTGTTTTTCTGCTGTAATCTCTTTTCAAGTGGGAAGTTCACTGCACCCGGCATAATGAAAGGTACCACCTGTCACCAAAAGGCCGCAGTTGCCCCTTGGTGTGGGTGGTATTTTTTTGCCTGCTATTTTCTGCGAAGCATATAAAGCAAACTGCTTTTACCGCCTTTTTCACGGTATCGCTGCTCTGTTTCAAGAAGTCCGGCCTTTCTCAAATCCTGCAGCGCCCTGCGGACGGTAGATTGCGACAGCTTCAGCTCGCTTGCGATGGTCGGAATTGCAGGCCAGCATTCTCCGTCTTTGTTTGCTCTGTCAGAAAGATAAATATAAACAGATACCGCACGGTGCGGCAGATCCATGCGGTATAAAAAATCAAGCCTGCCCATCAGACTGCACCTCCTGTTCCTGTATCGTAACCGGCTGCCTGCTTCTGCGGTTTCTCGGCGCAGTTTGCAGAGCAGCTCCACCGCTTCGCCGTTTTTCCTTATCCTGCTGTCTTGCCGAGCTTGGCTCATTCTTCTCCGTCATCTGCTGTTCCTGACCTCCCGAAGCTCCGTTTTCTTCCTGCGGTGAAGGAGGTTCCAGCAAATCAGGGCGGTATTTTTTCACGATGCCGTCCATGATATCCTTCTTGGCAGCATACTTCACCTTGCGGTTACCTTGATCGGGGATTTCGTAAGGATTGTTCTCGTCAAATACAATGCCCCACTTAAAGAACAGTTTCAGTTTCACCTTCATAGGATAAAAGCCTGTTTTCATGACAACGAACTGACCTTTCGGCATAGATTTGAGTTCATCGGCTGTCATAAGCGGTCGCTCAATCATCTGCAGAGATTCTGACGGATCGTTCTTGCTCCGGCTCACAGATCCCGACATAACCGTCCGGCTGCCAAGGGCTTTTGATAATGTTTCCGCAGAGCTTGACTGCGGAGCAAAGCCGCCGAAGATAGTGAGTTGCGTGTTGTCCACAATAATCTCTGCGCCCTCTTTGCCATAGTTCTTTTCAAGTTGGGAGAAGGATTGGATAATGGGAACGATCTGCAAGCGTCTTGAACGGGAAGCGGAAAACATCATCTCGGCGGATTCAATCTTTGGCAGCGTTCCGTACTCGTCGCAGAAGAACAC
This sequence comes from Ruminococcus sp. Phil15, assembly GCA_001940995.1. Lineage (GTDB taxonomy): Bacteria > Bacillota > Clostridia > Oscillospirales > Ruminococcaceae > UBA7477. Next base: position 1,891 of record MSHC01000022.1, read on the forward strand.
GCAGCGGTTTTTCAGTTTTCCGCCGTTTTCATCCGCAACAGCAAGGATTTCCCGGTATAGCTGCTGGATAATCAGGCTGATCATGAAGAAGGTCGCCGGATTTTCTTCCGGCATAATGATAAACAGGGCAGACTTTTCCTTGCAGAATTTCTCCGCGTCAATCTCAGTGTCGAAGCACAGTATCTGCTCCAATTCCGAATCAAGAAAGGCGTTCAGCCTTGAAAGAGCCGTACTCATAACGCTTGCCATCGACTGTTCGGCGGTATTCAGGGCAGCTCCGGCAAACCACTTGGCTTTGTGATCGTTAGGCAAAAGCTCCATAAGCTGCTGGAACTGATTCTTGCCTTTCTTTCCCGATGGCGCCAGCAGTTCCTGAATGATTTTAAACACGGACACAATGTGCCGCTGCTCCGGCTTACAAAACTCTGCTACCAGCAGTATTGTTGCGGTCAAGAGACCTTCCGCCGCATCATAAAAATAGGCGTTCTGCCCGAAGGAGGCGGCGTCCATCCCCGACAGGATGATTGTCTTTGAAATAATCTTGGCATACTTCTCGCACCGCGCCTTGTAGACCAGCTTGTCGGGATTTGCCTGATACAAATCCATGTATTTGTTGACAAGGTGCAGAAGATTGTTACCGTTGCTTCGTGTGGGATTTCGCAGATCAATCACCGATACATGGTAGCCATAGTCTTTGGCAATCTGCCCGTAGTTTCGCATAATATCGCCTTTGGTATCGGTGGAGAGCCAGCTCATACCGGAAGCGCAGGCATACTCGATACAGGGATACAGCCAATATGCTGTCTTACCAACGCCCGCTGCGCCAATCATCAGTGCATGGACATCGCCGGTATCTACCATCGCCGTGGTGTTGCCGGTGCAGCCGACAATAATCCCCTGCGGCAGTTCTGCGCCTTCGATGGTTGTTGGTTTCTCACCACGCTTTGCCTGTTCACGCCATCGCTCCGGCGTAAACGGAATATGGCGATAGGTCTTTCGGATTTCATGTTTGGTCGCCCAGCGAGCTGTGCCATGCTGCCCATCGCCAACCGTCCGGCTCTTGATATTGTTCAGGCTGTAGATATGGGCAAGCAAGGTCACGCCGCCGAGAACAGCAAACATGACCGCGCCTATAAGCACTAAAGTTGTAACGCCTGACATTCTGCTTCACCTTCTTCCTCTGATTCTTCTTCATTTGGATATAATAAATCCTCGTTCCAGTCCTTATGGATCGGTACGAGGATTTCATGTTTTATACCCTTGACAAAGAGGGCTTCGGATATTCTTTTGTTTGCCTTTTGTCCCGCTTCGTCATTGTCAAGGCAAAGGTACACGGTATCGATCTGCGGATTGTCCGCCATCATCTGCCACAGCACCCGGTCGGATACTCCGCAGCAGGCAGCATAGCTGTGCTTCTTCCAGCCTTCCCGATGCATGGATATGAAACTGAGCATATCTATAGGAGCTTCAAACAGGCACAGATGCCTGTCTGTTCCAAACCAATGAAAGCTGTACTCCGGCATACTGCTGTCAACATTTCCTTTGTAGGTACTTGTCTGTCCCGTACCTCGCTTATGTGCATGGCGGGGAATCCCATCCGTATCATAGCCGACGAATACAGCGTTGTGATACTTTTCGGACTCATAAATCATGCCGCTGTCTGCGAAGGTCTGCAGTACATTCTTATCAATACCGCGCGTCCTTGTCAGGTACGCATAGGCTCTGCGCATCGTATCATTGGACGGCGGCAGTTCAAAGGGTTTTACTTCTTTCACAATGGGCGGCGATGTTATGAGCGTTCCTCCGCAGCCGCCCAGCAGATACTCCACTGCTTCCGGGTAGTTCTTGTTATAAAACCTGCGTACAAAGTCAATGGCGTCACCGCCTTTTTCCTCATATTGATGAAACCATAAGTTCCCGCGAATCGTAACCTTTGCGGAACCGTCACGCCATTCATACTCCGAGCCGGAACGCTTTAATTTCTCGCCCTGCCTGCGAAGCAGATTGGCAAGGTCTGTTCTGCGGGCCTGTTCTTTCTGTTCATCCGTAAAATAGACATACTCTTTGGGCATTTTCTTCCTCCTATCCCTGTTTAATTCCCAGCGCTTCGTTCTTATCCTGAATCCTGCGCCGTAATTTTCTGTCGATGTGAGCGCCGTCTTTTCCTCTGCGCTCATCCTCCAAGCGATTCTGTATGATCCGGCTGATATGGTGCAGGAGACGGAAGGCTCCCATCGCCGCCGACCAGTTTCGGTTATTTCGAATACTGTGCAGTAGCTGCCCGGCATATTGATTTCCATGCTCGGCAGAAGCGGTCAGCCAGCGGATCGCTTCCTCATAGTCCTGCGGCACATCTTTGCCGTAGAGATACAGCTTGCCAAGCATATATTCTGCATAGTCATTTTCCTGTGCGGCCGCTATTTTCAGCAACCGGATTGCTTTCTGAACATCCTTGACCGTATCCTCTGTCAGATAGATTTTTCCTGCGAGATATGCAGCATAAGGATTTTCGTTTTCCGCAGCACTTTCCAGATATGCAAGGGCTTTGGGGATATCCTGCGGTATCACCTCGCCCCTGTAGTAAATCTTGCCGAGCAGATATTCGGCAGGCGTAAAGCCTTTGTCAGCGGACAGAGTAAGCAGGCGGATTGCTTCGGGGACATCCTGTAATAAAACCGTGCCGTCCAAATACTCTTTTCCAAGAAGATAGGAGGCATAGGCGCTTCCGTTTGCTATTGCCTTTTTGAGCAGTTCCGCAGCCCGGTCTGTATCCTGATCAGTTACTTCCCCTCGCAGAAGGACTTTGCCGAGCAGACACTGTGCGTCGGTGTTGTCCTGCTTGGCTGATTCCTCCAGCCAGTACAAGGCATAATACGCACTCTGCGTATCTTTTTCTCCCGTTAGGAACAGCTTACCCAATGTGTATTGTGCATAGCTGTGACCTTTTTCTGCGGCTGCGGTAAGATAATCCATTGCCTTTTGCGTATTCGCTCCGGCAAAGTCCCTGTTCAGATACAGCTTGCCGAGACCGTACAAGGCGTCGGCGTTATCCAAAGCGGCAGCCTTTTCAAAGTAATCCTTTGCCTTTGGCAGATCTTTTTCTGTTCCTGTTCCGGACAGATTCATCTGCCCTAAACGGTAATACAGCTTATCGTCCGCCATGTTCTGCTCGATCATAAGAAAGCCTTGATATGCCTGTCTATACCATGCATCGGAGGCGGTTTGGTCTATCCTTGTACCGATTCCGTTCTTGCACATCCGTCCAAGCTCATAGGCAGCATAGGCATTCGGTTTTTCTCCATGCTCTGCCGCCATGTGATAGAGCGCATAGGCTTTTTCATCATCCTGCTCTACGCCTTGTCCTCTGCGGTATAAACTTCCGAGGGCATAAGCAGCGAAAGGATTGTCCTCTGTCACAGCCTTCTCATACCACTCAGCGGCTTTCAGGTAATCCTGCTCCACGCCATATCCAAATGAAAACAGTTTGCCGATCCGGTACTGCAGGTAATCTTTTTTCTTTACTTTGGATTCCTCTGCAATAAAGGCATGATATGCTTTTGCAAACCATTCCTGCGCCTGTTCTTCATTCTTCTCACAGCCGAGTCCCGACAGATACATTTTCCCAAGATCGTGCATGGCGAAGCCGTTGCCTTTGGCCGCTTCTGCCAGCATAAGAGTGAGCGCTTTTTCAAAGTCAGGCGGCGTATCCTTTGTACCATAGAGACATTTTCGCGCCTGTTTGTACTCGTCTGTCCACCAAGTCCGCTTCTTTTTCTGACCGCCGCCATAGAAGTTCGAGGTATCATGAGCATCCTGTTCGGTCGGCTCGTCCGGCATCTGTTCGGAATCCATATCTATCTCCGCTGCTTCGGGATCGGGAGCAGGCTGTTCCTCCGCATCCTCTATTGGAATACGGTCGGCAATAATGTTCATCGCTTCCTGTATGACAGCGTTTTTGATAGACTTAAATTCTTTGTTCTGCGAGAGAGGAATTCGCTTATGTCTTTCTTTTGTATAGGTCTGTATGACTTCTTCCCGTTTCTGATACCACAACTCATAGAGCGAGGCAAGGCGCTCGTCCTTTCCGATCTCATCCACAATGGCGTCAATAAGGTCTTTGACATCCGCTTTCAGATAGCCGTATACCTTTTTGCCGCCTGTTTTGGAAAGACGGTCTGCCAGCTTCACAAGCATATTTTCCACGGCCGGATTATCGTAGGTTCCGCTGTTGATTTTTCCAATCATTTCTGCTATGAGCTTTCGGCTCTCAGACTTCAGCGCATCCCGATGCTCGGTCTGCTGCTCGTAAACGCAGAGCAAATCCTGTGCGAAGATATCCTTTGCGAAGGAGGAACGCAGATTATTCACGCCCTGCTTTGTGAGATAGCCTTCGTTTGGATTTGCGGAGTAGGCGATGAGATGCACATGGGGATGATGACTTTCATCATGGAACGCAGCAAACCACCGGAGATTCTCCATCGGGATTTTCAGATTTTCACTCAGAGCTGCCGTCTGCGTCCGCAGCATATCCCGCCAGCGGTAGCCGTCATCGAAGCCAAGCCTTGCCGCATCCTCACGGCGAAGAGACAGGATGGCTGTCCACACATTTCCCTGATGCTGATTCAATTCTTCGGACACTTCCGAGAGATTGACACTGACTCCGTCATCGGTGAACAGACCGTGAGAGCCAAACCGCTGCGCTCTTGGACGGGTTGCAATATAATCCGCATAGGTCTTTCCTGTCATCATCTCCTGTGCATTGTCCTCCAGCGCACGGGTAATAAACTCGGAGGCGTCTCCAACCGTCATGGTGCAAAGGTAGTCATCGTATTCATGCATATCCTTTGCATCGGGAAAGTCCCGGAGGATTTTTTCAATCAAGTCCTTCTGTTTTTTTGAAGCGGGAAGATATTTTTTGCTGTCATCGATCTTATCCACGCCTTCACGGGTAGCAATATATTTCAGATAGCCTCCGGCTTTTTTACCCGGCTTTATGAATTTGAATTTCGTAACGAGCTTCGCCATATGCTATCCTTTCTGCCAGTCGATAGCGTCAGTGAAGGACAATGAGCCGTTCAGCCGCTTGACCTCCTTTACACATTCACCACGCAGACGGTTCAGTGCGACCTCGTCGATCTCATTGGTAGCCGCCACCACATTCTGCAGGACGGCAAGCTCCACGGCAATCTTGAACAGCATTCGGCTGGTCCGGTTATCACTTTCCGCAATAATTGCTTTGAGCGTAGAAGTTACCACGCTCGGTAAATATCCGTCTTTATCCTCCGATGTGAGGTATCCAATATAGAAATTGACAGCCTTTTCAATGAATTCCGACCGGCTGTCGCAGTTGTCTTGCTGATAGATTTTTCCCACTTTTTCAAGGGTGTCGGGATACATCCACAGGGCAAACTTCTTCTTATTCTCGAACATGATTCATCTCCTTTCAGCGCCGCCGCAACGCCTTCTGCAACACCGTGCCATTTCCTTTTGATACCTGCGGTTTCAGGCAGATACAACCCCAATCACAGGCATTTAGGCAAATTTACAACCCCTGCGGATTTTGGGAGATGAAAGCATATAAAAGCCTTATGCGGTCGGCATTGCCGTCCGCTGTGAATCGAGCCGGGGAAGCGTAAGCAACCCCGACTCTTTCTCCTGCTTGCATATCGACCTTGTGACATCTGCCGGTACGAGGCTTTTTTACCGCTTTCCACACCTCGCTCAAATCTGCCCGAAACGGCTTGTATTTCCTCTTTGCGGGAGTTTCCTCGTACCTGTTCCTGAAAGCCCCGCAAATCGGCACACGGTGGCTCACAGGCTCATCATGGTCGGCTTTTCCTTTATTGAGATTTCCTTTCCTTCCAGCGTTTCAAAATTGCTTTCCGTATAGGACAGTTCATTTTCGGAAGCGATGCGGTCGAGGACATCCAGCATATCCTGTTCTTTCATGCTGACCGGATCGGTCGGATTATCATAGCAGATCCATTCCTCCGAGTCAGGATCGTCCTTGACGAACACATCGTATCCGAGAAGAAGTTCACCGCCTGCCCGATAAAGGACAGCGTCGATTTTTAAACATCCCGCAGTAAGCGTCGCCGCTACCGTTTCGGAAAAATTGGAAGGATTCATTTTCTGTATCTGCCGGATTTCATCTTCGTCATGCAGCTTTTCAAAAGAATACCTGTTTCTAAGTTCGGTTTTCAGTTTCTGTATTAGATTCATAGCGCACACTCCATTCCTACATTGACATTCCGTCCGAAAAATAAAGGGGATCGGACTCGCCGTCTTCTTCATTCAATTCTTCAACCTCATCTTCATCCAGCTCATCGAATTCCTCATCGTCATCCTCAGAGCCGTATGCGTCAAACAGTGTCTGCTGGTTTTGATACCGACCGTTCTCGGAATAGTACCGCTGTGCGCTGCCGCCCACTGCCTGATCCAGGATATCCGTATCCAGTTCACAATCGTGATAGCCCTCCAGCACCGTTTGATAGTAATAGGGCGACGGCATACCGAAACGCATTTTCAGATTCATGATGTAAACCATCGCTGATACTTCTTCGCCGTCAAGCTGTACGGGAACATCCTGCTTGAAGTAGTGGGAGGGATATCCTTCGTAACGGTCAAGAGACTGTTCATCCCTCGGCTGGATTTCCCATACCGCCACGGGGACGGAAGCTCCTTCTTTCGGAGCGATGGTTGCGAACGCTCCGTTCGGCTGTCCCTTAAACTGCAGCTCGTAATCTTCAATCGTCCCGACGCCATACAGCTTTGCCGTAGGACAGCGGTATTTCATCTGCCGGATATTCAGGTTGCTGCCGTAAGCAACATAAAGCCGTTTACTCATATTCAATCATTCCTTTCACATTGACATAGAAAAAGCAGGCTCATCGTCCTGCTCGTCTTCCGATCCCTCATCCGCTTCTAACAGTTCGGGATATTCATTTTCTTCCTGCATCGTTTCTCTTTGCTCTGCCAGCTTTTTAGCGGCGAGCCGTTCTTTCTGCGCTTCTGCCTGTGACGGATCACGCCATGCAATATTGCCCTCCAAATTTTTGAGAAGATGCAGGCGGGCGGTCTTGAATTCATCCCCGATTAACCCCAATCGCAGAAGCCATGTGCGGAAGGTATATTTCTCATTGGTGCTTTGTGTTTTACTCCGCGAAGCTCCCCGCTGCACAAGCGCCTGATGGCTGATAGCGAGGCAGAGCTGGATGTAAGATTTAATCTCTCCCGCATGAAGCGTGGAATTAAAAAGCCGGAATTCAATTGTGCCTTTTGAAAAAACGCTGTGAAGATTCAGCATTTTATGTGGAGCTCCACATAATATGCTTTATGTTATGAAAGCAATTATGCGAAGTTAATGTAAAATACCCGTAAAAAATAACCGTATTTTCAAAATTTACTCTACATAATCCTGTATAATATAAGGTAGCTGATATCAGCAAATTAATTTACAGGAGGTAGATATAAATGTCTACAAGCACCAAACAACAGACGGTTTTTGATCTGACCGAAGCCACACTCTCTCATATTGGGAGCAAAGGATATAGTGAAAGCTATGTAAAGGGCTTTCGCCAGATATATAGCCGCCTTAACAAATACTGTGAGGAGAAGAACATCCAACAGTTTACTACAGAGATGGGACAGCAATTTCTTTACGAATGCTACAGTATTGAACCCGGTACTGTAATTCGCAAGTTTTCCAGACAACATAGAGCTATGGACATGATTGCGGATTTTCAGCAATTCGGAACGGTTATGCTCAAGAGAAGATTAAACAGGTCATTTCCCAAGCAATTTGTTGATGACGCTGAAAATTATCTTTTACACATAGAAGCAGATTACGCCCAGCCCAATACCGTCCTTTCCCACAAGAAATCTTTGTTTAAATTTACGGACTTTCTTGACAGCGTAGGAGTGACATCTTTCAAGGCAATGACTCTTGAACATGCCAACACCTATATCAAAGTCGTTCTTTGCAACTATTCAAAAGAAGTGGCAAGGCTGCATATGGGGATTATGAAGCGATTCCTTCACTATCTGCATATAACAGAAGTCATAGATGATGATATAGCTTCAAAGCTAATTACGATCAAGTTTTCGCAACAATATTCGCATCTTCCGGATACACTTCCCGAAGAGGATATCAAGAAGATTCTTTCTTGTGTGGACAGAGAGAGTCCAATGGGTAAACGCGATTATGCAATACTCATGTTAGCAACAAAACTCGGACTTAGGGGCAGCGATATTCGAAACCTAAAACCCGGTGATATCGACTGGGTAAAACACGAAATTCGCATTACGCAGATCAAAACAAAAGAACCCCTGGTTCTACCACTACCAAATGATGTTGGCTGGGCATTAATTGATTATTTGAAAAATGCTCGCCCTACTTCTGATGCAACTGAAATTTTTTTGATGGTGATAGCACCATATACCCAATTAAACAATCTGGATAATGTGCTCATTCGTTATATGAGACTGGCCGGGATTTCTTATACAGATTTACACCATCATGGTCTTCACACTCTACGGCACAGTTTGGCAACACATATGCTTGAAAAGGAAATCCCTATTACTACCATCCAAGGAGTTTTGGGACATATTAACGCCGAAACTACCAGACGTTATACATCTATAGATGTTAAACAGTTAAGAGAATGTGCCTTGGAGGTGCCTGCGTTATGAAAACAGATAAGCATATACAGCTTCGAAACAATAGCGTTTTTGCACCATATATGACAGACTTTGTGGATCAAAAACGTGCACTTGGAAACAAATATGATGCATGTGTTGAAACATTAAATCTTTTTGACGATTTCTGTATCAAAAACCATGTAACCGAAGCTGCTATTTCGGAGGAATTGCTCCAAAAATGGAGTCAACCACGCCCCAATGAAAACTCGACGACACAGTGCATTCGTGTGTCGTATATTCAGATGTTTTCAAAGTTTCTACACAACAGCGGCATAAATGCACCGTGTTCTTTTCATCCACTACCACGTGTTTCAAAAGCATTTATTCCTTACATCTTTAGTCATGCCGAAATAGAACGTCTTTTTGCTACGATTGATGAGCAGAACGCTTCTCCTATCAACAGTGCTGTTCCTGTAAGGCATTTAGTACAGCCTGTTCTTTTTAGAGTACTATACGGTTGTGGGCTGCGAATCAATGAGGCACTTAAACTGAAAACAGAAGATGTAGATCTTGAAAGCGGTGTTCTTCTTATCCGTGCGGCAAAAGGTGGAAAAGACCGTCTTGCAGTAATGTCCGACAGTCTAACAAATATTTGCAGAGCCTATAGGACTGATATGGAGAAAACAGCATTTGCAAGTGAGTATTTCTTTCCTTGTCGAGATCATGGCTATTATGACTCAAGCACCGTATATGCAGATTTTAGGAAGTATCTGCTCTTGAGCGGAATACCTCATCGTGGTCGTGGGAAAGGGCCACGGCTTCACGATCTGCGTCATACTTTTTCGGTACATGTACTTGATGCATGGGCAAGTCAAGGAAGAGATTTATATACATGTCTCCCTATATTACAGGCCTATCTTGGACACACTCGATTAACTGCAACCGAGAAATATCTGAGGCTTGTTCCGGAATCTTATTCGCAAGTAACAGAACAGTTTGAAACCAATTTTGGTTCTGTGTTTCCGGAGGTGCAACATGAAAAACAATGAATTTGCTTATTACCTATCTAAGTTTTTACAAACATATCTTCCGGGAAGCAGAAATGTCAGCGTGAATACTATCTATTCTTACAGGGATACATTTACAAAACTTTTGGTGTATTTCCAAGATGTTTGTTTAGTTCGACCCGAGAAAATTACTTTTTCCCAGTTGGATAGAAAAGCGATTGAAGGTTTTTTGTTCCATCTTGAAAACGAACAGGGTTGTAGTATCTCCACAAGAAATCAACGCCTTGCAGCAATCAAATCTTTCTTTCGTTTCGTAGAAGTAGAATGTCCCGAACTTCTATTACAAAGCCAAGCTGTGCTGTCTATAAAGAACAAGAAACACGAAAAACCGGTAATTGATTATCTTACAAGAGACGAGATAATGCTTTTGTTAAAACAACCTGATTCTTCAACTCAGAAAGGTAGGCGTGATTTAGCACTACTGAGTCTAATGTACGACTCAGCTGCAAGAGTTCAAGAAATTTGCGATCTGAAAGTCAGTAGTGTTCGCTTATCGGCCCCCGCGATTATCCGCCTTTATGGAAAAGGTCGCAAAGCTCGTGAAGTTCCGTTAAATACTTCTTGCGTTGAAATTCTCCGTCGCTATATGGATGAGAATCGATTAACACGCCCGGAAATGGCTGAATACCCACTGTTTTTTAATAATCAGAAAGTGAAATTGAGCCGTAGTGGTGTATCCTATATACTTGAAAAATACATTTCTATGGCAAATGAAAATGGTGGTGCTATTTCGAGCAAAATTACTCCTCACTGTTTACGCCATTCAAAAGCGATGCATATGGTGGAGGCGAATATCAATCTTATTTACATAAGAGATTTTCTGGGGCATGAATCTATTGAAACTACACAGGTATATGCAAAAGCTAATCCGGAAGCTAAGCGTAAAGCTATTGAGACAATGGAAAGCAATGCACCAAAAACATCTATGCCTGATTGGAATGACAACCCCGATTTAATGGAGTTCTTGCGCAGTATTTAGATATTATGTTGAGTGACAATCCCTTAAGTGCCTTATCTATGGCTGTTTTAAGGGATTGCTTCACATAATGATTTACTAACTATAAAAAGCATGATACCTTGTATCGTCATAGTGATGATACCGTCCCGATGATCCGTTATACCACAGCCGTTCCACCTCGCTCATGGATTTCGGTTTCCGATGATTGAGTTCGTCTAAAAACCGGGTATCCGCTTTCTGACAGTAATGCTCCCGTTCTACCTGCACCTGCAAAGCCTTATACAACAGATCCTCTTTAGAAGCCATGATATTCACAATGTTTCGAAGTGTTTTCGGCGTATGGGAGGAGGCGTCCACATGAACATGAATTCCGCAGGAGTCATTGACTTTGGCGCCGCCTGAACGGAGTTTACGCACAATCTCCTGTATGGTTTCGATATCCTCATACTGGCAGATGGGGGACACAAATTCCACAGAGTAATCTCTGCTTGCAGATTCATTTCTCCGGTTTCGGCAGTGGATAGAAGCGTCGCTTACAACTTTCCATTGCCGGTTCTGATTGTCTCTTATCGTGTAAGAGTCATATGCGCCGCCTACATGGACGGCTTCAGAGCCGAAATGCCCGGCAATAATTTTCGCCGCCGCACACCGAGTCAGCCCGGTCATCTCAATCTCAATTCCAAAGTTTTGGCTTCTCAATCAAAATCACCTTCCTTTGCAGCGGGAGCGCCCACAGCAGAGGAAGGTGAAGGCTTCGGTTTTTTCGGCTTCGGAACAGTTTTCGTCCCCGCACTCAGCTCGATAAATTCCCGCACATTGGCAGGGACATATTTTCCGTAGAGTACGTCGGCGACCTTTTCCATCTCCGTTTCAAACGACAGCCCTTTCTGTTCCATATACAGCTTGGCCGCAGACAATTTCTCATCGTCAAAGGCAATGCTTACAGTTATTTTCTTCATATTGCACCTCACAATTTCATCGTATAATCAAATTCCCGCCCCAGCGCCTTATATACTCCGCGCAGGCTTTTTACTTTTACACTCATAGCTTTTCCTCCTTCATCACATGGACAGCTTCGGATGTTCATCCTCGCTGTGATAGACATCCTCGTCCATCACATCCGCACCGAGCATTCCGAGCATATTGTCAAGCTGCTCAGCTCCCGAACAGCAGTCGGGAGCATTTGCAAGGTAGGCTGTGGTCTGCACCGCGTCCTCTGCCAAAAGCATTTCATTGGTTTCATTTTCCTGCATCTGCCGTTCCTCGGTAGGTGTGTTCAATCTTTTATTCATGGATTTCTTTCCTCCTGTAAAATTTACTGCATGGGTATGCCGTAGCCGAGAATTTCATAATGTCCAACGGGATAGCTTCTGGCACAGCATTCATCGCCGGAATTGCCTTCAATGGTATGCACCGTTCCGTTTTCCACCCGTTCTACAATACCCACATGGTCGGATTCTCCGTCCTGCGGTCCGGACGAACCGCGGTTGTCCCAATCAAAAAAAATAATATCGCCGGGACGAGGCTCATAGTTTCCGTCCTGCCATTGATCGCGCTCCTTGAACCACTCAACGCCCCAAACACATCCTGAAAATTTGGGGATCACCTCTCTGTCGATATAACCGCATTCGTTGGCGCACCAGCTCACAAAACAGGCGCACCATTCCACCCGTGTTTCAAATCCGTACCAGCTCCAATACGGCTCTCCGCCGACATTGCCAAGCTGTGACCTTGCCACCTCAACAAGCTTTTGGTTAATGCTGTTCATCAGCTTGGTGAAATCTTCGGCGGTAAGCTCTGTGCCGAAGGCTGCGTTTACAGCGGAGATGAGCTGCCCGTCTGTTTGATCTTCCGCAAAACACCCCACAAGCTTAGAGACAAATCCATCTTCTGCAGCGTAATCGGATAGCACAAGAACATAAAGCACTTGCGCTTCCTTTACTCTCTGTGCGGAATGACCGGCTTCCGTCATCGCATCTTCAATTGCATACATGGTGTCCTCAACAAACTGCAGCTTTGCCTGTTCTTCGGCGGAGAGGTTTTCCACCACCATCGTCTGCAGACGGTCGGTGTCAATCTCAATGCTGCCGTTGAAAATAGAGACTATGGCAATGATGGGCATAATGATAATGATGATTATTCCAAGCACAATCCCACCGATGGTTTTTAAGACCTTCGGATTGGTAAGCAGAGCGACGGCAATCTTTTTCAGAGCCGCCGCTACTGTTGCGCTCATCGTCCGCCAGCCTTTCCGAACAGCGCCGCTTTGTAATCGGGAGCGATAACTTGGAGCAGATATCGCTCGTTTCCGCATCGGTAGAGACAGGTGCCTCGTTCGGGATATTTGATCAGCTCAAACTCGCTCGGCTCAACCTGCAAGGCATCCATATACTCTTTAGGATTGATCTGTCCGGCGTTGAACAGGAACTGATGCGTCGGAATGGAAAACAGCGGCTTTGTAAACTCACGAATAGACGGAATCAAGAAGTCCTCGATGTTCTGGCTTGCCAGAATGATCGAGGATTCCTTTTTACGCACACGCTTCATGGCGTTGCGGATATATTCAATTGCCGTCATGTTCGTGAGGAAGAGATACAACTCGTCGATGCTCGCCGCCGTATTGCCCATGCCGAGCAACTGATTGCTCATAAAGGACAGAATGTTAAACAGCATGGCGTCCTTGAGCCGCTTATTGGTATCCATGAGTCCTTTCACGCCGAACACGAGAAAAGCGTCATCGGTGATATTGGTGTGACCATTGAAATATTTGCTTTCCGCACCCACACACATGGAGTGGATGCCGAGGCATACCTCTTGGAGCGTTTCTTCGGTGTAGAGATATTTTCGGCTCTTATCGTAGCTGTAGAATTCTTCCTCACATAGATTGTAAAAGTCCTCCATAATGGGAAACTCGGAGGGCTTCTTTACGCTGTAGTCGGTGCTGTCGGTAATGCCGAAGCGGGCATACAGCTTCGATAGAAGGATTTCAATGGTATCAATCTGCGCATCGGAAAAATCCTTGTAGCTTCGGAAAAAGTCTTTCAGGAATGCGATGTGCTGACTGAGACGGGTAACCTTTTTGAATGCTGCGGGCGCATCGGGATCGACATCGTCCGTGCTGTCATTCCACGCTTTGGGTTCCAGCGGATTGATGGTGTATTCGCCGGACAGGAAATCGATATAGCAGCCGCCCAGCGCCGAACAGATTTCCTCATATTCCGATTCAGGATCGAGACATATGATTCGCTTACCCGATTCACGAAGATTGGTGAGTATCAATTTCAACAGATAACTCTTTCCTTGACCGCTGTTTCCGAGAATGAGGATATTGCTTGTGGTTTTGTCCTCGGCTCTGCGGTCGAAGTCCACAAGGATGTTTGTGCCAAATTTATCCCGACCGATATAGATGCCTTTCGGATCGGTCTTGCCGGAAAAGTTAAAGGGATACAGATTTGCCACGGAGCTTGCGGGCAGGACTCGCTCATACTGCGCCCCGAACTGATTGCTGCCCACGGGCAGAACGGACAAAAATCCTTCCTTCTGCCGTAAGGTCAACCTATCCACAGACATCTTGGAACGGGTAAGTTCCATTGCGATCTCGCTCTGAAGCTCTTTCAGCGCATCCATATTTTTTGCCTTCAGTTCGATGAACACAGAACAATGCAGAAGCGGCTCTTTGTTCTTTCGCAGATTTGCCAGCAGCTCAATCACATCCTGCAGATTGCCCTCTGCTTCGATGGTTTCATTCACATCGTTCCCGCCGGACATCAGCTTGTTTTTACGGGTGGCGTTCTGAATGATTTTCCGCTGCTCCATACTCTCCACCAGCCTGTGGTAAATGCGGAGTGTTACGCCGCTGAGGTCGGCAAGCTGGGAGAGGATTGCCTGTTCTTCCGTAGAAGGCGGATACTCCCTGACTGCCCACACCGAGCGATAGCTGTCCCCGACAATATAGTGGTCGGAGAGGAATTTTACCGTGCCGGGGAGAATGCAGTCGAAGAAATCCTTTGTGCGGATCACTTCCATTTCCGCAGGCGTCAGCACCTTTGGTTTTCGTTTGAACATGAATTACCTCCTGACTGCCGTTTTGCAAACAGGAGCGTATAAAAATCAGCCGTCCCGCTGTCTGCAAAACGACTGATATATTGATGTTGTTTAATTGTCTTTCACTGCAATAATAAGCAGCCTGCCGTTCCCGCCGCCGTAACAGGTGGAGAGGACAAGAAAGTGCCTGCTCTTGAACAGATTTTTTCCGATATCCTCATACCATTTGTCCGAGGTATCGGTCACTTTTATTTCGGTAACAGTATAGCGGTACAAGCTGTTTGCGATCTGCAGTTCAATGGTTTGATGGCTGCTCAAAAAATCCGCATCCAGATACTTTTTCAGGTCGGAGAACATCGTGCCGTTTTTCATGTTATGGCCGTAAATCAGTAAATTCCCGCTGTCAGGGCTGCACCGGTAATCCAGAAACGGGACGCCGCTTTGGCTGTATTCGCCGTAAAAGTTGCGCCGCAGGTATTTCTGCGGAGCATTCGGCGTGTACATAACAGGATAGTTGACCGTCGTATTCGGAATACACAGCCAGCCGATACATTCATCGTTCTCTGCAAACAGCCCCGATAAATCCCGCAGGGTTTCTTCCGGTTCGTCATCGATCAGCGCCGGTGTTTCTTCGGGTTGTATCGGTTGGGATGGAATAATCTGTACCATCTCTGCAAGTTCCTCGAAATCCTCTTTTTCTTTCTGCCGGGCGGACAGTTCTCGGAAAGTCATCACCACGGATACGGCGAGAAGCGCCGACAGCAGAACAGAAACAGCCGCCAGGCTAATCTTCCGAGTTTTCGTCATTTTCTACCTCGTAAAATTGTTCGCCATCCACATCCGGCATCTGCTCTCCGTTCATGCTGGCTTCAAAGAACAATGCGAGGAAGCGTTTGATATCCGCTTTCTTCATCCGCTGCACCTCAAAGCCCTGCTCGGAGATGACCTTCTCAATTCGGTTGGCGGTATCGAAGGTCTGTTTATCTTTCGTGTTTTTCAGCCTTGCAATAAACAAAAACTGCCTTGCGGTCGCCATCTCCATTTGGATGTGGTCGAGAAAGTCAATGTCCTTTTTTATTATTTTTCGCACCTTCGAGTTCTGTTCCTCTGAGAGCCGGTCATGCAGGTATGCTTTGTTGTCATCAAAGCATTCGGAGGAGTCGGTGCAGGTGATCTCAATATCTGGGATAGCGGACAACACCATCATCAGATGGCGGATTTTGATCTCGATGTTCACATAGGACAGTACCGAGATATTGGTGGGCGATACAAGGTAAAAAAGCAATTCGCCTTTCGTTGTTTCAAGGCCGTATTTTGTAAAGGTCTTGATGCCGACCAAGTCCTGCGTGGAGCGTCCTTTTTTCTTTTTCTGCTGTGTTTCTTTTTTCTTTGCCATGAGCGTCACCTCCATTCGTAATATTGCTGTGTGCTGATAAAATACCGCACGGCGTATCGGATAAAATCAAGCACGGTCGTTTCATCCATTCGGATTGTCAAAAAGCCATAGCCCAAGGTGATCGCAGCCGGAAAAAATATATGGAGCTGCACCAACGCCACCACCGAAAGCAGTGCGGCTATACATAAAATTGAAAAATCCCGCAGTCCCCACAGCCACAGATTGGCTGTGGCTTTCAGGTTCTGCGGATAAAGATAACTTGTCATTGTATCCCTCCCATAGTCATGTTTTCATTGCTCTCTGTGTGTTCGCCGTATAAATCGTCAGTTCCGTAAAATCTCTCACAGAATTCCTGTGGCGTCTGATGATATACCTCACGGATTTTCTCCGCAATCATGTCTTTCATGAGCTGTGCTTCAGCGGCGGTCGGTTCATAGTCAAAGGATTCGCTTCCGTTATCACGGCTGATTTCACATTCAATACGGAGCGTATCCGCAAAGGGATTGTACTTGCCATACATATTGAGCCATGCGCTGTCATCCTCTGCCGTGTGGATACAGAACTTCTCATCTACATCAAACCATGTTTCGATATACGCCGTAATTTCCTGACCGATGTCGCAGTCCACTTCCATTTCATGATCGATAGCGATGTCGCTGCGTTCTAATTCCTTGTTTTCTTTCATGCCGCTGCCTCCTTTACTTTGCGGCTCTTGCCACAGAGCGTGTCAGATTGACCGCCGTGGTCGTTGCATGTACAACGCTCATCATGTTGACTCGTACCGAACTGTCGAGACCGAACTGCTGGGCGATCCGCGGCACTTCATTCGCCGCCAACATAATGCCCAACCCCAAGAGCATATTGCCGGGGAAGGTCAACAGTCCCAGGAACAGCAGCGTTGTCTGCATAAACGCAGTCAGACAGATCGCCGCTACCTGCTTCATCCATTGGTTAAACCCATCCGTATAGCCCCTCGGCACACTGAACATATACAGTTCTCCCACCGCCATCTGCACTAACAGGATGCCGCCTCGCTTGATGTTCTGAAAAAATATCTTGATTACGCAGTAAGCGAAGGCGATCATTGCCAGCAGATTAAACAGATTAAAACTGACCTGTGTCCCCACGGCGAAACTGCCTACAAGCACAGAAGTGCTTTGCCCCGACAAATCAATAGACTGCTGTCCGGCGAAGATTGCCGACAAATCGTGGGCAAAGGTGTTTTGCAGGGAAATACAGAATTTATACAGTTCCACAGGCAAAATGCCGATTAACGAACAGGCAAAAAAGCCCTTCAGGACATTGATTGCCGTGGTCTTGATGGTTGCCCTGCCGTTTTGATATTCAATTGCCGTATCAAAAACAGCAACCGCCACACCTGCAATAAAGAGCGTCCAGCCGAACAGGGTAAACAGCTTAATGGTCGCCTGTACCCAATCAAGGGCAAAAATATCCGCGCCCATGTTTCCCATCATGGTAAAGAAATCGGCAACGGCGTTATAGATGGTTTCATAAAACCATTTCAGCATCGTGTTCCAAATCACATTGGATATTTGTTCTCCGAGAAAATCGAACACGCCGCCGATGGCGTCACCTATGCCGGAGAATATATCTCCTAACCAATCAAAAATAAGTCATCACCTCCATGCTATTCCTCCGCTACATCGACAGAATCTGGGCGTCCTCTTGCGTCTGCTCCACAGAAAGCAGTTCAACTTCATCTCCCGGCCTTTCGTGCAGTTCACCCATGCGTTCAATCATTGTTTCCATGTGCCGCTGCCATTCTTCCCAGTCTTTCTTTTCAAACCAACCGTTATAAGAATCAGCCGGATCTGTGGAATTGACGGCGTTATTTCTTGCCGCCGCAAGGTTTTCCTTGAGGTAATTTTTCAACCATAAGAGCGATTCCTTATCTGCAGTAAAAGACGATAATTCTTGGAATTTGGGTTCTTCTTTCGCCCATTCTTCCTCATAATCGACTGCGGAATAATCGTTATCCTGTATCTTAAAAATAAGTTCCGCTACGGCCAGTGGACTTGTATGGGAGTTTCCGAGCTGAGGATCGTCAAATTCACTCCATTCGCTGTTTTGAATAAATTCTAAAAGACTTTTAAGCGTCAGCCTGCCGTCCTTTGGAAGTCTGTTTCGTATCTCCCCAATAACATCAAGTCCTGCATCTGATTCAAATGCGGTAATTCCCCAAGCGCCCATATAATCCCTCCTTATAAAATCGTCCAGATATACAGCGGAGCCGTCAGTGTAAAGATCAGGCAGGCGAACAGAATTGCCGGAGCTGTAAATTCAAACTGGCCGTGCTTTCTGTAATCAAAATACGCCGTTCCCAGCTTCACAAAGAAGAGGATGGCGAGGATCATATCGATTACGGGAAACACCACATTGTTGACGACCGACTTGATCTGCGTCTGCGCCGCCGTCCATGTGTTTTCAATGGCGGTTGCCACATCGCCTGCGGCAAAGGCGGTTACGGAGGTCATGGTCACCATCACCGCCATCATCAGGACACAGAGCAGCGTTTTCATTGTTTTCTTTTTCATAAGCAATTTCCTCCAATCAATTTGCTGATTTCTTGTTCCCGGATTTTTCGGGTTTTCACATTCAGGTTTCTGCAGAACTGAATTTCTGCCGCCATGCCTTTGGTGATCTCATCCCCGAATATCCACATTTCATCACAAAACCAAAGCAGGGAAAGCCCTGCCGTCATCCCGATTTCACGCTCTTTCGGCTTGCCGTCATCGAGACACAGCGCATAGAAATGCGGCACGACCGGAGCCGTGCCGCACAGCAGCGCATATTTGGTGTATCTCTTTGCCCGTTCAAGATTCTCGCTGACATTGCCGCCGAGGGGAGAACAGATATACACCTTTTTCATCATTCGTCATCATCGTCCTTTTTGCGTTTGATCACCATAATCCCGCAGGAAATCAGGCCGCCAAGGGCTATTGCACCGAGACCGATCCAGAAGCCAAGATTCGTATCATCACCGGTCTGCGGAACATCGGGCGTTGGCGGGACAAGCTTTACAGTCTGACCTTCGTCATTGATGTCCGCATGAACGGCTACTTCCACACCGTCACGGTAGACAGATTCAAACACGACGATTTCAGTCGCCTTTGTAATCGTACCGGCGTCAAAAGTAAAGGTCATCCTTACTTCGCCGTCTGCCGTTTCCGGCTTAAAGGTGTAAGAGCTGCTGATTTCCTTTCCGTCTACTGTAAACGGTTTGCCTGTGGATTTATCCATCAGAGTGCCTTTTACGGTATATTCTTTTCCGGGAGTCAGGTTCTTGTAGGATACGATATCCTCGATGGTAATCGTGCCTTTAGCAGTAACTTCCTTTTTGCCGTCAATGCTTGCCTTTGTTCCGATTTCCGGGACTTTAACCTTCACGGTCTGTCCTTCATCGTCAATGTCCGCATGAACGGCAAGCTCTTTGCCGTCTTTATACAGGCTCTCGAACACTACGATATCGGTGTCGGCTTTGATATACCTGGAATCGAAGGTGAATTCGACGGTTGTTTCTCCTGCCGGAGTTTCAGGTGTAAACACAGTTTCTGCATGGATTTCTTTGCCGTCGATCAGTAGGGCTTTGCCTGTGGTCTTGTCCATGAGGATGCCCTTCAGCACATATTCCTTTCCGGGGATCAGGTGCTGATACGCCACAATATCAGTGAGGACGAACACTTCTGTTGCAAAGATTTCCTTTTCTCCGTCCACGGCTGCCGTCGTTCCGATTTCGGGAATACGGTCGTTGACTACGGTAATTTCGATGAGCTGCTCATGCTCAGATACGGTCACAGGGTAGATTTCCTCGTTAGGGAGGAAGGATTCCGCAGGCGCAAGCTCTTTGACGATCCAATTTCCATAGGGCACATTCTCAAAAGTAAAGATACCGTCCTCGCCGGATTCAGCAGTGAGGATTGCTTTTTCTGTCGTAAACTCTGTTTCGTCCGCACGGAACAGACCAAACAGCGCGCCTACAATGGTTTCCTCGGTTTCACGGTCAATCTTCAAACCCTTGATATTTCCATAGATGATATCATTGGGTATCGCTTCACCGTTATTTACCGTAATGCTGACGGTTGCCGTATCCTGTCCGGCATACGCAAAGTCTACAGGGTACTTTTCATCTGAGAGGATATACTGCTCATTGGTTGCAATCTCTTTCACATACAGTTTGGCTCCCACGGGAACATCTGTGGCAAATACCGCCTTGCCGTTTTCATCGCAGGATACGATCTCCATAAGCCCGTCTGCAGGAATGACCGAACCATCCGCGGAGGTCAGATCCTCGGCGGCAAACAGTCCGAACTGTACTGAGAGGATTTCTCCATTCATACCGATTTGGAATCTCTCGTCCTGCTCCATCACTTTGGAGAGGTCAATCTGCACACGCTGGCGCTCGTTATAGAACGCTGTCGCCGTCTCGGTAATTTCCACCTCTTGTCCTGCGTAGGTCAGTTCTACCGGATGCACCTCATTGCTGATGACCATTCCATAAGGCGCTTTTATTTCCCGAACTTCGAATTTTCCAAGATACAGCGGCTCGCTGGTTGCTGTTCCTGTGCTGTCGGTTTCAATCGTTGCGACAACTTCGCCTTTGCTGTATCGGAGCGTGCCGTCCAGCGTAACCACATCCTCGGCGGCCGTGATCTCATAGACGGCTCCCGCAAGCCCTCCGACCGCATAAATCGGATGATAAAAACCTTTGTCGCCTGCCACAGAGTCAAAAATTTCGCCGGACTTGCTGACGGTAATTGTACCTTTCTGCGCTATATTGTGTTTTTCCACGGTGACAACCGTCTTGCTGCCGTCTACCGTAAAGGGGACGGGATTGCTGTCCAACACATATCCATAGCAGGTATTCTGCTCGATGATCTCGTAATTTCCGTAAGGAAGCGCCTCCGGCATCATGAGCTTGCCCGTGCTGTCGGTGTAGTAAATATCGATATCCACAGGCGTCGGGTAGTTGATGTGCTGCACGATATATTCGCCGGTATCCGTATTGCGGACTTTAAAGCCGATTCCCGAAGCGGGGATCACATTGCCTGTTTCGATATCCTTTTTCACGATCTCAATCAGCGCTTCGAATGTGGCATTGTTGATGAGATAGCGATACACTTCGCCATCCTTGTTTACAAACACATCAAAGGCATCCATCAGCTCTTTGCCGTCCCAGCCTTTTGTCTGTCTCACAGTGTAAATTCCATACGGCAGCTCTTTCGTTTCTGCAAACCCATTTTCATCGCACACAAGGTAATCACGCTCGGATTCCTTTGCGGCTTCATAGGTGCCAGAAGATTTCAGGAACACCTCGAACTCCGCGCCTGTTTCGGGCGTTTCAATCTGCGTCTCTCCGTCATCGCAATGCTTGATGACCGCAATTTTTCCTTTCTGCACGGTTTCCAAAACATCGTTTGCGGTGGCGTTATATTCAACAGTATAAAGCTCCGGCTCTGCCCCCACCGGATATATGGTATCGTTTAACAGATAGCCCTCGCTCGGTGAGATTTCACGGATTGTCCAGTCGTAATCACAGATATAAAAGTCTGTGGTAAACTGCCCGTTCCGGTCGGTGGTATAGGTGTCAATGAGCTGGTCGCCCTTGTAAATACCATACACCGCACCGCTTAAAGAGGCATCGCCCTGTGCCGTGCCGGTTTCGGCATCGGATTTGGTGACGGTCACCTGAAATTTCTTCAAGGCATTATAAAAGCCCTTTTCCGTCACTTTATTCCACTCAATGGCTGCTTCCTGATCGTCAGGCACG
Organism: Ruminococcus sp. Phil15; assembly: GCA_001940995.1. Classification (GTDB taxonomy): domain Bacteria; phylum Bacillota; class Clostridia; order Oscillospirales; family Ruminococcaceae; genus UBA7477. The sequence continues at coordinate 23,784 of MSHC01000022.1, forward strand.
ACATAACGGATGGCTGTATCTACTTCCGACAGCACATAGCTGGAACCGATGAGGACATCCCTGAAATATGCCTTGCCGGTGCTGTCGGTAACAGCGTATTCGTCAACGGGCAGGCCGCTGAGCGAAGTACCGGAAAGGTGGAATTTTACACCTTCATTCAGACCATCCTCACTGGTCTTGGTCACGGTGAGATCCCCGCGCTTCAGGACATTGTTGAAGGTCACGGTAGAAATATGGCCGCTGACAATGGTTACTCTCTGAACGCTCTGCGGCTCATAGCGAGGGATATTCTGTTCGGTCACAGTATAAACACCGGGCATCAGCTCTACATCCACCGTTCCGTCTGCATTCGTTGTGACATTTTTATTGACTCCGTTGCCGGAAATATTGAAGCTGATACCGGATACCACACCGTCCTCCGATGTCTTTCGAATGCGACCTGTACCGTAGGTTTCGGTGTCGATATTCAGATAAAAATATACGGGATCGGAAGCGCCGGAAATCATGGTCTGTTTGCCGATACAACCCCAAATCAGCATCTCACCGCAATTCAGATTGACTTTCTTCTGTGCGGAAACCGCAACAGGCGAGGTGATCATCGAATCGCTGGTAAAGGTATACTGATTTCCGCTTCTCGATACCCGGATGCCGTTTGCAGAGAGGTTAATATCCGAAAGCGTATTGTTGGTATCCGTAAGGGTAAGACTGTAATTTTTCGCATTGGGATTATACTTCAGCGTATAGGTGTTTGCTCTGCCCTGACTCCTTGCCATAAAACTCGGAATCTTGTAATGCTCTGCCATCTGCGATAAAATCCAGTTATAGCACTTCTCGGCAGGTCTACCCATTAAGGAATAACAATAGGTGTCCGCGTCAATGCCGTTCGCACTGTGCAGATCGGTCGGGCTTGTGCGGAGCTGCTGCTGGTATTCCCAAATGATCGTCTGCGTGGCAAAGGCATAATCATCGGCGTTCGTACCTGCCACAGGGGAGGACTGCCCTTCATGCCAGCCGTACATCAACGCCATCATAATGCCGAACTGCGCATCGATGGGCAGATTCTGAAAATAGGAGCTGTTTGTTCCGTTTTTCGACACATAGGAATTTCCTGAGCTGAAATCAATACCGGATTCCACACAGTACACCTGATGCGTCCCGCTGCTGTCATTCATCATATATTTGCGTTTGGCATTTCCTGCACTGACCGGATGAACGGAGATGTTGCCGTTGCTGTCGTATGCGATAAAGGAATACGAACTCTTGCTGTAATAATGTTCGCCGTCAGAGCCGACATACCTGTCTCCGAAAGAGGAGGTGCAGTTGTGTCCTTCCTCGCTCGTCCATGCAAAGGCGGACATAGGCAGTGCGGTCACCATCATCAGCAGGCAGAGAACCGCTGACAGGATTCGCCTACCGCTTAACTTAAACTTTGTTTTCATAGGCTGTTAAACCGTCCTTTCTTAATTTTGGGCATAAAAAAATCCCTCTGTGTTTTTTCACAGAGGGAGGTTCCCGATGAGGAGCTGCTATGCGAAGAGGAAGTATATGGAATATACGCCGTTTCCTCTTGCTTCGCAGTAAATATTAAAGTGTGTGATTTCATCCATGCCGTAGGCGCTGAGATTGTCGGCGGTATGGAATCTAATATAGCCTGCAAGATTCTGCTTTAAGGTTTCGCCCTGATTGCTTTGCGATGCCGTCACGGGATTCCACCATGAAGCGGTGTCGGGAGTGAGCGAGGCGTCCAGTGTAAGCCCCATGCTTTGTCCTATCCCGATGCAGTCTGCTTTGATCGCCTCGATATCAAATTCGAAGTCGTAAGCTGTTTTCGGCTGCACCTCCTGCGGAGGTGTTTCGGGTTCTACAGGTGTTTCCGGCTCTGCAGGCATCGGTGTCGCCGGTGCTTCAGCCGGCGTTTTCTGTGGCTCTTGCTCCGGCTGGATTTCCGGCGGCGTTGGTTCAGGTTGTGCCTGTTCCGTCTGAGCCGGAGTGGTTTCTTTCTTTGGCTGCGATTCGGCAGGAGGCGCTGCCCGACTTTCTGTTTCTTCTGCCTGTGGTTGCCTTTCAGGCGTGGCGGCTGCCGATGTTTCCGGTTCCTGTGAAGCTGTCGATTCGGCAGGGATGTCATCGTCTGTTTCGCTGCTCGATGCCGATGATGCATCTGCCGAGACCATGCTGTTCGGTGAGATCTTCTCAGGCGGTTTTGCCTGTTCTCCGCATCCGGCAAGCCCTGTTATCAGGAGTCCGCATAAAACTGCGGTTATTACTTTTTTCTTCATACATGATCACCGTCCTTTACCACAAGCATACCGAGAAAATCTCAAAAGTCCAGACATTTCTGCGAGATTTCAGAAAAAGTTACATACTCGGCGCCATGCCCTGCGTTTCGCTTTCTTCTGCGGCTTCATTCTGCTGCTCTTGTGCCTGAACTGCCTGCTCATAGGCGTCTATCACCTTTTCATTCAGCTCGGTTCTTGCTTCGGCGGTTACCGCATGAAAGATATCGCTGTATTTGGTATTGCCGTTCCCGTCCTTATAGCTGTTCTGCGGCATAGAGACAAACAAGCCTTTCTGTGAATCCACAACACGGATACCGTGGATAGCGAAGGCTCCGCCGATGTTGGCGCTGGCGAACGCTTTGACACTGCTGCCTTCGTAATCATTCAGCCTGTCAATCCGCACCTGAATAGACGGATTTTTTTGTTTTTGCTCCTTTGGGGTAACTGCCTGTTTCTTTGCTGCCATAGTTTTTCCTCCTGTTCTTATTTATTGTGCCGTGATACCCGGCGCCTGCTTTTCTGCCCATTTAACCGACAGATGAATTAAAGCGGCGTGCTGCTCGGAATCGGTCAGCCCATCCAAAAACTCAAGCAGCGTGACCTCGTTCACGCTGTCGCCGGGCGGATCATCCTTGCAGTTATTACAGATTTTTTCTCTCCTGACAAGCACAGTTCTGCCATCCTCCGATTCCGTGAAGGACAGCACGTCGTTGTAACAGAATCCGACGCGCTGCCGCATTTCATAGGGAATGGTGATGCGTCCGCGCTTGCCGAGAATACGGTACATGGTATTTGCCATCCTCACACCTCCGCATCTTCACATTCTTCGATGCAGGGACAGTCCTCACAGTTGCCGTCACAGTCTGTCTCGTTCATCGGACAATGATCACAATCGCCGTCACAGATAAAGTCTTCCGGCGCATCCGCTTTCTCAATGATGAGGCGGTTTGCCTCCACGCTCATCTTCATGGCGCCGCCTTCAAAAATTCCTGTCTCCAAAAGCATTTTTGCAGGAACAGAAAGCAGCACGAAGCTTTGCTTCATTTTTTTATTTTGCATGATATGATACACTCCTTTAGGATTTTTTCGATTTCTGCAGGGCTTAGCTCATTCTCCATTTCAAACAGAGTGAGCTGTCTTGCATTCTGCCGTTCCCGTTCATAGAAATCGTAGTTGCCGATCAGCAGTTCGGGGAATTCCTTTCCGGCTTCATATTTCTGCACCATTGAGTGGATTCTTTTAAATCCGAACTGATTGTAGTCCTGATACAATTTCCTGATTTCAGGACAGTCGTTATAAGAGACCAGCCACTTGCCTTTTGCTTCTGCAAGCGCACGGTGAAGCCGGACATGGTCATCCCATGTGAAGCCGCACTCATACACATATTCGCTGGTGAAGTACGGCGGATCACAATAGGTAAAAGCATCCGGTCGGTCATAGTGCCGGATCAGCACCTCGAAGTCCTGATTTTCGATGATTGCGTTTGCAAGCCTCTTTGCAAGCTGCTCAATCAGAGAAAACAGGCTTGCAATGTTGAAGGGCTGGCAGGCATAGGATTTTCCTCCGCTGGAATAGCTGTAGCGGACGAGCTTTAAGAACATCACCGCACGGCGCAAATCATAATCTTCTTTGGCCGTCTTATACAGCAGCCTGATTTCCGATGCCTTTGGCGCCGGGAGCAGGATATTCGTCAGATCAAGCTCCTGCTTCAAAAACTCATCGGTAAATTCCTGCTTCTCAAAAAAATGCTTGAGGACGACAAAATCGTCTCTTGCGTTTAAATTGAGAAAGCCAAGCTCTCGGATGAATTCCATCGGTCGGTCACGCATACAGCGGAACAGATTGACAAGGTTTGCGTTATAATCGTTGTAAACTTCAAACTTGTCGGGAACAGCTTTGCCCAGCAGCACAGCGCCCGATCCGCCGAACGGCTCGATATACCGCCCGTAGCTCAGCGGAAACAAAGCGTATAAGATGTGAAGGATGGAAGTTTTGTTTCCCATCCAACTGACAGGGCTTTTGATAATCATCACCTCCTTTGGCGACATCAACCGCCCTGAAATAAAAAAAGGCCGATACCAATCGTTTTCAGGGCGATTGATACCGGCTTGTTAGATTTTGTCGTTCAGCTTTTGCTGAAGCCTTCTGATTTCCTGCTCATAATTGTTGATTCGGTTAATCTGCACACAGCAGAGTACCGTTACTGCAATACAGCCGCCGATCAGAAGTCCTGCCAGCAGCCATGCAAGCTCACTCATCCTACATCACCATCCCTTCGTCTATATTTTCCGACTCATCCTCTGTGAAATCGCTGAGACGATTGGGAACATAATCGGAAAGCCATGTGCCGCCGAATTGCTCATGAGAACGAAGCCGCCATATGGCAAGCCTGCCCATATCAAGTTTTGCACTGTCGTTAAACGGGAAGAGGAGGTTTGTCAAACCTTCGTTTTCGAAAGCATAAATGTTTTCAAATTTCGTTCCGTTAAGCAGCAGTTTTTCCTCGGCGAACAGGCTGTTGATCCCGTCCAGCCATTCCTGCAAATCTCCGCCGCAGCCCTGCAGAACAAGTCCATCGCTGTCATTCATCCGGCGAAGATCTTCCGCAGTGATTCTTTTAATGCTCATAGCTGCATCCCTCCGAATTCCTGATTTTCATCAAGTTCCTCATCGGCAAATTCCTGCGGCGTCATCGTATAGCCTGTAAAGTTGGGATCAGTATCTTCCTCGAAAGGGATATATCCGCTTTCTCCGAAATCGAGGATTTCTTTCATGAGTACCGTGCCGCCGTGATTCACGCCGACCTTCGGCTCAATGGAAATGAAGCGGCTGCCGTCATCACTGTGACGGAGATCGTAAGCATACAACCCTTCGGGGATTTCCTCCGGCATAAGCCTGCCGTTTGAAAACAGTGCCTTGCGGTCAAGCACCTCGATGACATCTAATTTCTCATTGGTCAATGTCTGCGTTTTCAATTCTTTCGTTTCCGGCTCGTCACATGGGACAATTTCATACAGGGAGCGTCCACAGGCGGAAACCACACCATATGGCGTTTCAGCGGCGCCGAGTCTTTGAAGCAGCCGTTCTCCCTCGTTCTGTGTGAGCAGGGTATCCAGCCATTTGCTGTCAAAGCGACTATCCATAAAGCGGCGCAGATAGTCTTTGAAAAATACGCCTGCGGAATCAGAATAATAGGACAATTCATAGCGGTCGAGCTGCTCCAGCGTATCCAGTGCAGCCCGAACATCCTTCGGTGGACTTACGGACAATACCGCTTTGAATTTCACCTGATCCAGCGGCGACTGTTCCGCCATGTGCTGTGCCAGCGTATTCAGCGTATCAAAATCTGCCATGTCTCCGAACATTTCAGATGTAATCTGCGGGACAGAGGATTCAAAACCGTAATATACACAATCCTCGATGCAAGCCTCATTATGCCGCTGTGCAATCTCATCGGCTTTTTCTTTTGTGGCGGGCAGGCTGATCCACTCGGCGCTGTCTGCGGTTTCATCGGTGCTGTTTACGGGAGCCTCTGCAATTTCCAGCCGAAAAGCAAACCAATGGGAGGCTTCTTCATGGGGAAGGGTTTTCCCGTCATACACCTGCGGCATTTCATAATCTCCGGCAACAACATAGAAACCGTTTACAAACACGCCGCCGTCATTTTCCCGCTGCAGTCTGCCGATCTGCTTTTTATCCAGCAGATACAGAGCCTGTTCGGGAACACTTGCCACATCCCCATGCAGATCGTTTTCAATCACAAACTGTCCGAGCTGCTCATCGCTTCCCACATTGGAAGCAATCATGACGGTATCAAGCCCATAGGTCATGTTGATTAAATCCTTCACGCTTACAAGCTCGCCTTCGGAATGGTCGGGAATGACACGGGGAGCAGCCGCCTGCAGCGCCAGCCGTTCCTCATCGTTCAGAGCGTCCAGCCGTTTTGCAAGGAAGTTCAGCTCGTCCAGCGTAGGCGAATCCAGCCGGACGTCCGAAAGTCTTGGCAGGAGGTCGCAGTTTAGGATGGAAATATCCTGATAGCCGTCCTGCCTAAAGACAGCTCTCGATTTTTGCAGAGCGTCCCGGATTTCGTAATCCTCGGCGGGCAGTTCAAGGTCTGCATAATAATAGCCGTCGAGTTCGTCATATTCTGTTACAAGTTCAATGGTCATTTGCTTTGCCAAGTGATTCACCTCATTTCACAATGCCGTATCGGTCATTGATTTCCTTAATTTTTTTACCGATTGCGGTGATAACGGGTACGCTTACCGCATTTCCCGCCATCTTATACAAATGCCCGTCTGAAAGCCCGGTGGCCTGTACTTTATAAAACTGTTCGTCTGTAAAACCCTGCAGCCGCCAGCATTCAATGGGCATCAGCTTTCGGATTCTGCCGTGATGTACAATGCCATGCCTGTCCTGTGCCGTGATCGTAAACATCGGCTCGTCCGGCTCTTTCATCCTCCTGCCGTTCTGACGGACAGTTTCACGGTCAGGCGTCAGGATTGCTCTCGGCATATCCTCTACAAGAACGCCGGAATTTCTGCCCTTGTGGTTTCCTACGCCGGAGTCGTATCGGGCAATCAGGCATCTTGCCTCATCGGTAATAGCAGGATCGGGATTCAGGTCAATAAAATAAAGCCCGGTTTTTCCTCCCCAGCCGCCTGATCCCGCACACTGCGTACAGGCTACGCCATCGGTGCTGTAAACTCTCGCTCCCTGTGGTCCGGGTATAAGCTGCTTAAGATTTTCCGCATTGCCGCTTCTGAGAGGAAATACTTCTCCGGCGCCTCGTCCGTCACGATGTCCGACAATGTACAGGCGCCTTCGCTGTTGGGGGACTCCGAAATATTTGCTGTTAAGCACACACCATTCAGGATGATACCCCATTTCAACAAGCGTGGAGAGGATGGTTTCAAATGTCCGGCCGTCGTCATGCGATAACAGCCCCGGCACATTTTCCAGTAAAAGAAATGCAGGCCGTTTCTCACGAGCGATTCGGGCAACTTCAAAGAAGAGAGTTCCTCTTGTATCTGCGAATCCGAGCCGTTTTCCTGCAACTGAGAAGCTCTGACAAGGAAATCCCGCACAGATGAGATCAATGTCGGGAACTGCGGCTGGGTTGATTTTGGTTGCGTCTTCATAATAAATTTCTCCTTTCGGTTCATAGAGTGCGTTATAGGCTTTATTTGCATATTTGTCGATTTCGCAGTGGCCGACACACGCAAAGCCTTCCGCTGCTTCAAGACCCGAACGGAATCCGCCGATGCCTGCGAACATATCAAAAAATCGGATTGCCATAAAGCATCCGACCGTTCCTTTGGTTTATTTTTTTCGGTACCACCTCACATTCCCATAGTAAAACCCTGTTCTTCATCTTCGGATTCATCCTCGTCAGAATCGTCCTCAAAATCGCCTACAGCGGCTGTTTCCTCCGGCCCGGTATCTTCCTCGGTCTGTTCGGAATCGTCCGTCTGTGTGTCGCTGACGCTCTCACGCTCGGTCATATCCCGTTCCAGCTCGGTTTCGATCAGCCCGATGATAAATTCTTTCTGTGTCATGTTGTTGCGCTGCAGGTACTCCTTGATTTGTTTGAACAAATCGTCCGGCACCTGAAATGCCAAAGTTCTCATATTTCCCATATCCTCCTTCGTCTTAAATTTCGGGTGGAGTTCGTCCTGCAATGCCAGCGTTACAAACTCTGCCATCGTCATGCCGTGGCTTTCAATATACTGTTTGACCTCCGCATGAAGCTCGGCGTCCACCTTAACCGTAATACCTCTCTTTTCCTCAGTCGGCATTATCATCACCCCGTTTCATATAGTTTTGAATTGCCCTGACCACGATTTCCTCTGCCGGGATTTCCTGCACAGCCGCCTGTTGCAGAAGCAGTTCCATCACCGGCTCCGAAAGTTCAATTTGAATTTCCAAATTTCCGCCTCCTACATTCCCATAACAGGAGATGCGCTCTCATCCATACCGTTATCCTGCGCTTCCTGTTCTTCTGCCTGTTCTTCCTGTGTCAGCTTGCGGAAAGAGTCCTCATCACTGTTTAACGCAAGCGTCCTACCGTTATCCCATTTCATGTGGATTTGCGCCATATCGTCAACAAAATCCACCGTGCCTCTTGTACCGGAAGGCACAGGCGCATAGGGATCGTTCATGTCGATGAGTTCTAAGCGTGTTCCGGGCGGATAGGTTTCTCTGTGTCTTCCCGCCAAGCGGTGCAGTCTTTCGTATTCGTTCATATCGGTTTTCTCCTTTTCCTTCTCAGATTTTGGTTTTTGCGATTTCTCAATACAACCGTCAAGTTCATCTTCTGTACAAAGAAAATAATTGTCGCCGGAATGCCAGAAAGAGACGAACAAATCGCCGTCCTCGGTATGAATGGGCTGCTGCTCAAAATGTTCGCCAAATCCGTCCGAGCATTGTCCGAGCAGCCAGTCTTTGAAAACCTCCGTTTCGTCCTCTGTCAATTCTTCCTTGAATCGGCAATCAATTCTGCCGTACAGCCTCTCTTTGTATTCGTCTACCGTCCATACAGCGGAGACGAGTTTCTTTTTGATGCCATCGTCATCATTAAAAAACTGTGCCATTTCATCTTCCGGCGAGGATTGCTCCATTTCCAGCAGTTCACGAATATCCCATTCATAGCTTTTCAGATAGAGATTGCCCACAGGCGTTGTATCGCCGTATTCAGAATCATCGATATTTCCGTCAAGCGGGCAGAAGAAGGACATTTTCACCTGTCCGGTCTGATCGGTCATATCCTTAATGTCACGGAGCAGCTCCGCAGTGCCGGTATATTGGTCATGTAACAGATTCTGTTCCAACTCCTGCTTGATATCTTCATTTGCATTCTGCACTGCAAAGGCGGCGGTATTGGCGTCGGCAAGAGTGCTGCTTTCGGTTAACAGGAAAAGCAGATGATTGCCGATATCACTGTCTGCATAGAGCTTGACTCGAATATCATCTTCCTCGTTATCAGTCAGCGGAATCCTTTCGAGCGCCTTACGGCAGCCGATGGAGCAAAGTTCCTCATAAATACTGAGATAATCCTTCGGCATCTCTGTCACAAGCGTATTTTCTTTGTTGGTTATGACCGCATTGATCAGCGCCATGCTTCATCACCCCGTTTCATGGATGTAATTGCTCCAAGTCCGAATCGGCGTATTGCCATCGCATTGCAGATGAGTCTGAATGCCTTTGGCGGCACAAGGCTCTTATCGGCAAGATCGCTTACGGTAAGGCAGCCTGTTCCGAGATACAAGTCCTTTGCCGCACAAAACAGGGGATAGCTGTATGCGGTTGTTCCGTGCAGGCGTATCTGCTCAAAGCAAATCACATTATTGCCGATGCAGTGTTTGACGGATCGCCACAGCATAAAATCAGCAGTCAGCAGATAAAGTGCGGCCATAAGCGCTTGATTGTTCTGATCCCTTTTTTTGATGAAACTCTCAAATACCGCACGATGCTTTTCATTTCTATAGTCCATCGGTTCTTTCTCACTTTCTTCGATATATTGATTCAGCCGCTTTTGAAACGGAGGAAAAACTGCAGCGTACAGTGTTTCCCTGAACACTTCGCCGGGAGAGGCTTCTCCACGCCTGATTTTCTGCACAATGCAGGACTTGTCATTTTTGCCG
>MSHC01000023.1 GCA_001940995.1 Ruminococcus sp. Phil15
TGTTCTCGACAGAACTAAGGAACCGGGTTCTCTCGGCGAGCCTCTCTACCTCGACGTAGTTGCAGCTCTCAAGGGTACAAAGTTCAACAATGTTACAATCGCTTCCGGCAGATACGGCCTCGGTTCTAAGGACACAACTCCTGACCAGATCAAGGCAGTATTCTGGAACGCTGATTTCAAGGATACCTACAAGCCGCGCTTCACAATCGGTATCAAGGACGACGTTACAAACCTCTCCCTCGAATCCGAAGGCAAGCTCGACTCTGCTCCTGCAGGAACAACAGCTTGTAAGTTCTGGGGCCTCGGCGCTGACGGTACTGTTGGTGCTNNAACAAGAACTCCATCAAGATCATCGGCGACCACACCGACCTCTACGCTCAGGCTTACTTCTCCTATGACTCAAAGAAGTCCGGCGGCGTAACAGTATCTCACCTCAGATTCGGTAAGACTCCTATCAAGTCTACATACCTCATCAACCAGGCTGACTTCGTAGCTTGCCACAACGAAAGCTATATCAATAAGTACAATATGGTTAACGACGTTAAGCCGGGCGGAACATTCCTCCTTAACTGTCAGTGGGACGACAAGGAGCTTGAAGAAAAGCTTCCGGGTCAGGTTAAGAGATATATCGCTCAGAACGGCATTAAGTTCTACACAATCAACGGCGTTAAGATCGGTAAGGAAATCGGACTTGGCTCAAGAATCAACACCGTTCTTCAGTCTGCATTCTTCAAGCTCGCTAACATCATTCCGATCGAAGAAGCAGTTAGGTATATGAAGGACGCCGCTACAGCTTCTTACTCCAAGAAGGGCGAAGCAATCGTTAAGATGAACCACGACGCTATCGACGCAGGTTACCAGCAGATTCACGAGGTTAAGGTTCCCGCCGCTTGGAAGAAGGCTAAGGATACTGCTATGGGCGTTCCTGCCGTTAAGAATGCAAACAAGGCTCTTGAGGACTATGTAAACAAAATTCAGATTCCTTGCAACGCTCAGGAAGGCGACAAGCTCCCTGTTTCTACATTCGTTGATATGGCAGACGGCACATTCCCACAGGGCTCCGCTGCATTTGAAAAGAGAGGTATCGCAGTAGACGTCCCTGCTTGGAACGGCGCAAACTGCATCCAGTGTAACTTCTGCTCTTATGTATGTCCTCACGCTGTAATCCGTCCTGTCGTTATGACAGACGCCGAGCTTAAGAAAGCTCCAAAGCTCGCTCAGGAAAAGGCTGTTCCTATGACAGGTATGCCGGGCTACAACTTCGTCATGACAATGTCCGCTCTTGACTGTACAGGATGCGGCTCCTGCGTAAACGTATGTCCTGGTAAGAAGGGCAACAAGGCTCTCAATATGATGCCTCTCGATACTCAGCTTGCTGAACAGGAAGTATTCAACTACGGCCTTACACTCGCAGAGAAGCCTGAAGTATTTGAAAAGTTCAAGGCTACATCCGTTAAGGGCTCACAGTTCAAGCAGCCGCTCCTCGAGTTCTCAGGCGCTTGCGCAGGCTGCGGCGAAACACCGTATGCTAAGCTCGTAACACAGCTCTTCGGCGACAGAATGTATATTGCTAACGCAACAGGCTGTTCTTCTATCTGGGGAGGTTCCGCACCTTCAACTCCTTACACAACAAATAAGGCAGGCAAGGGTCCGGCATGGGCTAACTCCCTCTTTGAAGATAACGCTGAGTACGGCTACGGTATGTTCCTCGCTCAGAATACAATCAGACAGAGAACAATCGCTAAGCTCTTAGAGCTTGAAAAGACAACCAAGAAGGCTGACCTCAAGGAAGCTATCGAGGGCTACCTCTCAACAGTAAACGACGGCAGGGCAAACTCTCCTGCAACAGATAAGCTTATCGCTTCTCTCAAGAAGAGCAAGACCAAGGCTGCCGACGAAATTCTCAAGGACGCTGACTTCCTCAGAAAGAAGTCTATGTGGATATTCGGCGGCGACGGCTGGGCTTACGATATCGGATTCTCAGGCCTTGACCACGTTATCGCTTCCGGCGAGGACGTAAACATCTTCGTATTCGATACAGAAGTTTACTCCAATACAGGCGGACAGTCCTCCAAGTCCACACCAACAGGCGCAATCGCTCAGTTTGCTGCTGCTGGTAAGGAAGTTAAGAAGAAGGACCTCGCAGGTATCGCAATGAGCTACGGCTACGTTTACGTTGCACATATCGCTATGGGCGCTGACTACAACCAGTGCATCAAGGCAATTGAAGAGGCTGAAAGCTACAACGGACCATCTCTCATCATTGCATACGCTCCATGTATCAACCACGGTATCAAGGGCGGTATGAGCATCGCTCAGACAGAGGAGAAGAAGGCAGTTCAGGCCGGTTACTGGAACCTCTTCAGATTTGACCCACGTCTTAAGGCTGAGGGCAAGAATCCGTTTATGCTCGACTCTAAGGCTCCTACAGCAGAGTATAAGGACTTCATCATGGGCGAAGTTCGTTACAACGCTCTTGCTCGTCAGAACCCTGAAAGAGCAGAAAAGCTCTTTGCTAAGGCTGAAAAGAATGCTGCCGACAGATACGACTACCTCGTTCGTTACAGCAAGCTCTACGGCGAAGACAAGTAATCTTTATAGATTAGTTCAAAAGATGCGTATGGTTTCCATACGCATCTTTTTTTGTGCAAAATATTCCGTGAAACGCCTGCCCGAGTTGCTCTTTTCTACAAAATTTTCCTTGACATTTTGGAGATAATACTGTATAATGTTGAATAGTAAACAGTTGAAAATGCAACTTTTTGAAAGGAGGAAGATATATGCAAACCGATATTCTGCAAATTATGCGAAGGCTTAATCGCTCGATAAAAAGGCACTTTGAAAGCTCGCCCGTAAAGCAGGAGCTTGAAAATCTCACGGGTACGCACGGCTGGGTCATCGTGTTCCTGTCCGAGCATGAAAACGAGGATATCTACCAGAAGGACCTCGAAAAACAGTTCGGAATAAGCCGCTCGACAACCTCTAAGATGCTCGCACAGATGGAGAAGAAAGGGCTTGTCGGCAGGGAAAGAGTGGCATGCGACGACAGACTGAAAAAAATCGTCCTTACCGAAAGGTCAAGAGAGCTTGCGTTTAAGGCAAGGCAGGACAGCGTAAACGCCGAGAAGAAGCTGACAAAGGGATTTTCGGACGCAGAGCTTAAAACGCTAAAGAACTATATAGACAGAATGATTGAAAATATGCAAAATTAATTCAAAAGGAATGAAACAAGCAATTTATGATTAAGACACTAACAAAATGTGTAAGAGAATACAAGCTTGCAACAATCCTCACGGTTGTGTTCATAAGCGGCGAAGCCATTATCGAGGCGATAATTCCGTTTATTACAGCAAAGCTTGTAAACAACATAAGAGCAGGAGTGGAAATGTCCGAGATATTGAAATTGGGCGGAATACTCGTACTGCTCGCCGTTTTATCGCTTGCCTGCGGCGGAATTGCCGCATACACCTGTGCAAAGGCCTCGGCAGGCTTCGCTAAGAATTTAAGAGGGGATATGTTCAATAAGGTTCAGTCATACGCATTCAGCAACATTGACAAGTTCTCCTCATCGTCGCTCGTTACCCGTATGACAACCGACATAAGCAACGTCCAGATGGCGTTTATGATGGTTATCCGTATAGCCATAAGAGCGCCTATGCTCCTTATCTTCTCGATAATTATGGCGTATATTATGGGCGGCAAGCTTGCAACAACCTTCGTTGTGGTAATACCGTTCCTCACCATCGGACTTCTTCTGGTCGCAAAGTTTGCAATGCCTGCATTCAGACGTGTGTTCAAGAAGTACGATACCTTAAACGAATCTATAGAAGAAAACGTAAGGGCAATGAGAGTCGTAAAGGGCTTCTCAAGAGAGGAATATGAAAAGAAAAAGTTTGAAACGGCTTCCGAAAGTATCCGCAAGGACTTCACAAAGGCTGAAAGAATTGTAGCGCTCAATAACCCTATAATGCAGATTTGCGTCTACTTCAATATGGCGTTCGTGCTTATCGTAGGCTCGAAGATGACGATTTCAAGTATGGGCGCAACAATCGACGTAGGTCAGATTTCCGCAATGCTCACATACGGTATGCAGATTTTGATGCAGCTTATGATGCTCTCTATGATTTACGTTATGCTCACAATGTCGTCAGAGTCTATGAAGCGTATCTGCGAGGTCCTGAACGAAACGCCTGAGCTTACAAATCCGCAGAACCCCGTTATGGAAGTAAAGAACGGCGCTATCGAGTACAAGGACGTAAGCTTCAAGTATTCAAACAAGGCAAAGAAGTTTGCTCTCTCCGATATCGACCTTGTTATCCCGTCAGGCTCTACCGTCGGAATTATCGGCACAACTGGTTCAAGTAAATCCACACTCGTACAGCTTATCCCACGACTCTATGATGTAACACAGGGCAGCGTTAAGGTGGGCGGTGTAGACGTAAGGGATTACGACGTCGAAACGCTCCGCAACTCGGTTGCAATGGTGCTTCAGAAAAACCTGCTGTTCTCCGGCACGATAAACGAGAATCTGCGTTGGGGCAACGAAAATGCAACGGAGGAAGAAATCGTCGAAGCCTGCAAGCTTTCGCAGGCGCACGAGTTTGTAATGGGCTTCTCTGACGGATATGAAACAAAAATAGAACAGGGCGGTACTAACGTGTCCGGCGGTCAGAAGCAGAGATTGTGTATCGCAAGAGCGCTCCTTAAAAAGCCTAAAATCCTTATCCTCGACGATTCCACAAGTGCGGTGGACACAAGAACTGACGCACTCATAAGAGCAGGCTTCAGGAAGTATATCCCCGACACTACGAAGATTATCATTGCACAGAGAATTTCCTCTGTCCAGGACGCCGATATGATAATCGTTATGAATAACGGCGCAATCGAGGCTGTAGGAACGCACGACGAGCTTATGAAGGTAAGCGAGAGCTACCGTGAAGTGTTTGAACAGCAGACGTACGGAGGAGGTGACGCAGATGAAGCAGCCGAATGCTAGGAGAGCAAAGGGCGTTCCTATGGGCGGAAGACCGACAGGCATGACCTTTAAGAGCCTTAAAAGGGTAATAAAGATGCTCTTTAGCTTCTATCCCGTAATGATGCCGCTGACAGTAGTCTGCATACTATTTTCTTCGGCAACCTCGGCAATCCCTGCAATCTTTATGCAGAACGTAATTGCCGAGATTGAAAAGTGGGTGGACACGGGCGACTGGGCGTCCGCAAAGGAAATAATCGTTCCGAGGGTGCTTATCCTCATAGGACTCTACGTCCTCTCTATTATAGCCATAACCGTATATACCCAGCTTATGGCGTATATGACGCAGGGATTTTTAAGCAAGATGAGATGCGCAATGTTCGGAGGAATGCAGAATCTGCCTATCAAGTATTTTGACACAAATCGACACGGCGATATAATGAGTCACTACACAAACGACATCGACACGCTCCGTCAGCTCGTTTCACAGTCGCTTCCGTCGCTCATTCAGGCGAGCGCAGTAGTGCTTTGCGTGTTCTTTATAATGCTATATTACAGCGTGTGGCTGACGCTTCTGGTTATCGCCGGAGTATCGGTAATGCTGTTTGTCGCAGGAAAATTCGGAGGCGGCTCAGCAAAATTCTTTATCCGTCAGCAGCAGTCTGTCGGCAAGGCGGAGGGCTTTATACAGGAAATGATGAACGGACAGAAGGTCGTCAAGGTTTTCTGCCACGAGGAGAAGTCAAAGGCAGATTTTGAGAAAATCAACGACGCACTCTATGAGGACAGCTTCAAGGCAAACGCCTACGCAAACTGCCTAGGTCCTATAAATATGAACATCGGCAACATCGTCTACGTCTTGATAGCAACGGTTGGCGGACTTATGGTTCTGTCGGGCGTACCGAATCTCAGCATTTCGGGCAAGGCGCTCGGCGTAAGCATAGTAGTTCCGTTCCTGTCTATGACAAAGCAGTTTTCGGGAAATATTAACCAGGTTTCACAGCAGATTAACTCGATTGTTATGGCGTCGGCAGGCGCACAGAGAATTTTCGGACTTATGGATCAGAAGCCCGAGGACGACAATGGCTATGTGACACTCGTGAACGTTAAAACAGACGAAAGCGGTAATATCACCGAGTCTGATAACCGCACACACAAGTGGGCGTGGAAGCACCCGCACAGCGACGGCACAACGACCTACACTCTTTTGCAGGGCGATGTAACGCTTGACGAGGTGGACTTTGCATATGAGGAGGGCAAGGACGTTTTGCACAACGTTTCCGTGTTTGCAAAGCCAGGTCAGAAGGTTGCGTTTGTCGGTGCGACAGGCGCAGGAAAGACCACTATCACGAACCTCATAAACCGGTTTTACGACATAGCGGACGGCAAGATACGCTATGACGGAATAAATATCAACAAGATTAAAAAGGCAGACCTAAGACGTTCGCTGGGCATTGTATTGCAGGAAACAAACCTGTTCACGGGTACTGTAATGGAAAATATCCGCTACGGCAGGCTTGACGCAACTGACGAGGAGTGTATGCAGGCGGCAGAGCTTGCTGGTGCACACGACTTCATAACCCGTTTGCCTGACGGATATGAAACACAGCTTTCAAACAACGGCTCAAATCTATCGCAGGGACAAAGACAGCTTATCGCTATCGCCCGTGCGGCGGTTGCAGACCCGCCTGTTATGATTCTTGACGAGGCTACGTCTTCAATCGACACCCGTACAGAGGCGATAGTGCAAAAGGGTATGGACGCTCTCATGCACGGAAGAACGGTGTTCGTTATCGCACACAGACTCTCGACAGTCAAAAATTCCGACGTTATAATGGTGCTTGAAAAGGGCAGGATTATCGAGCGAGGCACGCACGACGATCTTATTGCCGAAAAGGGCACATATTACCAGCTCTACACCGGCGCATTCGAGCTTGAATAGGCAACGTACCGTTGCATCGTCTTGTTGCTCCTTAAAGGATATCCGAAAGGATAATACACAAGTCGCAACGGTCGGACAGAATGGCGAGAGAAGTTATTCCCAGCCTACCGTTGCATCGTCTTGTTGCTCCTTAAAGGATATCCGAAAGGATAATACGCAAGTCGCAACGGTCGGACAGAATGGCGAGAGAATAATAAAAACGATCCCACCCCATATAGGGGTGGGATTTGTTGTATAATAGGGTGGACGACATTTGAAAAGTACCTCTTTTCGCTCTATATGACTGTCTGGGGTTGTTTCCTTCGGCTTTCTTTTGCAAAATTGCTCCTGCACCTTGGGCGGCAGAGCAAAAAATCCCGCCTGCCAAATCCGGACTAATCCAAATCACAGGTGGGATTTTCTTATTTCATATAATTGTACACGTTGTTCTTGTGGAGCATATACTCGATAGAATCAATCAGCGCTGTCATACTTGCACTGATGATGTCCTCTGACGCTCCTGTCGTGGTCCATGTTCTCTTGCCGTCAGACGACTCGATCAGTACCCTTGTGATAGCCGCAGTAGATGCCCCTGAGTCTATAACTCTTACCTTGTAGTCTACAAGGTGCATCTTGCTGAGAACAGGATAGAACACCTCAAGAGCCTTTCTCAGCGCCTTGTCCATAGCGTTTACAGGGCCTTGTCCCTCGTCGGCGGTAATCTCGTACCTGTCGCCTACCTTAACCTTTATCATAGCGTTTGCGAGGGCGTTTACACCGCTTGTCTGCGACTCGATAAGCTTGTAGTCGGCAATTTCGAAAAACGGCTCGAACATTTTAAGCTCACGAAGCGCCATAAGCTCGAAGCTTGCGTGCGCCGCCTCAAAGACATATCCACGCTTCTCAAGCCGCTTTAGCTTGTCTATAATAACTGCGATCTCAGGGCTGTTCTTGTCGATGCTTATTCCAAAATGACTTATTTTTTCGATGAGCGAGTGCCTGCCCGAAAGCTCTGAAAGCGCAAAATCACGTCTGTTTCCGACAGCCTCAGGCTCAATATGCTCAAAGCTTGAACGAAGCTTTATAACTCCGTCGGCGTGCATACCGGCCTTGTGCGTGAAAGCTCCTGCTCCAACATACGGCAGAAATGCAGGAAGCTTTATGTTGCAGGTTTCAGCCGTGAAGTATGCCGTTTCGGTAAGTCTTGCAACGCTTTCCTGCGGCACAAGCTCGTGTCCGCCCTTTAGCTGAAGATTTCCTATAAGAGTCGAGAGATTTGCATTTCCGCACCTCTCTCCGATTCCGATAAACGTTCCCTGAATGTGCCTTGCACCGCCATCAACAGCCGACATACTGTTCGCTACGGCGAGTCCGCAGTCGTTGTGGCAATGCACTCCGATCGTGACGTTGTCCGGCAAAGCCTCTCTCGCCGCTTCGGTCGCCTTTCTTACAAAGTCTGGGAAAGCGCCGCCGTTTGTGTCGCAAAGTATTACAGCCACTGCGCCCGATTTTGCCGCCGCAGTTATTGTTTCCAAGGCATACTCAGAGTCAAGCTTGTAGCCGTCAAAGAAATGCTCTGCGTCAAAAAGCACCTTCTTGTCCTTGCCTGTGAGAAATTCAATCGTGTCGCATATCATACGCAGATTCTCTTCCCTTGTCGTTTCAAGAATTTTTTCAACGTGCAGAGATGAGCTTTTTCCGAATATGCTGACATATTCTGTCTGTGCGTCGATAAGTGCGGAAAGCCCCGTGTCGTTCTCCGCCTTGGTGTTTTTGCGGCAGGTCGAGCCGAACGGAACAAGCTTTGACGTTCCCAGGTCAAGACCCAGCACTGCGTCAAAGAACTCTGCGTCTTTTGGATTTGACGCAGGATTTCCCGCTTCGATGAACTTGATTCCGAAAGAGGAAAGAGCCTTTGCTATATTGAGCTTGTCCTCAACGGAAAAGCTTATGTTCTGCGACTGTGCCCCGTCACGGAGCGTTGAGTCGAGTAAATCAATTCTCATAGTTTTTATACAGCCGAAAACGGCTGTCCTCCTGTGTTTTATGTAGGTTAACGTCTTTTGCGGGCATTAGAGCCGGAACTTTTCTTTCTTGCCGATGACGAACGTGACGAACGTGACGAAGAACGTTTCCTGCCCGAACCCTGCGAGCGTGAAGAACCGCTTCCCGAATCGCCGCCCATTAGACAGCAGATAAGTATTACTCCCACAACAAGAAAAACTGCTCCGACAACCATCTTTTTGCTCTTTTCGCTGACGCCCTTTTTCTCAGGCTTTGACGAGTCGTCTGCGGCAGGCTTATCGGGCTTGCTTTGCGTCTGCGAGGAGGTCGTTTCGCCGCCGCTTCCGCTGTTGTTTCCGCTTTGATTTCCGCCGCCGCTGTTTTCTGCGTTACCGCCGTTTGCGGTCGTGGTGGTCGTTGTCGTTGTGGTGGACTGTGAAGAAGTCGTTGTAGTCGTCTGTGACGAGCTTTTCGATGACGTGTCGGAAATGTCGCCGCTTACGGCAGGTGTTGTAACGGTAGTTGTCGTAGTTGCACTGTCCGTAACGCTTACCTGCGCAAGCCCGACAGGGCCGCCGAGCAGGTCGCCTGAGTCGTTGTAAACGCTGCTCTGCGTTATAAGTATGTCTGCGTTGCCCTTTCCGACAGCCTTAAAGGTCAGGGTAAAGGTCTGCGTAGGGGAAATATTCTCCGCCCAACCGTTAACGGTGCATAGACCGCCGCCGCCGTTCGCAAAGTCGCCCGACTTGAATTCGATTATGTCGCTGTCGTATTCAAGCGTCGCCCTCACGCTTCCGATATCTTCGTTCGCCGTGAAAATCACTCTTACAGTAAATTCATTCCCCGGCAAAACCTGAGAGGGCGCTTCGACAGACGCCGTTTCTCCTGCGGCAAATGCATAGACGTTGCAAATCAGCAGTAAAACAGCCGCCGCTGCCGCTGAAATCAGTCTTTTTATCTTCATTTTTGTCTTGCTTCTCCTCGATAATTCTTTCATATGATGCTCTGAAGCCTGCTTGTTTTGTAAATTTTTCACAAATTCGTCACAGAAAATCGTCGACAGATAACGTTTTCGGTAGAAATAGGAACAAAACGCAGACTTGTTCACAATTTGTTCACCAATTCGGACTTGCAGTGTAATATAATAATTAAGTCGAATGGGTGGCTCCAGTAGGGGCTGCTTTTTTTTGCCGTTTTTAAGGCCGAGGACAATTACTGAGCGTCCTCCAGCATCTTATCCAGCATTTCCAGGGCTGTTTCGCAGCTTTCCTCCATTTCCTCACGGCTTGAAGAAAGCGTGCGGACAGGCTCTCTTAGCATAAGCACCATATCTTCCGGCATCTGAGTCCAGTTAAGCGCTTCACGAAGCCTGTCGTTTGTAAGCTTTATTCCCTTTTCCGTAACATATTCGTTGCTCTCGTACCGCTCGGTGAGGTCTTGGAAAAGCACCTGTTCTACGCTGAATTCGCTGGCCGTGTCAGCGATGACCATAACCGTTTCGGCATTCGAGAGGGTGGAATACAGCTTAGTTGCATAATTCTGCGCATCTGTGTTTGTTGAATTTGCGTCCATAGGCACTAAAACGACCTGAACATATACCTCTCCGTCACCGTTGAGGTCCTCGCAGTAATGCTCGAAATATGCCTCCAGACCGTCAACTCGGTGCGACAGTCCATTGTCAACAACAGCGACAACCGTCACATCAGGCTCTATTTTTGTCACAAGGTCATAAATCATATATCCGAACAGTATCGTTACAGTAACAGCAACGATCGTCTGGATTTTGTAGTGATACCAGAAGTTTTCAAGCTTCTTTTTAAAGGACATCTTTGGCGCAGGCTCGGATTCTTCTTCCTCGTCATCTTCATCTTCATCAGACTCTGTATCTGCAATGCCCTGCTTCTGCTTCATAAGCTCGATTTTCTCACGCCTGAGCTTTTCGGCATAAGCCTGCTTGTCTGCTTCGGCCTGCTTTTTTGCACGAAGATATTCAGCCTCGCTGTTTTCCTCGGCAATTCTTACACGCTCAGCTAAGTCGGCTTCAAACTCCTCGTCCTCGTCACGGACAAGGCCTCGCTCGTCAAGCGGCGCTGTGTCTATCGTAAGCTTCTTCTTTTTCTTTTTATCTGACATTTGTTTTCAACCCTCTTGATGATAATATACATAATTTATTATACAACCAATATGTGAAATTTTAGTGAACAAAATTGCAGTTTGGCATATTTTTATTAAATCGAGCGAAAGGACGTATTGCAATGAAAGAAATAACCGTGGGAACAAAGTATGAAGCACGTTTCATGGTAGAGGAAAAACACCTCGCCTGCGAAGTCGGAAGCGGCGAAGCAAGGGTGTTTTCAACGCCTATGCTGTGTGCGCTTATGGAAAACGCCGCAATGAACTGTGTGGCACAGTTTCTTGACGGGGGCGAAACGACCGTCGGCACATACATATCCGTCACCCACAGTTTCGCTACGCCTGTCGGTATGGAGGTTTCCGCAACAGCCGAGGTTGCCGCAGTAAACGGCAGAGAGATATGCTTTTCTGTCACTGCTGAGGACGAGTGCGGAGAAATAGGCAGAGCAGAGCATAAGCGGTTTGTCGTGTATGCCGAGAAATTTCAGGCAAAGACCGACGCCAAGAGAAAGTAATTTTTATATGGACGAAAAAACCACCGCTAAAAAGCGATGGTTATATTGAAGTAAATCCGGGGAAAAACTATCTTCTCCGGATTTTGTTTTATATTCGGTTTGACAAATTAGAATTTCACGCACTTCTTATTATAAATTCTAGCGCATAAATAATTCTTTCTTCCTTTGTTTTAAACTAACTTCATGATTGTTATTATAGAAACCAACAAACTCAAAAAGGATACCCAAACCGGTCAAAGCGCCGGCTGCAAAATCATCTATCGGATTATTAAAAATCATTGACAATACTCCGAATTGATGATTTAGAATAACAAGTAAAAAACAGATACCTCCTATAATAAAGCATTTATTTAGTTTTTTTCTTTTGCTTTCATTTACACTATTGCCGTATTCTGCAACTTTCAATACAGTTTCTTTTATTTCTTCATTCATTTCCCCGCTTTTCCTTTCTCCATCCAGTAATTCTCGCAAATCAATTTCATAATAATCTGCCATCTCAATCAGCGTATCTAAATCAGGCATATTATTGCCTGTTTCCCACCTTGATACAGACCGTCGAGATACATTAAACTTTTCTGCAAGCTGTTCCTGGGTAAGCCCATTATCTTTACGCAGTTGTTTCAAGAATTCTCCAATTTTTATTTGATTCATATTTTCTGTCCTCCTTGAAAACATTATATCTGCAATCCATAAAAAATAAAGGACACAAAGCGAGCAATGCCCTGTTTTTTCAATGTGACACATAATGTCACATTCTTTATCCGTTAAGGAATTCCCGATTTGTGGGTCAGCTAATTATAACACCGCCGACGCAAAAAGTCAACGCCGCAAAAAAAGCAAGCCGCTCTCGATACCTGTATCAAAAGCGGCTTTATAATACTTTTGTACAGCCGTCCGACTAGTGCGTGACAGCTTTTTGCTTTGCGCTAAATTACTTGATAGTAGTGATGTCGCTTCCGAACCACTTTTCGGAAATCTTGGCAACCGTTCCGTCAGCCTTCATCTCGCTGAGAATTTTCTGCACTTCGTCACGGAGAGCCTGGTCGCCCTTTCTGAAGCCGATTGCATATTCTTCTTCTGAGAGTCCGTCCTCAAGGATTACGAAATCCTTGCCCGTTGACGAGATCTCGTACTCAGCAACAACAGAATCAAGGAACACGGCGTTTACAAGTCCAAGCTCCATCTGCTGAAGAGCTTCAACGTTTGTTTCCATAGCGGATATTGTGCAGGTAGAACCGATCTCGCTGCCCTCAAGGATCGTCTGAGCGGTAGAGCCGTTCTGAACGCCGATGATCTTGTCGGCAAGGTCGCTCATTGCCTTAGCGTCGCTGTCGGCAGGAACTACGAATACCATCTTGTTTTTCATATAAGGCTCGGAGAGGTTCATGGCCTCTGCTCTGTCCGGGTCAACCGACATACCGTTCCAGATACAGTCGATTCTTCCGCCCTTGAGGTCCTCTTCCTTTGTGCCCCAGTTGATAGGCTGCTTTACAAGCTCAACGCCGAGTCTTTTGCAGACTTCCTCTGCGAGGTCGATGTCGAAGCCCACGATTTCATCGTTTTCGTCTGTGTAGCCCATAGGCTTGAAGCTTGCGTCAAGACCGAGAACGAACTTCTTGCTGTCAAGCACTTTCTGAAGCGACTGGTCGCCGCCCTCGTCTGCCTTGGAGCTTGACGAGCTGTCAGAGCCGCCGCAGCTTGTCATCGTAAAGAGCATACCGAAAGCGAGCGTTGCGGTAAGAACTCTCTTGAGAATTGATTTTTTCATTACAAATCTTCCTTTCAAAAGGTATTAAAACCTTAAGTTTTATTACCTACATATACTATCACAAAGGCCGTTTCTTGTAAAGCTTTTTAAGAAAGGTTTGGGGAAATTTATAAAAGACGGGCAGGAGTTTCGAGTTATTTCATCATTTATGCCCCACACGATACTTGTTTTTCCTTTTAAATTGTGTTATACTATAACGTGTTATTGTAATACGTTATTACGGTGAAGTGATTTTAGACACTTTCCCGAAATTTCTGAAAGGTGGATATATTCCCTATGACAGGCGAGGAGATCATAAAGGTTGCGAAGATACTGCTCGAGTATCTTTTGCCGACGCTTAAAGTTTTCGGCTTAACGCTTCTTCTCTCGATACCGCTCGGTATGATTGTTGCAATGCTGAAAATGTGCAAAATAAAGCCCGTTTCGTGGCTGACAAGCTTTTACATACTCGTAATGCGCGGAACTCCGCTTATGCTCCAGATAATCGTTGCGTTCTATGCAGTGCCAATGCTTCAGAGAAACGACAATCTGCCAAGTTTCCTGAAAGAGATTTTGTCGGCTGTCGATATCCGTGACGAAAACTATATGTTCAAAGCCGTGCTGTTTGCTTTTGTTCTTAACTATGCGGCGTATTTTGCGGAGATTTTCAGAGGCGGAATCGAGTCTATACCAAAGGGTCAGTACGAGGCGGCTTCCGCACTCAGCTTTACCAAAACCCAGACCTTCTTCCGCATTATACTTCCGCAGGTCATTAAAAGGGTAGT
Source organism: Ruminococcus sp. Phil15 (assembly GCA_001940995.1). Lineage (GTDB taxonomy): Bacteria > Bacillota > Clostridia > Oscillospirales > Ruminococcaceae > UBA7477. The sequence goes on from MSHC01000023.1 coordinate 14,078, forward strand.
CCCTGCAAGTGCGAACGAGGTCATCACGCTCGTAAAGGATACATCCCTTGCAAACGTAGTTGCCTACGCAGAAATAACGCTAAAGGCAAAACAGCAGATGCAGCTTTACAGCTCGATAATTCCGCTGTTTATCGCAGGCGTGTTCTATTTTGCGATGGCTACCGTTCTGACAGTTGTCTTTTCTCTCATCGAGAAAAAGCTCAACTACTATAAGTAAGGGGGCGAGCATATGGCAATGCTGGAGGTAAAAAATCTATCAAAGAGCTTTGACAAGCTCAGCGTGTTAAAGGATATTTCCTTTTCTGTCGAAAAGGGCGACGTAGTGGCAATCATCGGTCCGTCGGGAAGCGGAAAATCAACTCTGTTAAGATGCATAAATCAGCTTGAAAGGGCAAGCTCGGGAAGCATAAACGTCTGCGGAATGGAAATGCTACGCAAGGATAAGTCTGGAAAGACGGTGCTTGCCGACGCTAAGACGCTTCGTGACATAAGGCTCAAAATCGGGCTTGTGTTCCAGAATTTCAATCTGTTTCCGCATTTTTCCGTTCTCCGCAATATAACCGAAGCGCCTGTCCGTGTCCTGAAAAAGAGCAAGCAGGAGGCAACTGAAACAGCAATCCGCCTGCTCGGTGAAATGGGACTTTCCGACAGGGCGAACGCATACCCATGCGAGCTTTCGGGCGGACAGCAGCAGAGAGTTTCTATTGCCAGGGCATTAGCTCTGAATCCCGAAATGCTGTTTTTCGACGAGCCGACAAGCGCACTCGACCCGGAGCTTACGGGCGAGATTTTAAAGGTTATCAGACAGCTTGCAAAGGACGGAATGACAATGGTCATCGTCACCCACGAGATGGAGTTTGCAAGGGACGTAGCGGACAGGGTAATATTTATGGAAAAGGGCGTAATAGTCGAGGAGGGCGCTCCCGAACAGCTCTTTGGAGAGAACGCAACGGAGCGTACTAAGCAGTTTTTGCAGCGTTACAACGAGAGATAAAATTCAAAGCTATCATACAGTTTTGCTGTTTGATAGCTTTTGCTTTGTATATTATCAGGGTATAAAAAAGCAAGCCCCCGCATAAATATGCAAGAGCTTGCTTGGCGCGGATTGAGAGATTTGAACTCTCGCGCCGGTTTCCCGACCTACTCCCTTAGCAGGGGAGCCCCTTCACCACTTGGGTAAATCCGCAAAGCTGTAAAATAAAAAATGGCGGACAGGGTGGGATTCGAACCCACGGTACGTTTCCGTATCACTGGTTTTCAAGACCAGCTCCTTAAACCACTCGGACACCTGTCCACATCTGCTTTTTCATTAGCGACTAATACATTATATCACAAAGGAATTTGCCTGTCAAGTCCTTTTTAAAATAATTAGGTACAATCTTTTGTCGAAAATCGTAACATCTTAAACTGTTAAAAGCTCTTTTATATGTTGACAAAGCGTAAGTTTTAGGGTATACTATTTAAATAATCAAAACAAAAAACGAAAGGCGGACAGGTGAAAATGAGGAAGCTTAAAAAGCTTATGATGTTGATATTCAGCCGTAAATTCATAATCGTGCTTATGATTTTACTTGAAATTATGTTTATGGCGCTTTGTGTAACCGTGTTGAGCGACATCTATCTTGCCGTGTACGTCGTAATGACGATTCTCGGCTTTATACTTGCCTTGTACATCGTAAACAGCAACGACGACCCTGCCTTTAAGATAGCGTGGCTTGTGCCTTTGCTAATTGCACCGCCGCTGACTGCGTTTATGTATTTCTTTTTCAAAACGCAGATAAGCCTGCAGCTTATCAAGAAGTACCATATTAAAATAGAGAAAGAAACAAGGCCCCTTATGGAGTATCCAAAGGAGCTTCGTGAGGAAATAGCAGAGGAGTCCGATCTCCTTTCGAGATATGCGGGATATATGTGGAATTACGGCGGATACCCTATCTGCAAGAACAGCAAAAGCGAGTATTACGGCTCGGGCGAGGCTGTTTTCCCACATATAAAAGAGGAGCTTAGGGCTGCCGAAAAGTTTATCTTCATTGAGTTCTTTATCCTGCTGGAGGGCAAGATGTGGGACGAGATTCTCGAAATCCTTAAAGAAAAGGTACAGCAGGGCGTCGACGTGAGAGTTATTTATGACGGACTCGGCTCTCAGCTTTCGCTCCCCAGAGGCTATCACAAAAAGCTTGAGGAAATGGGCATAAAGACAAGAGTTTTCAGCCCGTTTGCCCCGTTCCTTACAACTGCGTCAAACAACCGTGACCACCGAAAAATCGTGGTCGTTGACGGAAAGGTCGCATTCACGGGCGGCTTTAATATCGCAGACGAGTACATTAACGTAATCGACCGCTTCGGCTACTGGAAGGACGGCGGAGTAAGGATAACAGGCGACGCTGTGTACAATTTTACCGTTATGTTCCTCAGAATGTGGATGTTTCTCAACTACAGCCAGCCCTGCGACGTTGCCTCTTTCAAGGCGGAGCCGCAGCAGCTTGAGTGCAGGGAAAACAGCTATATACTGCCGTTCGGAGATTCTCCTATCGACAACGAGGCAATAGGCAAGCGTACCTATATTAGTATTCTCAACACCGCAAGAGATTACGTCTATATCAGCACTCCGTACCTTACCCCCTGCAACGAATTTATGGGTGCGATAAGATACGCCGCAAAGAGCGGCGTAAAGGTAAAGCTTCTCCTGCCGGGTATCCCGGACAAGAAGTATATGAAGATGATAGCACAGTCAAAGTACAAGTCGCTTCTTGACATCGGCGTAGAGCTTTACGAATTTACTGAGGGCTTTGTCCACGAAAAGAGCTTTATTGCAGACGACAAAGTAGCAGTAAACGGCTCGGTCAATGTAGATTACAGAAGCTTTTATCTCCACTTTGAGTGCGGCGTTTTTATGTACAACACAGAAGCGGTCGGCTCAATGAAGCAGGATTTTGAGGGAATGCTTGAAAGGTCCGAAAGAATTACCTACGAGCATATTAAGAAAATTCCGCTTGTCACACGCTTCTGCGGCGCAGTGCTAAACGTTTTCGCAGCACTGTTGTAGTGTAACGCTTATACAGTAACAAACGCTCCGAGAGCTTTCCTCCCGGAGCGTTTTTCGTGCTATTTATTATTCCCGAAAATCCCGAACAGCCTTGCGAAGAAGCCTTTCTTCTTGGGCTTTTCGTTTTCCTTTTCTTCCTTGTAGCGAGCCGCCCTCTCGTATGCCTCGGATATGAAATACTCCTGACAGTTGAGAGAGTCCTTGCCGCCGACCGGCATTTTGATGTATTTGCCGTCGCTGTTTTGCTCTCTTACCTTGACGTTGTCGTCAAGCTGCGTCCTGAAATAATCGGCGATTCTTTTCTTTATGCCGCTGTCATAAACAGGGCAGGCGACCTCGACACGCCTTGTCGTGTTTCGTGTCATAAAGTCTGCCGAGGAGATGTAAATTTTGTCATAGTCCTTGCCAAAGATGTAAATTCTTGAATGCTCTAAGTATCTTCCGACAATAGACACAAGCCGTATGTTGTCAGTAACGCCAGGCACGCCTGCGATAAGACAGCTTATACCTCTTATCACAAGCTCGACTTTAACGCCTGCCTGAGAACATTCTATAAGCTTGTTTATGATGACCTTGTCGGTGAGGGAATTAAGCTTTGCTCCGACGTAACCCTGTCCGCCCGCCTTTGATATCTCGATTTGCTCGTCCATCATCTCGGTGATGCGGTTTTGCATAAGGAGCGGTGCGACGAGAAGATGCTTAGCTTCCTTGACAAGCTCGCCCGTAGACAGCGCGTTGAACACGTCCGATGCGTCTTGCGCAATTCCGCCGTCTGCCGTCATAAGGCAAAGGTCGGTGTAGAGTCCGGCGGTCTTTTCGTTGTAGTTTCCCGTGCCGACCTGAGTTATGTATCTGACCTCGCCCTTGACCTTTCTTGTGATAAGAAGCAGCTTCGAGTGTACCTTTAAGCTTTCCGGGCCGTATAGAATCTGGCAGCCAGCGTCCTCAAGCTGTTTTGACCAGCCGATGTTGTTTTCCTCGTCAAATCTTGCACGAAGCTCAACCAGCGCAGTGACCTGCTTGCCGTTTTCTGCCGCCTTTATAAGAGCCTCGACAATCTTGCTGTTTTTCGCAACACGGTAGAGCGTGATTTTTATGGAAACTACGCTCTCGTCCTCCGCCGCCTCGTCAAGAAGCCTTATAAACGGCTTTATCGACTCGTATGGGTAGGAGAGGAACAGGTCACGCTTCTCAATCTGCTCCATCATCGGTATCTTAGGGTCTATGCCGTATGCGTCCTGCGGAACACGCTTGGGGAAGAAAAGCTCCGAGCGGTTTGAAAGCTTGTCGAAGATGCTGAAAACGTATGACATATCAAGCGGCGATTTTAGCCTGAACACCTGCTTTTTGGATATCTCAAGCCTTGCGGTAAGCTCGCCTAAGGTAAGGTCGGAAAGCTCTCTTGAAAGCTCCAGCCTTACGGGGCAAAGCCTCTTTCGCTTCTTGATAAGCTCCTCCATAAGACTGCGGTAGTCAAGCTCCCAGTCGTAGCCCGCTTCCTCCGTGTTTATGTCGGCGTTTCTCGTGACACGCATAACCGATTTTTCTTCGATCTTGAAGCCCTTGAAAACATCTGAAGCAAAGTGGAGAATGATCTCCTCGTGAAGCATATACTTTATCTTGCCGTTCTTCTCGGATGCCGGCAGGAAAAGAACCCTCGGGTTTTTTGTTTCCGTTGCGACAACTCCCAGCTTTACGGAATTTTTAGACGAAAGCTTTGCCACAACGTAAATCCCCTTGTTTGTGAGGAACGGGAAAGGGTGACGCTTGTCGATTACTAGGGGTGACAGAAACGGCTTTATCTCGTAGTTAAAGTATGCCGTGACATATTCGGCCTCTTTCTTGCTGAGGTCTTTGTAGCCGCATCTTTTTATGCCGAGATCCTCCAAATCGCCGTCTATCTTAGCAACAGTCTTGTAGAGGTCGTCGCTCATCGCCGCAGTGCGCTTGTATATGGCGGAGAGCTGTTCAGACGGCTTCATATTGGTCTTTCCGTCACGCTCGCTGTCGTTTGCGAGCATTGCGTCATAGAGCGAGCCTACCCGCACCATATAAAACTCGTCGAGGTTGCTTGAATATATGGAAGCAAAAAGCAGTCTTTCAAGGAGCGGTACAGATGTGTCCTGCGCTTCCTCTAAAACTCGCATATTGAATTTGAGCCACGAAAGCTCTCGGTTGTCATACACCTTCTTGCCCATATCATTCAATCCTCCTTTTAAGACAAATTCCGTGCCCTTATATATTTAATATAGTATACCTGATTTATATGCCGAAAAATCTCTTGAAGTTTCCGCTGAAGATTGCCTTTCTCTCGTCCTCGGTAAGTGGGAGAGCCTTAAATCTTATAAGCTCTGACTCCATCGACCACATGGGGAAGTCCGTGCCGAAGAAAACCCTGTCTACTCCCGCTTCTCTGATAAGCTCAACTGCCCTTTCGGGTGTGAGAGCAAAGAGCGACGAGCTGCAATCGTAGTAAATGTTTTGAAATTTACCGTAGAGCGCTTTTTCAGCCCTGTCCCACGCATTGTAGCCGCCTAAGTGCGCCGCAAAAACGGTCAGGTTCGGGAACATCTCCATAACTCTTGCGAGCCTTTCAGGTGCGGAATACTCATATCTTTTGTCGCCCATGTGGAAAAGGACGGGGATTTTTCCCTCTATCGCCCTGTAGATGTTAAGCGCATTATCGTCGTCGATGTTGAATTTCTGGAAATCTGTGTGAAGCTTAATGCCCCTAAGACCTCCGTCGATGATTCTCTGCACCTCTTTGTCAAAGTCGCCCTCGTAGTCTGCGTGCAGAGTGCCGAAGCCGATAAATTCGGGGTGCTTTCTGCACTCCTCGATTATGAAGCTGTTGATATGCTCAACCTGAGATGGGTCTGTTGCGGCTGAGCAGACGAGAAATTTCTTCGTGCCGAACTCTTTTGCGTCGTTGATAAGAAGCTCCGAAGTGCCTGCCGAGATGTCCATAGATATATCGTAGAATTTTCCTATTGCGTCGGATGCCTTGCCTGCGATTTTCGTAGGGTAGATGTGGCAGTGTGCGTTGCAGATTTCGTACTGTGAAGCAAATTCCTTTGCAGTTTCAAACTGAGTTTTCATGCTATTCCTTCTTTAATTATATTGCAGTAATTCCGATTATAGACAGGTTGTCGCAGCTTCCTCTTGATATTGCGAGTCTGTAAAGTGCGTCGATTTTTTCTTCAAACGGAAGCTCCAGAGCCATACAGACCTCTATTTCCGTCTTGCCGAGGTAGTCGGTAATTCCGTCCGTGCAGATTATAATTGTGTCATTGACAAGCTCTCCGAAAGGCTCGCCGATTGATGTGACGTCAATTCTCGGAGGCAGGTTATCCCCGCCGATCGAAGATATGATAACGTTTCTGTCCGGCGAAGTTTTAAGCTCCTGCGCAGAGATTTCTCCCATATCGTATAGGTATCTTACAAGCGTGTGGTCTGTGGATAATAGTGTTGCCGCTCCGTTTGCGTAGCGGTAGAGCCGTGAGTCACCGACGTTTATGCAGTAGCCTGAGCCTTTTTCGTCAAGTGCCAGAGCGCACAGCGTCGTCTGCATATTCTGATGCTCCTCGATATGCTTCGCCTGCTCCAAGACCTTGTCGTGGATTGCAAGCACGTCTTTTTTTACGTCACGGAGCGAGGAAAAGCCCGTTTTGCTAAGCTCCTCGAGGCACATCTGTGCGGCAATTTCTCCGCCTCTTTCTCCGCCCACACCGTCGCAGACGGCGGTTATCGACGGCAGGGTTATCTCGCCCGACACCTCTCCCTCGCTGTACACAGTGCCGTTTATCAGGATTCTGTCCTCGTTCTTTGAACGGGTACAGCCTATGTCGGTTATTCCGAATACTTTATAGTGCATCTGTCGAGTCCTTTTTTGATAATTTCATCATATTATTATACCTCTTTTGTCACATAATGTCAACCTTACGGCGAACCGGCACAGGCCGGCTTATCTCTGATAATTCTTCGGATACATTTTACATTTGGCTTTCTTCTCATTATAAGAGAAAAAAGCAAGAAAACAAGCCCCATACTATTCGTTTAAAGCCACGGCAAACAAATCTATTTTGGGCAGAGGAGTCCCCCTAAACTTTGCCTTGTGTTCCTCCCGTTTTTGTGGTATACTATCTTTATTAAGCACCGAAAGGAATGTGCCGCTATGAAAATGTATGAAAGACTTACCGACTGTATAAATTCAATAAGAGAAAAGACCGATTTTATACCCGAAATCGCCCTCGTCCTCGGTTCGGGACTCGGCTCGTTTGCGGACGAAATCAAGGTAGAAGCAGAAATCCCGTACAGCGAGCTTGACGGATTCCCCGTTTCGACTGTCGCAGGCCACGACGGAAAATTTATCTTCGGATACCTGGACGGCGTAAAAATCGTCTGTATGAAGGGCAGAGTGCATCACTACGAGGGTTATCCTATGCAGGAGGTAGTAATGCCGATAAGGCTTATGGGTATGCTGGGCGCAAAAACCCTTTTCCTCACAAATGCGTCGGGCGGCATAAATCCAAGCTTTAAGGCAGGCGATTTGATGCTTATAACCGACCACATCTCAAGCTTTGTGCCGAACGTCCTCATCGGTGAAAATATCAGCGAGCTGGGAGTGAGGTTTCCGGATATGAGCGATATCTATAACGCAAGCCTGCGTGAGATTATAAAATGCGAGGCGGACAAGCTCGGAATCGACCTCAAAGAGGGTGTGTATGTCCAGCTCACAGGGCCAAGCTACGAGTCGCCTGCCGAAATCAGAATGCTCGGAAAAATGGGCGCCGACGCAGTAGGTATGTCAACTGTCTGCGAGGCGATCGCCGCAAACCATATGGGTATGGATATATGCGGCATATCCTGCGTTTCAAATTTAGCGGCAGGCATAGCAAAACATCCCCTCACGCACAAAGAGGTGCAGGAAACAGCCGACAGGGTCGCAAGCCGGTTCAAGGCGCTCGTCAGTGCGTCTGTCAAGGCAATCGCAGGCAAAAATAAGGGGGAAGCTTTATGACTATAAGACTCTATAACGCAAAAATCCTCAGCGTTGAAGAAATGCGGATATCCGAGGGCGAGCTTTGGATAGAGGATAACAAAATTTCATATATCGGGGATAGAAAGGACTCGGACTGTACCTTTGACAGGGAAATAGATATCAGGGGCAACCTGCTTATGCCAAGCTTTAAAAATGCCCACTCGCATTCCGCTATGACCTTCCTTCGTTCCTATGCCGACGACCTGCCGCTTCAGGAATGGCTCTTTCAAAAGGTGTTCCCGCAGGAGGCAAAGCTTAACGGCGACAGGATTTACAAGTTCACTAGGCTTGCGATTTTAGAGTATCTCACAAGCGGCATAACCTCCGTTTTCGATATGTATTTCTATGCGGACGACTACTACTCCGCCTGCGTCGATTCGGGCTTCAGAAGCGTGATGTGCGGCGGCATCTGCGGCGACGACAAGGCTCAGGACTTAGAGGACAGGTTTGTAAAATTCAACAGACTTGACCCCATTGTTTCATATAAGCTCGGTATCCATTCAGAATACCTCTGTCCGTTGCCTCTGATAAAGGACGTAGCCGCTCTCGCAGAAAAATATAAAGCCCCCGTGTATATGCACAACTCCGAAACACAGCGTGAGGTAGATGAATGTATCGGAAGATACGGTAAAACGCCTACCGAGGTGCTTTACGATAACGGCATTTTTGAGTATGGCGGCGGCGGCTTCCATTGTAACTTCCTGAGCGACAGGGATTTTGAGATATTCAAGGAAAAGGGTCTGTGGGCAGTCACAAATCCGTCCTCGAACTTAAAGCTTGCAAGCGGTATTGCGCCGATCTGCCGTATGCTCGGCGAAAATGTAAATCTCGCAATCGGCACAGACGGCGCCGCAAGCAACAATTGCCTCGATATGTTCAGAGAAATGTTTTTAGTTACCGCACTCCAGAAGTACGCAACGGGCGACGCAGCGGCTTGTCCCGCAGGCGATGTCTTGAAAATGGCGGTAAGCGGCGGCGCAAAAGCGATGGGCCTTTATGACTGCGACGACCTCAAAGTGGGTAAAATTGCGGACATTATCGAAATCGACCTCAGTCAGCCGAATATGCAGCCTCTGCACAATATCGTGAAGAACGTCGTTTACAGCGGTTCAAAGCAGAACGTTAAAATGACTGTCTGCAACGGAAAAATCCTCTACCGTGACGGAGAGTTCTTTATAGGTGAAGCGCCTGAGAAAATCTACGAGCAGGCAAACGCCGCAGTAAGAGAGCTTTTGTCAGAATAAGTCCATAAACAATAATTGGGGCAATCGCTGAGATTGCCCCTACTATATATAGTATATATTAATGCGTTTATTTTGGAGGAAGAACCACAGGCTGAATCTGTCTGCCCTCCAGCGCCGACATTATCGTCTTATCGGCAAGCGTGAAATCCGCAATCATCGAGTTGGGCTTTGCCCTGAAATCGTCCTGACCGTAAGGCACAAAATAGATGTTTCTGCAATTCTGCAAAAAGCCGATGTTCTTTGCGGAAGAGCCGAGCGCATCGTTTGTCGCAATCGCTAAAACGACAGGTCTGCCGTTTCGTATGTGCGACTTTACAGCCATTGTAACAGGAGTGTCAGTCACTCCGCCTGCAAGCTTTGCAAGAGTGTTTCCTGTGCAGGGCATAACAACAAGCACGTCAAACAGCTTCTTAGGTCCGATAGGCTCTGCGTCCTCGATACGCAGAATTGCTTTTTTGCCGCAGATCTTCTCCAGCTTTGATAGGTTCTCCTCAGCCGTGCCGAAGCGTGAGGATATTGAAGATGCGTTGAAGGACATTATCGGCGTAAGCTGACAGCCCAGGTCAGACAGCCTCTGGGCCTGCGCAAAGGAATTGGAGAATGTGCAGAATGAGCCGCACATAGCGTAGCCGATTTTAAGTCCGATTGGCAGCTCGGTCATATCTTTTCGCCCCCTTCTTTTATAATACCCAGCACCGTGTCGGCAATGATTTCGCCCGACGTTATTGGGGCGACCTTTCCCGGAGGGGAGAAAATAATTTGCGAAAATATGAAAAGAAAATCTTAAACGTTTTCGGCACAAAATGCCTGTCCGAAAGGACTTTTCGTTATTATATACAAAAAAATTAAACACTATTTGTTCCGACAGTGTGATAAAGCGGTGAAAAATGGATAAATTTGGCACCGCTTACATATATATGGTAATAATATAACGTTTACATGGCAGAATTTGGATTATTTTTGTATCTTATGTTTAAATGTTTGCATTGCAAAACCAATTCAAATATTACATAGCGGTTACAAAGTGGGACTTCTTGTGAGCAAGATGCACAAAATGAGTTCAAACAATTTGTAAGAGTTAACATAATTGATTACAGAACTAAAAAAAACAGAGAAAAGTCTTGAATTTGAAGCGGGAATATTGTATATTTTTAGTACGGAAACGATTTAGCTGAAATAGGTCTGCGAGGAGGCAAGAGCTTAGATGGTATCGCTTAAGGATATTTCCGCAAGATGCGGGGTCTCTGTTGCGACAGTCAGCAAGGCTCTTAACGGTCACAAGGATGTAAGCGCAGCGACAAGAGAAAAGCTTCTCAGAGTAGCCAAGGAAATGGGATACTTCCCGAATTCACAGGCAAGGGCGCTTAAAACCAACCGTACATATAATCTCGGCGTGATGTTTCTCGATGCAGCCGACAGCGGCTTCACCCACGAGTTTTTTGCTAAGGTGCTTAACTCGTTTAAAACTGCGGCGGAAGCGTACGGCTACGATATCACGTTTATAAACAGGAACATCGGCGGCAGAATGATGACCACCTATGAGCACTGTAAGTACAGAAACGTTGACGGCATAATAATTGCCTGCACAGACTTTACCGACCCGGACGTTTACGAGCTTGTAAGCGGCGATATACCGGTAGTAACGATAGACCACAGGTTCGACGGCAGGACTGCTATCCTCTCGGATAACGGCGCAGGAATGCGAAGCCTCGTAGGCTACGTTCACGAAAAGGGTCATTCAAAAATCGGTTTTATAATGGGAAACAAATCCTCGGTTGCCGAGAAAAGACTTGAAGCTTTCAAAAACGAATGCGAAAAATTCGGCATAAGAATTGACGAAAGATACATTCTTCCGGGAGATTTCCATAATGCGGACCTGACTTATGAGAGAACCGTTCAGCTTATGAGGCTGAGCGATCCGCCGACCTGTATCTTTATGCCGGACGACTATTCGGCAATAGGCGGACTTAATGCCCTGAAGGATATGGGCTATAAGGTTCCCCAGGACGTATCGGTCGTAGGCTATGACGGAATTGGTCTTTCACAGATCATTTCACCGAAGCTTACAACCTACCGCCAGGACACTAACGAAATAGGCAGACTCGCTGCCAAGTCACTGGTGGAATTAATCGAGAACCCTCAAACCTTTAACGAGGTTTTATTAGTAGACGGTGAGCTTATAGAGGGGGAAACCGTCAGATAAATTAAGGCATTAATAAACAACTATACTAATGCACACAATTTAAGGAGGAAGATTTCAATGAACAAACTTAAGAGAGTTCTCTCAGGAACACTCGCACTTGCTATGGCAGCTTCAATGCTCACAGCTTGCGGCGGCGATGATTCTTCATCTAAGGCAGCAGGCAACAGCGGCGACGCTAGCAACGGCGGCGGCGACACAAGTGACAAGACAGTCATCAAGGTTTACACCTTCACAGAAGAAACACAGGGTCAGATCGACAGATTCCTCGAAAAGAATCCTGATATGGCAGCAAAGTATGAATTCAAGGTAACACTTGAAGCTACGGCTGCTGACTATATCTCAAAGGTTTCTTCAGCTCTTGCCGGCGACGATGCTCCGGACCTTTTCCTTGCTGACGCTGACTATGCACAGCTTTTTGCAGGTCTTGAAGGTACAGCTACACTCGCTGAACTCGGCGTTGAGTTCGATGAGAGCGACTACTACAGCTACATGCTCGACTTCACAACAGTTGACGGCAACAGAATGGCTATCTCCCACCAGGCAGCTCCTGGCGCAGTTTTTTACAGAACTGACTATGCTGAGCAGTACCTCGGAGTTAAGACTCCTGAAGAGATGCAGGCTAAGATGAGCAACTGGGAAGACTTCAAGGCTGTTGCTGACACACTCAAGGATAACGGAATCTACATGGTTTCCGGTATTGATGAACTCAAGAGATGCTTCATGGCTAACAGAGACACAGCATGGGTTGACGCTGACATGAACTACTGCCTCGACGAAGACCTCGTTAAGCAGTACCTCGAAGTTACTAAGTACCTTTGCGATGAAAAGGAAACACAGTATGCCGCTGCTACACAGTGGACAAACGACTGGTACACTGGTATGAAGGACGGCGTATTCTGCTACTTCGGATGCACATGGTACCTCCACTACACAATCAAGCCAAACTGCCTTACAACACTTACAGGTGCTAAAGACGATAAGGGTAACCCAACAGTTGCTGACGCTGACTATGTAGAGGGCAACGGTTCTTACGGCAAGTGGGCCATGATCCAGGGACCAATGGCTTACTTCTGGGGCGGTACATGGTGGTACGGTTCCGATAAGGCTGCTGCAGATCCTGCTAAGAAGGAAGCTGTTTCCAGCATTATCGAATTCTACTGCTGCGACGCTGAAGCTATGACAGACTTCGCTAAGACATCCGGCGACTTCGTTTCCAAGAAGTCCGTTGTTGACGCTATCAAGTCTGACGAAGCATTCAAGAACCCATTCCTCGGCGGTCAGAACCACTACGAGTTCTTCGCTTCTGCTGCTGATAACGTAAACGCTAAGACAATGTCTAAGTTCGACGATACATTCAACACAGCTGTTAACGATGCAACTAACAAGTATGTTCTCGAAGGCGCTTCTATCGACGAGGCTATCGCTTACATCGGCGAATATGCTAAGTCTAAGATCGAGGGTCTTAAGTAATTTAAATATCGTTTAAATTATTAACATCATAACTCGCAAACTCAGACGGGTGGGGAAGCCCACCCGTCTTTAGTTTTCGATAATCAAAACAAAGTAGGAGTGTGAAAAATGGCTTCAACAACTAAGAAACGTGCTAATCTTGAGAAGAACTACTTTGGCTACATTTTTATTGCGCCGTTCTTTCTCACATATTTAATATTCCAGGTTGTGCCGCTGATTGACACCTTCCGTTACGCTCTTACAGATGCTAAGGCATGGTATATGGACCCTAACCAGGCTTATAACTTCGTAGGCCTCGACCAGTTCAAGTTCGTTGTAAACGACCGGTTCTTTAAGGACGCGTTCTTTACAACGCCTGTAATGTGGATCATGGGCTTTATCCCTCAGCTCGGCATTGCTCTTTTGCTTGCCGCATGGTTTACAAATGAAAAAATCAGAGTTAAGGGACAGGGCTTCTTCAAGGTTGTATTCTATATGCCTAACATTATGACTGCGGCTACAATCGGCGTATTGTTCCTCGCATTCATCAGATCTAACGGATTTATCCACAGCTTCTGTGTTGCAATCGGTTATATTGAAGACGCTCGTTATCCTATCACCAGCGAATGGTTCGGCAGAGGTATCGTAGCTTTCATTAACTTCTGGATGTGGTATGGTCAGACAATGATCGTTCTTACCGCAGGTATCCTCGGTATCAATCCGTCATTCTTCGAGGCTGCTTCTATCGACGGAGCATCCGGCTTCCAGACATTCGGAAGAATTACTTTGCCGCTTATCAGACCTATTATGACATACTCGCTTGTAACCTCCCTCATCGGCGGTTTCCAGATGTTCGATGTTCCGAATATGCTCGCTACAGGCGACTCTCATGCTGCTTTCGGTCCTAAGATTTCTACAATCGTTATGTACATAAAGTCTATCGCTTATAGCGGAACATTCTCTGTCGGCAGAGCTTGTGCCGCGTCTGTAATTCTTTTCGCCGTTACCGCCGTCGTTTCTCTCTTCCTATTCTGGATTATGAGAGATAAGGATGCGGCTAAGGCTGCTAAGGCTGCTAAGAAGCGTGCAAAGGAACAGGCAGCTTTGGAAGGAGGTAACATATAAATGGCTAACTATTCAGGTACCGTTAAAACGGTAAAGGGCGGTTACCATGCCCGTATACTTCTTGTCAAGACTCTTGTATACATCGTATGTATCTTCCTTACAATTCTCTCAATCGCTCCATTTGTAATAATGGTATTTAATGCTTCAAAGTCAAGATTTGAAATTCAGCAGGGCAACCTTGAATGGTGGCCGGAGCTTGAAAACAGGACTCTTGTGTCTTTGCTTCCATCTAAATCCTTTATTGCAAACGGTAAATATCTTCTTACCAGTAAGGCTCTTAACCTGCCGTTTGCAAGAGGCTTCTTGAACTCTTTCATTATCGCAGCAGGCGCAACGATCCTTTCTGTGTACTTCTCTGCACTTACCGCTTACGGTTTTGCAGTTTACAGATTCAAGCTTAATAAACTCCTCTACGGATTTATTATGATGATTCAGATGGTACCTACACAGGTTACCGTTATCAGCTTCGTTGAAATGATGAACAAGTGGGGACTTACAAACAGCTACCTGCCGTTTATCCTCCCTTCGATCGCCGCACCTAGTACGGTATTCTTCCTGAGGCAGTATATGCAGTCAGCCCTTTCGATTGAAATGGTTGAAGCAGGACGAATCGACGGTTCGAGCGAATTCGGAATTTTCAACAGACTGGTACTTCCAATCTTAAAGCCGGGTATGGCAACAATGGCTATCTTCGCAATGGTTACTAACTGGAACAACTACCTCTTGCCGACACTCTTGATTGACAAGCTGGAAATGTCCACAATCCCAATGCTCGTTGGTAAGCTGAATGGTAATAAGTATTCGACCGAGTACGGCGCAGTTTACTGGGGACTTACTCTTACAGCATTCCCTCTTATCGTATTCTACCTCGTTCTTTCTAAGTACATTATTGCCGGCGTTGCTCTCGGTGGCGTTAAGGAATAATTACAAGTGTATTAGATTTATAGTTGTAATGTTAAAAGCCTCTGCTTTGTGCAGGGGCTTTTTTCTGTCAGTCTGAAATGCGAAACTTATGCCCATATAAGCTTTATGCCGCCGCTCCCGATTTCTACCCTCGATATCAGAATTGTGCATAACCGCTTCTTCTGTGCAAAGGACAGCGGCGCAAAATCAAAATCCTGTTCAGTCTGAGTCTTGCTGTGCTTCGGCATAAGTAGCTCACGCTCTCTATTAAGCTCCCTTATCTTCTTTTCAATAACCACCGCTCCCGCCGAGTCGCTCTCGCACAACTGCTGTGCGAGAAGCTCTAACCGCCTGTCTGATTCTATCAGCTTTAGCATATCCTCTCCGCTCGTTTCCTCCTTCGCAAACAGCGATAGATATCTCATTCTCTCCACGATAAGAGGTGCGAGCATTTTTTCCAGCTCGTCGCAGGTAACTGTGTGCGTTTCGTCGCAGATGTGCATTTTCCGCCCACGGCAGCAAAGGTATTTTCTGTCTTTGTACTTCTTTGTGTAAAGCGAGTATCCGCAGGCGCATTTCATAAGCCCCTGAAGCCAGCTTGTTTCGCCGCTGTGATTTGCACATACCGATTTCCCACGCCTTGCCTGCGCCGACAGCCACAGTCCGGAGTCTATAATGCCCGTGTGACTGCCGATGGTGATATGTTCGCCCTCAAAGGACGTGAATTTTGACGCCTTTCGCTCCTCAGGCGACGAATAGCTTATGCATCCATGCACGCCGTCAAACTCGGAAATATCGCTTGTTATTACAGCGCCGCAGTTTCGCAAGTACCTGTATACGGCTAGGTCTGCCTTCACATAAACAGGGTTGCGGAGCATCCTGCGAACAGAGGTAGCAGACAACGCCTTGCCTGCCCTCGATTTAACGCCCTGCCCGTAAAGCCACTTAGACAGACCTGTAAGGCTCATGCCGCCGTAAACGTACCGTTCATATATCTCCTTGACAATGCACGACTGTGTCCCCTCCGTAAGCCTGTGAGATGGGATTCCGTGTATCGTGCATGGCTCACGGATGTAACCGAACGGCGGTGCTCCGCCTAGATACAGTCCAAGCCTGCCCCTCGCATAGTAGTTGTCCGTGACGCGCTGACGTATTGCGTTTCGCTCCATCTCCGCAAACATCATAAGGATATTGAGCATTACTGTGCTTGCGCCGTTTGACGTGTCAAAGCCCTCCGTTTTGGAAACAAGCGAAACGCCGTGTTTTTTTAGCTCGCCCGTGAGGTTTACAAAGTCGAGCAGCGAACGGCTTATTCTGTCAAGCCGGTAGATTATAATTCGTGAGATTTTCCCCTCACGCACTCTTTCCATAAGCTCGCTGAAGGACGGGCGGTCGAGATTTGCCCCCGTGTAGCCCTTGTCGGAAAATATGTAGGGGTCGTCTCCCGCAATCGCCCTGCAATCGTCAATCTGACTTTCTATGCTTATGCTGTCCCGTTTGTCCGCCGACTGTCTTGCGTAAATCGCTGACCTCAATCGCTCTTACCGCCTTTCGGTAGGTTTCAAAGTAGT
Organism: Ruminococcus sp. Phil15; assembly: GCA_001940995.1. Lineage (GTDB taxonomy): Bacteria > Bacillota > Clostridia > Oscillospirales > Ruminococcaceae > UBA7477. The sequence continues at coordinate 30,660 of MSHC01000023.1, forward strand.
TTTCCGTCATCTCAAAAATTTCAAGTCTTGTGCCGTTTTCAGTTATCCTTTCATCAAGCTTTTTCAATTTATTACCACCACTTCCACAGCATATTATATGCGCAATTTCTTGACAATAGAGGCAAAATAGTATACAATTATACTCGCCTGTACTGCGTTTTGCAATACAGGTGTGTATAAAGCAATAAAGAAAGGACGTGAGTAAATGCTTCGCAGGGAGTATTACGATGAAAAAGACGACGATTTTGAAGAAGAAGAGATAAAAGAGCCGCCCGGACGCAGGAGAAGTATCTTGGGCAGAATTTTGCTGTTTATAATTTTCCTCGCAGTTGTCCTGTTTTGCCTTTACTCAGTCGCAGTCCTGAAATATATCAGCGACGTCAACACAGTTGAAACGGGCGAGCGATATGAACACGGGGTCCAGACGATGCAGGACGACGATGTCAGAAACATTCTCCTTATCGGTACGGATACCAGAAGCGTCAGCGATAAAGGCAGAGCTGACACAGTTATCCTGCTTACCATAAACAGCCGCACAAAAGAGCTGTATGTTACGTCGTTTATGCGTGATTCATACGTCGATGTGCCGGGGTACGGTTTTACAAAGCTAAATGCCTCCTACCGATACGGCGGTGCTGAGCTTCTTATGGACACGCTTGAGGTCAATTTCAAGGTGGATATAGACGAGTATGTGTATGTAAATTTCGACTCGTTCTCAAAAATAGTTGACGCAGTCGGCGGCATCGAGATCACAGTTACAGATGCCGAAGCAGAGGGTATGAAGCCTCCTATGGCAGAGCAGAACGACCTTCTCGGCAATCCCCGTGGCACGGACTATCTCAGCGGCGGAGGAACGTATACGATGAACGGAAATCAGGCGCTTGCCTATGCCAGACTCCGCTATGTCGGAAACGCAGATTTTCAGCGTACCGAGAGGCAGCGTGAGGTAATAAGGAAAATCTTTGAGAAAGCAAAAGACCTTTCGATAGGGGAGCTTGACGGCTTTCTCTCTGCCTGTGCGTCAAGTGTCACAACCAATATGAGCAAAAAGGATATGTACCTGCTTTCGCTCCGCCTGCTGCCGCTTATGAAATATGACTTTAACGAGCTTAGGATTCCCTGCGACGACGGCTACAAGGGCAGTATGATAGACGGCCAGTCGGTTCTGGAAATAGACTTTGATAAGAACATAGAGCTTATTAAGGATAAGGTCTATGGAGAATGACGGCGTTAGATCAATGACGGCAAGCAAAGAACTTAACGGATATTATTATTATAACAAGGGGAATTGAAATGAACGACAAGGAATTAAAAGTGCAGCGTTACCGTGAGGAAAACAAAACCGTCAAATACGGACAGACGGTTTTCGCAGGCTCATCACTTATGGAGATGTTTCCTATAAACAAGCTGTTAGTTGAACATAACGACAGTATGGTAATCTACAACCGTGGAATAGGCGGATTTATATCACGGGAGCTTTTAGAGGCAGTTGATGTGTGCATTACGGATTTGAAGCCGTCAAAGGTGTTTATAAACATAGGCACAAACGACCTTAGCGACAGCCGTATACCAATTTCGGAGCTTATGGAAAACTACGATAGAATTATTACCGAGATAGAATCGAAGCTTCCGAAAGCGGTGGTTTACCTTATGGCATATTATCCGGTAAATTATGATGCTGCTGCGGAGAATATGAAAGAATGTCTGAAAATTCGCAGCAACGAAAAGATACGCACCGCTAATGCGGAAGTAAAAAAGCTTGCCGAAAAGCACGGACAGAGATATATCGACATAAATAAAAATCTTATGGACGGGCAGGGCAGACTTAAAGCCGAATACACCATAGAGGGTATGCACATAAAAGAGTGCGGCTATCGGGCAGTATATGATGATATAATGGCTTATGTAAAAGAGGAAATATAGCTTTTGTACAGGCTGTAATTTCGGCAGCTATTGTCATAAGCTGTCGATTTTTCCCGTAAGCATTTTCTCCTCACATCATATTGAAACTGCAATGCTCAAGAGCAGGCATACGGATTTAAAAGATAAGTTTTGATTATGTATTATGCACAGCCACACCCCAACAGGTGCGGCTGTTTATTTTTTTAGCGTTCGCCGCTTTTTCGCAATCCTTTTCCTTTGGCGGAAGGGAGAGCGCCCAAATTACCTTCAGATGCCTGTCGGAGGCAGACTTGAAATCAACGCCGCCCGGCTTTGATGCGAGGTCGATAATAAGCGTGTCAGAGCTTACCTTTTCAAGCTCTTTTTCTCCGAGAAGCACCGCAGGCACGGTGTTTATAACTATGTCAAAATCGCCGAGACTGTCGCAAAGATTTGCTATCGGTACAGGTGAGTAGCCAAGCGTCTTAGCATATACAAGGTCACGCCCTTTTCTGGCACAGACGTGTACCTTTGCGCCAAGCGCCGAGAACACCCTTGCCGTCGCCTTTGCAACCCTGCCAAAGCCGAGAATAAGTACCTTAGAGCCTGCAATAGTCCTCGCCGTGTTCTCCATGGCAATCGACAGCGCACCCTCGGCAGTCGGCACGCAGTTTTCGATTATAAGCTCCTCTCTGCCGAAATAGTCGGCGCAGAAAAGCTTGCGGCTCTTTATTCTTTCGCAAAGCTCCGGCGGCATCTTTCCGCCTACGATGATAGAGTCGTTTTTGCAGAAATTCATAAGCCTGTCGATGTATATAGGTTCGTTTGAAAAAGGTGCGTTTACCGTCTTTCCGTCGCTCGTCGCAGGCAGGGGAAGCACCACAACATCGGGCATAAATCCTATATCGGAAAAACCCGAAAGCTTCGTGCAGTCCTCGCATTTGAAGTCACTGCTGAGTCCGAGCGTGTAAACTCTGTCTGAAAACTTACTTAAACGTGCGGCAAGAAAATTCTGTCTGAAATCTCCGCCGACAACGAGAAATGTCGTGTTTTTGTCCATATCTCAAGCAACGCTTAAAGCGTTTGCCCTCCTTTCGTTATGTAAAAGCGGTGCGTATCAGCGATGCATCGCCCTTGATTTATTATATGAAAGAAGCCCATAAGCGGTGAGAATACGGACAACAAAAAACCCACACTGCCTGATGCGGCAATGCGGGATAATTTTTTGAGTAGTTTTACAGCGTGTAGCCAAAGCCCAGAACCTCAAAATCCTTGTCCTCGAAGCCCTCTGCCATCACGATTTCAACCGTGTAGGTCTGCTTTTTCGGGGAGATTTTGAGTAACGTAACCGTCGGGTCGCCCCAACCGCCCGAGGTTATCCCGTTTACGGGAATGTCGTTTACCTCGCCGTCCTCGGAGGTGATTTTCACCAGCACCTTGCCGAGATTGCTGTTCAAGCCGTTTTCTTTGAACAGGAGATAGAGGTTTTTAGCCTCAACGGTAAATTTAAGCGGAGCGTTGTTTTCGGCGTCGCCGTCAAATGTCCAGCCGTTTTTGAATGTGTTGATTGTAGAGCCGACCTTCCAGCTTCCCGGCTCGTCTGCCGTCAGCTTGTCGCCCTCTATGATGTGGCAGTTGACATAGCTGTCGTTTATGAGATAGATAGGGGTAAGTGTGAAGTCCTTTTCATATCTCTCCGCCTCTGCAACGGTATCGAAGTAGTATGCAATAATATCTCTGACTATCTTGTGTCCGTTGCCGTTAGGGTGCGACTGGTCGCTTGAAAAGTCCTTCCATGTCATCTGCCCGTTTTCAAACATATAGGTAAGACCGTCGGCGTAGCTTATCATAGGGAGGTTGTAGTATTCTCCGAGAGTTTTCATATAGTCCTGAGCTGTGTAGCCGTCCTCTGTGATAGAAAACAGCAGCACGACCGCCGTCTTTGGGTCTTTTTCGCAGATTGTTCTGATAATGCCCTCGTATGCGCTCTGGTAAGAGAGGTCGGTTCCGTCGTTTACCGCAAACTCTATAAACACAACGTCAGGGTCGTGGACAAGCACATCTCTTTCGAGCCTGAATGTTCCTAGCATTGAAGGAGTGCCGCTAAGTCCTGCGTTAACGTGGATAACGTTGTCGCCCGTTCCGAAGTTTTCGGCAAAATATTCGCTTGTCAGCTTTGCGTAGCAGGCGTTCGGACCGGCGGAAATTCCCTCTGTGATAGAGCCGCCTATGTATGCCATAGTGATCTGCTCGCCGTTCTTTGCCCTTTTTATAACATCGAGCATATTGTTCGGGTTGCCTGTTGAAACAAGGCTCTTTTTGAGCATCATCTGATAATACTCCTCGTAGGTTGTGGGCGTAAATTCTTCCTCGCTTGATACGTCCTCTGAGGAAACGGAGCTGTCGGCAGTGCTGCCGGCAGGACTATCTGGGGCAGGGGACGACGTGCTGCCGTCGCTTCCGCCGCATCCGACGGTGCTCAGGCACAGCGACAGCACAAGCGCCGTGCCGAGAATATTTTTCATAAGCTTTTTAAGCATAAATAACTCCCTTCCACAAAAGACCCCTCCAGAAAACTGAAGGGGTTTAAGTAAACTTGGTTGTTTAGTTTAGTTGATGAGGGACTTTTCAGTTTCCTTATCAAAGATATGCATTCTGTTAGGATCGATAGCGATCTGAATGTGATCCTGTGGACGAGCTGTTGAACGAGGCGAAACTCTAGCTGTGAGGTTGATGCCTTCGCAGTTGATGTAGAGGTAAGTTTCAGCACCCATCATTTCTGTTACTTCAACTTCAGCTTCGATAACGCCTGTTGTAGCGGAAGCAATGATATCAGCTTCATCGTGGAGGCACTCAGGACGAACGCCCATTACGATTTCCTGGTCTACGAGCGGCTCAAGAACTTCAGCGTCAGCCTTAGCTTCAGGAACTTCTACTGTAAACTTCTTGCCTCTTGTTGTCTTGGTGTCCTCAGAGCCGAACTCTACGAGGTACTTGCCGTCAACCTTTCTGAGGATAGCGTCGATGAAGTTCATCTGAGGAGAACCGATAAATCCGGCAACGAACTGGTTAACAGGATTCTGGTAGAGGTTTGTAGGTGAGTCGATCTGCTGGATGTAACCGTCCTTCATAACTACGATTCTGTCGCCCATTGTCATAGCTTCTGTCTGGTCGTGCGTTACATAGATAAATGTAGTACCGAGCTTCTTGTGGAGCTTGGAGATCTCAGTTCTCATCTGAGCTCTGAGCTTAGCGTCGAGGTTGGAAAGAGGCTCGTCGAGGAGGAATACCTGAGGCTCACGAACGATAGCACGTCCGAGCGCAACTCTCTGTCTCTGACCGCCGGAGAGAGCCTTTGGCTTTCTGTCGAGGAGGTGTGAGATATCGAGGATTCTAGCAGCTTCTTCAACCTTTCTAGCGATTTCGTCCTTAGGAACCTTACGGAGCTTAAGACCGAATGCCATGTTTTCAAATACAGTCATGTGAGGATAGAGGGCGTAGTTCTGGAAAACCATTGCGATATCTCTGTCCTTAGGAGCGATGTCGTTTACGAGTCTGTCTCCGATGTAAAGCTCACCCTCGGTGATTTCTTCAAGACCTGCGATCATTCTAAGGGTTGTGGACTTACCACAGCCAGAAGGACCAACAAGGATAATGAATTCCTTATCCTTAATCTCGATGTTACAATCTGAAACAGCTACAACGCCGCCCGGATACTTCTTATAAATTTCTCTTAATGATACACTTGCCATTTCTTGAGGACCTCCCAATTCTTTTTTGCCAGATATAGTGTTTATATCATAGCTATGCTATTATAATAACAAATTTTATCAATTTGGGCAAGATGTTTTTTTACTAAACTTTAAAATGCTCATTTATTTATATTGACGAAAAAAAGGAGCCTTTTGTGAAAAATCAAAATTCGCCGTCAAAAAGGGGGTCGATTTGCGAAAGTTCTTTGTGCATAATTTCCAAACACCCTCCAAGCGGTAAACTTTCGTCCAATTTGAGTCCGCCGATTTGTATTCTTTTCAGATATTCGACAGAATTACCCAATGCCTCGAACATCTTTTTGACCTGATGGAACATACCCTCGTGAAGTATGACGTAGCAGGAGTTTTTGTTTTCGATGCCCTCAAATTCCGCCGGCATACATTCCTCGCCAGTCAAAAGCGTGATGCCCGACTTAAATCTCTCGGCATAGCTTTCGTCCCACGGTTTTTCAAGCTCAGCGTAGTACTTTTTCGGAACGTGGTTTTTCGGAGAGAGTATCCTGTGTGCGAAATCCCCGTTGTCCGTTATGAACACAAATCCTTCTGTGTCCTTGTCAAGCCTGCCTGCCGGAAAAAGTCCCTCACGCCTAAGCTCGGGCGGAAGCAGAGAAAGCACCGTAGGGGACAGTCCGTTCCTTGTGGAACAGACTACCCCCTGCGGCTTATTCATCATTATGTAAAGATATCTCCGATAGCGTATCGGCTCGTCGTTTACGCAGACTGCCGCTTCTTCGGGGCAAAGCTTGAAGTCTGACTTCTTCTGCACTGCGCCGTCAACTGTTACCCTGCCCCTCCTGCAAAGCTCTTTTACATCGCTTCTGGAGAGATCGCTTCTCTGCGAGGCTATGAATTTGTCGAGTCGCATACTGGTCTTTGGCATCTTTTTATACGTCCTTACTTTAAATTGTATCGTTAATCCTTCACCGTGCTGTCGGCAGACGATGATTCGTCCTGCACCTCTGCATTAGTCGGAGCGTCGGTGTTTTCCGTGCTGTCTGTGCCGTCGGCGCTGTCGGCTGTCGAGGAGGAGTCGGATGTAGGATTATCCGGAACAGATGAGCCGTCTGTCTCCGCTTTCTTTAAGCCCTGCATAAATCCGCCCAGCTTTACGCTGCAAATATCGCCGCCGATGAGCCTTCCGTCGCATACCATGAGGTTCATCATAACCTCCTGCTCGTTAGGATAATTATACACCGGATAGGAGTAAATTTCAACAGTTTTTCCCTTGAAGTCCTCAAGGTCGAAGCCCTGAGCCTTCTGAAGGTCGTTGTATTCTGTGTATACTTCGTCAAACTCCTGCGGAATAATTACGATACGGCAGGTGTCGTATTCCTCGGAAACCTCCCAGCCAAGCTGTGAGATGAACTCCTGACGCTGATGCTCGTTCGACATTTTGTATGCCTCTGTCCGGTCGTTTGCACCCTTTGAGGCTAAGACGATAGCTATAATAGCGACAGCGACGATTGACAGGACTGTAACTCCAGCCCAGAAGCTTTTGATTTTCACGGTTTTTATGAACATATGATCCCTGCTTTCTTTGAAGTGTTTGGTATATAGATATGACAAGCCAGACAAGATTATGACAGCTCGGCTTTTGTTTGAGAATACAGCCAAACGGCGATTGTCCAAAGTTATGTGTACTATGCAGATTTCGGCATTATTACTATTGATTTTCATTCTGTTTTGTGCTATAATACTAAACGTGAAAAAGTGAAAAAGCGGAAAAGCTTCCGCTATATTAAATCCGATAACGAAAGGCAAGTGTATTTTATGGGCGGATTATTTGGTGCAGCGTCAAAAACAGATTGCGTTTTTGATGTTTTTTTTGGTACGGACTACCACTCCCACCTCGGTACAAGACGTGCAGGAATGGTGGTGTACGATAAAGAAAAGGGCTTCGACAGGTCTATCCATAATATCGAAAATTCGCCTTTCAGAACAAAGTTTGCCGACGAGATGAACAAGATGACAGGTCAGCTCGGCATAGGCTGTATCTCCGACTACGAGCCGCAGCCGATTATGGTTCGCTCCCACCTTGGTACATACGCTATCTGCACCGTCGGAAGAATCAATAACGTGGACGAGCTTGTTGAGCTTGTCTATAATAACGGACATACCCATTTTCTTGAAATGAGCGGCGGAGATATAAACCCGACAGAGCTTTGCGCATCTATTATAAATCAGAAGCCTACTATCCTGGAAGGAATCGCATATGCCCAGGAAGTTATCGAAGGCTCTATGAGTATGCTCGTTATGACCGATAAGGGCATCTATGCCGCCCGTGACAGATTGGGCAGAACTCCTATACACCTCGGTTCAAAAGAGGACGGCTACTGTGTGGCGTTCGAGGACTTCTCGTTCTTTAACCTCGGTTATAAAAAGGAAGAGGAGCTTGGTCCAGGCGAGATCGTCTATTTAACGGCAGACGAAGCAAAGACTGTGAAAAAGCCCGGCAGGAAAATGAAAATCTGTACGTTCCTCTGGATATACTACGGCTACCCCTGTGCAACCTATGAGGGAGAGTCGGTCGAGAGCGTAAGAAACCGCTGCGGCGGTATGCTCGCAATGAGAGATAAGGGCGACGTTTCCCTCGATGTAGTAGCAGGCGTTCCGGATTCAGGCACAGCCCACGCAATCGGCTACTGCAACGCAAGCGGAGTGCCGTTCGCAAGACCGTTTATCAAATATACTCCGACATGGCCACGTTCATTTATGCCGCCAACGCAGAAAAAACGTAACCTTATCGCAAAAATGAAGATTTTGCCTGTAACAAACGTAATCAAGGACAAAAGCCTCCTGCTTATCGACGACTCGATCGTAAGAGGAACTCAGCTTGGCGAAACGACCCGGTTCCTCTACGACAACGGCGCAAAGGAGGTACACGTTAGACCCGCCTGCCCGCCTATCCTGTTTGGCTGTAAGTATCTTAACTTCTCACGCTCTACATCGGAGCTTGACCTTATAACAAGACGTGTTATCCTCGAAAGAGAAGGCGATAAAGCGGACGACCCGAACGTCCTTGCCGACTATGCAAATCCCGAAAGTGAGAATTATAAGGAAATGCTCGCCGCAGTCTGCGAGAAGCTCGGCTTCACAACCCTCAAGTATAACAGACTTGACGATATGATTAAGGCCGTCGGAATCGACCCCGAATGCCTGTGTACATACTGCTGGGACGGCAGAGAATAAGAAACTAAAATTTTGGACGAATTCGTAATGGGTTCGTCCTTTTTTTGCCCCAAAACAGGCGCTTTGCGGATTTTTTGAGTGATTTCCGGAACTTAACTTTTATAAGATTAAGAAACTTATTTTATAATTTTTTCTTGAAAACTGTCGCTCTTAACAAGTGGCATCGTTTTCAAATGTGCAACTTGCACAAACCCCTCCAAAATTATTTTTTCGTAATCGTTTTAGTCGCTTGACAATCTCTCATATAATTGGTATAATTATGATTAACTTAGTATGGGCATTTTGACTATTTTGCATAAATGATTTGCCAAATTCAACAAATTAAATAGCGTTTTTAACAAACTAATGTGAAACGTTTACATAATTCCAAACTAAGGAAAAAATGGGCATTATGTACAAAAATCAGTCGTATGAGGAAATGTTATGGCTACTATTTTGAAAGCGGATAAGATTTTGCGTGAATTCAAAATCGGTGACGGAAATACGGTTACCGCATTGAAAGACGTCTGTGTTGATATCGAGGAAGGCCAGCTTACCATCCTCAGAGGACGTTCGGGCAGCGGAAAGACAACGCTCATCAACATTCTCGGCGCTCTCGATAAGCCGACCGACGGAGAGGTTGTCTTCGACGGCAAGGATATCACAAAGCTGAGCGAGAAAAAGCGTGACGATTTAAGACGTCACGATATGGCGTTCGTGTTCCAGTCTGTTGCGCTTATAGCAAGTATGACAGCCTACGAAAATGTCGAGTTCGGCTTGCGGCTTGCGGGCGTCCCTGCGAACGAAAGGGAACAGAGAGCCAAGGAAGCCCTTACCCGTGTGGGCCTTGAAAAGCGAATGTATCACAGACCGGGCGAAATGTCGGGCGGCGAACAGCAGAGAGTCGCTATCGCAAGAGCTATCGCCCACAGACCGAAAATCGTTTTCGCGGACGAGCCTACCGCCGAGCTTGATACGGTTACCTCCCTCCACGTCGTAAAGCTCTTTAAAGAGCTGGTAGCCGAAAAGGGAATGACCATTATAATGACAACCCATGACCCGAGTATGATGGATATAGCCGATAAGGTCTATACGCTTGAGGACGGTGAGATTGTTGGCGAATGATGAGAATGTTGTAAAGGACGACGTGATAATTTCCTGCGACAATCTCGTTAAGATTTACAAAACGGATGAGATTGAAGTAGTCGCACTTCAGGGTCTTGACCTTGAAGTAAAAAGAGGCGAGCTTATGGCGATCGTCGGAAATTCGGGAAGCGGCAAGTCAACGCTCCTGAATATGCTCGGCGGCCTCGATAAGCCGTCCGCAGGAAGCCTCTACATCGACGGAAGAAATCTTCTCAAGTTCGGTGAAAAGGACTACATAGACTACAAAAGAAACGTTGTGGGCTTCGTGTGGCAGAATAACGCGCGAAACCTCGTTCCCTATCTTACGGCGCTTCAGAACGTCGAAATGCCGATGCTCCTTAAAGGTGCAAAGGAGAAAAGGGAAAGAGCAACCTACCTGCTGAAAAAGGTAGGACTGGAAAAACGAATGAACAGCCGTCTTGACCAGATGTCGGGCGGAGAACAGCAGAGGGTGGCGATCGCTATCGCACTCGCAAACAAGCCGAAAATATTGCTCGCCGACGAGCCGACAGGCTCGGTCGACACAAAGACCTCTGCCGCAATCCTCGATATCTTCAAGGAGCTTAATAAGTCGGAGGGAATAACGATCGTAATCGTTACCCACGACGTAAAGCTTGCAAGGCATATCGACCGTGTCGTTGCGATACGGGACGGAAGAACAAGCTCCGAAATCATACGAAAAAAGAGCTATGCCGATGAGCTGAGCGAGCTAAAAGCCGCCGACGCCGAAAACGGCGAAGCGGAGGAGCAGGAGGATATCCACGAGGAGCTTGCGGTTCTCGATAGGTCGGGAAGAGTGCAGCTTCCGAGAGAATATCTCGATGCGCTGGAAATAAAGGGCGGCTCGAAAGTTAAAGTCGAGCTGAGCGAGGACAGGGACAGAATAGTTGTCTTTAGGTCCGACTAAATATCATTCTTTGCAATAGTCCAACGGGACGTTCATATAGCATAAAACAGAAAGGTGGATAAATGTGAAAACAGACAAGTTAAAGCGGATAACAGCGCTGATGCTCGCCCTTGCATTTACATTCTCGGCAATACCGACGGCGTTTGCCGATGACGCAGCAGCCGCTGAAGCTTCTTCATCGGGAACGGACGCTGAAAGCTCTTGGGAAGAAAGAAATTCGATTATTTCCTACGGCGAATACCTTGAGAAGCACGCAGACGCAGCGCTCCCCGACAAGGAGATTTACATCTACGGAAAGGACTTCACTTCAAAGAGCGACGAAACATCTGCAAGCGTCATTACGGTAGACGGCAAGCAGGACGTCCTCAACTGGGAAAGCCAGGACGGCGAGCTTACCTATGAGTTTGACGTCGCAGAGGAGGGCTTCTACAACATACTTTTCTCCTACGAGGCGCTCTCAAGCCCGGCAAATGAAATAGAGTTCGCCCTTTCATTTGACGGCGAAATTCCTTACGACACAGCTTCAAGACTTACACTCAGCAAGGTGTGGGTCAACGAAACAGATATCACACAGGACTTCAACGACAACGATATAAGACCGGGTCAGGTTGAAAAGGTTATGTGGCAGAAAGCATACCTCGAGGACGTTGACGGACTTTACAACGGCGCATTGGAGTTCTATCTCACAAAGGGTAAGCACACTCTTACTCTTTCCTCTACAAAGGCAAGATTTGCTATCGAATATATCAAGCTTTGCAGAGATTCAGTTCCTCAGCCGTACGTTGCCCCTTCAGACTCCGAGCTTGCCGCTTCAAACGGCGTGGGAATCATCAAGCTCGAGGGCGAAGACGCAGATTATAAGAGCGACAGAACGCTCTTCCCTACATCTGACAGAACATCTTACCTCACTTCTCCGTCAGACCCTACCAAGACAAAGTACAATACTATCGGTAAGGACAGCTGGGCAAAGGCAGGTCAGGAGGTCACATGGAGCTTCCATATCGACAAGTCAGGCTATTATAAAGTAGGTATCAGAGCAAGACAAAGCACAATGAGAGGCTTCTATTCAAACAGAAAGCTCTATATCGACGGCGTCTGCCCTAACGCAGAGTCGGCACAGCTCAAATTCTACTACTCAACAGACTGGACTCTTACAGTTCCTGAAACAGCAAACGGCGACACGATTTACTACTACCTCGAAGCAGGCGACCATACCATTACGCTCGAGTCTGTTCCGGGTGAAATAGGCGAGATCATGGACGACCTTGACAGCCTCGTTCAGGAAATCAATAACTACTACCGTGAGATCCGTCAGATTACAGGCCCTTCGCCTGACGAATACACAGACTACAATATCGACACCGTTATCCCTGAAGTAAGAGATGACTTCAAGTCGTTCAGCAACCAGCTCAAGGATCTCCAGAAGCAGGTTGACGAGCTTATGAGCAGCGGCGGAAACGAGGCTGTAACGCTTAACGAAATGGCAATCATTCTCGATAAGTGCGTTAAAGACCCTTGGAAGATCCCTACGCTTATGTCGCAGATCAAGGATAACGTAACAGCGCTTTCTTCTTGGATGCTTACCTACAGAGAACAGCCGCTTGAGCTTGACTTTGTTGAGATCGCATCTATCGACGAAAACTTTACAAGCGTTAAGTCGTCCTTCTTTGAGAGCCTCAAGTTTAGCTTCCTCTCATTCATCGGCTCCTTCTTTGAGGATTATAACACACTCTCCTCTGAAGAAGGCAAGGCAAATACGCTTTCCTGCTGGATTACTTTAGGCCGTGACCAGGCACAGGTAGTTCGTGCAATGATCGAAAACGACTATAACCCTAATGCAGATACTAAGATTGCATTAAAACTCGTTCAGGGCGGTATCCTTGAATCCACAATGGCAGGCAAGGGACCTGACATAGGCTTGTTTATGGGCGGAGACTACCCGATACAGCTCGCAGCCCGTGACCTCATCGTCGATATCTCACAGTACGATGACTACGCTGATGTAACAACACGTTTCTCTAAGGACGCTATGACGCTCTATACTTATAATGACGGCGTTTACGCCCTCCCTGTCCAGCAGACGTTCCCTATGATGTTCTACCGTGACGATATCCTCTCCGAGTACGGCATCAACGGCGCTACTGACATTCAGACATGGGAAGACCTCATCGGTATCCTCCCAACGCTTCAGAGAAATTACCTCGAGGTAGGTCTTATCCTCCCTGTAAATACTACTCAGAACGGTACAACAACTGTTCCTACAACAACGGAAGCAGGAAGCACATTCGCAATGCTTATGCTCCAGCAGGGCCTTAACTTCTACAACGAGGGCCTTACAAAGACAACCTTTGACAACCAGATCGCCGTTGATGCGTTCGAGATGTGGACAGAGTTCTATACCAAGTACAGCTTCCAGCAGACATACGACGCTCTTACAAGATTCAGAACAGGTGAAATGCCAATCGTTATCCAGGGCTATACATTCTATAATACGCTCGCTGTTACAGCTCCGGAAATCAAGGGCGCATGGAACTTCACCCTCGTTCCGGGTACGGAGCAGGCTGACGGAACAATCAATCACGCTTCTAACTCCTCAGGCTCAGGTGCGATAATCTTTACGTCCTGCAAGAACCAGGACGCAGCTTGGGACTTCATCAAGTGGTTTACTTCAACAGAGGCCCAGGTAGAGTATGCGAACGACATCGAAGCCGTTCTCGGAACTCTCGGTAGATTTGATACGGCAAACGTCGAAGCGTTAAAGCAGATCTCATGGTCGTCAGCCGAGCTTGAGCTTTTACTTGAACAGCTCGAACAGCAGGTCGAAATTCCTATCATTCCTGCAACCTACGGCGTAACGAGAAATATCGTAAACGCATTCCGTGCAGTAGTAAACGACGCCGATAACGCAAGAGATACTCTTATGTGGTACAACAGAGATATCAACGCCGAAATCGAGCGTAAGCGTGAAGATTTAGGTCTTAATGATTAAGAAAGGGGGAGCAAAAAATAATGGCAGTTAAAACCGCAGTAAAAGACGCTCCGCTTAATAAGCAGAGCAAGAGTAAATACACCTGGCATATGATGAAGATCAATAAAGCCTGCTATGCAATGCTCGCCCCGTTTATGATCCTCTTCACAATATTCACGGTAATTCCTGTTATAATTACCCTGCCGCTTGCATTTACTAACTTCAATATGGCTCAGTTTCCTGAGTTCACAGGACTTTCAAACTTCTATACACTGTTCCTAAACGACGATACGTTTATGCTCGCAGTGCAGAACACTCTCGTTTTCGCAGTGTTTACAGGACCTTTCAGCTATGTGCTAAGCTTTATCCTCGCTTGGCTCATCAATGAAATGCACCCTGTGCTGAAGACGTTCTTTACATTCGTTTTCTATGCTCCGTCAATGACTACGTCAGCTTATGTAATCTGGCAGCTCCTCCTCTCAGGCGACTCAAAGGGTTACATTAACGCTATCCTCATTAGCCTGGGCATACTTAACTCGCCGCAGCAGTGGCTTACCGATACCAAGTATATACTTATAGTTTGTATCATCGTTCAGCTCTGGATCTCTATGGGCGCAGGCTTCCTTTCGCTTCGTGCCGGCTTCCAGAACATCGACAAGTCAATGTATGAGGCAGGCGCAATCGAAGGTATCAAGAACAGATGGCAGGAGCTTTTCCTTATTACAATCCCGTCAATGGGACCTCAGCTCCTCTTTGCAGCCGTTTTGCAGATATCAGCTTCATTTACAGTTGGCGTGGTATCCCAGAACCTCGTAGGCCTTCCTTCGACAGACTATGCGGCTCATACGGTAATGAACCACGCTACCGACTACGGCTGGATCAGATACGAGATGGGTTACGCTTCGGCAATTTGTTTGATTCTCTTTGTCGTAATGCTCCTTGTTAATAAGCTTATTAACTGGATATTACGCAGATATGTAGACTAAGGGGGTGACTGAAAAGTGGGTAAAAAGAAAAAGAGATATATCGAAGACATTAAGGTAAGAAAGAGTAATAAGAAGATCACAGGCTCCAGATGGGGTACTGCCCTTATCTTCATCTTCCTCTGCGTCACCGGTGTATTTATGATATTCCCTATTTACTACGCAGTAGTTCAGTCATTCAAGCCGATTGAAGAGCTTTTCGTGTTCCCTCCTAAGCTCTACGTCCTCCACCCGACAGGAAAGAACTACTCGGATATGATCAAGGTTGCTACAAGCCTCTGGGTACCGCTTTCAAGATATATCTTTAACAGCGTTTTCGTATCCATAGTTGTAACAGTAACAAACGTTTTTGTATGCTGCTGCGCAGCCTTCGTCCTCTCGAAGTGCAAGTTCCCCGGCAACGCATTCTTTAATAAGCTTATCGTAACAGCACTTCTCTTTACATCATCGGCTACTTGGATCATCCAGTTCCTCGTAATGGCAACAATGGGTATCATTGATACATACTGGGCGCTCATACTTCCAAGTATCGCAACGCCAATGGGACTCTTCCTTATGAGACAGAGTATGTCAACCATTCACGACTCTATGATAGAAGCCGCTAAGGTTGACGGCGCAGGCCTTTTCAGAATCTGCTGGCAGGTAGTAGTACCGAACCAGAAGCCTGCTATTATGACTCTTATCATCTTTGCTTTCCAGGACGCTTGGAACAAGCAGAGCGGTACTATCATCTACTCCGAAGAGCTAAAGACGCTCCCGACAATTATGCAGCAGATCGCCGCAACAGGTATTGCACGTCAGGGTGTAACATTTGCAACTTCAGTAATACTTATGCTTCCTCCGCTTATCGTTTTCCTTATTGCCCAGAGCAACGTTATGGAAACTATGGCAAACTCAGGAATTAAGGATTAAGCAGAATTTTAAGTCAAAAACTAAAATTTAGTAAAGGAAATAGGTGAAAACAGTGCAAATGAAAAAAGCAATTAAAAAGGCTATATCGCTTACGCTTGCCACGCTCTGTGTATCAAGCACAATGCTGACCGCCTACGCAAGCGAGCCTTATGACTCATACAGCTATGACTTCTGGGACGACCCGGTTCCTGCACAGGCTGCCTATAAGGTTAACGATACCTATACGGGCAAAAACTTAGGACTCGAAAGACTTACAGACCCCGAAGACGAGCTGTTTATAAGCAAGAACATCTCAACCTCCCTATCGGGAGCTAAGGACATCTTCTTTGAAGAAACCTTGGAGGAGTTCTGGGTCGCAGATACGCAGAACTCAAGAATTTTAAGACTGAATAAAGATTTACAGCTTATCGGTTGCTATACAGGCGTTGACTCGACAGAGTCCGGAAAGGCATCTTTCAATGCTCCGACAGGTATGTTTGTAAAGGTCGAGGAAAACGGCGACGTGATTTTATATGTCGGCGATACACAGAATTCCCGTATAGTAAAATGTAAGATAGTTGATGGCCTCAACTGCGAGTGCCTGCTCGAAATCGGAAAGCCCGATTCGGCAATCTATTCTTCAAAGTCAAATACGTTCCTGCCTGAAAAGATTCTCGTTGACGGCGCAGACAATATCTATGCAGTATGTACCTCCCTCAACGCAGGTTCTGCCCAGTTTAACTATAAGGGCGAGTTCCAGGGCTTCTACGGCGCAAACCGTGTAGAAGTTACAGCAGAAATCATCAGACGTCAGATATGGAGAATTTTCGCTTCCGATGAACAGCTCAAGTCTATGGAAAGCGCAGCACCGACAGAGTATAAGAACTTCGATATCGACGCCGAAGGCTTTATCTATACCTGTACAGAAGCCGCAAATACCACAACGGACGCCGTAAAGAAGCTTAACGCCGCAGGCTATAACATCTGGAATAACGACGCAGGCAACGAGTACCACTTCGGCGATATAGTAACAGGCAGTACATACGACGCCGCAACAAACACAAACTACACAACAAGACTTACAGACCTCGATATCGACAAGGACGGATTTATCAATATCCTCGACTACTCAACAGGTAGAGTCTTTGTCTACGACGAGTTCTGCAGCCTCGTTACGATTTTCGGTACAAAGAACAACAACTCCGACCAGAAGGGTAGCTTCAATGCCCCGAACGCAGTCGAAACAGCTTACGGAAACGTTTATGTTGTAGACGGCACAAAGAATGATATAACAGTCTATTCTACAACTCTCTACGGCTCATACTTAAAGCAGGCCGTTCTCCTCTACGACGACGGTAGATACGAGGACGCAGAGCCGTACTGGCAGGAGGTTCTTGACAGAAACGGTACCTGCTCGTTCGCACTCTTGGGTCTGGGTAAAGCAGCCCTCAACAAGGGCGAATACAAGCTCGCTATGGAGTACTTTGAAGACTGCTACGCTCAGAGAAGCTACGACAGAGCATTCAAGTATTACCGTGAGCAGTGGCTGCAAGATAACTTCATTCTCGTGTTCGTCGTTGTAGTAGCGCTCCTTATCTTTATTGCAGTATTCTCTACTCTCAAGAAGAAGGGAATAATCAAGAAGAGAGTCAGAAAGGTTAAAAAGGCCGCTCCCGAACGCAAGAAAACCAAGAAGGAACTTGAACACGAAGCTCAGATAGCAGCTGAGCTTGAAGCACAGAAAGCAGAAGCTTCGGAAGCTTTTGAAGCACAGGAAGCAGAAAAGGAGGAAGAATAATATGTATGAATTCACCCCTATGGGTTGGCTCAAGCACTGCGTCTTCCACCCGATAGAAGGCTTTGAGGACCTGCGCTGGAAAAAGCAAGGCTCAATGAAGATTGCAATGGGAATTGTAGTTCTTCTCTTCGTTGCAATGGTAGTAAACAGACAGCTTATCGGTTTCCAGTTCAATGGAGCATATACAAAGGTGTTCAACGTAGTACCGCTCCTCGTTCAGAGCGTCGTATACTTCTTCACCTGGGTAATCGCAAACTGGTCGATTTGTACGCTTCTCGACGGCGAGGGAAGATTAAAGCAGATTTGCATTAACTCCGCTTACGCCCTCGTTCCTTACATCGTAAGCGTGTTTATAACAGTATTTCTCTCAAACTTTATGCTTCTTGAAGAAGCAATCTGGCTCAATGCAGTCTACTATCTCGGTATGGGCTGGTCGGTTGTGTTGATGTTCCAGGCAATGAAGGCGGTTCATCAGTATTCAGTGTTAAAGACATTCTTCTCGATCGTCCTCACAATCGCTGCAATGCTCATTATCCTGTTTTTGATGATTCTCCTGCTCTCACTTTTCCAGCAGGTTTATGTATTCTTCTATTCGATTTATACGGAAATTTCGTACAGAATTCGTGGTTAAGGCGGTGTAGATATGCAGAATAATAAATGGAAAAAGATGCTCGTATTCGCACTCGTTCTTACAATGCTCGTTCCGTCCGGCTCAATCGTGGCAAGCTCTACCGATGAAGAAGTAGATACAACAGCCACAGGCGATACAGAAGGAACAGAAAACGAAGACGGCGAAGACGAGGAGGACGGCACGGAAGACGCCCTGCCTCCGAAGAAAACAGACGAACAGGCATTAGAGTTCTGTCAGAATGTTGCAGAAAACGACAAATATATCCTCTATTACGACTCGGGTGAGCGTGAAAAGCCTGAAGAAGATGAGGAGGATACCGAGGAAGGCGCAGAGGACTCCGAAAAGAAGAAAGAAGAACCTGAGGATATCGCAGTCGCAAGATTCGGACTCTATGTCAAGGAAACAGGCAAAGTCTGGTGGTCAAACCCCGTTAACGCATTCGCTGATGATACGATCATCGACCCTATCAAGGGCAGAACAATGCGTGAAACGCAGAGATATCAGGTAGCCTCAAACATCACTATCACATACGCCGACCTCAGACAGGAAAAGCGTACAACAAAAACTCTCTACTCAGCAGACGACGCAACTGAAAAGTGGAAGGAAATAAACGGCGGCATTGAAGTCACATATACCTTCAGAAGCCCCGGAATTACAATCCCCGTTCAGTATACACTCGAAGATGACGGCTTAAGAGTTTCCGTCGACACAACAAAAATCAAGGAGAAGAACACCTCGCAGGAGAACGGCAAGGTTATTACATCAGTAAGCCTCACGCCTCAGTTCGGCGCTTCTTCTGCAACAGACCTTGACGGCAACGCAATAGACGGCTATATGATAGTCCCGGACGGCTCGGGCGCTGTTATAAACTATAACAACGGTAAGTCCGATTATAACACATACTCCCAGAAGCTCTACGGCAGAGATTATACGGCAGTTCCTCTTAACGCTCCTAAGGTAACCGAGCAGGCTTATATGCCGGTTGTCGCAACAGTAAGCGGAGACAGCGGACTCGTGTGCATCGCTGAGGAGGGCAACGCAAACGCAACAGTTATCGCAGAGGTGTCAGGTCAGAATAATCAGGCGTTCAATTCCTGCGCATTCGACTTCGAGCTTCGCAGCTCCGATACATATTATATGAGCGGCGACTCCGGCAATAAACTCGTCGTTTACGAAAAGGGCAGCATCGAAACGCCAACCATCGCCGTTAAGTATACGCCTATCTCCGACAGCGAGGGCGTAAACTACGCAGACGTCGCAGAGGTGTTCAGAAATTACCTAAAGGCAGGCGGACTTGAAGCCTCAGTATCCGAGAACCAGTACAACTTCTACCTCGACCTGTACGGCGGCGTAATGAAGCAGCAGTCAATCCTCGGACTCCCGTTCGACCTCAAGACTTCTATGACCTCTTTCGAGGAAGCAAAGGAAATACTTGAGAAATTCGAATCAAACGGCGTATCCGATATGGTTGTAGCCTATAACGACTGGACAAACAAGCTCATAAAGGAAAATATCTCAACAACCTTTAAGCCGTCAGGCACGCTCGGCGGCAACGGCGATTTCAAGGACCTTCAGTCTTATATGAACGGCATCAACGCAGAGCTTTATCCTACAATGGATAACCTCACAATGAACAGTTCTACATGGGGCTACTGGACTCTTACAAATACGGCGATCAGAGTTTCTAACGCTTATTCAAGACAGTCAAGCTACAGCATCGCATTCGGCGTTGAGGACAAGGGCGTTTCTCCCGCACTCCTTACTCCAAACGCATACGGCAAGGTGTTTGACGAAATCGTCGAAAGCTTTACCGATAAGGGTCAGTCAAGCGTTTCGTTCGGCAACTACTCAACAGCGCTCGTTTCCGACTTCCTCAAGAAAGACAAGTCGGTAAGATATAAGTCAATGAACACGATCATCGACGGCTACGAGCAGGCTACAAACGGCGGCCTTGACAAGATCCTCTGCGACGGAGCAAACGACTATGTAATCAAGTATGCTTCGCATATCACAGACGTTCCGCTCTATTCCAGCGGATATAACCTTACAGACTACGATATCCCGTTCTACCAGATGGTAGTCCACGGATACGTTCCTTACTCCTCAGAGTCTATCAATAAGACGTCTGACGTGCAGGAAGCATATTTGCTCTCTATCGCATACGGAGCAGGACTCCACTACGATATGATTTATGAGAAGGCATCTGAGGTTGCCGATACAGATTACAACGACCTCTATTACGCTTACTATGGCGCATGGGTCGACGTTGCTTCCGAGCAGAACGCAGTTGCAAAGAGCGTCCTCGCTCCTGTAAGCAATATGACAATCTCAAACTTCGAGCGCAGCGGAAGAGTTCTTACAACAACATACAGCGCAGACGGCAAGTCGGATGTTGTGGTGGTTGTAGACCTCGACAAGGCAACGGTTACAGTCGACGGCGTCGCCGTTGACCTTGGCAATACTATAATGACAGGAGGTATGGCTTAACAATGAGCGAAATGGTTAAAGACATTGAAAATGCAGTTGAAACAACTGAAAACGTGGAAATCGTTGAAGCTCAGGAAGCTGAAACAGCTAAAGCTGAAGAAAAGGCAAAGAAGCCTGCCGCAGCTAAGTCTGCTGCAGCGAAGCCTCCTAAGCAGAAGGGCATGAAGATCCCTTACGAAAGAAGAAAGAGCCTCTACGGATACGGCTTCATCGCCCTGTGGTTCTTCGGCTCGATTTACTTCTTTATTATGCCGGTCATCGAGTCCATCATCTGGTCGTTCTGCGACACTATCCCGCTGACAGGCGGCGGCGGAATGAGCCTCGATTTCGTAGGACTCAAGAACTATGACAATGCGCTCACGGTTCACACGACCTATGCAACATCGCTCTCCGAGGTGCTGGGAAACACGATTTTGAAAACTCCGCTTATACTCATCTTCTCAATCTTTATTGCGATTATCTTAAACCAGAAGTTTAAGGGACGTACACTCGCAAGAGCCGTATTCTTCCTTCCGGTTATCATCGCAACCGGCCCTGTTATCGACATCATCAACGGTAATATGGACTCCGCCGGAACAAACGGCGGCAGTGAGCAGTTCAACTCGCTCTTTGAAACCGACCTCGTAGGCGACCTGCTTACATACCTCGGTATCTATAACATCAGCGATAAGCTCACCGAAATCATCAACACACTCACAAGCGATATCTTCAACCTCGTTTGGAACTCGGGTATCCAGATTCTCCTCTTCCTCTCGGCGCTTCAGACAATTCCGTTCTCTGCCAAGGAAGCAGCTCAGATGGAAGGCGCAACATCTTGGGAATACTTCTGGAAGATTACACTTCCTTATATCAGCCCTATGATCGTTGCAAGCCTTGTCTATACAATCGTCGACTCGTTCGTTGACCCTGAAAACCCCGTTATGACAATCGTGCTGGGTATGGGCAAGAACTGGGAATTCGGTTATCAGGCGGCAATGCTGTGGCTGTACTTTGCAATAGTAGCGGTGGCGCTTGGAATTGTGCTGGCAATTGTAAATAAATTCGTTTACTACGAAGTAGGATAAGGGGGGATTACAGTGGCAACTAAAAAAGAAGAACGACAGTTTGAGAAAGAGATGCAGAAGCTGCGCAAGGCTCGATATGAAAAGATGAAGGCCGAGGGCATCGAAAACTACCTCACTCCCGAACAGATACGTTACAACAAAAATAAGAAGATTATCGGCGCAGTATGGCCGATATTCAGATTCTTGATTCTTTTTGGTCTGGGCTTTGTAATCCTTTATCCGATTATCTTTATGCTCTCAACAGCATTCAGACCTTACGATCAGATGAGCGACCCGTCAATCATCTGGCTCCCGAAATCCTTCACGCTTCAGAACATTCAGGAAACCTTTGATATTATGAAGTTTGACACCACAGTTTTAAACACTGTAAGACTCAACCTCGTAGCGTCTCTCCTCCAGGTTGTTACCTGTTCTCTTACAGGCTACGGCTTTGCGAGATTTAACTTCAAGGGTAAGAGCATTCTCTTTGCAATGGTTATTGCAATGATCCTTGTTCCGCCTCAGATCATTACGATCCCCATGTACCTCCAGTATGCGTTTTTTGACCTCTTCGGTCTTATCCCGCTTTTCAACGGCGGCGATACAATTACGCTTATCAATTCAGGCTGGACAATGTACCTCCCTGCAATGTTCGCAAACGGTATCCGTGCGGGTCTGTTTATCCTCATCTTCCGTCAGTTCTTCAGAGGACTTCCAAAGGAACTCGAGGACGCAGCTTACCTCGACGGTTGCGGCCCGCTCAAGACGTTCATCAAGGTTATGATCCCTAACGCTAAGACATCCTACCTTACCGTTTTCCTGTTCTCAATCGTTTGGTACTGGAACGACTTCTACGTTTCGTCCTCATTCTTTACAAGAAACGATACAGTAGCCCTTATGCTTAAAAACCTCAGTTCTGAGCTTACCTCGCAGCTGTTCAACAACCAGACTCCGGGTATCAGAGCTATGATCGTATGGCTCGAATCAGGCTGTCTGCTGACAATCGCCCCGATCCTTATTATGTACATCTTCTTACAGAGATACTTCATCGAAGGTATCGAGCGTTCAGGTATCGTTGGCTAATATTTAAATCTAAAGACCACTCGTCTGCGGGTGGTCTTTTTTTGTGCAAAGCATCACCCTGCATGAGGCAAACGCCACCCCTTTACGAATTTTGAAAAGTATGCTATAATAAAAAGATGAGAAATGATATCAAAACGTATGGCAGGAGCATATGTATATAAGTTCCTTACCGCTAAAAGCGGCAAAGGTACGCTCGATACGCCAAGCCTTGCATTAAATATAATAAGAAAGAAGTTTTATAGCTTGATTTATTTTGATAACGCCGCAACAACAAAACCCTGCGACGAGGCTGTTAAAGCTGCCGCAAATGCCCTTACCGCCGCATTCGGAAATCCGTCCAGCCGCCATCGAGTCGGAATGGACGCAGAAATTTTGCTCAGACAGGCAAGGGACAGACTCGCTATGTCGCTGGGCTGTGCAGAGGACGAAATTTTTTTCACTTCGGGTGCAACTGAAAGCAATAACACAGCTATCCTCTCTGCCTGCGAAAACAAAATAAAACGCCTGCCTAGGGTAGTAACCACCACGGTCGAGCATCCGTCTGTCAAGGCTTGCTTCGATAAGCTTGAAAAGCTCGGCGCAGAGGTCGTCCGTGTAGCGCCCGACGAAAACGGCGACATTACTGATAAGATGATTTTCGACGCCGTCAACGACAGAACCTGCCTCGTGAGCTGTATGCTCGTCAACAACGAAACAGGCTATGTGCTCCCGACTGCAAAAGCCTTCGCAATGATAAAACGTAAGTATCCTGACTGCATTACCCACTGCGACGCAGTGCAGGGCTTTATGAAGCTACCGTTCAAGGCAAAAACGCTGTTTGCCGACCTCATCTCGGTAAGCGGCCATAAGATCCACGGCGCAAAGGGCGTGGGCGTACTATTTATAAAGAAAGGCACTAAGATCGCCCCGTTTATGCTCGGCGGAGGGCAGGAGAAAGGCTTCCGTTCGGGTACGGAAAATCTCCCCGCAATAGCCGCAATGGGCGAGGCTGTAAAGCTTCTGACGCCGACAATCGACAGCAGACTGCAGTATGTTACAGAGCTTCGTGAGTACCTCGTAGAAAAGCTATCCGAGATTGACGGGATAGAGATAAATTCAAAACCGTCTGCTCTGCCGTATGTCACCAGCATAGCAATGCCAAACTTCAAGTCTGAAACACTGCTCAACTACCTCTCCGACAGAGGAATTTGCGTGTCGAGCGGCTCAGCCTGCTCAAAGGGCAAAAAAAGCACAGTCTTGCAGGAGTTTAGGATTTCCGCAGAAAAAACCGACTCAACCCTGCGTGTCAGCTTCTGCGCAGAAAACACGAAAGCAGAGATAGACGAGCTTTGCAAAACGCTAAAAAGGGCAAGCGGGGAGCTTTGTACTATTAAAAGAAAGTAAAAATGGAGAATGATGTATGAAAGAGATTATACTTGCTAAATTCGGCGAGATAGTGCTGAAGGGCCTTAATAAGAACAACTTCGAGGACGCACTTCTTCGCAACGTTAAACGCAGACTTAAAAGGCTCGGCAAATTCGACTATTGGAAAGCTCAGTCCACCCTCTACATAAAGCCCCTGGACGACGGAATAGACGTTGACGAGGCTGTGGACAGAGTTAAAAAGGTGTTCGGCATAGCAAAGGTCGCAAGAGCAATCAGCGTGCCAAAGGAATGGAACGAGATAACTGCCGCCGTTTCTGCATATCTCGACGAAGCGCTTGCCTGCGCAAATACCTTTAAGGTAAAGGCAAAGCGTGCGGATAAGAAATTTCCGATGAGCTCGCCTGAAATATGCACCGAGCTTGGCGGATATATCTTAGATAATTATCCGCATCTTTCTGTAGATGTGCATAACCCCGACGTAGTTGTCAATGTTGAAATAAGAGAGAACGCATTTATTCACGCAGGCTCGGAGGACGCAGCAGGCGGTATACCTGTCGGAACGTCCGGCAGAGCAATGCTCCTGCTTTCGGGCGGTATAGATTCTCCCGTCGCAGGATATATGATGGCAAAAAGGGGAGTGTCTGTTTCCGCAATACACTTTGAGTCGCCTCCGTATACCTCCGAGAGAGCAAGACTCAAGGTCGAAAAGCTTGCGTCCATTATGGCGGAATACTGCGGAGCAATTAATTTCCACTGCGTTCCGTTTACCGAAATACAGGAGGTGCTTCGTGAGCAAGCGCCCGAGGAGCTTTTCACAATTCTTATGCGCCGTCTTATGATGGAGGTCGCACAGAGAATTTGCGATAAGGAGGATATCTCCGCACTTGTAACAGGCGAGAGCTTAGGTCAGGTTGCAAGTCAGACGATGGGCGCAATGGTCTGCACGGACAATGCCTGCCGTATGCCCGTTTTCAGACCGCTTATAGGTATGGACAAGTCGGAGATAGTCGCTATATCAAGAAAGATAAATACTTTTGAAACCTCTATCGAGCCTTACGAGGACTGCTGTACGGTCTTTACGCCTAAGCACCCCAAGACAAGACCTGTGCTTCAGGACGTAATCGACGCACAGAATTCTTTCGATTACGAGCCGCTCATACAGAAATGCGTCGAGGAAACAAAAGTATACACTATAACAGCATTTTAAACAGCAGCG
Source organism: Ruminococcus sp. Phil15 (assembly GCA_001940995.1). Classification (GTDB taxonomy): domain Bacteria; phylum Bacillota; class Clostridia; order Oscillospirales; family Ruminococcaceae; genus UBA7477. The sequence goes on from MSHC01000023.1 coordinate 56,000, forward strand.
ATATAAAAATGTTATACTTTTGATTACGATTCGGTTACAGGGATAAGCCGATTTGCTTGTTAAAAGTTACAATCAGGTTAACAATATAGTCATAAATGCCCCAAAATCTATGTAAGAAGTGCATTGAAAAGAGGAGAAAAATTCGTGAGAATTGCTAAAAGTGACAAAGTGGTTACAAAAAAGCTTGACATTGTTACAAAGAATGTAGTAAAATATTTATGTGAGCAAGGGGTAACTGTGTCCACAGCGGAGAGCTGTACGGGCGGAATCCTAAGCTCAGCGATAACCTCTGTTTCAGGAGCTTCAAATATTTTCGAGCTTGGAGTGTGCAGCTACTCGGAAAGAGTAAAGTGCGACATTCTCGGAGTCGATGAAAAGATTATCTCTCAGTACGGCGTGTATTCGGCACAGACCGCAAGCGCAATGTCTGAGGCGGTAAGAAAGCTTTCAGGGGCAGATATTGGGGTAGGCATTACAGGTATTGCAGGGCCTTTCGGCGGAGAGGACGGTAAGCCTGTCGGAACTGTCTATGTGAGCGTTTCCTCAAAGGATAAAGAAATAGCGAGGGATTTAAGGCTTTATGAGAGCCTTGCGGAGCTTACAAGAGATAACGTCCGTATCGAGGCTGCTGCCATGGCGCTCATAATGGTAGCGGAGCTTTTAGGTCACAGGATAGACGAGGTGATTTGAGATGTCTATGTACAATGAGTTATCATCAATTAAGTCCTCGGACAAAAAGGAAGAAAACTTTTTCATAAGATTTTTCAAGTATTTTGTACCGTGGAAAGGCGACGGAATATCGGAGATTTTCAGAAAGCTTGTGTTTGTAGCGTCGGTAGCAGTGTTCTGTATGTCGGTCGGCGACCTGTCGGAATACTTAAACGGAAACGCAAAGACAAACGAGCTTATAGATGAAATGCAGGGTATGAAGCCGGTCGTTAATACAAATAGCAGTTCGGACGCAAATTCATTTAATCACGGCGGAAGCAATGGCGGCAGCACAGACGGCCCGCCAAGCGGAAACGGCTCCGAGCAGGTTTCAACGGAGATAGGCGAAAACTGGTCGCCGCTTCTTGAAATAAACGAGGACGTTATAGGCTGGATTTCAATTGAAACGCTCAAGGACGCAAACGGCGAGCTTTATGTCGACTATCCGATTGTAAGAGGAGAGGACAACAATTACTACCTCTACCGTGACATAAAGAATAATTACAGCTCATCGGGCGGTACCATCTTTATGGATTATGCCTCGGAGATTATCCCGGGACAGAGGACCGACAACATCACGATTTTCGGTCACAATATGAAGGCAGGAACCTTCTTCGGACGACTGGACGAATATAAATCGGGAGTCGAATTTCTCAGGAACAATCCGCTTATTACTTTCAACACCCTCTACTCGCAGAACGAGGAAAAGTATGTTATACTGTACTGCTTTCTCGCAAATGTAGACGGCAGCGACGACAACGGAACTGTGTTCAAGTATATCGGATACAGAAATTTCAATGATAAGCATCCATTCTCGACATGGAAAGAAGAAATACAAAAGCGGTCATGGTATGACAGCTCGATACCGTTTGACGAGAATGATGATTATATCACGCTATCAACCTGCTCCAGCGATATATCGGATATGAGATGGGTTATAGTCGCAAGAAAGCTCAGAGAGAATGAAAATGTAGATGAGCTTACCAAAACTTATGTAGAAAGACAAGACGAGGAGATTTATTTCCCTCAGAGATGGATTCGCTCATGGGGAAACAAAAAGGTTTACAGAAACTAGTTTTGAAAGCATACATATAAATCGCTTTCCGGAACGGTTTTGAAGCCTTTTTAATACCACAGCCTTGAAAAAAGGCAACGAAAGGCGATGAATTTTATATGCAGCATAATACTGATAATATGCAGAATGAAAATACTGCTGTTAAAAAGACATCAATCAGGAAGATAACTTCAATGCTCGGATTCGGCGCACTCTGCGTCGGCACAATCTGCGCAATCGGAATACTCGGACTCGGTAGCGAAAGCAGCGAGGATAAATCGGCAATCAATTATGCCGTAGGCTCGCCTGTTACTACGACCGTTACAACGACTGCATCTGCAATGCCTGAAGCTATAGAGCCTGAGGACAAACAGATAAGCGCAACTGTAAGCTGGTGGAAGGCGCAGGTCGACGAGTACGACTTTATCGAGGTTGATGACAGTATTGCTACAACAACCACTACAACAACAACGACCACAACTACAACAACAACCACTACCACAACAAAGAAAACTACTACAGCAGCAAAGAAAACAACTGCCGCAAAGAAGGAAACAAAGCCGGAAACTACAACAGTAAAGAAGCTTGAGCCGGGCGAGTATGTGATTCCTTGCACAGACGAGGAGTTTGAAATGTTCTGCTACGTCCTTGAGGGCGAGGCAGGCGGATGCTCGGATGCGGCAAAAATGGCTGTTGCAGGAGTTATCGTAAACAGAGTGCAGGCAGACCGCTTTGATAATACGATCAAAAAGGTCCTCACAGCGCCAAACCAGTTCACAGCAATCAAAAAGTATTATAACAAGTCCGTAACTCCGTCCCAAAGCACGATTAATTGTGTCAAGAGAGCTTTAGCAGGCGAGGACGGCTCAAACGGCGCATATTACTTCTATTCAAAGAAGTATTGCTCCGATAAAACGGCTGCATGGTTTGAATCACTCGTGTTCTGTATAGAGATTGACGGACAGAGATTTTTCAGAGTATAAAGAGCGCAACTTAAAAAAAGTCGGTAAAATCTCCGACTTTTTTGGTGTAAAATCAAAGAAAGAAAAATAGATAAAAATAAAGAAAAACAAATATAAAAAAAATTTGGAAAATTTATAGGAAGGAACGAGCTTATTTATGGAGCTATCATCGCTCATAGAACAGCGGATACAGACCGTAAAAGCGTTCTGTAAGGCAAATAAAAAGCTTGTCAGGAGAACTGCTGCCCATTTCGGCGCAGGCGCTCTTGCACTTACAATCGCAATCGGCAGTACGTCATCTGCAATTTTCTCAGCGAACGCCGACACATCTGACAGCGAGGTCGTCTTTGAGGCAAACGGGCAGAGCGTTGTTACAACAACTACCGCACAGCCGCAGCAGACGGTCTATGCTACGCAGGCATGGTGGAAAGCAGGAATAGAGGAGTACGACTTTGTAGAATTTACAAGCGCCCATATAGATTATTCCGAAACCGAGGAGGAGAGCGTGCCGGAGGAGCCTTTCCCAAGCATCTCTTTTACGGTTTCAAAGCCTGAGTCTAAGGGCAGCTATAAGTCGTCTGCAATCCCTTCGCACAAAACATATCCCACAAGAAGCATCGCTAACGAGTATTATACGGTGAAATCCCTCACCGCAGGCGGCAGAGTATCGGGCAACGGCTTTGATATGGTCTGCAAGATTTTAAACGGCGAGATGGGTCCTTCCTTCAGCGAGGAAGCGCTCAAAGCGCAGGCAGTCGCTATTTACACATATCTCAGATACTGCGACGCAAATAACCTTATGCCGGTTGTGGCAACAAGAGGAAATTATAACGATAAAATTAAGAATGCAGTTAAAGCAGTCGAGGGTCAGGTGCTTACCTATAACGGCGGGCTTGTAAATGCAGTGTTCTGCGCTTCAACAGCAGGATGCACTACATCAAGCCAGAGCGTTTGGGGCGGCAAGCTTGACTACCTACAGGGAGTAGCCTGCGAGTATGACTACCTCGACCCAAACTACGGAGTAAAAAGACAGTTCACAGCCTCCGAGCTAAAGAGAATTATTGAAAGAAAAACTGATATCAGACTGTCAAACAGCGACGTTGAGAATTGGTTTGAAATCGTAAGCTGTACGAACGGCAAGTATGTCGGAGATATCAAAATCGGCGGCCAGACCCACGCAAGAGTAGGCGGCGGAAACGTTAAGCTTACAGGCGCTGTTTTAAGAGCGTCCATCTTAGGCAGCAGCACGCTTCGTTCTACAGCGTTCGATATCAGCTATAAGGACGGAGTTTTCACATTCACAACCTACGGCTACGGCCACGGCGTCGGAATGTCTCAGTGGGGCGCACAGCTTATGTCAACAGAGGGCGGCTACAAGTATGACCAGATTTTGCTCCACTATTATGACGGCTCTAAGCTTATCTGCTCAGGCGTGAACACTGAAGCAGAGGACCGCTTCGGTGACGATGATGTTTCCGATAAGCAGGAGGCAGTACCGGGCGATGATCCGGAAGATAAGCCTGAAAGCGATAAGAAGCCCGAAACAAGCCAGACCGCTACCGTTACAACTACAAATACAGCAGTGCAGACGACAACTACGACAACCTCGCAGGAAGCGGTAACTACGACAACGACGTCTGAAACAGCCCCCGCCGTTACGACAGTCCCCGAGCTTGCCTCGCCTGTAACGCAGACAACTCCGGCGCAGACTACCGTCGCAGCAGCAGTTCCTGTGCCTGTCGTTTCTGAGTAGCGTACAGAGCAGAAATTTAAGCTTATTTGTAATGAACGTCAAATTAATATGTCATTTGCTATGTAAATGCTATAAAAAAGTCGAGCAGAGTATATCTCCGCTTGACTTTTTTGCAGTTTAAAAATATAATATATATAGACTTACTTTGAAAGGACGATGTAGTAATGGCTTTCTTTGATAAAATCGGACAAACAATTTCAAACGGCGTTTCAAGTGTCGGAGATACAACAAAGACTCTTGCAAACACCGCAAAGCTTAACAGTCAGATCAGTACAAACAAGAATACGATTAAGGATACCTATCAGCAGATAGGCGAGTATTGCTATAATAACCGTGGGGACGCAATAGACAAGGAAAAGCTTGTCCCTATGTTTGAGGAAATCGACAGACTCCTTCTCGAAAACAAGGACTTAGAGCTAAAGGTAAAGCTTGCAAAGGGATATGTCCCATGCAAGAACTGCGGCGCAGACGTAGCCGTGAACACATCTTTCTGCGCAAATTGCGGTGCGAAAGTGGAAGTCCCTGCGCCTGAGAGCGAAAAGACCCCCGAGGGCAAGAAAAGATGCCTTAAATGCGGAAATCTTGAGGACGAGAATACAAAGTTCTGCTCAAGCTGCGGAACAAAGCTTCCCGATACAGCTCCTGCCCCTGCAACAGCTAACGCAACAACCGTATGCCCTAACTGCTCCGCTGAGCTTCCCGCTAATATGAAATTCTGCTCAGAGTGCGGAACAAAGGTTGACGCTCCCGCTCCGGAGCCGGTTGCAGAGCCCGTACCTGTTCAATCAGCAGTAGAGCCTGCCGCTGAACCGACAGAAACCGTCGAAACAGCACAGGAAACCGAAATAAAAGGCACTCCTGCCCCCGAAGCAGTAGAAACAGAGGTCGCCGAGCCTGTTGCGACAGCCGAAGAAGCACAGCCTGCCGAAGCGCCGTCGGGTAAGATATGCCCCGAATGCGGACATAACGAGCCGAACGAAATGAAGTTCTGTTCCGAGTGCGGACATAAGTTTGAAACAGCAGAGCCGATAGCTGCAGAGCAAGCCCCCGCAGAGCAAGCCCCCACGGAGACGGCAGGTCTTGTATGCCCGAACTGCGGCAACCGTGAGGCTGACGGAGTCAGATTTTGCTCCGAATGTGGAACAAAGCTTGGAGAAGCAGTACCCGTAGCAACGGCTGAGCCTGCCCCTGCGGTTGAGGACGTCTCCGCCGCCGACAAGATAGCCTGCCCAAAGTGCGGCAACATAGAGGTCAAGGGTACAAAATTTTGTTCCGAGTGCGGAAACAAGCTCTAAACCAAACTGAATGCATAAAAGTATCCCCGTACAGATTAAATGCACAAGTCCAAAAATTCTGTACGGGGATTTTATTTAAAAACTATTCTGTCTTTTCGGTTATCACACCGTTTTCGTCAATATCTACGTTAAAGGAATAATCCCTCATACATTGCAAAATTCTGTCGCCCTCAGCCTCTCCGCCGACATAGGTAGTCTTGCTGTCACGCTGAGTCGCAGGGTAGAATACAAGCTCCAGCGAGTCGTCGGAATTGAGCGTTACTCCGAGCAGTCCCGTGTCGATGTCGTAATGCGAAAACCAGTAGTTGCCGAGATTATACACGATAGGCACGTTCTTGTAGTATTCAATGCCCTGCAAGCAGTGTGCGTGAGTGCCGATGATAAGGTCTGCGCCTGCGTCAATGTACTGATATGCGGTTTCCGGCTGAACGTCCTCAAGCTCGTGACTGTCCTCTGTGCCCCAATGCACGTTAGCGATAACGAAGTCGGCGTTCTGTTCGGCTTCCTTTATTACCTCTATAAATGCGGTCGGGTCGTAACAGCGAAGCACACCGGGGTCTGTTTCTGTCGCTTCGGGGGTAAGCTTGTACTTTTCCGCCCTCGTTGCCGCAACAAATGCAATCTTCTTGCCCTCTATGATGTAGTATACGGGACGTGATGCCTCGTCAATGTTTCTGCCGGCTCCCATATATTCGATATCCGCATTTTTGAGCGTGTCGAGCGTGTCGAGAAATGCGTCAAGCCCGAAATCGTAAACGTGGTTGTTTGCAAGGTCTACGATATCTACGCCAAGCTCGTGATATATCGAAACGTTCTCCGTCGCCGCCCTGAAGGTCCATGCCTTGCCCTCCATAGCCGTGCCCCTGTCCGAGAAGCAAAACTCGCTGTTGAGGGTCGTTATGTCGGCGCTTACCATCTTGTCAATCAGAAACGGCGATATGCACTTTGTTATGTCGCCGCCGACCTCTCTGTAATGCTCCATAGCGTGCCAGTTGTCTGCAAGGCTGATGTCGCCCCCAAACGTAAATGAGATGCCCTCTGCGCCGTCCCCGTCAAGGACGATATTTTCCTCAGAGTAGGCAAGACCGCTGTAAAGGTCGTTTGTGACTTTTACAGACATGCCTGTGAGCGAATACCAGCTGTCGTCCGTAAAATTGCCGCCGCTTGCCGCCTCGTAAAGCGTGTCGATAAGGCGTGCGTCGCCCGTTGTTTCAACGCACCACTCAAAAAACTCAGGTGATAAAGGCAGGTCGGTCTGCGTATCCTTTGTAAGCTCATACAGCATATCCGGGGTAATCTGCGGCTCCTGCGAGGAAGCGTCCTCCTGCGAGCTGTCCGATACAGATGAGCCGTCGCCCGCCGAGCCTGCCTGCGAGGACGATTCGGGATTTTTCTTTTCAATTTCATTGCAGCCGCCCAGCATTGCCGACGCAACAGCCAAAGACAGCGTAAGACATAAAATGCGTTTTGCTTTCATTTGTTCCTGACTTCCTTTTCGTTTGTTATTCATCAAGGTCAAGTAGTTTATCAGCCTCGGCAGGCTCCGGACTCTGTACCGAGCTTAAACGCCTGCTGATCGCTCTTGACCTTACTCCTACAAGCTTGTCAATGTCCTTTCCGACAAGGTCTATGTGCTTCTGCGCAGTTGTCAGAACCTCCTCGAACTTTTCAAATTCGGATTTCACAGCGCTCAGCACCTGCCATACCTCGTTTGAACGCTTCTGTATTGCTAGCGTCTTGAAGCCCATCTGAAGCGAGTTGAGAAGAGCAGCCATTGTCGAAGGACCTGCTATATTTACATTATACTCCCTTTGCAGGATTTCTACAAGCCCCCTGTTGACAACTTCTGAATATAGTCCCTCAAACGGCAGGAACATTATGCCGAAGCTTGTCGTGTACGGCGGCTCTATGTATTTCTGTCTGATGTCCTTTGCAAAAGCCTTTATCCTTGTTACAAGAAGCGAGGAAGCCGAGTCTATCGCCTCCTTGCTGCCCGATTCTATTGCGTCTTGAAGCTGTGTGTAGCAGTCGGCAGGGAATTTTGAATCAATAGGCAGGTAAACGTGTCCGCCGTCTTCGCCCGGAAGCTTTACCGCAAACTCGACCCTGTTTAAGCTGTTCGGTATCGTCGCTATGTCCGTTTCGTATTGTTCGGGCGAGAGGATTTCGGAAAGTATCGCACCAAGCTGTATTTCTCCCATTATGCCCCTCGTCTTGACGTTTGAAAGCACCTTTTTCAGTCCGCCCACGTCGTTCGCAAGCGTTTTCATCTCGCCCAGACCCTTGTATACCTCCTCTAAGCTTTCGGAAACCCTCTTGAAGCTCCTGTTCATTCGTTCCTCGATGCTCTCCTGTAGTTTTTCGTCAACCGTCCTGCGGATTTCATCAAGCCGCTTGCTGTTTGAGTCGGTCATTGCGGCGAGGTGGGCTGTGATGTCGGTGCGGATTTGGGACAGCTTCTGTTCGTTTGTCGTTTCAAGCGTCTTAAAACGCTCCTCAAGCTGTTTTAGCTGTGATATAGTGTTCTCGTTCATCGCAGTCTGGTTCTGCGACAAAACGCCGCTGAACGCAGTCATCGAAGCGTTGACGACTGAATTAAGCTCACGCCTTAAATCGCTCTGCTGTGAGATAAGCCTGTCTATCTCGTCTAAAAGCCGTTCGTCGCCACTGCCGCCGTCCTGCTTCTTAATAAGATTTATCGTCAGAATAATGTTTGCCAATACCGCCGCAACAAGCAGCAGCATAATCACAATTGTAGCCGTTTCCATAATTTTCCTCATCTTTCTGTTCTGCACTTTTTGTTCCGTTTTCTTTATTATACTTTATGTTTTATGCCGTGTCAAACAAAATCTCCCGTTTGCTGTACAATAATATTCCCTCCATTCACTATTACAGGCAGACCTCGCACAAATTGTGCAAAGTTACTTAAAAATTCCGATTGAGTACCCATATATTGTACTTGCGACGTCCTTGACAAATCTAAACGGGCGTGATATATTTAAGATACAGTAGGAGAGCCGCTGACGGTATGTGAATTAACACAGTGTGGTTCTTTGTACTTTATATTGCCGACCGTCTGGGTAACTCTAGTTTATTAGGGTTGCCTTTTTGTGTTTTTATATGAAAGGAGCAGTTTATTATGGATTTTCAGCAGTGGAGCGGATTTGTTGACGGAGATTGGAAAACCTGCGTCAACGTCAGAAATTTTATCCAGACTAACTATAAAGCGTACTCAGGCGACGACAGCTTCCTTGAGGGCGCAACAGAAAGAACAAAGGGACTTATGTCAAAGCTCAACGAGCTTTTAAAGCAGGAGAGAGAAAAGGGCGGAGTGCTGGATATAGACACTACGACAGTATCCTCCCTGTGCAACTATAAGCCCGGCTACCTCGATAAGGAAAACGAGCTCATCGTGGGTCTGCAAACAGATGCGCCGCTCAAAAGAGGAGTAAACCCGTTCGGCGGAATAAGAATGGCAAGAGATGCCTGCGCCGCATACGGCTACAAGCTTTCCGACAAAATCGAGGAGTATTTCACATACAGAACGACCCATAACGACGGCGTTTTCAGAGCGTACACGCCCGAAATGAAAGCCGCAAGACACTGTGCGCTCCTGACAGGACTCCCCGACGCATACGGCAGAGGCAGAATTATCGGAGATTACAGACGTGTAGCGCTCTACGGTATCGACTACCTCATCAGGTGCAAGCAGGAGGATAAGCTCAGAATAGGCGAGGGACTTATGGATACCGAGAGCATAAGACTCACCGAGGAGCTTTTCGAGCAGATTTCGTTCCTAAATAAGCTAAAGGAAATGGCAGGAATGTACGGCTTCGATATCTCCGAGCCTGCAAAGAATGCGCAGGAAGCTATGCAGTGGACGTATTTTGCTTACCTCGCAACAAACAAGGAGCAGAACGGTGCGGCTATGTCGCTTGGCAGAGTAAGCACGTTCTTTGATATCTATATCGAAAGAGATATGAAAAACGGAATACTCGACGAAAAGGGCGCTCAGGAGCTTTTCGACCAGTTTGTTATAAAGCTCCGTATGGCAAGACATCTAAGAACGCCCGAATACAACGAGCTTTTCGGCGGCGACCCTATGTGGATCACGGAGAGCGTCGGCGGTATGAGCGAGAACAATAAGACTCTCGTTACAAAGTCAAGCTTCCGTATGCTCAATACCCTCTATACCCTCGGAAGCGCCCCCGAACCGAACCTCACAGTCCTCTGGAGCAAAAGACTTCCCGACGGCTTCAAGAGGTTCTGCGCAAAGGTTTCCTGTGACACAGACTCTATCCAGTACGAAAACGACGACCTTATGCGCCCCAGATTCGGCGACGACTACGCAATCGCCTGCTGTGTGTCGGCTATGAAGATCGGCAAGCAGATGCAGTTTTTCGGCGCAAGAGCAAACCTCGCAAAGCTTCTCCTGCTCGCAATCAACGGCGGCGTAGATAACGTGTTCGGCACAAGAGTAGGCCCTCAGATGGAGCCTATGCAGGACGAATACCTCGACTATACAAAGGTTATGGAGCGTTTCAAGCTCTACCGTGAGTGGCTGTGCAGGCTCTATGTCAACACAATGAACGTCATTCACTATATGCACGATAAATATGCCTATGAAAAGACGCAGATGGGTCTGCACGACACAAGCGTGGAAAGACTTATGGCGTTCGGCGTAGCAGGCCTTTCGGTTATCACAGACTCCCTCTCTGCAATCAAGTATGCCAGAGTAAAGCCTATCAGAAATGAGGACGGCATTATCGTTGACTTTGAAACGACCGGCGACTTCCCTAAGTACGGAAACGACGACGACAGGGTAGACGAGATTGCTCAGAACCTTATCCACGATTTCCATACCGAGCTTAAAAAGACCCCCGCATACAGAAACGCCAGCCACACTCTTTCCGTGCTTACTATTACGTCAAATGTGGTGTACGGCAAGAAAACGGGTGCAACGCCCGACGGAAGAAAGAAGGGCGAGCCTTTTGCACCGGGCGCAAATCCTATGCACAACCGTGAAACAAACGGCGCTCTCGCATCTTTAAACTCTGTTTCAAAGCTATCCTATTCCGCCGCAATGGACGGAATTTCAAACACGTTCTCTATTACTCCGGGCTCGCTCGGCAAAACCGATGACGAGAGAATAAGCAACCTCGTTGATATAATCGACGGTTATTTCCTTAACGCCGCACACCATATCAATATCAACGTTATGAACAGGGAAACTCTTATGAAGGCATACGAAAATCCCGAGGAATACCCAAACCTCACGATACGAGTATCCGGCTATGCCGTAAACTTCTGCAAGCTGTCAAGAGAACAGCAGAGAGAGGTCATTATGCGTACCTTCCACGAGGCAATGTAGTTTTTGAAAACAGTAAGTCTGAAAGGAAAATGCGGAATGAACGGCTATGTAAGCTCAATACAGTCGCTTGGCGCAGTGGACGGACCGGGCGTAAGATGCGTGATTTTTATGCAGGGCTGCGTCCTTCGCTGTAAGTGCTGTCACAACCCCGAAACCTGGGAATTCGGCAAGGGAGAAGAATACACTCCCGAAAGGCTTATGGAAAAGATAAGACGTTACGTCAGCTATTTCGGAAGCGAGGGCGGAGTCACCGTGTCGGGCGGCGAGCCGCTCTGCCAGAGCGGGTTTGTTACGGAGCTTTTCAAAATCTGCAAGCAGGAGGGAATAAATACCTGCCTTGACACAAGCGGCTGCCTGATGAACGACAGCGTGCGTGAACTGCTTGATGTTACGGATATCGTGCTTCTGGACTATAAGATGACAAACGAGCAGGACTACTATTCCTTTTCGGGTATGCATAAGTCAGCCGCAGAGGAGTTTCTTAAAGAGCTTCAGAAGCGAAGCAAGCGAGTGTGGCTCAGAGAGGTTATCGTCCCGTCAATAAACGACAACGTAGAAAGCGTCGCAAAGCTGCTCCGAAAGCAGAAAGAGTACCCCTGCGTCGAGAAAACCGAGCTCCTGCCGTTCCACAAAGCCTGCATAACCAAGTATGACGAGCTTGGAATAGAGTTTCCGCTTAAAGATGTCCCGGAAGCAACTAAGGAAAACGTAGCGGAGCTTTTTGCAAGAGCAGAAAAATTATTGTAATTTCAAAAAAAGTGTTGACAAAAGTATACGAATATGGTATATTTTCTATAACAGCTGAACAAGCTGACAAAAAAGATAGTAACGGAGGTAATTCATTATGAGTAAATTTGTTTGTACAATCTGCGGATATATCTATGAGGGAGAAGCAGCACCCGAATTCTGCCCACAGTGCAAGGCGCCTGCCTCAAAGTTTGAAAAGCTTGACGAAACAAAGCTTTCATGGGCCGACGAGCATAGAGTAGGCGTCGCTGACGGCGCTCCTGAGGACGTTATCGCCGCTCTCAAGGAGAACTTCAACGGCGAGTGCAGCGAGGTAGGTATGTATCTCGCAATGGCAAGAGTAGCTTACAGAGAGGGCTACCCCGAGGTCGGTATGTACTACGAAAAGGCAGCATGGGAGGAAGCTGAGCATGCCGCTAAGTTTGCAGAGCTTCTCGGCGAGGTAGTAACCCCATCTACAAAGAAAAATCTGGAGCTTCGCTATATGGCAGAAAACGGCGCCTGCGAGGGTAAGATGAAGCTTGCCAAGCGTGCTAAGGAGCTTAACCTCGACGCTATCCACGACACGGTACACGAGATGGCTAAGGACGAAGCAAGACACGGCTGCGGCTTCAAGGGCCTCTACGACAGATACTTCGCAAAGTAAGTCCGGAGAGCAATACGGAGCAGGCTTTTGATTAAGCCGATTACAAAGACGATAAATTTAAAATTCCCATGCAGGAGATAAGCCCCTGTATGGGAATTTTTCGCTTTATAAAATCAGCATTGAATTGCCGCTGTTCACGGCATATGAGATTGGTAATCTTTATTGCCGATTTGCAGGGCTTCGGTTGTCGGCAGCCCCGTATTCACGTTTCATTGCTTCTGCTGAAACTGCCCGTTGCTTGCCGAACTTGCATACGTCCACACAGTTAACAAGCTTTCCGTAGGTGATTGCCTTGCGAAGTGTGCCTTCGTTTAGTCCCCACAATTCTGTAGCGTATGAAAAAGCCATTAATCCGTCAAAAGGCGTTTCAACCTCTATACCGTTTTCCCAAAGCTCATCACAAGAAATGTCAAGGTCATCGCTCCAAACAATACCGTGTCCGCCAACATCGACATACACAGAGTAAAATTCTTCAATGTTGCCTTTTAACTCGGTAAAGCACGGGATTTTCTCAAACAGAGGCTTGACATCATATATTTTCGTCACTCCCTCGGCAAATTGTACGCTCAAACGAAAATCTGGCAGTGCGGATATATCTTTAATTTTGTGGAACATAAAAACACCTCCTTATTCAAGGGGAGCCAAATTTTTAAATTCCTGTGTCTCCAAAATTGTTTTCAGTTCATTTCTGTGAATGGAAATCCATTCTTGCACCATATTCATTGCTTTTGCAGGCAAGTGACCTTCAAGAACCTTTCCTGTCATAAAATCAATTGCCGCTACATCATCATTGTAGACGGCGTGAATATGGGGCGGATTGTGTTCGCTTGCAAAAAATACATACGGATGGTAATTCCATAAAATCTGGATATTACAGGCATATCGCTTCTTTTTTATGATTGTGTCTTGTCCTCACTTATATTATATCACGATATCGTGATACTGCCAATGGGTATTAACAAGGTTTACTTTGGATTTTCTGTTTTTTTATCGGTCAGGTCTTTCAAATATTATGTTTACCGATTGCAGATTAGGAAATAATGAGAAACAACCGTTGAGCCGAGTACAGCGTGTCAAAGAATCAGCATACTGTCGCCGAACGAGAAGAATCTGTATTTTTCCTCAACCGCAGTCCTGTATGCGTTCATTGTGTTCTCGTAGCCGGCAAAGGCGGAAACAAGCATAATAAGCGTTGACTCAGGCAGATGAAAGTTTGTGATAAGTCCGTCAAGCACCTTGAATTCGTACCCGGGATAGATGAATATGCTCGTGTAGCCGTCATCTTCCATAATCTTTCCGTCATGAAATGTGGCAACGCTCTCAAGCGTGCGGCAGGAGGTTGTACCGACTGCTATTACTCTGCCGCCCTGCGATTTTGTTTCGTTGATGAGGTCGGCGGTTTTCTGCGGCAGCTCGTAATGCTCCGTGTGCATCTTGTGGTCTAAAATGTTGTCCTCCTTAACAGGTCGAAATGTGCCCAATCCAACGTGCAGAGTAACGTATGCGATTTTAATTCCCATCTTTTCAAGCTCGGAAAGCTGGTCTACGGTAAAATGAAGTCCCGCAGTCGGGGCAGCCGCAGAGCCAAGCTCCCTCGAATAAACAGTCTGATAGCGTTCCTTGTCTTGAAGCTTTTCGGTTATGTACGGCGGAAGCGGCATCTGTCCTATCTCGTCAAGCGCAGAATAAATGTTGTCGCTTTCGCACTCGAATCTTGCGATCCTGTTGCCGTCGTCTTTTACCTCGATGATTTCGGCACGAAGCCTGCCGCCGCCAAAGGAAAATCGTGTGCCGACCTTTGCCTTTTTCCCCGGACGGCAGATAAGCTCCCATACCATGCTTTCTTTCTGCTCCAGTAGTAAAAACTCAATGAAGGTGCCGTTGTCCTCCTTCTCGCCGTAAATTCTCGCAGGTATAACACGGCTGTCGTTGAGTACCAGTAAGTCACCCTTTTTGAGGTAGTTGCATAGGTTGTAGAAGTGGTCGTGACGCACCTCTCCCGTTTCTTTGGAGAGACAGAGCATTCTCGATGAGTTTCTCGGCTCTACCGGAGTCTGTGCGATAAGCTCCTGCGGAAGCTCGTAATTGAAGTCGGATTTCTTTAAATTGTTTAAACAGAGCATAATATTCCTCGCTGAAATTGTGTATTTGGGCATAAATTTTCAAAATGTGTTGACACGGGAGAAAAAGTCTGCTATATTTATCTTAATACAGATAGAGGCGCAGCAAAGATCAGTAGCGGATACAATCCTCGCAAAATAAAACTGCGAGTGAAGCTTTCCCAAGGTGTCTTGTACCGTGAAAGGCGATGTTGCCGAAGTCTGTCGGGGGTTTGGGACGACCCGTCGGGCTGATTGCAGTTTTAACAGGGCTGTGATTGTCATCATACGATGTGATGGAGTGCTATCGGATACGATATCAACACTACTTACTATTATATTGTATGATGAACTGGTTTTCAACCAGTTTTTTTATTGTGTTAAAAAAATTTTATGTTTTGTGCAATTTGGAGTTTTCAAATCTAACTTTTTGTATGATTTGGCAAGAAGCACGAAACGACAAAGGAGTTATTATTATGCATTTCAAGGTTGGTATCATCGGCGCAACAGGTATGGTAGGTCAGCGTTTCGCTTCCCTGCTTGAAAATCACCCGTGGTTTGAGGTAGTTTGCCTCGCAGCATCTGCCCGTTCGGCAGGCAGAACCTATAAGGAAGTCGTAGGAAGCAAGTGGGCTATGCCTACGCCTATGCCAAAGGCTCTTGAGGATATGGTTATCCTCGACGCAACTGCCGATATAGACAAGATCTCCTCAATGGTTGACTTCGTGTTCTGCGCAGTTAATATGAAGAAGGACGAAATCAAGGCGCTCGAGGAAGCTTACGCTAAGGCAGAATGCCCTGTTATCTCCAACAACTCTGCTCATAGACATACACCCGACGTTCCTATGGTCGTTCCGGAAATCAACCCCGACCATATCGAGATTATTGAGGCACAGAAGAAGCGTCTTGGCACAAAGAGAGGCTTTATCGCAGTTAAGTCCAACTGCTCTCTCCAGAGCTATGTTCCTGCGCTTCACCCGCTCAGGAAGTTCGGCATCGAGAGAGTCCTCGTCTGCACATACCAGGCAATCTCAGGCGCAGGCAAGACATTTGAAACAATGCCTGAAATTATCGACAACGTGATCCCGTTTATCGGCGGAGAGGAAGAAAAGTCCGAGCAGGAGCCGCTCAAGCTCTGGGGTAAGATCGAGGGCGACGCTATCGTTCCCGCAACAGCTCCGCTCTTTACTGCACAGTGCTTTAGAGTGCCTGTTTCCGACGGACATACAGCCGCAGTATTCGTAAAGTTTGAGAACAAGCCGTCTAAGGAAGAGATCATCAAGCTCTGGAACGAGTTCTCAGGCGTTCCTCAGGAGCTCCAGCTCCCGTCTGCTCCAAAGCAGTTCCTCCACTACTTCGAGGAGGATAATCGTCCGCAGGCTAAGCTTGACAGAAACCTTGAGGGTGGTATGGCTGTATCAGTAGGCAGACTCAGAGAGGATAACCAGTACGACTACAAGTTTGCTTGTCTTTCCCATAATACATTAAGAGGCGCAGCAGGCGGCGGAGTCCTCCTCGCAGAGCTTCTTGCCGCAAAGGGCTACTTCGACAAGCAGTAATTTTTCACACACAAATACATAACAGAAACGGAGTGTAAATAAAATGAAGACAACTGTTTTCACAGGCGCAGCCGTTGCTATCGTTACGCCTATGTACGACGACGGCTCGATCAACTTTGACGAGCTTGGCAGACTTATCGACTTCAATATCGAAAACGGTACTGACGCTATAGTTATCTGCGGTACGACAGGCGAAAGCGCTACAATGACAGACGACGAGCATATCGAGTGTATCAGATTTGCCGTTGAAAGAACCGCAAAGCGTGTCCCGGTTATAGCAGGCACAGGCTCTAACCACACAGAATACGCAGTAAACCTCTCAAAGAAGGCTCAGGAGCTTGGCGCCGACGCTCTCCTCTGCGTAACTCCATACTACAACAAGACCTCTCAGGCAGGACTTATTGCGCACTTTACCGCCGTTGCAAACGCCGTGGAGCTTCCTATCATTCTTTACAGCGTTCCGTCAAGAACAGGCGTGAATATCACCCCCGAAACCTGCCTCGCACTTTCAAAGGTTCCTAATATCGTCGCTATCAAGGAAGCAAGCGGAAATATCAGCCAGATTGCCAAGATTGCGGCGCTCTGCGGAGACGACCTCGCAATTTACAGCGGTAACGACGACCAGATCGTTCCGGTTATGTCGCTCGGCGGAAAGGGCGTTATTTCAGTCCTTTCCAACTGTATGCCTAAGGAAACGCACGATATCGCCCAGCTATGCCTCGACGGCGACTATAAGACCGCAAACGAGAAGTTTTTGAAGGTTCTCGACTTTGCAAACACGCTTTTCTGCGACGTCAACCCTATCCCTGTAAAGGAAGCTCTCAATATGATGGGCTTTAATGCAGGCGGGTGCAGGCTTCCGCTCGTTCCAATGAGCGACAGCAACAAGGCTCTGCTCAGAGTGTCTATGCAAAAGCTCTCCCTCGTGAAGTAACCAATACCGAAAGGACGTTTTAAAATGACAAGGATCGTTCTGTGCGGCGCTTGCGGCAAAATGGGCCGCACTCTTGCCGACATAATTTCAAAGAGAAGCGACTGCGAGGTCATCGCAGGCATCGACAAGCTTGGCGGCGGCGCAGAATTCCCCGTTGTCTCCGAGCCTAACGGATTGCCTGAAAAACCCGACGTGATTATCGACTTCTCACACCCCTCCGCTTTGGACGGACTGCTTGAATACTGCCTTACAAACGGCGTTGCCCTCGTCGCCGCAACTACCGGCTATAATGACGAGGAAATCGCTATGATAAAGTCTGCCGCAGAGCAGATTCCCGTGTTCTTTACATGGAATATGTCGATAGGCATTAACCTCCTAGCGTCGCTCGCTAAAAAGGCTGTGTCGGTGCTTGGCGACCAGTTTGATATAGAAATCGTCGAAAAGCACCACAACCAGAAAATAGACGCACCAAGCGGCACGGCGCTTATGCTCGCAAACGCTATCAACGAGGAACGCTCGAATATCTATAACTACGTCTATGACCGCCACTCCGTGAGAGCAAAGCGTCAGCCTAACGAGATCGGCATACACGCAATAAGAGGCGGCACGATAGTCGGCGAGCATGACATCATCTTCGCAGGACGTGACGAGGTCATCACACTGTCCCACAGCGCTGCGTCAAAAGAGGTGTTCGCCGTCGGCGCAGTCAATGCGGCTGCGTTCCTCTGCGGAAAACCGGCAGGCATATACGATATGACAAATCTGATGAAGTAAGTCTGCGGATTTAGCCACGGCAAATATTGATTTTGTAACCGATATGGGTGTAATGCCCGTATCGGTTTTTTGTGTGACAACGCCTTGACAACTCGGGTTTGCTATTGATTTGCCCTTGATTTTGTGGTATAATCATTATGGATAATTATGAACTATGATATAAAAATGCAAGGAGCAGAGAATATATGTACACACTTTTGAAGCAGGAAGGTGCGGCGAGGAGAGGACAGTTTGAAACTGTCCACGGAACTATCCAAACGCCCGTGTTTATGAATGTCGGAACAGCCGCCGCAATAAAAGGCGGAGTTTCTTCGATAGACCTCGCAAACGACCTGAAATGTCAGGTCGAGCTTTGCAACACCTACCACCTACACGTCCGCCCCGGCGACGATATAATATACAAAATGGGCGGCCTGCATAAGTTTATGAACTGGCATAAGCCTATCCTCACCGACAGCGGCGGATTTCAGGTTTTCTCTCTCGCAAAGCTCCGCAGAATTAAAGAGGAGGGCGTGTACTTCAACTCCCACGTTGACGGAAGAAGAATATTTATGGGGCCCGAGGAGAGTATGAGAATCCAGTCCAACCTCGCATCGACGATCGCTATGGCATTCGACGAGTGCGTGGAAAACCCTGCTACATATCAGTATTCAAAGGCCTCCTGCGAAAGAACGACGCGTTGGCTGCAGCGCTGTAAGACTGAGATGGACAGACTTAACCGCCTTCCCGAAACAATAAACCGCAACCAGATGCTTTTCGGAATAAATCAGGGCTGTACCTTTGACGACCTCAGAATCGAGCATATGAAACAAATCCGTGAAATAGAGCTTGACGGATATGCAGTGGGCGGACTTGCCGTAGGAGAGCCGACAGAGGTTATGTACCACATAATCGAGCAGGTCGAGCCGTTTATGCCAAAGGACAAGCCCAGATATCTTATGGGCGTCGGAACGCCAAGCAATATAATCGAGGCGGTTTACAGGGGCATAGACTTTTTCGATTGCGTAATGCCGTCCAGAAATGCAAGGCACGCAACGGTATTTACATGGAACGGTATTATGCACGCAGTAAATAAACGCTATGAGTTAGACGAAAGACCGCTTGACCCTGAGTGCGACTGCCCCGCCTGCCGAAATTTCTCAAGAGCATATATAAGGCATCTTTTTAAGGCGAATGAACAGCTCGCAGGCAGGCTTGCCGTAATGCATAATCTGTATTTCTACAACACCCTTACCGAGAGAATAAGGGAAGCGCTCGACGAGGGCAGATTTACGGAGTTCAGAAATAAGTATTCAGCCTTACTCGCGTCTAAGTGCGAGGATTAGGCGGCAGAGGAGAAATCGGATATGAAAGCAAGAGTATTAAGAAAACAGCCTAAAATCGTGATGATGTACAATCTCAATTATGAAAAAGCGGCAGAGCTGTCAAGAATTTGCCTAAACATCGGCGTAAGACCTCTGGAGCTTGACACGACCTCGGCGGCATTTTCTGTCGGATATCTGGGCGAGTACGAGGGATATTTGGGGGATTTTGTTAAATGCGACATTCCCCAGAATGAGGCGGTCGTGTTCTCCGCACTCACAGGGAGCGAGGTAAACGCAATCCTTTCCGAGATGAAAGCAAAGAGTATTTCAGTCGAGCTTAAAGGTATGGTAACGGAAGCAAACAAGAGCTGGGGACTCGGAAAGCTTATAAGCGAGTTCTTAGAGGAAAAGGAAAGGCTCTCAAAGTAATGCCGGACATTAAAAGCGGAAGCGGTCGTGGCAAAGACAATAGTTGCAGGCTGTTCAAAAGATGCGGAGGCTGTCAACTTTCTATGGACTATGCCCAGCAGCTTTTGTGGAAACGGTGTTTGACTTCATTCGTTTCTATGGTTTAGGAGAAATACTTGACCCATCAGTTTATGGCAAAGTAAAACGGCGCAAATCAGAATACATCTTTTGCAGCGTTACTTTTGATGAAGGTTACAAGAGTTATTATTATCTGACAGATGATGATAGCATTGAAATTGGTGACTTCGTGCTTGTGCCTGCAGGTAAGGATAACCATGAGGCGGTTGTAGAGGTAGTGAATATTGAGTATTTCAGTGAAGAAAATGTGCCTCTACCTATTGAAAAAACAAAGAGAATCATCCGTAAGTGTACGGACGAGGATTTCGACCCGCCTGTAGCGTAAGCGGAAAATTTGAATTTCACGGAGGATATTATGGCTTTTGATTTCAAGAAAGAATATAAAGAATTTTATATGCCGAAGAACAAGCCGGAGATTGTGAATGTTCCAAAGGCAAACTATATTGCTGTCAGAGGTAAGGGGAATCCAAATGAAGAAGGTGGAGCATATCAGCAAGCCATTAGTGTGCTGTATGCAGTAGCATATACGCTAAAAATGAGCTATAAGACAGAATACAAAATTGAGGGATTCTTTGAGTATGTTGTTCCACCGCTTGAAGGCTTTTGGTGGCAAGATGATGTTGATGGTGTAGATTATGCAAACAAATCTGCTTTCAATTGGATTTCTGTTATTCGGCTACCTGATTTTGTTACTAAAGCGGATTTTGATTGGGCAGTAGAAACCGCAACGAAGAAGAAAAAGTTTGATTGTTCGTCAGCGGAATATCTCACAATTGAGGAAGGTCTGTGCGTTCAAATAATGCACTTAGGACCATTTGATGATGAGCCCGCAACTGTTGCAATTATGGATGCTTATTTAGAGCAAAACGGATATGCTAATGATATGAGCAAGGAAAGATTGCACCATGAGATATATATGTCGGATGCAAGAAAGGTTGCTCCTGAGAAGTGGAAAACAGTTATTAGACATCCAATCAAGAAAGCGTAAAATTTCAGTTTTATGGATATGTTTCCACAAACGACTAAACAACGGAAAAGGCTATGGATATGTTCCCACGCTCGTAAAATCAGCAAAGACATTCAGCCTATCCTATCGAGCCATATCGAAAACATCTGCCTTATGACCAAGACAGAAAAAATGAAAGCGTGAAAACGGAAAATCGTTATATGAAAAGGCGGACAGTTATGGAAATTTCAGTAAGAAAGTATAGACAAGACGACATAAATGATATGGTAAAACTCTGGAACGAGGTCGTCAAGGAGGGAGTCGCCTTTCCGCAGGAGGAGCTTCTTGACGAGAAAACAGGAAAGATATTTTTTGATTCGCAGACATATTGCGGAGTCGCAGAGGATACCGGCGGAAAAGTATACGGGCTATATATACTCCACCCAAATAATATAGGAAGATGCGGTCATATATGTAACGCAAGCTATGCCGTCAGTCCGGACTTCAGAGGACTGCATATAGGAGAAAAGCTTGTTAAGGATTGCCTGATTCAAGCAAAAGAAAACGGCTTTAAGGTCCTCCAGTTTAATGCCGTAGTAGCCACAAATACCCACGCCCGCCATTTGTACGAGCGACTTGGATTTAACCGTCTGGGCGTAGTGCCGAACGGCTTTAGAATGAATGACGGACGTTATGAAGATATTTGTCTGTATTACCACGAGCTGTAGGTTTGCAGGCTTTTATTCATACGATAAACAAGAAAAGTATCAGTGTGTGCATTAACCCCAAAAGGACAGGTGAAGAAAAAATATGCCGTTTTTCAAAAGAAAGCCCGGAAAGACCGATGAACCCGAATTTATAAAGCGTGCGGACGTAAAATGCAAGAGAATAAACGTAAACTACCTGCCGCCCGATGAGCTTTTGCCGCAGATGGCGACGGATAAGCTCGCCGCAGGCAGGCTCACACCCGTAAATTACTACGCAACAAAGCTAAGGTTCATAGAAGCGTTCGTCTACTATCTGCCCGATTACTCGCAGGCTATGATAAGATATACCTTTTATGTAAACGAAAAGCCCGAAAAAACCTCTGATTTTTTCGAGCTGTCTTATGATTCGCTGTCAATGCTCTTGGCAAAGATAGGTATGTACATTGATAAGTAATCACCCTGCCTTTTTTGCTTTTGCAATTCTGTCTATCACAATATGCACAAGTATAGCCACAGCAGAGCCGAGTGCCGCACCGACGAGAACGTCTGTGAGAAAATGCACCGTGAAATAGATTCTCGATACCGCAATAATAATTGCTATTACAAGCGCCGATATGCCCGCCTTTTTGTTGCATAGAATAAGCGATACGGCGCACGCAAACGACGAGGCAGTGTGGCTCGACGGGAACGAGTAGCCGTCAGGCGGCGAGATAAGCAGCTTTATAGACTCGTTGTCAATAAACGGCCTTTCTCTGCAAACAATATCCTTTATGGTATGCTCGGAAAGCAGGAATGCGACAGCCAGCGAAAATGCGAAGTATATCCCCATTTTTCGGGTTTTCTTGTTTATCAAAAGCAAAATACCAAGCACGATCCAGCAAAGTCCGGCTTCGCTGATGCGGGTGAAGAATTCAAAAAATCCGTTTAGGAATCCGTTTTGTATCGAAACCATAAAATCTGCGACCGCACGGTCGATAGAGTATATAAAATCCATAGTAAAATCTCCTTCGTTCACTTTTTCTATTTTACCACAGTTTTGAATAATTTTCAATAACTGCCCGAAAGGAAGTAAAAACTTGAAACGACTGCTGAAGTATCTTTCAAATAACAAAGCGCAAAGCGTTATAGCCCCCCTCTTTAAATTCATCGAGGCGATTTTTGAGCTTTTAGTGCCGATTATTATGGCGGACATCATCGACATAGGCGTCGCAGCCGGCGATAAGCGCTATATCATAATCCGTGGACTTGTGCTTGTGCTGTTTGGCGTGCTGGGTCTTGCCTGCGCACTTACCGCACAGTATTTTGCCGCAAAAGCGTCTTTCGGCTTCGGCACTGCGCTCAGAAGCGACCTCTACCGTCACTTCACCAGCCTCTCTTACGCAGAGGTAGACAGAGTGGGAGCTTCAACGCTTATCAACAGACTTATATCCGACATAAATTTAGCACAGTCGGCTGTCAATATGTTTTTAAGACTTTTTATGAGAGCGCCGTTTATCGTTGTAGGCTCCGTGATAATGGCTCTTACCATAAACGTAAAGCTTACGCTTATCTTTCTTGTCGCAACGCCGCTCCTTGCGCTTGCGATCTTCTTTATAATGAACAAGAGCCTGCCTAAGTACAAGAAAATCCAGATGGATTTAGACAGCGTCACTCTCTCTGTAAGAGAAAATCTTTCGGGTGCAAGAGTTATAAGAGCCTTTTCCGCACAGGACAGGGAGAAAGAGAAATTCTTCTCCGAAACCGAAAGTCTGGAAAAAAGTCAGCTATCTGTCGGCAGAATTTCCGCACTTTTGAACCCTCTTACATTAGTTATAGTCTATGCCGCAATAATCGTCATTATTTGGTGCGGCGGCATAAGCGTTAACACAGGCTCTCTCACTCAGGGCAACCTTATCGCGCTCGTCAGCTATATGACTCAGATACTTTTAGCCTTAGTCGCATTTGCTAACCTTATCGTTGTAGTAACAAAGGGTACTGCGTCCGCCGCAAGAGTCGCAGATATGCTGGAGGTTATGCCGTCTGTGTCCGACAGCGGAAATAAGCCTGTAAAGGAGAATATAACCGCCCCCGCAATCGCTTTCAGGGACGTCAGCTTCAGCTATGCGTCGTCCGATGAAAGAGCGCTGCTTAATATCGACTTCGAGCTTAAAAGCGGCGAAACCTTAGGTATCATAGGCGGTACAGGCTCGGGCAAGTCAACTCTCATAAACCTTATCCCACGCTTTTACGACGTAACGGCAGGCGAAATACTCATAAACGGCGTAAATGTAAATCAGTATCCTTTTTCACAGCTAAGAGAAAAAATTGCGGTCGTGTCGCAGAGAACACAGCTTTTCTCCGGCACTATCCGTGACAATATTAAATGGGGCAAAAAGGACGCAACCGACGACGAGATATGGGAAGCGCTCAGAATTTCCCAGGCAGAGGAATTCGTGTCCTCAAAGCCCGATAAGCTGGACGAAAGGGTAGCGCAGGGCGGTAAGAACCTTTCGGGCGGTCAGCGTCAGCGCCTGACTATCGCAAGGGCAGTGGTCAGAAAGCCGCAGATTTTAATTTTGGACGACAGTGCGTCAGCGCTCGATATGGCAACCGACGCTAAGCTTCGTAAGGCTATCTCCTCATTGCCGTATGACTGCGCAGTAATAATAGTTTCTCAGAGAGCCGCAACTATAAAGAACGCCGACAGAATTATGGTGCTTGACGACGGCGTGTGCGTGGGTCAAGGCACTCATGACGAGCTTTTAAAATCCTGCGAGATCTATGAGGAAATCTGCCGCTCACAGCTTTACGGCAGCGAAAAGGAGGGCAAGTAATATGAACAGGAAAAATACCCTCCGAAGAATCCTTTCCTATGTAAAGCCGTATAGACTGCGGCTGGCAATATCTGTCCTCAGCGCCGCCGCAACAGTTATATGCACCCTGTATGCGCCGCTTCTTATAGGCGATGCCGTGGACTGCGTGATATCAAAGGGCAACGTAGATTTTGACACGCTCAGAACCGTTGTCATAAAGCTCGGCGTTGTAGCAGGACTCGCCGCCGTCTTTCAGTGGATTATGTCGATATGCACGAATAAAATCTCGTACAGCGTTATAAGACAGATGCGAAACGACTGCTTTGCAAAGCTTGAAAGTTTGCCGCTTTCCTATATCGACAGAACAGCGCACGGCGACATAGTAAGCCGTATCATAGCAGACGCAGAGGCAGTCTGCGACGGACTCCTCCTCGGCTTTTCACAGTTCTTTTCGGGAATAGTGACGATTATCGCAACAATCGTATTTATGCTCTCCATAAACGTTAAAATCACGCTCGTTGTCGTTATCGCAACGCCGCTCTCGCTCTTTGTCGCAAGATTTCTTGCAAAGCGTACCTTTAACCTTTTTAAGTCGCAGGCGATAGTCAGAGGCGAGATGACGGGCTATGTAAACGAAATGCTCGGCGGAATAAAGACCGTTACAGCCTTTTCACAGGAAGAAGATACCTGCCGCCGCTTTGACGATATCAATAAACGGTTTGAAAAGGTCGGAGTCAAGGCGCTTTTCTTCTCCTCGCTTGTAAATCCGTCAACACGCTTTGTAAACAACCTCGTTTATACGAGCGTAGGAATTGTCGGAGCATTCTCCGCAATCGCAGCAGGAGGCATCACAGTGGGTCAGCTGTCCTGCTTTTTAAGCTACGCCAACCAGTATACCAAACCGTTCAACGAGATTTCAGGCGTTATAACAGAGCTTCAAAGCGCAATGGCGAGCGCCGACAGGCTTTTCTCCGTAATGGACGAAACGCCGCAGACCCCCGATGCACCTGATGCGGTAGAGCTTACGCAGGTTGACGGAAGCGTTGATATCGAAAACGTAAGCTTTTCCTATACCCCCGACGTAAAGCTTATCGAAAACTTCAGCCTCGCTGTCGATAAGGGTCAGAGGGTCGCAATCGTAGGTCCTACGGGCTGCGGCAAAACTACCGTCATAAATCTCCTTATGCGCTTCTACGACTGCGACAGGGGAGAAATAAGGGTGTCTGAGATACCGATTACCGACATTAAGCGTGACAGCCTGCGCTCTTCTTACGGAATGGTATTGCAGGAAACATGGCTCAAGACTGCAACAGTCTGGGAGAATATAGCATACGGAAGCCCCGATGCAACAAAGGACGAAATCATCGCCGCCGCAAAAGCCGCACACTGCCATAGCTTTATAAAGCGTCTGCCAAACGGCTACGACACGGTGCTGACAGACGAAGGCGTCCTGTCGCAGGGCGAAAAACAGCTTCTCTGTATCGCAAGAGTAATGCTCAGACTGCCGCCTATGCTTATCCTCGACGAAGCTACCTCGTCAATCGACACCAGAACCGAAATACGCATACAGAGAGCCTTTGCAAAGATGATGAACGGCAGAACAAGCTTTATCGTTGCCCACAGACTCTCGACAATCAAGGAAGCCGACGTCATACTCGTCATGAAGGACGGCAACATCATAGAGCAGGGTACGCACAACGAGCTGCTGAGGCTCGGCGGATTTTACAGCGAGCTTTACAACAGCCAGTTTGCGGTGAGCTAGGAAAGAAAGGAGGAGAATGCAGATGCTCGACTATGCTCTCTCTCTTAATGCCTATGAGAGATTTCTTATGCTGTTCGGCGTTATAACCGCCGTAACCCTCCTCATCTATGTCAGCATCGAAAGGTTTGAGCGTTCAGAGAGGGGAATTGCCAAAAAACGTGGTCAGACATTTTCGATTATCACTGCGCTTATGTCAATGTGCCTGTTTTTCTTCCTTACCCTGATTATGGTTAGAAAGGGAGTAAGGTGGTATATTGCATATCCTATCGTATTCCTTATAACATTAGGCTTTCTTATGGCAATACTTGTAATATTCGGCAGGACAAAGAAGATTCGTCCCCCAAAAACCGACTACCGTATGGCGATTGGCAGACACGGGGTAGTGTTCAAGCCGATTGTTCCCGACAAACCGACAGGCTGCGTGAGCGTAAACGCATTCGGACAGACTATAGAGAGCTACGCTATTTCCGCAGATAACGAGCCTATCCCGATAGGTTCTATCGTCAAGGTGATAGACATAGACGAAAAGGTGCTTGTCTGTATGAGAATAGACAGGCGGGGAAAATAATACGGATAAATAAAAAAATCGCAGAGAAGAATTGCTTCCCTGCGATTTTTTGTCGTGTAATAATTAAACAGCCTTGCCGTCAGAGCCTATCGTGACCCCGTCGATAACTGTGTCAGTTACCATCTGACCGTTTTCGTTGAAGTAGTATTTTGCACCGTCTATCGTTTTCCACGCATTCACGGTCTTTATTCCTTCAACAAAGTAGTGCTTGTGTCCCCCCGATTCGTACCAGCCGTCAAGCAGAACGCCGTTTTTTGTAAACCTGAACTTTATGCCGTCTATTTCAACATACTCGCTCTTAGGAGCGGTTCCGTCTTTTCTGAAGTAGTAAACTCCCTTGTCGGTCTTTATCCATTTGCTCTTTACCATGTGACCGTTCTCGTTGAAATAGTAAAGCTTGTCGTCAACCTTGTATACTCCGACAGCCATAATGCCGGTTTCCTTGTCAAAGTAAAAGGTGTGTCCGTTTAAGTCGATAAAGCCTGTTTTCTGGTGTCCGTACTGGTCAAAATAATATTTGTATCCGCCGATTTCCGTTACGCCCTTTGCCCTCTCGTAGTCGGCGTCTATGTAGGCTTTGAATACCTCGCCGGTGTTTTTGTCCTTGATTTCGACCCATTCACGCTTTGCACGGTAATTCTCCTCGTCAAAGTCGTAGGTTTTGCCGTCAATGCGTATTTCTCCCGTCTGCGCCGCTCCGTTTTCATCGAAGTAGCAAAGTCCGTTTTCAACGGTTGCAAGACCTGTAACCATTTTTCCGCCAAGTCCGAGATAGTACATATCCCCGTCAATTTTCTGCCAGCCCGTTTTCATAACGTAGTCTGAGCCGAAGTAGTATTTAGAACCTGCAATATTCTGCCAGCCCTTGAGCGCCGCAGCGTTCTTTACGCTGAAATAGTACCTGCTTCCGTTTATCTCTGTGAAGCCTTTGGCACGGGTGCCGTCGTCCTTGTAGTAATACTTGTTCTCGCCCGACTCTACCCAGCCTGTCATCATCTTGCCGCTTTCGTCAAAGAGATAAACGTCCTCTCCTATCGTTAGCTGACCTACAATCTGTTTTCCGTCCGTGTCGTAGTAGTAATAGCTTCCTCCGTCATCTTGATGCCAACCCGTTACCATAGCTCCGCTGTTCGAGAAAAGGTATTTTGCGCCGTCAATTTCCTGCAAGCCGTAGAGATATCCGCCGCCCTCTGTGAAGTAGTATGTGCCGTTGTCGGTTTTAGTCATACCTGTCTTTAGACCGCCGTCGTTCTCATCAAAGTAGAAAACCTTTCCGCCTATCTCTGCCCAGCCTTTGACGTAGCTTCCGTTTGAGTTGTAATATCTCTCCTTGCCGCCAACCGTCAGAAAGCCTGCCTCGGTAAAGCCGTACTCGTCAAATATAAAGGTATTGCCGTCAAGCTCGACAACTCCTGTACGGAATATGCCGCTCTCGTCGTTGAAGCAGTAGTTTTTGCCGCCGATTGCAATAACGCCCTTCTGTATTTCGCCGTTTGAGGCGTAGTAGCGGTCGCCCTCAAAATCCTGCCAGCCGTTAAGAGCATAACCCTCGTCGTCAAAAAGGTATTCCTTTCCCTCGATAGGGTATATACCCGTCGCCCTGTCGCCGTCGTTTGAAATGACGTAATATGTCCCCGCATTCGTGGTGTGCCAGCCCGGCGACAGAAGCTGCTTGTAGTATATGTAGCTGAAGAAGCCGGCCCCGACGATCGCCGTGAGCAGAACGCTTATCAGCGCAATAGAAATTTTTTGCTTTTTGGTAATCATTTATATGCCTTTCGTGATAGAAGTAAATATTATTCGTAAAGCGAGGCAAGCTTTGCAATCTCCTGCTTTGCAAGCTCTCTGACATCGTCGGGAGCAACGATCCTCGCCTTGCTTCCGAACTGGAACAGCCAGCCCCAGAACGGCGGAGAAATCTGAACGTCAACCGTGATTTTGAATCTTCCGTCGGCAACGCATCTGCTCTGCACCTTTGTTCCGAAGCGGTCTATTACAGCGTCCATAAGCGACTCGTCAAATTCTATTGAAACTGACTTTTCTATGCCGCCGAACATACTGTAAACGGAAAGCTGAGCCTTTGCCTCCTGCTCTGCGTCTTCGGATAGAGTGACGCACGCTTCTTCGGTCACATTAACGCCGTCCATCCGGTCAACACGGTATCTTGCGATATCGCCGTGCTTTTCACAGTAGCATACGAGGTAGTATTTGTCCTCCTCCCATACAAGCCTGAGCGGAGAAACCTTGTAGACATAGCCTGCGTGCTTTAGCTTCTTCCTTTTTTCTATATCGTAGTAATAGTATTTGAAGGTGATTTTGCAGTTTCGTCTGATAGCCTCGTGAATTGAGTTTATGTTGTAGTAAATGCCCTCGTTAAAAGCTTTTACACGGCTGTTAACAAAAATCTCTCTCGAAAGCTTCGGTGCAATATATTTGCTCGTAAGCTTTTGGATTTTTGATATAAGCTCCGAGGATTTTTTCTTAGTAAGAAATCTGCTTGAAGCAACAGCGTCGGATAGAATGTAAAGCTCCTCGGTCTGGAAAAGTCTTGAAGCGACATAGTATGCGTTGGAGTGACCCCTCCGTGTTACAACAATGTCCATGCCAAAATCAATAAGAGTTGCTATGTCGTCATAGACCGTCTTTCTCTCGCTTGCAATTCTGTTTTCTCCGAGAAGCGCAATGATCTCCGCAACGGTAAGAGAGTGATCCTCGTCCGTGTATTGCTCTAAGATGTCCTTGAGTACGATAAGCTTGTTTTTCTGCTTTGCCTGTCCAAGCGACATAACGCATAACCTCCTAATCCTGTTTTTTTCTGTCGGACGAGCTTAACCTGTCTTTTACCTTGATAATAGAACCGTCCGGCTGTTTTATAGACATATTGTCAAGCTGTGACGAAAGGCTGCCGAGGAATGCCCTGCGGTATTCGTTTCTCAGCTCTGTGCGTTCCGCCTGTTCTTCTACAGTAAGCTCACGCTCCCTTGAAATCCTTGTAAGCTCAGATATCCTGTCTATTTTCTTCTGTTCCATAGCCTTTCTCCTTGAATTATTATTCAAAGTAATTATATCATAGTTTTCTGTAAAATTCAATAGGAGATATTTCTCACTGTCCAAAAAAGCACCCCGATGAAAATATTCGTCAGTTTGATTATTGACAGAGGAGCAAAAACGTGCTAGCATATATTTGACAAGGGAGAACAAATGTTCTTTTGAGAACATTGCAGCGGGACTGAAAAATGCATTTTTTGCAAAACGGCTCTTTGAATCCCCAAAACGCCGTAAAGCAAACACATTCAGATTTTGATTGATACAGGAAAGGACGGTAGAAATTTTGAAAACAATAGATGAGCTTATCGAGCAGTACAGGCAGGATGCGAAGCGTGTCCGTGAGAGAATATCTTACCTTAAAATAGAAATGAAGCAGGACCCCGACCACTCAAATATGGTAGACTACCGCAGGCGTATTGAAACGCTCTATGAGGAGCACGGCGACCTGATGTTCGCAATCGAGCAGATGCTTCCGTACCGTGAGGAAGCTATGCCGCACAGAAAGGCAAGCGGTGATTACTGATGCCGAGGATTAAAAGGGTCAGCTTTGATTTGCTTGACAACTATATTTTCTCCCGTGTCGAAAGACCCGGAGAGGATAAAATAAAGACTCTCATAGTGCGTGAGCTTCTGTCCGAGGGGCTTACTCCGAAACAGCGTGAGTATGTGATATTAAGGTACGCAAAGGGTATGAGAGCTACCGAGATTGCTAAAATCTACGGCGTGAACAAGTCAACCGTTTCAAGAACTCTCGCCCGTGCAAAAATCCGTATAGCCAAAGCCCTCGACCGCAGACTGCTCAGGGAGGATTTTTTGCAGAGCCTCAAAACCGATACTCCGTAGACTCTCTACGCTCCCCAATGCCCCACGCCAAACGCCCCATATCGCACGAAAACCATCTCTCCCAGTCTCTTTACGAGATACAGGCAATTCCGAGTACCTGCTTCGTGTGTGTCGCATTTCTTAATGTTTTTGTGAACGAGCAATCAGTCATAGCTTACAACCGAGTGCGACGTGTTAACCCTGCCCGATAAATATCTTTGGTATTTTCGGGCAAGAGTCAGGTATTCAAGACGCAAGGTTCTCTTCTTTACTACGCTTTCTTCTCTTGTTAAGAGAAGAAAGCAAAAACACACTCATACTTCACAGACGCCCCACGCAACAAACAACCTCCCTCACAGACTTTATCCCTGTGAGGGAGGTTTTATTTTGCATATTAAAAAACCGTGCGGCTTACTTTACCTTGAAATTCTTACCGAGCTTGTTAGTGAAGCCGAAATAGCTCTTGCCGGTGTTGACTGTGAGTGGAGTGCCGTCAGCGTTCGTGATAACAAGGTCGGAAAATTCGTCAGCCTTAGACCACTTGACGGGAACTGCCTTGCCCATAGAAACATAGTAGCCGTCGCCGCCTGTCCACTCAAGACTTATGAGTCCGTTGTTTCGGTTGATAACGGACGTTTCCGTTTCGAGAACAAATACATTTGTAAAGGACAGCTGCTTATTTGTGTGCGAGTCCATGTGCGGCTTGCCGCTGTGCTGCTTTAGGTAAACCCCGTTTGCGCTGTCGAATGTAAAGCCGCTGTAATAGCTGTCTGAGAAGTAAACGGTGAAGTCCTTGCAGTCGCTTCCGCTTGGTGCGGCAGGCTCATCGCTGAACGTGAAAATAGGTTTGTTCTTCTCAGCAAGAATGTCGCTTCTTATGCCGGAACGTTCAAGAGCGTCAAGAGTCAAAGCGCCCTTGTAGTATCCGCAATGCTCGGAAGAGTAATTCTTGTGCCGCTCCTCGTCCCTGGCAAAGATAAACTGGTTGCTGTAGCCGTCAAGCCTGTCAACGTCAAGGCGGCTCAGCGTGTCCTTGGCAATGGTTTCGTCCTTTCCCCAATGCACATAAACAGCGTCGTAGCTCAGCGCAAAAATAGGGTAGTAGTAGCGGCAGCTCCTTATCGAGCATACGTCAGGTATCTTTGCGGGGTCGCCGTATATCGCCATAAGCCTCGTGATACCGCCCTCAACAGGGCATTCGTATAAAAGGTCAGCGTCAGAAATTCCGTATTGCGGAAGCGCCTTGCGAATGTTGTTAATCATTATCGCAACCGGCCTCTTTCCTGCGCCCTCGTCAGACATCGTGTATTCGCCCGTCAGATTGTTGAGATTTAAAAGAGGCTCCTGCGGAATGTCAGGGATATCTTCCGTCGTTGACGTGGAAGACGAGGTAGCGTCCTCCTGCTTTGCCGCCGTCGTCGTGGTGGTTATGGAGGTCGTAGTGCCTGCCTCCGCCGCCTTTGACGAACCGACGCCGCTTCCGCAGCCTGCCATTGAAATGGAAAGTGCGGCGCATAGAATTATTTGAAGTATTTTAGATTTGCAGTCTTTCATATATCTTATCTTTATCCGTAGATTCGGACAAATGCTCCTTTTCATTTAGCGTACAGACTTATTATATAGCTTTTTGCCCAATTTGTCAAAAGGTAGTATTTCTCCAAAATCTTCGATTATTCGAGCTTTTCTGACAATGCTGAAATATTTTCCTCCAATTTTGTGATACTCTACATTTTTTCTTGCGATATTTGAGCCATTTGCACAAATTGGCTCTGCCAAACAGCGAAACTCTCGGCAATCTCTTTACAAAATTGCCGTATTATGCTAGAATAAATATAATTGAGAGTTTGTAAAAAGGGGGAGTCATAGTATGGCGGATGTGCGATTGGACGAAAAAGGCATAGTGTTGCCTGACGTAAAATATGTCTTTGACGACCTCGCAAGAAGGCTCTCTGAAAATGGCGAGGCTTCCTGCGCACTTATTCTCATAGATGTAGATAACCTCGCAGACTCGCCCGAGATTATGAATTCCGTTGCCGCATCGCTGTCGGAGGCTTGCTCGAAAAACGATCTCTTGGGCTTCTTCAGCGGTGTAAGATTCGGCGTGCTGACGAGCGGCTTTTCTAACAGCGTAGAGCTTGAAAAGTTTGTATCAAAGCTCGTTTACAGAGTAAATATATCCGAATTTTCCGGAGGTATCCGTCCCCGCGCAGTAGCAGGCGTAGCAACCGACAGCGACAGCACAAACGCTTCAGAGATTTTCCGCTTCGCTGAGATTGCTCTCGTAAAGGCCGAGGAAAGCCGCACGGGATATGCAATATTCTCGAAAGATTTCCTGTTTAACGAAATAAACGATAAGACTTATGACTCGTACAGAAAACCAAAGAGAAAGATACAGAGGATTTTAAACTACGCCTTTGACGCTTTCTCAAAGTCGGATGCTATGGGAATTATGACAAAGGACGTGCTTGCGTTTATCGGAGAGGAGTACGGCTTTGAGAGAGTCTATATCGTAAACGGAAACGACGCAGTCGGCTCTGTAATAGGCTGGTCTGCCAGCTCCGCAGAAATATTAGACGACGAAAAATGCCTTGAATTTGTGTATTCAAAATGTAAGGAGCTTTCGACAGGCGGCTACTGCTTCGATAACGGAAAATATTGCTTGGAAATGAACCAGGGCTTCACTGTTTCAGGAGCAATATGCTTTGAGGACAAGGCGGGAGCGCAGGAGAGAGGCGAGTCGGAGCTTTCAGAGCTTAAAACGCTCGCTAAGATGTTTTCGGTCTACAGACTGCGTTCGCTGAGCAGTATGGCGGCAGAGGACGAGCTTATATATTACAAGAATGCGCTTGAGGAAAACTCGACAGCCTGTATGGTTATTGATGCAGACAGTTATAGAGTAATATACATAAACCAGTTTGGCTCGATGATTTTTGATGACGAATCGGTCGGCGCAGTATGTGCGGATAACATAGTCAAAACGCTTGAACGCATCAAAAACGGCGAGGAGGACGGAGTGGACGACAGGGGAGTCTACCACTATGACACGTTTGACAAGAGCAGACAAAAATGGCTGTCAAGCTCTATCGTGTGTGTCCGCAGGGCGGGAGGCGCCTATGCGTTCCTGCTGACCGTCACCGACATCTCTGCGCATATGGATAACGCTAAGACAAAGGATAAGCTTACCGGACTGTACACCCATGAGGGATTTGAAATCGAGGCGCAGAAGCTGATCTATGGCACAGACTGCGAGTATGACCTCGCAATGTTCAAGGTGTTCAATTTCAGGAATATTAATGATGAGTTCGGCTATGAGACAGGCGACGACGTCCTGCGTACAACAGCCGAAAAGCTCGTCCTTATATTGGGCGAAAACGAGCGTGCCGCACGTCCGTCAGGCTCACGCTTCTGCATTCTTTTAAGAAGAAGTAATTTCAGGATTTTGAAGGCAAAGCTTGACT
Source organism: Ruminococcus sp. Phil15 (assembly GCA_001940995.1). Classification (GTDB taxonomy): domain Bacteria; phylum Bacillota; class Clostridia; order Oscillospirales; family Ruminococcaceae; genus UBA7477. Next base: position 89,855 of record MSHC01000023.1, read on the forward strand.
ATCTGTTTAAGGTAGTCGAGGACGATATGATAAAGAAGCACCCCAATCTTGAGATTTCGTTTATGTGCGGCATCTACCCGATAAATAAGCAGACCTACCGTCTAAGCGCAGCAATTGACGGCGCAAACCTCGTCATAAAGAACGCTACATCAGGCAAGTACCTTGTTACAAATGTAATAGAATATTACGACGAGGATATAAGCAGAAGCATAGAGGAACGTAAAAAGGTCGAGAGTGAAATGGTTGCCTCCCTCAAGAACAATGAGTTTGAGGTCGTTTATCAGCCTAAGGTTGCCCTTAAAACCGGCAAGGTTTACGGTGCAGAGGCGCTTATCCGTTGGAACAGACCCGACGGAAGCGTTGTCCAGCCAAGCTTTTTCGTACCGATTTTCGAGGATAACGAGTTCGTGCTTGAAATGGATATCTGGGTTTACAGGCGTGTGTTCTCGTCTATGAAGCATTGGCAGGAGCTGGGTATAGAGCTTCCGGTAGTGTCAGTCAACGTGTCAAGGCTTCACCTGCGTGACCAGAACTTTCCGGAAAAGTTTGAAAAGCTTGTCGATAATTACGGCATACCTCATTCGGCAGTCGAGGTCGAGCTTACGGAAAGCACATTCGTAAAGAACTACGACCGCCTCATCAGAATTATGGAGGATATACGTTCCCGTGGCTTCAAGATTTCCATTGACGACTTTGGAACAGGCTACTCCACCCTTAACCTCATTGCGGTGCTGCCGGTCGATGTCTTAAAGCTCGACGGAAACTTCTTTATGAAAAATCAGCTCACCTATAAAAACCGCAAGGTTATCGAGTCGATTATTATGCTTGCAAAGAGCCTTAACCTTATGGTAATCTCCGAGGGCGTAGAAACCGACGAACAGGTAGAGTTTTTAAAGAACAGCTACTGCGACGCAGTACAGGGCTATTACTATTACAAACCAATGTCAGAGGGTAATTTCAGACAGCTTCTCTTAGGCAGATAAAATATACATTAAGCCCATCTTGCTATCAAGATGGGCTTTTTCTTTTGAGCCTGTGAGCAGCATCATTTTATTTCTCTAATCAATATAGTATAAACGGATTTGTCACTAGTTCTTTTTCAGTCCCTAACCAATTCTGCCTTGTCCGTTTTAGTGCCCTTTCAACACCTAATCAGAATTTTTGCCTGTCAATATAGCTTGTTTTTTATTCGCAATCACGCTTCTATGTGCATAATCCAGTGCCTAGAAAATGGCATCTGTATTAGTCCGAGAATATCCTTGTTGCACCAATAATCAATAAGCCAATTTGCTTTTTCATCCTCGCTTACTACATCAAAGTGCATTAGCAGCTCTTTTCTTTCTTCCGGTATTTTCTTTTTTAAGTCGCAGTAGGATAAGCCTCTGACTGTTTTCTCAGTGCTGTCCTTTACCTCAAGAATATATGAGTAAAGCTCCTTTAAGTTTAGCTGACTTGAAAAAACTGCAAGCTGTCCTTTTGCAAGCTCGTTTCCTGTCGTGATTATAGGTGAGCCGATACGCTTTTGATAATTACCCCTGAAAAATATCTGTTCATCGCCACTTATCAATGTGTGCGCTACTATATCCTCAATACGGAAGATGTGCCAAATCGAATATGCGATTGTCTTACTGTGATACCCCTCTGCGTTGATAAATGGTATCGCATTAAAATCTTCTCTGCTTAATGCTTCATTAAGTGCTGTCAATACTTCCATTAACTGATTTCGCAAATCAATCAAAGTGATAACGCCTGCTTCATAGGTGTCTTTCTTTTTGATTTGCTGTTGCATCTTTTTGTTCAGCTCTGACCATACCCCGTTCATAATCTAGCTCCATCCGTCAATCCTATATTTCCCCCGATTATACCACACCCCGCTCCGCAAAGTCAACGCCACAACAAAAAAGCCACTTCTGACATAAACATCAAAAGTGGCTTTAATATTATTTCGTTGTTCTGAGTAAGTAAAATTACTTAAGTTCAACAGTAGCGCCTGCAGCTTCGAGCTTAGCCTTGAGCTCGTCAGCCTCTGCCTTGGAAGCGCCTTCCTTGATAGCCTTAGGAGCGCCTTCAACAAGCTCCTTAGCTTCCTTGAGTCCAAGACCTGTGATTTCCTTAACAGCCTTGATAACGCCCATCTTAGCGTCGCCGAAGGAAGCGAGGATTACGTCGAACTCAGTCTTTTCCTCAGCAGCAGGAGCAGCAGCGCCTGCTGGAGCAGCTGCAACAGCAGCTGTTACGCCGAATTCGTCCTGAATAGCTGTTACGAGCTCGGAAAGCTCGAGAACGCTGAGAGCCTTGATATCTTCAACAAACTTTAAAATCTTTTCTGAAGCCATGATAATAAATCTCCTTTAAATAATTATAGATTGCGAGGCGTCTTGCCTCAGTTGTTATGCAGACTTTGCCGCCTGCGGATTACTATGCCGCAAATAAATTATGCAGCGTCGCCGTTCTTGTCCACAACGGCCTGAAGTGTAGCAGCGAGCTTCTGCATTGGACCCTGGAGAGAACCAACGAGCTGTGCAAGAAGAACCTCTCTTGAAGGGATCTTGGAAAGAGCCTCAACGCCCTTAGCGTCGTAGATGTCTGTTCCGATGAAGCCTGCCTTGAGATTGAACTTGTCGCCTGCCTTTTCTGCGAATTCACCGAGAATTCTTGCAGCAGCGGTTTCGTCGCCGTCGGAAACAGCAATAGCGGATGTTCCCTCGAGAACGTCTGCAAGACCGTCAAGACCTACGTTCTTAACTGCGAAGCGGAGGAGCGTGTTCTTTTCTACGAAGTAACGAACTCCGGCATCACGAAGTGAACGACGAAGTGCTGTATCCTCATCAACTGTGATACCCTTGTAGTCAACGATTACGCCGGCTTTAGCACCTGAGAGAATTTCTGTAAGCTCAGCAACTCTTTCCTGCTTTTTGAGCAGAACCTTTTCACTTGGCATTTAGTTTTCACCTCTTTGCGAAATTTGTCTATTCGCATCACGCCGCATAAGCGGCAAAGAAAAATCCTTTTCCCATAGTGAGAAAAGGATACAAAGTCGTATTTAACCTTGCTATTCTTTCCTCGGTCGGACTTACGGATTGCTCCACCGACTGTCTTTAGATACGAACGCTCAATTATTATAACACATTGCTGTTTATTTGTCAAGCATTTTTGAGGAAACTCAAAAATTATTTTTTAGCCATTCTTAGAACGCCTGTAGCCCCTGTAGATTCTGCGGCAGGCTTATCCTCGGCGGGCTTTTCATCAGCTGCCGGAGCTTTTCTCGTGAAGCCTGTCATAGAAAGACCGCCGAAGCTCTTTGGCTTTTCATTCTCGGAAGGAACGAGCGTTTTGCCCTGTTCATTTTCGATAGTAATTGTGATACCGGAGTCCTCCGCAACAGGTTCTTCTGCAAAAGCAGGGAACGAAAGCGCAGGCTCTTCAGCAGCGGTTTCCGTAGCTTCGACAGCTTCTTCAACTACAGCAATATCCTCCGCAGCGGGTTCTTCTGCAAAAGCAGGGAACGAAGGCGCAGGCTCTTCAGCAGCGGTTTCCGTAGCTGAAATATCTTCCTTAGCTTCGACAGCTTCTTCAACTACAGCAATATCCTCCGCAGCGGGTTCTTCCATTGCCACAGCAGGAGTAATAGCTTCTTCAACAGCCGTTGCTTCTTCGACAGCTTCCTCTGCAACAGCAGATGCCTCTTCAACGATCGGGGCAGCTTCCACGGCGTTTGGCGTGTCGGCTATAATTCTCTGTGCAAAAGCGATTGTTTCGTCCATCTCCGGCTCATCGACAAGCCTGAGATCCTCGTATTCGGGAGCAGGAGCGGTGTCCTGTGCCTGCTGTTCTTTCTTAGCGGCAAAGTCGGTAAATGAAAGACCTGTGCCATGACGGCGCTTAGAAGCAGACGAGCCTTTTGCGGAAGTGCCGAGAAGCCGCTGAAGCTCCATATTAAGCTGTGCCTGCTGTTCCTTTTCCGAGGTATTTGGATCGGTAGCCTCGGAAAGCTTCTTTGCCGGTGCGGCAGACTTTGATGCAGGAGCGGACGATGCGGATATAGAAAGTCCCATCGAGTTAGGCGCTTTTTTTGTTTTGTGAGATGTAGCAGTATCGGCAGTGCCGTCAGTGTTGGCGGCAGGCTTTGACGCCGTTGCGCCCGAACCAATCGAAAGAGAAGACGCTGTACGTCTTACAGGTGCAGACTGTGCCTTAGCAGCCCTTGCCGCCTCCGTCTGCTTCTGCCTCTTGAGCATTGCCTCATTCTTTTTCTTTTCTTCAGCCATCTTCTTTAGCGTGATATTTTCTTCAAAAAGCTTTACGGCTTCTTCAACGGTTTCGACCTTGCCGCTCTTTACATACTCGGCAATTTCGTCACTGCAATTTATGTGGTTTACAGGTATGCATACAAGACCCTTTTCCTCAAGTGCCTTGAGATAGTCGCCCTTCTGCTTTTCAAGAGCGTCACAGCGCCTTGAAAGGTCGTCGATCTGATTTCCAAGACCTATATTTATGTCCTTCTGTTCCTCCCATTTTGACTGGAACTGCTTGAAGTAACGTTGCTTTAATATCATCATAACCGGTATGAACACGACTGCGAACGCCACAGCAAGCGCAATAATGTTCTTTACGCCGAAATCGCTCAGTCCTGCAATAAGCATTGCAATAAGACCGACAGCTGCGCCCGCACCGAGTCCGATAAGAGTAGCCTGCTTGTTCTTCGTGCTAAGCCCGAACTCCTCCTCGACATGGCCCTTGTTGTGGATATATGTATTAAGGTACTGGCGGTTTTCCTGATTTACTGCGATAGCTTCCTCAAACTCGTGGTATCTTCTGAAATAATCAAGTGTGCTTTGCAGCTTTTCCAGCTCGGCTGTGTTTGCCATAGACAATTCATCTCCATACTAAAATTGATAATATCATTATACAAAACCTGAGGCGATTTGTCAATATAATTGATTAAAGTATTTTTAAGAAAATGCGACCAGCTTTTTGTACATTATTACGAATATTGTTATAAACATAATAAAGCTCCCGCCGTTTTGGGCTTTCGGCAGGAGCTTGTGCGGTTATTCGGAGATTATAAATGCATATATCATCGTGATTATTGCGCTTGCGGCGATTGCGATAATCGAAATAATCGGGTATCCTGCAAGAGCCAGAATGATAGCCGCAAAGCCTGCGATTACAAACAGCCGGCCGCCGAGCCTGTGCGTCTTTGCCCATACCTTGTCGCTTTTCAGCGTAGGCGGAATTTTAATTCCGAAAGCCCAGTTGCGCTGTGTCTTAGGAAGATAGTTGCCCAAGACGATAAACATAACTCCCAGCAGGCAGGTTACCCACACACCGACGTTCGAGAAATAGCCGTTGTCCATTGTGTATCCGACAGTTACCGTTTCAAGCATAATTGCGATCGTCGGGATAATGAATCTCACAAAGCCGCGCACCTGCTTCGGCATTTTCTCCTCCTGCTTGCTTCCTGCGGAAAAGAATGAAACAACCAGATTAAGTATGCAAAGCAGGGCAGGTAACAGGAACAGCACAGCCCACTTAGGAGCAAAGCTTGTCGGATTGTTGTGAATGTCCCAGTGCATAGGAACATCGTCCGGAATTTTATAATAGAAAATAGCGCCCGGCAGTATAGACATAAGGCAGAGTACGGCTGCCCAGAGGTCGGTTTTGGTCAATCTCTTATTTTTCATTGTCAGTATCCTCCTTTTGACTGTTATCGGTGAACTGAGTCACCCACATCATTATCTCCTCAAAAACCGAAAGGTTTAGGTTGTAGTACACAAAGTTTTTCTCTTTTTGCTCAAAAACAAGCTCCGCCTTTTTCAGTATGCTCAGGTGGTAGGAGATCGTTGCACCCGTCATATCAAATTTCTCACAGATTTCTCCTGCGGACTTGCGCCCGTCCTTCAGCATCGTCAGTATCTCACGTCTTACGGGGTCGGAAAGCGCCTTGAAAGTATCCGGAAAGCCCATTTTCTCATCTCCTTTTAAACTATTTAGAAAATTTTCTAAATATATAATATCACACCTTCTGCACGTTGTCAATAGCTATTTAGAGATTTTTCTAAATAATATGCAAACAAAAAGCTCCTGCCGTTTTTCGACAGGAGCAGAATATGTTTTTGAGTTTCAAGAATTAAACGCCGTACTTAGATGTGTTAACCTTGATACCGATACCCATTGTAGAAGAAACTACAACGCTCTTGAGGTACTGACCCTTTGAAGCAGCAGGCTTAGCCTTTACAACTGCGTCGAGAAGAGTATTGAAGTTTTCCTCGAGCTTATCCTTGCCGAAGGAAGCCTTTCCGATAGGGCAGTGGATAATGTTTGTCTTGTCAAGACGGTACTCGATCTTACCTGCCTTAGCTTCTGTAACAGCCTTAGCTACGTCAGGAGTAACAGTACCGGCCTTTGGGTTAGGCATAAGTCCACGAGGACCGAGAACCTTACCAAGACGGCCAACAAGACCCATCATATCAGGAGAAGCAACTACAACGTCGAACTCCATCCAGTTTTCCTTCATGATCTTGTCAACAAGGTCCATGCCGCCGACATAGTCAGCGCCCGCTTCCTTTGCAGCGTCATACTTTTCTTCCTTACAGAATACGCAGACTCTTACAGTCTTACCGGTTCCGTTAGGGAGAACAACAGCTCCTCTAACCTGCTGGTCAGCGTGACGGGAGTCAACGCCCAGACGGATATGAGCTTCTACTGTTTCGTCAAACTTAGCCTTTGCGCACTTGCAAGCAAGTTCAAGAGCCTCAGGTGCGTCGTAGAGCTTTGCTCTGTCAACGCTCTTGGTAGCGTCAACATAATTCTTACCATGTTTCATTATTATTTTCCTCCTCATTGGTGGTGATACCGCAATGCTGAGTCGCAAAACGGTTAGCGGAATATATCCTCCCACCTTCATCGGCATAAATCAAATTCAATAATAGGAAAAGAATTTATGCACATTTGCACACTAAATCTTATTAGTCAATGACCTCTACGCCCATAGAACGAGCTGTACCGGCAATCATGCTCATAGCCGACTCAACGCTTGCTGCGTTAAGGTCAGGCATCTTCTGTTCAGCAATCTTCTGGATCTGCTCCTTGGTGATCTTAGCAACCTTAGTCTTGTTAGGAGTGCCGGAAGCTGATTCGATACCGCAAGCCTTCTTAATAAGAACGGCTGCAGGAGGAGTCTTTGTGATGAATGTGAAAGAACGGTCTGCGTAAACAGTGATTACAACAGGGATAATAAGACCCATATCGTTCTTTGTTCTTTCATTGAAGTCCTTTGTAAATGCCATGATGTTAACACCGTGCTGACCGAGTGCAGGGCCAACCGGCGGTGCAGGAGTTGCTTTACCTGCAGGGATCTGAAGCTTAATTAAGCCTACTACTTTTTGTGCCATTATGCACACCTCCATTGTTTGTGGTAAGGCGAGCCGCCGTTTTTCGGCTCTCCCACTTTTGAGAAGCGACCTGCTTCAAAAAGACGAATACGAATAACTGAAAGCTTTAAGCCTTTGCGACCTGATGGATAGGGAGAGTAACGAGAGTTTCTCTGCCGAACATTGAAACTGTAACGTCAACGGTCTGAGCCTCAAGGTTGATCTTCTGAACAATTCCGGAGAAGCCCTCGAACGAGCCGCCCGTAACGGAAATTTCCTCGCCCTCCTTGAAGTTTACGCTTACTTCAACTCTGTGAGCTTCAACTCCGAGTGCGGCGATTTCCTTGTCTGTCAGAGGAACGGGCTTTGATCCCGGTCCTACAAATCCCGTAACGCCTCTTGTGTTTCTGACGATGTACCATGTATCGTCCGTCATAACCATTTTAACGAGAACGTAGCTTGGGAAAAGCTTTCTTTCTGCCTCGGTAGTCTTGTTATCCTTTACCTCGGTAACAAGCTCGGTAGGCACCATTACTTCAGGAATAAGATCCTGAATATTACGGTTTTCAACTACTTTTTTGATGTTCTCGGATACCTTGTTTTCGTATCCCGAGTATGTGTGAATAACATACCATTTTGCCTGTTCTGCCATTCTTACATTCGCTCCGTACACCTTTGTGTGACGGGCACTCCTTCCTCAAAAAATGCGCCATAGCTGCGGCGAAAACCGCTTTGTCCGGTTCTTGTTTAAGCGCCGAGACCCACTAAGACTGTAAACAGCCAGCCGAGTCCCCAATCGACGCCCGCAAGGAAAAGACCGGTTACGCACATTGTAGCAATAACGACACCGGTATTGTTAGCAACCTGCTTCTTGGTAGGCCAGGTAACCTTTTTAAGCTCGCTCTTCAGATCTCTGAAGTACTTACGGATACCGCCCTGTTTCTTTGCTTCAGGCTTTACTTTAGCCTTAGCGTTTTCGTTTGTTTTACCCATAACGCTTACCCCCGGAAATTACTTGGTTTCCTTGTGAAGAGTATGCTTCTTACAGAACTTGCAGTACTTGTTCATTTCAAGTCTGTCAGGGTCATTCTTCTTGTTCTTCTTTGTGTTGTAATTTCTTTGCTTGCATTCCGTGCATGCCAGTGTAATTTTAACTCTCATATTCGGCACCTCCTGACGAAAATTATGCTCCATAAGAACGGATAGAGCATTGTCTGCCTCCCTCATACGACCGTGTGTCGCACTCCGACAGTATTATCGGATTCTGAGGTTATTTTAGTTATGTGCCGCAAAAATAGGCACAAAAAATAGACCTCATAAAGAGGTATAACAATTATACCGCATATTAAACCGCTTGTCAAGGCTTTTTGCAAGATTTAGGAAATTTGTTAATAGGAAACATAAAAACAAAGCGTGATTTGTGATTTTGACGTGCAAAGACGGATAAAACGGCGTCACAGCCTTTTTCCGGCAGGCAAAAAGAAAAGCGGAAGCGGTAATAAGACCGCCTCCGCCGAAGATTTTACTTGTGCGAGTTTGGGGCAATGAAGTGTACAGGGTCTACCCATTCGCCGTTTCGTTTAAGTGCGAAATGAATGTGCGGCGGCATGGAAAGCTCTGCCGAGGCGGTGCTTGCCGCCTTGCCGATGATATCGCCTGAGTCCACCTCGTCGCCGACTGAAACCGCTAAATTCTTGTCAAGTCCGTAGTAGTGGCTGACAACCGAATTTTTGTGGTCAACTGAAACGCAGTAGCCCCAGAGCGGGTCCTCCCATACCTTGTCCACGACGCCCTTTGTCATAGCCACAACATTACAGCCGTTTTCGCAGGCAATGTCGATGCCGTTATGCGTCTGCCATACGCCGAGAGTTTCCGAGTACACAAGCTCGCCGTCGGAAAACTCCGTGATGATTTCACCGTCCGTCGGGAATACCCTCGGCTGTGCGTCAACGATAGCCTGAAGCTCCGACGAGAGGCTGTCGTCCTTCAGAACTCCGCCCTGATTTACCCCTGCGTTCTCGGCGCTGCTGTAGTCCGGAATGCTTGAGGATTCGCCCCTGAGTGTGCTGTTTAAGCTGTCAACCGTCTTGTTGTAAGCAAAAACGCCGACCCCTCCGATTGCCAAAATGCCTGCGGTAAGAGCAAGAAACGTACCCTTGCCCTTTAAAAATGTCCCTGCCTTCAAAAGCGCTGATTTAAATTCAATCATTTTTTGTTCCTCCATTTTTATGACGCTCAGATTTTCAAAGCATGATCTGCTTTTCGGCAACACCACACAAATGCCGTATTCGGCTTTGTACGCCGTTGCCTTTCAAAAATAGCATTGCCATAAACATAGAAAATATTCAGATATTTTTGGAAACAAAAAAGCTCCCGTATTTTCATACGGGAGCGAACTGATTTACCGTTAATAGTATCTGTTCCTGAGCTTGATAAATACGAATGCGCCGATTCCGATAACCACAACTGCCGCAACAACGGCGATTATAATAATCGTACCCTTGCCGCCTTCGCCTGCTTCCTCTGCAATGGATTCCGAAGCTACCGAGTCAGCCTGTACAGTGTTGCCTACTTCGATGATGTTTTCTGTGTTGTCAACAGAAGCGGAAGCGTTGTAGCCGTCAACATTCTTGACGTAGAGGTCGTTTCCGTCAGCGTCCTTGAGAGGGGTCTTGATTGTAAGGTTGTCGATGTAGAGCGCAGTGCCGGTGTAAGAGTCGATGAGAGGGAAGTTTATGTTGATTACGTTTGAGTTTCCTCTCTTGTCGCCGTCAGGCTCTAATACTGTGAGAATACCGTCTCTGAAGCCTTTTGCTTCTAGTACGGAATACTGAACGGTTCTTGAAGAGTTTACATCGCCCTCAGTGTTTTCCATATCTGCGGCATTGATGTTGATTTCGTTGTTGTTGAGGATTCCGAGAGCGCCCTCTGCGGTTAAGTCCCTTGTGATCGACGGATGAAATTTAACCACCATAGTGATAGTACAGCCGTTAAAGTTTTCAAGGCCGAAATCCTCAGCCCTTATCTGCAAGCCCATACTAAGGTCGTAAACATAGTTTTCGTCCGTTTCGGTAACGCTTCTTACCTTATCGTTAGCAACCTTGACTTCAAGACAGCCGCCCTGATATCTTACTTTTGTCTGAGTCGAGATTGTTATTCCGGCTTCGTTTACGCCGTCCTCAGAAACGGATATGTAGTCAAGGCAATTCTTTTTATCAAACGAAAGAGTAGGCTCTTTGTTTCCGTCGGGATAAGCCACGAGCATAGTCTCATCTTCCGGCTTTACAAATGTAGTTTCGCCCTCTGCCATAGCCATAGGCGCCGTCATAGTTGCAGCGAAAGCCATTGCAAGGACAAAAGAAATAATCTTTTTCATAGACTTCATAAAACATTCCCCTTTGCGTTATTATTTCCCTTAGGTAAACGAATACATGACGTAAAAATCAAATCGGGTTGCAAACATCCAGTTTACCTTGTACCATATATTTTACACTATGATATTTTATTTGTCAAGGCAAATTGTCGTATGATGTAACGCTTTTTTTAACTTTTGCCGTCATGGAGCGAGCGGCGGACAGAAACTATATTCCGTAAGGTTCACGAAGCTTTTCTATCGCACGTTTTTCTATTCTGGAAACATACGAGCGTGAGATTTTAAGCTTTGACGACACTTCACGCTGAGTAAGCGGCATATTTCCGAAAAGTCCGTATCTTAGCGATATTATTTCCTTTTCACGGTCGTCGAGCAGCCTGTCGATGTACTTGTAAAGCTTCTCTGAGTTTATCTTCAGGTCAACTTCGTTTGGGACGTCTGTGGAGTCTGCAATAACGTCTGCAAGGCTAAGAGAATTACCGTCCTTGTCCGTGTCAAGAGTTTCCCCGAAGAACACCTCGCCCGATGTCTTTCTTAAGCTGCGGAAATGCATAAGTATCTCGTTTTCAACGCATCTGCTTCCGTATGTCGCAAAACGTGTGCCCTTTGTGTAGTCAAAGGTAGAAACCGCCTTGATAAGACCGATAGTCCCTATCGAGATGAGATCCTCCGTGTCTGCGCCCGATGCGTAGTATTTCTTTATAATGTGTGCAACAAGCCTCAGATTGTGGCTGATGAGCTTTTCCTTTGCAGACTTGTCGCCCTGCGATAAAAGCTCAAAGCATTCCCGTTCCTCTTTTGCGCCTAGCGGCTTCGGGAAAGCGCCCGTGCCCTCAAAGTGCAGTGCGAAGCACAGCAGGTTTTCCGCAAACAGCCTAAGGATAAGGTCAAGCATAAAAAATTCCTCCCTTTCTTTTCGTATAAGTATATGAAAGAGAGGGCTTTTCCTATTCAACGTTTGGCGTGTCATTTGATATTGATTGCGTTGGAGAAAAAGCAGAGGTAATACTGAAATAAAAAAACGACCTCCATTAGTTAGATTTTTGTCTGACTTTTGGGGGTCGGTTAATTCGGAGCAGGCTGATATTTCGGTTTTTAATGTACGCCGCCTGCTATTGTAATGCCGAACGATGCAATGTACAGTAAAATTATAATGCCGCCGACAGTAATGCCGATTTTGCCAAGCCGCTTTATGGATTTAGCGGAGTCCTGAATTTCCTTGTTCGCAGGGCATAGTTTCGCAGCGTCGCCCGCATACTTGATTGCAAGCACGGAAAATATGAAAAGATGGCTGAAGATAACTCCCAGGATAGCAAAGACCTTTGCGCTGGAAAGCTTTGACCGTGCCGTATCTTCGGCATAGAATTGCCGATTTGCGTAAGGATTACGATAGCCTCCGAAGTTCTGCGTCTGGTACGGATTAGAGTAATTGCTCTGATTTGGGTTCTGATAAGGATTTCTGTACGCATTATTATAATCCGTATTAACGTTGGGACGATACTGATTATCAGCATTTCCGTATCCAAAATTATCCTCATGCGAGCCTTTGCCGTCCAGCGGATTTCCGCAGTATTGACATATCGTGTCAGAGATGTTTTCTATCTCCGCACCGCAAAAATCACATCTTGCCATAATAAATCACTTCCTGTATAATATGAGTGTCGCTCTCTCTCATTATACCATAAAATCGAAGATTTATGGTATAATAGTCCGAAACGCAGGGAGCAAATCAAAGGATTTGCGTATCTGCGAGGACATTAAAATATAATAAACACTTTGTGTTTATTATACCATAGCGGGGGATTAATGTCAAACAGCTTTTTAGCGAGAAATATTTGCAGTTGATTTTTTCTGCCAAAAGATATATAATAGATATATCTACCATCTTAAATGGTAAAAATAATCTAAGGAGGACATAAGCTTATGCCTAAGACACCGTATTACATTACTACGGCAATTGCCTATGCTTCAAAGAAGCCGCACATAGGCAACACCTACGAGGTCGTTTTCACAGACGCCGTTGCGAGGTTTAAGCGAATGCTTGGCTATGACGTTTTCTTTCTTACAGGCACAGACGAGCACGGTCTTAAAATAGAGGAGCTTGCAAAGTCCGAGGGCATCTCCCCGAAACAGCACGTTGACAAGGTTGCAGATGAAATAAAAGGAATCTGCAAGATAATGAATATATCCTACGACGGATTTATCAGAACTACAGACGAACAGCACGAAAAGGTAGTGCAGAAGATATTCACAAAGCTCTATGAGCAGGGGGATATATATAAAGGCTCCTATGAGGGACTCTACTGTACGCCGTGCGAAAGCTTCTGGTCAGCTTCACAGCTAAAGGACGGAAAATGCCCCGACTGCGGCAGAGAAGTAACAAAAGCTAACGAGGAGGCATACTTCCTAAAGCTCTCAAAGTATCAGAAGTGGCTCGAGGACTATATCGAGGAGCACCCCGACTTCATCGTGCCTGAGAGCCGAAAAAAGGAAATGCTCAACAACTTCATAAAGCCGGGACTCCAGGACCTTTGCGTTTCACGTACAACCTTTACCTGGTCGATCCCCGTAACATTTGACCCTAAGCACGTTATATATGTGTGGATAGACGCTCTCTCAAACTATATCACAGCCATGGGCTATGACCCGGATGGCTCGTCCGAGCAGTTTGAGAAGTATTGGCCATGCGACTGCCACGTTATCGGCAAGGATATAATGAGGTTCCATTCTATCTATTGGCCGATTATGCTCCACGCATTGGGACTTCCTATGCCGAAACAGCTCTTCGGACATAACTGGATCTTGTTCGGAGAGGACAAGATGAGCAAGTCAAAGGGCAACGTTATCTATGCAAACGACGTGGTTGACGCATTCGGAGTTGACGGAGCAAGATACTACCTGCTTAGCGAAATGCCGCTTAACTCAGACGGCTCTATCACATACGAGTCGCTTATCGAAAAATATAACACGGACCTCGCAAATACTTTAGGCAACCTCGTGAACAGAACGGTCGCTATGACAAAGAAGTATTTCGGCGGTAAAATTATGCCGAATAACTGCAAGGAAAGCATAGACGACGAGCTTGTGCAAAAGGCTCTCGAAACGCCTAAGATTGTTGAAAAGCTTATGAACGAGTACAGAATGGCAGACGCAACGGACGCCGTTATGAGCCTCGCAAGACGAGCCAACAAGTATATCGACGAAACAGCGCCTTGGGTTCTTGCAAAGGATGAGGCTTCTAAGGACAGGCTCGGCGCCGTGCTGTATAATCTCCTCGAAACAATCAGATTTTTGGGCGTTGTCCTTACTCCGTTTATGCCTGAAACAGCAGAAAAGATTTTTGCGGAAATCGGTACAAAACAAACCTCGTGGGACAGCCTTGAAAGCTTCGGCGCATTAGAAGCAGGCAGCGAGGTGGGCGAGCCTGTTCCGCTGTTTGCAAGAATAGACCCCGAGAAGTTTATCGAAGAAGCTAACGCTAAAATGGCGGCGCAGGCAAAAGCGGCTGAAGCAGAGCAGCAGCCTGAGGCAGAGCCGCAGCTCCCCGAGATTACCATAGACGATTTCTTCAAGTGCGATTTAAGAGTAGCGAAGGTCGTTTCCTGCGAAAAGGTAAAGAAGTCCAAAAAGCTCCTCTGTTTGCAGCTCGACGACGGTATGGGCGGCAGACAGGTCGTTTCAGGCATCGCCCAGTGGTATGCCCCCGATGACCTCGTCGGCAAAAAAGTCGTGATTGTCGCAAATCTAAAGCCCGTAACGCTCTGCGGAGTAGAGTCAAACGGTATGATTTGTGCCGCAGATACACCCGACGGCGGCGCAAGAGTAATATTCCCCGACAGCGACCTGCCCTGCGGTTCAAAAATCCATTAATAAAAACACAGCGGTACAGAAAAAAACACTGTACCGCCGGCTATGCGCTTGTAGCTCAGTTGGATAGAGCGTCAGACTCCGACTCTGAAGGCCGCAGGTTCGACTCCTGTCAGGCGCACCACCGAATTTCAATCGCCCCATAAAAATGTGGGGCGGTTTTTTATACGGAATTTGCGCCAAAACGATTTATACAGCGGACAATACCGCTTGACTATTTCATACCGTAGTGATATAATTGTCTTGATTATAGCCGGTATTTTTGAAAGGAAAGCTGAAAATGAAAATTGTAATTATCGGAAGCGGTAAGGTCGGGAGCAACCTCTCACAGCTTCTCTCAAACGAGGGGCACGATATTACCGTAATCGACAAAAGCGCCGACGCACTAAAAAAAGTATCCGATTACCAGGACGTTATGTGCATAGAAGGCAACGGCGCAACAGCCTCAGTCCAGCTTGAGGCGTCTGTCAATAAGGCGGGACTTTTGGTCGCTACAACGCCCGACGACGAAACAAATATGCTCTCCTGCCTGATTGCAAAGAGATTAGGCGCACAGAAAACAATTTCCAGAGTAAGAGATCCCGAATATTACGGCCAGATCGACCTTATCCGTGAGGACTTGGGACTCTCTATGATTATCAATCCCGAGAGAATGGCGGCGGACGAAATATTCAGGGTTCTCGTTTTCTCCTCCGCATCAAGAGTCGAGGTCTTTGCTAAGGGCAAGCTTGAGCTTGTCGAGTATATAATCCCCGAAAGCTCGCCGTTCTGCGGACTGAACCTTGCACAGATTTATAATAATACAAAAACCCAGGTGCTTGTCTGCGCCGTACAGCGCGGCAACGAAACCTATATCCCAAGCGGCCTTTTTACAATAGAAGCAGGGGACAGGCTGAGCATCGCTTCCACACATAAGGACCTCGAAAAGTTCTTCAGATTTGCAGGCTCCCGTAAGGATAAGATCAAGACGGTTATGATTGTCGGCGGCGGCAGGATATCCTATTACCTCGCAAAACAACTCGTGTCGCTCGGTATGAGAGTAAAGATTATCGACAACGACTATGAGCGATGTACGGAATTTGCCGAAAACCTCGATAAGGTTACCGTGATACACGGCGACGGAACCGACCAGGAATTGCTTCTCGAGGAGGGACTGCGTGAAGCGGATGCCTTCGTTGCCCTCACGGGCATCGACGAGGTAAATATAATTATGGCGCTCTTTGCAAAGAAAAATTCCGATGCAAAGGTCGTTACAAAAATAAACAGGGAAAGCTACGTTGACCTTACCTCCCAGCTCGGACTCGACAGCGTTATCTCGCCAAAGTATGTTACAACAAATAATATCATAAGCTACGTCCGTTCGCTCGGGAACGTCGCTTCAAGCGATATAGAATCTCTCTACCACGTCGTAGGAGATAAGGTAGAGGCAATCGAATTTCGGGTAAAGGAAAATATCCCCGAGCTTGTTTCTGTGCCGCTTAAAAATCTCTCGCTTAAAAAGGATATACTTATCTGCGCAATTATCAGAAAGAGAAACGTCATTATCCCCGGCGGTAACGACTGTATAGAGGAGGGCGACTCTGTCGTGGTGGTTTCTAAGGACTATCACTTCTCCGACATCAAGGATATCCTTGAATAAACGGGAGTAACGCATTATGAATAAGTCAATCGTATTTCACTATCTTTCCAAAGCAATGATAATAGGTGCGGCATTGCTCCTTGCCCCTGCCGCAGTAAGCCTGTACTATTCCGAAACGGAAACGGCTCTGACGTTTTTGTTTGTAGCGGTATGCGTTGCGCTGTTCTTCACACCGCTTGCGGTATTGAAGCCTAAGAATAAGCAGATATATGCAAAAGAGGGACTCGTGATTGTTGCGCTTATGTGGATATTGTATCCCGCAGTCGGAGCGCTTCCTTTCTATATAAGCGGAGAGATCCCGCATTTTGTAGATGCGCTTTTTGAAAGCGTCTCAGGCTTTACCACAACAGGTTCGTCAATACTCTCCGACGTCGAGGCTCTGTCAAGAGGTATGCTGTTCTGGAGAAGCTTTACCCACTGGATAGGCGGTATGGGAGTTCTCGTTCTTGTTATAGCAATACTCCCGTCGTCAAGCAATGCGCTCCCTCTTATGCAGGCAGAGTGTTCAGGCCCGAAGGTCGGAAAAATCGTTCCAAAGGGTAAGCTCAGTGCAGTCTATCTCTATATAATTTACGGCTTTATTACGGCTGTAACGATTATACTTTTGCTGATAGGCGATATGCCGCTCTATGACAGTGTGTGCCACGCATTCGGCGTTGTCGGAACAGGCGGTTTCAGCATTAAGAATACGGGTATAGCATTCTATAATTCTGCCTATATCGAGGGCGTGCTGACAGGAGCAGTGCTTGCCTGCGGCGTTAATTTCTCACTGTATTACTACCTCCTGATAAGACGATTTAAAGAGGTATTTAAGAATACCGAGCTTCGTGTGTATTTTGGAATTGTAGCCGTTGCTACCGCGCTTATCGCCGTCAATATCTATCCGATTTATGAGTCGGCAGGAAAAAGCTTCAGATACGCAATTTTTGAGGTCGCAACGATACTTACTTCAACAGGCTTTACACTCCAGGACTTCTGTACATGGCCGGTTTTCTCGCAGACGTTGATTATTGTGATGATGTTCATAGGTGCGTGCGCAGGCTCAACGGGCGGCGGCTTTAAGGTTCAAAGAGTCGTCGTAATGTTCAAGAGCGCAGGAAAGAACATAAATAAGATCCTGCACCCTAAGTCCGTAAACGTCGTAAAGTCTGAGGAAAAGGCAATGGACGTTAAGGTCGTCCACGGAATACACAACTATCTTATCATCTATGTGTTCCTGTGGTTTATATCGCTCCTGCTTGTGTCGCTTAATAATATAGGCTTTCAGGAAAACTTCTCCGCAGTTACGTCATGCTTTAACAATATAGGCCCTGGCCTGGGACGGATAGGACCTACCTCGAATTTCGGACTGTTCAGCGACTTGTCAAAAAGCGTGCTTATGGTCGATATGCTCCTTGGACGACTAGAAATATTCCCGATTTTGATACTTTTTTCACCGTCAGTGTGGAGAAAGAGTATATAAAAGCTGTAAAGACTGCCTGTTTATAGGGCGGTCTTTTTTGTAACTTATGTCATATTTTTTATATAAATCAATGAATTTTGCATGATAAATCATATCCTTCCCCTTGAAAGTTTGTACGATTTGTGGTATACTGTAAATATATTATTGAGAAAAGAGGTCTGACCCTTATGAATTCAATCGGAAATATCCCAAACGAAAAAATCGGACTCGTTGCGGTTAGCCGTAACTGTTTCCCTATGTCACTCTCAGAAAACCGAAGAAAGCTTGTCGCTAAAGCATACAGCGAGAAGTACGGCGACAATCTATATGAATGTCCGGTCTGCATAGAAAACGAAGTCGATATGAAAAAGGCTCTCGAAGATATTAAGGCAAACGGCTGTAACGCACTCGTGGTTTACCTCGGTAACTTCGGTCCGGAAACGCCTGAAACACTCCTCGTTAAGTATTTCGACGGCCCTGCAATGGTTGTCGCAGCAGCAGAAACATCTGCAAACGACCTTGTCGGCGGCAGAGGCGACGCATACTGCGGTATGCTTAACGCAAGCTATAACCTCCGCCTCAGAAACCTTAACGCTTATATCCCTGAGTACCCTGTCGGAACAGCCTCAGAGTGTGCAGATATGATTGCCGAGTTTGCGCCTGTCGCAAGAGCGGTTATAGCACTCCGCAGCCTCAAGATTATCTCGTTCGGCCCACGTCCGCAGGACTTCCTCGCTTGTAACGCTCCTATCAAGCAGCTTTATAACCTCGGCGTTGAAATCGAGGAAAACAGCGAGCTTGACCTCTTTGAAGCATATAATAACCATGCAGGCGACGAGAGAATCCCCGCCGTTGCAGCAGAAATGGCAGCGGAGCTCGGCGAGGGCAACAAGAAGCCTGAGGTGCTTGCAAAGCTTGCCCAGTATGAGCTTACACTCCTTGACTGGGTCAACGAGCATAAGGGAAGCCGTGAGTTCGTTGCAATCGCAGGCAAGTGCTGGCCGGCATTCCAGACGCAGTTCGGCTTCGTTCCTTGCTATGTAAACAGCCGCCTTACCGCCAAGGGTATTCCTGTTTCCTGTGAGGTTGACATTTACGGCGCACTCAGCGAGTATATCGGTACGGTAATCAGCCGTGACGCAGTAACTCTCCTCGACATCAATAACTCCGTGCCTGACGATATGTACGAGGCTTGCATCAAGGGTACATATAATTATACTCATAAGGATACGTTTATGGGCTTCCATTGCGGCAATACGCCTATCTGCAAGCTTTCGTTCGGCGAGATGAAGTACCAGATGATTATGGCAAGAACGCTTCCTCAGGAATGTACAAACGGTACTCTCGAAGGCGACATTATGCCGGGCGATATCACATTCTACCGCCTCCAAAGCACATCTGACGCTAAGCTCCGTGCATATGTTGCACAGGGCGAGGTCCTCCCTGTCAAGACCTGCTCGTTCGGCGGAATAGGCGTTTTCGCTATCCCTGAAATGGGAAGATTTTACCGCCACGTCCTTATCCAGAAGAACTATCCGCACCACGGCGCAGTTGTGTTCGGCCATTACGGAAAGACTCTGTACGAGGTGTTTAAGTATATCGGAGTTGCAGTTGACGAGATTGACTACAACCACGCTAAGGGCGACCGCTACCCAACCGAGAACCCGTTCGCTTAATCGCAAAAATATCGCATAAATAATATTAGGGTGAAGCCTGTTGTAAGACTTCACCCTTTTTGTCTGCCGTAAAATAAAAAGGGCAGTAGGTTTTCTACTGCCCGTAATTTGTTTGCGTTAGTCGTCAAGACCCGGAACTGCCGCAACAGCGCCGATAACCTCTTCAAGACCCGGTCTGTTAGGAGAGTATTCAAGCGCATCTGACCTGGAAATCTTTCCCGTCTGGAAAAGACGCTTTAAGCTGTCGTTCATAAGGCACATACCCGACTTTGAGTTTGTCATAAGCGACGGGAGCTGGTGACCCTTTTCCGTACGAATCATATTTGCAACAGCGTCGTTTCCAAGGAGAATTTCAAGAGCGGCAACTCTGCCCTTTCTGTCTCTGGTAGGAACAAGCACCTGAGAGATAACAGCCTTGAGAAGCTGTGAAAGCTGCGAACGTACCTGACCCTGAGAGTTGGTAGGGAATACGTCGATAATTCTGTCGATTGTCTGAGGAGCGCTTGTCGTATGGAGCGAAGCGATAACAAGGTGCCCTGTTTCAGCGGCGGTGATAGCGAGCGAGATCGTTTCGTAATCTCTCATTTCTCCGATGAGGATAACGTCAGGGTCCTCACGAAGAGCGCTCCTGAGCGCGCCGTCGAATGTTTCGACATCTTCGCCGATTTCTCTCTGGTGGATAGTAGCCATACCGGAAGAATATCTGTATTCGATAGGGTCCTCGATTGTAAGAATATGAACAGGTCTTGTCTTGTTGATATGGTTTACCATAGAAGCCATCGTCGTAGACTTACCGCTTCCCGTTGCACCCGTTACAAGGATAAGTCCCTTAGGAAGCGTGCAAAGGTCTGTGAGAAGCTTGGCAGGAAGTCCAAGCTCGCCGAACGACGGAACCTTTGAGTTTAAAAGACGGATACTTGCTGCGATGTTTCTGCTCTGGCGGAATACGTTAACTCTCTGTCTTGAGCCGTCGGAGGTTTCAAACGAGAAGTCGATGTCCTCGCCTGCACGCAGACGCTTTTCCTGGTCTGCCGAAAGCATAGAAAGGATTGTGCGGCTTACGACCTCGTCGTCAAGACCGTCAACTCTCTCGAGCTTGCCGTTGATTCTGAAAACGGTAGGAGAGCCGACTGTGAGGTGAATATCCGAAGCCTTCTGTTCTCTTGCATAAGCAATTAAATCTTCAACTGTTACTGACATAATAAACGTCCTCCTTAATGACTACTTGATTTTGAACTGAATACCGCTTGTGGAGAGATAAACCTCCTGAGCGATGTTTGCAATTCTCTGGTTTACCGTGCCGACTATCTCACGCAGCGCTGCCTGGTAGGAATCATCAGGGGTAATAGAGAAGCCTGTCTCAACGGTAATGATAACCATATCGCCCTTGAGCTTTTCTACATCCTGCATCATACCCTGAACGTCAGCGATGATCTTAGCTTCGATTTCCTTTTTCTTTTCGTAGCTGATGTTTGTAACGTCCTCGCAGGACTTTGTGATAACGTTCTTTGTGTATGAAACAAGTCCGTCAAAGATAAAGAACTTGTGGTCTTTTATAAGAGAGGCAGGTTCCTTGACATCATCGAGAATATCCCACATAATGTCGTTTTTGTTGTTGTTGAATTCGATTCTGCGCCTTATATCCTCGGACAGCTTTTCGCCCGTGTGAATGTAAAGAACGTTGTCGCAGGTAGCGAAATAATTGATCGCCCAGCGTGTCTTGCCGCTTGCGGCACCGCCTGTTACTAATGTAATAGTGGACATAGTTATCCCCCTTTTAGATTATGTATTATATATTAACTATAGTACATATATTCCTATTTGTCAAGATAATACTATAACTTTTACATTTCATACAAATAGGATAAATCCTTTTTGGTGAATTTGTCAAGCGGACTTTGTATTAATGTAAAACAAAGAGCGTCCCTGCCCAAAGAATGAAGCAGGAACGCTCTTTTGCCGCCTAGGAAACAGCTTTTGTGCTTTGCCTGAATAAAAATAGGAGAGAATAATATAGACGCCTGCGTCGATAGAATACGCCGTATTCGGTATAATAAATCCGGAGCATACCTGTACGGTAGGCGGTTTCTCCCTCGCAAGGGAGATGATAACTATGACATTTCCAGAACTGATGCAGTTCGTTATAATGCTTATAGCTCTTATCACTCTGTTTATACAATCGTCAAAGATTATTACAGCAAGGAGTAGTTTTAATCACAAATAACAGGAGCAGCCGTCTATACGGTATGCTCTTTTCTGTGTCTATTATACACTCAAAACCAAATCAGTCAGCAGCCAAATTGAATTTTTCCGAAAGCATTAAAAGCAGCCCCAACAAGCCGACCGTTGCTTCCTACACGTTGCAATACCTGTCGTAGTAAAACCAAAGGGTAGTGAAAACGCCCTTTGGCGACAGCGAAAGAGTGAACTTGGATATCTCCTTCTGCGTGATATTAACGCTCTGTCCCACCGCTGTTACATACTGCCGCAGCTCCTCGTTGCTGAAGCCCTCGTAGCAGATCTTTTTGTAGCGAAAGCCCCTCATCGAGTAGTCGATGCGGCTAAGCATAGCCTCGTTTTGGTCGCTGAGCCACTGCCTGTCAAAAGCAATTTGGCGGTGTCTTACTATGTCCCTGCCAACAGCGTCGGCGTTTGTCATAGTAAAGACGTTGTAGTTTCCGTCTATGTCACGCATCTTCAAGTCGGAAATCAGTTTTGAGTAGTCCTCTCCTACGCACTCCGATACGATTTTTTCGCTCGGAATATTAAGCACAGGAAGATTTGAAAACCTCGTTACCCTCACCGTGTTAGGGCCGAAAATATAAGGGTAGTCGCCGCAGAATTTTCTTGCAAAAGCAACTGCCCCGTCCCACATGCTGTCGTTTTCCTTGATGAAAACATAGTTTATGCTGTCCGTCATATATTCAAAGGAAACATTCGGCAGCGTTATCTCTCCGCTCATCACCGAAGAGATAGTGGCGTTTGCATACAGTCCGGGGGTGGGCTGATTGTAGGTAAGGGCGCTTGTGTAGCCCCTCGATGAAAAGCTGTAAATGTGCCTGCCCTTTGAGAATTCATACTCTAAGCTGTCGGGAATACCGAAATGTATAGGTACATTGTCAACGCTTAGTGAAATGCTCTGCACCTCGTCAGCAACACAGTCAAGCCATACCTTTCCGGTCAGCAGAGTGTAGGGAGTGTAACGCTCCTTTGTAAATTTCAGGGTTATGATGTTTGTAGTGACGTATGTGCTTGAATTCTTTACTTTAAGCCCAACCGAAAATACCATTCTTATCCCCCGCTTCCTTAGTGAAAAATAAGGGTAAAATCGGTAAGTCCGCCTGTATCCGACGGATTAAGCTCAAAGCTGTCAAGGACTGCCGAAACGGAAAAGCCGTCAAGCATGAGCATCTTGCCGCCGCTTCCGATAAGCGGAGAAAACAGCGTTACGAACTGCCCCGTATTACCGCTCGGCATTCTGCCCCGTACAGTAATGGAGCTCACCGATTTTCCTGCAACAGAGGTCTTGACCGTGCCGTTTGTGAATACGGTTTCGTAAAGCCTGTCCGACCGCCTGAAAGAGTAGTCGCAGCATTCAAGGTTTATCCCCGAATAGGTGACCGTTATCTTCTTGTTATAAAGCTGTGCCATAGCTTATACCTCCTCAGCCGTTTCGTTTGCGCAGATTTTAAGCGTCCTTGTTATCCTGCCTGTCAGAGCGTCGTTCTTAGGCTCTGACACCTCGCATTTCACGCCGTAAATATTGCCCGTGTAGCAAAGCGACGAGAGCAGAGAGCCTATCGCCCCGTCGAGTGCCTTTATGCCGCATTCGTCCGAGTAAAGCCTCGCCTCAACGACTTTTTCATATACCCTCGTATTCTTTCCGTTAAACGATACCCAGCATTCGGAAAGCTTCTCCCTGCCCACGTTGACGTAGGCAAGGAGCTTTCCTTTCCGAACATTTCTTACGCCGTCGCAAAATCCGTCATATACCGAAAATCCGACAGCCGAGAGCCGATTTTTTGTCTGTGTAAGAAAGTCCATCGGCATTATACCCCCTCAAAATAGAAATCGGGAAGCTCTATAAGCGAGGCGATTTTTGAAAACGCCTGCTTCTTTAAATGCTCCGCAGCAGCAGAGGTGTAGCCTTTGCTTATCGAGGAGTATCTTCCGCTTTCGGTTACTTCGGTTTTCGGCACGCTCTGCGATAAAGAGGAAAGGTCGCATATCACAAGCGCCATAACCGCAAATTCGCAGGCGGAGTTTTCCTCAGGCGTCTTAGGACTTCTTTTCAGTATTGATGTAAGATAACAGCAGGCGTTGTCGCAAAGCTCGGAAATAAGCGCCGAATCTTCCTTGTGAATGTGGGCGCAGGAGCATACGAGTGCAATGATTTTTTCTTTGTCAAAAGAATAAATAGGTATGCCCTCCCTTCTTTATAAAGGTATAGAGATTTAAGCGTTCATTACTGCAACAGCGCCCGATGCAACCTTAGAGAAGCCGACCATAACAGAGCAGGCGATTTCCTCGCACTGTGTTGACATAAGCTTGTCAAAGTCCACGATAACGTCTGTCGCAAAAACGCTCTCTAATGCACAGGTGCTGTCGATACCTATGAGCATATCGTCCTCAAGGTTTGAACACTTGACGATTGTAACGCCGTAAGGTGTGACAACTCTGCCGGAGGACATAAAGTCGTTCACGCAGTACTTCATCTCGTCAAGAGCGAGAATGTCCGCCATAACAGCAGGCGTTGTGACGATTGTCGTCATATCGTACTGAGAGAGCGATGCCCAGAATGTTGAGAGGTCGGAGTATGCGATCTTGCTGCCTGCGATGCTTTTAGCAGTAACGCCGGTTGCAAGAACGGTAACGGCTTCAAGGTTAATGCTTCTGGCAACAGATGCGCCTACGTTGCGAAGAACAACTGCGAGCGCTTCGATACGCTGATTTCTGATAGATTCGTAGGTGCAGGAAAGCTTTCTGCCGAACTTCTTTACGGCTGTTGCAGAGGAAGCAAGCTTTACGGATGTTTCCGGAATTTCTCCGCCCTGTGCAATAGCTGAGTCAGCCTCGGAGGTGATAGTAAGACCTCTGAAATCAATGCCGTCCGTGTAGCCTACCGCCGCAGTAATGGACGGAAGAATGCTCGCATTGTCCATGCCCTGCTTTATTGTTCTTCTTACAAACTCAGGGAAAAGTACGGCCGACTCTGTGGAAGAAAAGAACTTTTCCACCCTGTCGCAGTCCTTGCCGGAAACCTTGATGTCAAAGCGCTTGAGCTGTCTTTCAAAAGCGTCAAGCGAGGAAAGCTCCGTTCCTGCGTAGCCGTCGTCAGGGTCAAGCTGTGAAAGTACCTGAGTAAGAGTCTTTCCGCCGATGTTGTAAAGTGATTTTTCAAGTCTGATTTCGTTGTACATAATATACGTCCTTTCAAATTAAAGTCTGAATTGTCTGTTTTCGTCTGCCTTTTTGCTGCCGCCCAGCTGTGTAATAACAGGCGGCTGCGAGAGTTTTTTCCTTGCCGTATCGGTAAGGCTCTTTTTTAGGGATAAAAGTCTCTCTGTCGGTAAAAGTCCTGCGACAGCCTTAATGTCTGCCATAGGAATGATCGGCTCGATTATATACGAGCATTTTAAGACCTCTGCGATAAGCCTGTCACGAAGCTGTGAAAGCTCAAGCCGCTCAGCCTCCGGAACAGAAGCCTGTCCGCCCTGCATCGCCTTTGAAACGCCTGCGTTTTTCTGCGCAGGAACAGCGACAAAGCTCCACTCGTAAGCGTCTGTAGGCTCGCATAAAACTGTGTGACACAGCTTTCCGCCGTAGCGTCTGCCATTGATATGCGGGCAGGACTTTTTGCCCTTGTCCTCTCCGCATACCGAGCATCTCCTTACTGCGATACAGCACCCTACGCTGACCTCCTTCTTTATGCCGCCGTCTATTTCGGCAATAAGGTCGGCGTTTTTGGAAGTCCTTATCATGTATGCCTTGCCCACAACCGCCGTGTATATTTCGCCTGCCTCCGTCTTTCGGGAAGCGTCCTCTATTACCTCGGTATCGAAAATTCTGGCGGTCTGGTTTTCGCCCCTTGGGTCGTGGTCAAATATGCCCGTCTTTCCCACAAAAAGCTCCGACAGCCTTTTGAGCGCAGGAACAGAGAAACGCTCGTTGTCCCTGTCAACCTCGTTGTCGCAAAGAATTACAGGAAAGGTGTAAACCTCGTCTGGGGTAAGCGCTTTTCTCGCAAATGAGTTGATTTTCCCCATAAGCTCGTCGTCAAGCGTAAATTCCGTCGTCATAGCCCTCCTCCTTTCTTGTCTTTCTGTTGCGAAGCTCGATCTCCTCCGCCTGAGCGTTGTAAAGTCTTGCCTTTGAAAGCTCGGTTTCGTCCTGTAGGTTGATGTTGGACCATTCTACAGAAACGTCGCTGTCGCTGCCCCTGAGCGAGAGAAACGTCCGCCCGATTTTCTTTATCACAGGGGTGAGGATCCTCCTGTAATATTCAAGCTCGCTCGTGAGAATGTCTACCTGCTGTGTGCTCATTCGCTCTGTCGAGGACCAGTTAAGCCCTAAAAGGAACGGCGGTATGGAAAGCTTTGAAATAAGCTGCTGAAGAAGCTGACGTACAGGTATCTCAGTGTCTATAAGCTGATTGTCAGCGCCTATTACCTTGATGTCCACATCGCCGACAGCGATAAAGTCCTTGACTATGCCGTCTTTCTGACTTGTCATTCCGTCGGACCATTCCTTTGCGATCTGCTGCGCACGCTCTCTCGCAAACGCCCTGTCACAGCTGTCAGAGCTGGGCTTGTATGTGACAGCGTAACGCACGTTTCCCACCCTGTCGAAATTCTGCCCTATGCACCTGTAAATGCGCATAAGTACGTCCGCAAAGCAGGGGAGTCCACGAAGAAGCGAAACGCCCTCAGGATTTTTCGGACTCTCGTTTAAGATACTGCAAAGTATTCTTTCAGGGTGCGTGATTTCAAGCTCGTTTGAGCTGTCAAGAATAAAGTATCTCGCCTCAAGCGGAGTTTTGCCTCTCTTTATTCTCAAAATACTGCTGTCGCCGTTTGCAAGACCGGATATCTCGCCCGTTTCGCCGTCAATAACGACCTCGCCTATCGCTTTTCCGTAGGTGATAAGACTGTCAAGATATGTGTCGATGAAAACGCCTAAAGATGCGCCCGATGTGTTGACGCTTATGTTGTCGCAGAAATAGTCAAGCTCAGCCTGAATCCTTTCGTCATCCGCCTTTAGCCTGAAATCTCCCACAAGCCTTACAAGCTTTCCTATGCAAGCGTCAATTATAGGCACGGAACGCCTCAGCGAATCGTAAAGCGAGCATTCAAGATGCGAGGGGTTCGGCGAAAAGTGAAATAGGCTGTCGCTTCGTGCCGCAACCGCCGTTTCGGGGATAAATGCCCCCCGCTTACCTTCCGTGCCGCACTTTCCGGTGCTTCCATTCTTTTTTCTGAAAGAGATGATATTTTCCTCCTCCTTTGATTTGTATTGCGGTGCCGCCCAAAAGACCCTAGCGCCTGTCAACGCTCAGGGCGAAAAAGCCGTCTCCGCCGTCCATGTAATGCGCCGCAAAATAGCGTATGTCGTCCATTGCATGGTCGTTTTCCTTTACGGGAGTGTCGGATTTACACCTCTCGTCCCAGCGGTAAAGGTAAAACTCCCGTATTGCGTCCTTGCATTTTGAAGAAAACAAAAGCCTGTTTTCCGACAGCAGACCGCTTACCTTTCTTATTCCGTTGAGTACGTCGTTTTTCGCAGGAATGACAGAGAATTTTCCGTGCCTTGAAATGCATTCAATAAACGACCTCGCAGACGGGTCGCATATCACGGCTTCTATGTCGTAGCCCTCGCATAGCCTTTCAAGTCCGGCATAATGCTCCTCGTCAGTGCGCTGAATACCCGTAAGCCTCGACGAGTAGTAGTATTCGTCAAGCCTCAGCGCACGTCCGTCACTGCATATTCCCCATAGCCCGAAGCTTGACGGGTTTACAGTTCCGTAGTCACAGCTCACAGCATACCGCACAATTTTGGCGTCTGCAGGGATAATGTCAAAAACGTGCCTCTCCTGTGAGAAGTTCTCGTACACATTACCGCTCGTTGCCGACCATAGCCCCAGTACGAAACGCTCGTAGAACGCACCCGTGTAAAGCGTGTGATAACGCCTCCTGATGTCGGGAGAAAGAGAGGGGTTGTCGTCAAGCGAAAAATGAAGATAGAGAATGTTTTTCTTCTCGGCAAGGTCTATCCATTCTGTCTTGAACCAGTGAAACGGGTTGTCAGGATTGCAGTTGAACCATAGCTTCGAGCCTGAAACAGAGCATCTCGCAACCGCCTGCTGAACAAACGACTGAGGCATCAATACGACCTCGTCAAGATATATTCCGCAGAGCGTGACGCCCTGAATGAGCGACGCAGAGCCTTCGTCCTTTCCGCCGAAAAGGTGAAAGACGTTGGTGCGTCTGCCAAGGGAAACGGTCAGAGTGTTTTTTGAGCGATGCTCTTTTACCGTCATTCCAAGCTTTGTAAGAAACGGGATAAGCGGAGAAATGACGTTCCTGCGAAGCGAGGTTATCGTCTTTCCGCAAACGCCGAAGCAGCCGTCCGAAAATCTCGTCATCGCCCAGATGAAAAAAGATGCCGACATACAAAAGCTCTTTCCCGAACGCACTGCGCCATCGCAGATTATTCCGTCATAGCGTTTAGTATCGCTCCTCCTCCACCAGTTCAGAACAAGCTTCTGCTTTTTTGAAAAACGGTATCTCTTACTCAGATTCGCCATCTCCGTCAAGCGCCTTTAAAAAGCTCATCGCAGAATTTTCGCTGGTTCCCGTCCTGTCAAGCTCGTATAACGCCTCCAGCGCCTTCTGCCTGTCATACAGCTTCAGGTCAACGCCGCCGTCTTTGTCGCGCTTTACAGCGGAAACAAGACTAAGATCAAGCGTGTCGATAAATTTCTGCGTAACCGACTCTGTTTCCGTAAACGCAAGCTTTATCGCATCGTTGCATTGCCCGAATGCGATTTTCTCAAGCCCCGACCTTACACAGTCGTAAAGCCTCTGCCTGTCACGGAAGCTCTTTTCAATAAGCTTCCTGACGTACGGCCTTGAAAGCAGGGAAAGTCCCGCAGAAAGAGCCTCATCAGGCGGATATCCGCAGGTAGCGGCGGCAGTCTTTGGGTCGCAGCATTGTGAAAATACCAGTGCGAATGTCTTTAAATCCGGATTATTCTCCATTTGCAATTCCTCCTTTTTAAGTTTCGGTGTAAATCCGTTTGTGAGGGGGGATAACGAATAACCCTCCCGTAATCAGTCCCGAAACTAAAAAAGTTGCACTGAAAGGTGCAACAGTATTAAAATATATAATAGAATATGAATATTTTGTACATTTGTACAAACTCTGTGCGTAAAATATAGCAAATTTTACTATATAATTCCGTCAAAATAACGAGTACACCCCCGTGACAGCCCGTTTTAATAAGTAAAAACGTAGATTTGTATGCGTTACAGGTCCAATTGTTTGACTTTTTAGGAAAATCTGTTTATAATAAGTATGTTAATATGTTAACGATGAGGGGATAATTGCGCCAAAACGCTAAAACACTTTACCGATTAACAAAAAACAGTTGAACAAAAACCAAGATTTTGATAAAATCAATATTGTTGCGACATTTTTTGAAATAACTTTGCCGCAGCACACGGAAGATAACAAGCCCTTGCGGCTTAAATATTAGGAGGAGAGTAATTTATGGCAAATGTGTCCAAGACCATTACCAAGAAGGAACTTAAAGAACGTTTTGAAACCGTTCTTCACGAGGAGTTTGACACAACCCCTGACAAGGCTTCTGACAAGCAGATCTACGAAGCGCTCGCCGCAGTAGTAATCAAGATTTTAAGGGATAAGCGCAGAAATTTTACAATCAAGACCGAATCCCTCGGCAACAAGAAGATATACTATCTTTCAATGGAATTTCTTATGGGCAGATCCCTCAAGACCAGCATCTATAACCTCGAAATGGTTAAGGAAGCAACAGACGTGCTGAAGGACTACGGCATCAATATCTCAAGCATCTACGAGCAGGAGCCGGACGCAGGTCTCGGAAACGGCGGTCTCGGCAGACTCGCAGCCTGCTACCTCGACGCACTCGCAGCTCAGGGCTACCACGCAACAGGCTACTCTATCTGCTACGAGTACGGTATATTCAAGCAGAAGATCGTTGACGGCTGGCAGACAGAGCTTCCCGACAACTGGTTGCCGGGCGGAAAGGCTTGGCTCGTTCCGCATACCGACAGAGCGGTAGAGGTCCATTTTGACGGACAGCTCAAGGAGTACTGGGATAATCAGTACCACCACGTTACACACGAGGGCTATACGACAGTTCTCGCAGTACCTTATGACATGTATGTCTCCGGCTATGACAGCGAAGCTGTATCCTGCCTCAGACTCTGGAAAGCAGAATGTCCAAGCTTTGATATGAGTATGTTCAACAAGGGCGACTACTCAAAGGCGCTCGGTCAGAACATTATATCTCAGGCTATTACTAAGGTTCTTTACCCTAACGATAACCACGCAGAGGGCAAGTCGCTCCGTTTAAGACAGCAGTATTTCCTCTGCGCCGCATCTATCGGCGATATAGTTGACAGACATATGAGAACCTACGGTACGCTCGATAATCTACACGATAAGGTAGCTATCCATATCAACGATACCCACCCGACGCTCGCTATCCCCGAGCTTATGAGAGTCTTTCTCGACGACTGCGGATATTCTTGGGATAAGGCTTGGCATATCGTTACAAACACATTCGCATATACAAACCATACTGTTATGCCGGAAGCCCTCGAAAGATGGGACTGCAACCTCTTAAAGAGCGTTACGCCTAGAATTTTCTCTATCATCATCGAGATTAACGAGCGTTACTGCCGTGACCTCTGGGAGAGATATAAGGACGAAGCAAAGGTCTCGAGTATGTCCATTATCGAGAATAATAAGGTCAAGATGGCAACGCTCTGCGTCCACGCTTCACATACTGTAAACGGCGTTGCTAAGATCCACTCTGAGATTATCAAGAAGGAAACGTTCGCAAACGAGTATGCAGATACTCCGACAAAGTTTAAGAACGTTACAAACGGTATCGCATACAGAAGATGGCTCTACCAGTCAAACGACGGACTTACTAAGCTTCTCTGCAACAAGATCGGCAGCGGATTTTTGAAGAATGCCGCAGAGCTTTCAAAGCTTTCCGTTTTCAAGGACGACGAGGAAGTATTAAATAAGCTCTATGAAATAAAGCTTGCAAATAAGAAGAACTTTGCAAAGTATGTTAAGAACCAGTACGGCGTAGCGCTTAATCCTGATTCTATCTTCGACGTGCAGGTTAAGCGTCTGCACGAGTATAAGCGTCAGCAGCTCAATGCGCTCAATATCATCGCCGAGTACAATTATCTGAAGGAAAACCCAAACGCAGACTTTACTCCTAAGACATATATCTTTGCGGCAAAGGCAGCGCCGGGCTACTATATGGCAAAGCAGATTATCAAGCTTATCTGGAACATCTCCGAGGAGCTTAAAAAGGATAATGTTATCGGCGAAAAGCTCAGGGTCATCTTCCTTGAGGACTACTGCGTATCGCTCTCAGAGATCCTTATGCCGGCAGCAGATATTTCCGAGCAGATTTCTCTCGCAGGCACGGAAGCGTCAGGTACAGGTAATATGAAGCTTATGATTAACGGCGCTGTTACCTTAGGTACAATGGACGGCGCAAACGTTGAGATTCATGAAGCAGTCGGCGACGATAACATCATTATCTTCGGTATGAACGTAGACGAGGTCAACTCTAAAAAGAGCGGCTATAACCCTCAGAGCTACTATGATTCAAATGACGTTATCAAGAAGGCTATCGACACTATGCAGTATGGCATCAACGACCAGAAGTTTGACGAGATTGCTACAATGCTCAAGACTTCCGACACATATATGACGCTTGCCGACTTCGATTCCTACCAGAAGGCGCAGGCTTATGCGTCAGAGTGTTACAGGGACAGAATGAAGTGGCAGAAGATGTCGCTTGCCAATATCGCAGGCGCAGGAATCTTCTCCGCAGACCGTTCCGTAAATGAGTATGCAAGAGATATATGGGGTCTTAAAAAGATTACAGATAAGTAAATAAGACATAATAAAACATCCGTGAATTTTTAATATCCACGGATGTTATTTTTTATCTACGAAAACAGATCCTCCAGAATTTCCTCAGGCGTCATATTAAAGTAGCCGTCCGGGTCGGAGAGAATACCTCCGTCAAACCTGTACCTGTCGTAGTCGGTCAGATAGCCGACGCCCCTCTCGCAGGTCGAGTATTTGTTGAAGCATTCGCTCCTGTACTTTTTCATATATTTTTCGGCAAGCGCAATAGCCTCGCTGTCGCCGCTTCCGTCCGGCGTAACAGTGCCGCATATCGAAACCGCAGGCGGGGAAGCGTGCATAAGTACTACGCTCCCGTCGCCGCATTGCCCTACGGCTATGAAAACGTGCCCTTTTTTGCACATTATATCTCCTGCACGGTATGAGTCAACCTCGCTTTTTGGGGTCAGAGTTCCGCCGAACAGCCTTAGATAATTGTCCGCCACAGTCCCCGACTGAAAAACATATCCGCTGTCGCTGTATAAATCCCCGAATACCTGATATACAGACCAGCCGAGATATCCCGTGCAGTCAAGACCGTCGTGTATCTGAAACGCCGTTTCCGCCGTATTGTAGTCAGAGCCGTTTTCAGTAAAGAATTCGTACCACCGTCCGCTTACTCCATATGTCATAGCGTCAATGCCTGCCGCAGTGTCGGATTCGTTCCAGCCTCCGCTCCATACATATAAACATCGTCCGACAGGCTGTGACGCAGCGGAAAGAAAAGCCTTGACTGTGTAAGAGCCGTCAACGGGCTTTGCTTCAGAGTCGTCAATTTCAGAAGAAGCATTCTCAGAAGTTTTATCTGCCTTAGACGTCGTGTTTTCAGATGTTGATGCAGAAGATACATCAGCAGAATTTCCGCCACTGTCAGGCTTTTCTGAGCCGCCGCCTCCGCAGCCGCATAGCGTGAGAGCTATGGATAAGGCGAGCGTTAAAACAGTCTTTTTCATTTTGCAGTCCTTTCATCAGGATAATGAGCTTATAAGCACAAAGTATGTAAGATAAGTAAATACGAAGAACAAAACCGCAAGTCCGCCTATCGCAGCCCTGCAAATCGCAGCGGCAGCGCCCGAACGTTTAGAAAGCCTCTCGCAGAGAAGTCCTGTAAACAATGACCCCACAAATAGGCATGGAACTATGTACCTGAAATTCATTGTGCAGATGTATGGGTATTCAAAGCAGAATTTGTAGTAGGAAAACAGAAGTACAAGCTCGTAGAAAAACAGCATAAGCTTGATAGGCCTGTCGCCCTTCTTAAAGCTTAAAACAGCCGTCGCAATAAAGCTGGTTACGGCAATAACCGCCGCAGTCCAAAACAGAATGGTAGGGTAGTTTAAAAGCGCACCCTCCTCAAAGGTGTATTTGGTCATATGCTCCCCGAAAAGCGAGTTTTTGAGAAATGCAACAGTCGGATTGAATTCGAGATAGGTCTTGTCCGACCACTGCTCGAAAACGTCCTTAAACTGGTAAAGGCTGAAATCAAAAAGCCTAGTCTTTGTCGGTATGTTGCCGATGTATTGCCAGCTCGTAGGCTCAAGCGACGGCACATAGGTTATCGGAACAGAGAATTTTACTAGATTTCTTATGCTCCACCAAAGACCCAGCGGCAGGCAGATTGCCCCGAAAGCGCAAAACTGCGGAATGATCCTTTTCCATTCCCTGCGTTTCCGTATAAGCAGAAGCAGGAATATTCCCGCTACAGCAGGAGCAACAAGTCCGACCGACAGCTTTGTCATCATTCCAAAACCTATGCATAATGCAATCTTTATTATGTTTTTGCAGGTCGGATTTCTGTACCACTCTGCCGTGCAGTAAACCGACGCTATGCAGAACATAATGGACATAATGTCGTTGTTTATGCTGCCCGACAGAATAATGAGCGACGGGTGAAACGCCACCAGGGAAAGAGGGAGTATAAGAGATATACCCGAAAGCCTGAAATGACGGAGCAGCTTGTAGAATAAAACTAAGCAGGCAAGCGAGCAGAAAAGCGATATAGCCTGAATACTCTCGCAGGCTATTTCGTAGGGTATGCCGATAAGCCTCTGAAATCTAAGCCATATAGCGCATATAGTGTGGTGAAACGGCGGATGGTAGAACTGCCACTTTGTCGTAGGGTCAAAATCGGGTAGGCTCAAATGCTCATAAATGTATTCGATATAAGCCGAATGCCCGTCCTTTCCGCCAAATTTGTGCACATCATTCTGCCTGCGTGTTATAGGCGATTCAAGTATGTAACCAAGCCGCATTGCAATGCCCTGCGCAAATATATAAAGCACCGCAAGCCTCTCAAAGCATGGCTTTCTGTATTTCAGCATATCCGCCGTAAAAAATATAACAGCAGCCGCAATCGCCGCAGTAAACCCGAGATATACAAGCTCCGCACGGTTGTCGTGCGTGAGATACAGCCCCGTGAACAGCACAACCGCCATGACCTCTGTAACAAATATAAATGCCGACAACAGCTTGCTGCGGCGCCTGTCCATAAGCCTGCGGATAAGTCTGTATGTGCAGAAAGTTAAAACAGCAGCGCCGATAACCTGCGTGTAGCCGTAAAGAAGAAAGCTGTCCTGATAGCCAAAGCCGAGCGTCACAAGGCAAACAGCCGCACATATTATAAACGGGTGTTTTGAAAGAAGCTTCCAAAGCCGTCCAAAACGCTCCTCCGTCAGAAAAAGCGGAGGCGTGTTAAAATTCTTTTTCATTATAACATCTCCAAGAGGTGTAGTTTTCGATATGTTTTTATTCTATCACAGCAATTTTGTCCTGTCAATGCTGCAAATACAATGACGGAATAATTGAGGATAGAGTCACAGCGCCGCTTGGCTGTTTTGTCGATTTTGTTCGTTAATTGACAAATAAACTGTGCAAAAGGCAAAAACTGAATATTTTTCAAAAAAGGTATTGACAACCCCGAAAAATCGTGTTATAATGTTAAAGCACTCAGGAAATGAGTCGGTTAAATAAGATATGCGGCAGTGCTGGAATTGGCAGACAGGCACGTTTGAGGGGCGTGTGTCCTTGACGTACGGGTTCAAGTCCCGTTTGCCGCACCATAACCGGACACCAATTTTGATACAATGCGTATCTGAATGGGTGTCCGTTTTTTTATTTTTGTACAGAATGATTCAAATGAATAATGGTGCGACAAGTCGGAAGCTGCGGAAGTGATTTTGTGATAAGTAAGTTGAGATACGGCAATACAAATACATTCTTTATTTATGGAACAAGTGGTAATTTGCTTGTTGATACTGACTATGCAGGAACATTGCCGGCATTTTATAAGGAAATAAAAGAACACAACATAAGAATCAGCGATATAACTTATGTCTTGGCAACACATTACCATCCCGACCATTTTGGTTTAATAAGTGAGCTAATGAAACAAGGCGTAAAACTTCTTCTAATCAATATACAGGAGCCGCATATTCATTTTGCAGATGAAATTTTCAGAAGAGATAAACGATTGGAGTATGAACCTATCAATGCTGATAATTCAATAGTTATCAGCTGCAAAGATAGTCGAGAATTTCTTAAAAATATAGGTGTTGAGGGAGAAATCATATCGACCCCAAGTCATAGTGAAGATAGCATATCCTTAATTTTAGATAATGGGATTTGTTTTGTGGGAGATTTAGAACCTATCGAATACTTAGAAGCTTATGATGACAATATTAAATTAAGAAGTGATTGGAAACTGGTTATGAGTTATAAGCCCAAAAGGATTTACTATTCTCATGCAAATGAGAAAATATTGTGAGAGGCAAGTTCCAATCTTTTCAAGGCCCTTTTTTCTAATTGTATTAAGTTCTAATGGTGTGCACCTTTTAACAATACCTAAACTTTGTAACGAAAGGTCGGCAGGGTGTGCATTCCGTATCAAAATAGGTCTTTACTTTCAAAATAAAACCGGCCATCTTTTAATTGACCCCAAAAAGTTAG
>MSHC01000024.1 GCA_001940995.1 Ruminococcus sp. Phil15
TCTAACAAAAGGGGAGAAGTTCAATAGTAAGCTGCTGTACGTTTTTTTCGGACTTTTACCGCAGGAGTACTTTTTTTACTTGCATTTTCACTTACTTCTTCCAAAAACAGCACATCCCTATTTTTTAAGCATGAACGTTTTATAACTAGTATGTTAAGAAATAGATATTTACTTATCGGATATAATTATAACAGTTTCTACCGATTTGTCAAGACTTTTTAATGACATTTTCTGATGGTGTATAATAAAACTTGACATCAGATTTGAGATGAACGGCGAGTTAAACGGAACGTTCAGCATATTTATCGAGCCTGAAAACGAATTGGAAATCGCATAAAACAGTGAAAGCCGCTGGGATTCCTGCGGCTTTTTCATTATGTATATGAATATATTAAACGGCATACGCACAAGCCATGGTAGCGTGTTTTAGAAGAAAAACTCACAAAAACCGTTCGCAAGGCTAGTGCATCTGCCTACATATTTTTAATCAGAGCAAAAGAAAAAGCCCGATAAGTCGAGCTTTCTGTGGTGCAGAAGATGGGACTTGAACCCACACGACATTGCTGCCACTGGCACCTGAAGCCAGCGCGTCTGCCATTCCGCCACTTCTGCTAATTCATTTGAAGCTTATTTATTATATCACAATGGTATTCGTTTGTCAAGGCATTTTTCCTCTCTGTTGTTGTTTTTTACCGCAAAAGGCGACATTCTATTGCTCTTAGAATGCCGCCCAAATACTATTTACTTATTCTGACACAATACTTAACCTCAAGATATGTATCCTATGTTACTTTCTGTTCTTGACCTTATCCCAATACTGCTTTGCGGCTTGCTCCGTCTTATTTTCGCCGTATGTGTAATAGACCTTATCCTTGATATTATCCGGAAGGTACTGCTGTTCTACCCAATGGTTAGGATAGTCATGCGGATATTTATAGAACTGACCCTTTACCTTTACATCTGCTCCGTCAAAGTGCTTATTCTGGAGATGTCTTGGAAAGTCGCCTGCTTTGCCTGAACGAATATCGGCAAGGGCGGCATTGAGCGCCATATAAGCAGAATTTGACTTTGGAAGCGTTGCGAGGAAGATTGTAGCCTCGGCAAGCGGAATTCCTGCTTCAGGCAGACCTAACTGCATAGCGCTGTCAACACACGCCTTCACAATCGTTACAGCCTGCGGATATGCAAGACCTATATCCTCGCTTGCAATAACGAGGAGTCTGCGTGAAAGGGAGATTATATCCCCTGCTTCTATCAGCCTTGCGGCATAATGTATTGCGGCATTCTCGTCAGAACCCCGTATGGATTTTTGCAAAGCGGAGATGATATCATAATGCTGGTCGCCGTCTCTGTCATACTTCATATTGCTACGCTGGGTGAGCATTTTCACCGTTTCGAGTGACACAATTACGGTTTCTCCGTCGTTGTCGGCAGAAAGCAGACAAAGCTCAACCGTATTGAGCGATTTTCTCACATCGCCGCCGCACCCCAGAGAGATATGGTCAATAACGCCTGATTCGAGTCTTAACTTTAGTCCCATTTCATTTGCAAGGATTTGGAAGGCACGCTCTACGGCAGGTCTTACCTCTTGCGGAGATACCGGCTTGAACTCAAAAACGGTACTGCGGCTTATTATAGCGTTATAGACATAGAAATACGGGTTTTCGGTTGTAGACGCTATGAGCGTGATCCTGCCGTTCTCTATATATTCGAGAAGCGATTGCTGCTGTTTTTTATTAAGATACTGGATTTCGTCAAGATACAGGAGTATTCCGTTATAGCCCTCAAACGTATCGGTCTGCGCAATAATATCCTTGATATCTGAAATTGAGGCGGTAGTGCCATTCAGCTTGCACAGCTTCATATTTGAATTCTCGGCAATAATTCTTGCGACGGTTGTTTTTCCTATGCCGGATGACCCGTAGAAAATCATATTCGGTATCTTTCCGCTTTCCACTATCCTACGAAGCGGCATATTCCTGCCGAGGAGATGCTGTTGTCCGACTACCTCGTCTAAGGTTTTAGGACGTATTCTATCAGCCAAAGGCTGCGCCATTAAAATCACCTGCCAAATTTATGTTTACCAGTCACAAATAATCCTTACATTCTCAAAACGCTTTGCGTATGCGACGCTGTTTATCTTCTTCAAGAGATAGTCACGGTCTGTAACGACTGCATTCTGATACTTTATTGTGGACAGCGGCACTATAATTTCCTTATATATTATAAACGTATTGCTCGCTGTTTTAAGTATGATATACGAATTTCCCTCGTATGTACCTCTTGTAACAGAACGTGATGTAATAAAATTCCAAAGCTCCTCATACTGGCTTTGCGTAACCTCAGCTTCAAGAAAATCTCTTATAACCTCATTCATAATGCCGCCTCCCTTAAGCTTATTTTACCTTATTGTACCACAATTTTCTCAACAATGCAACAAAAAAGACCGTGCTTTTGAAACACGGTCTTAAAAGATTTTCTATTATTCGTAGAGTGGGTACTTCTTGCAGATCTCTGTAACGCCTGCACGGATCTCGTCAGCCTTATTCTCGAAATCTGTTGCTGTGAGGTAGATAAACTCGGCAATCTTCACCATATCCTCCTCAACGAGTCCCCTACTTGTTACTGCCGGTGTGCCTATTCTTACTCCGCTTGTAACAAATGGACTTTGTGGGTCGTTCGGAATTGCGTTCTTGTTTACTGTGATGTATACCTCGTCGAGCTTCTTCTCAAGCTCCTTACCTGTAATGGAGAACGGCTGGAGGTCAACGAGCATAAGGTGGTTATCAGTACCGCCGGAAACGAGGTTAAATCCTCTTGCAACGAGTTCTCTAGCAAGAACCTGAGCGTTCTTAACAATCTGCTGCTGATAAGCCTTGAATTCAGGCTTGAGAGCTTCGCCGAAGCATACAGCCTTTGCAGCGATAACATGCATAAGGGGGCCGCCCTGTGTTCCCGGGAAGATAGCCTTGTTAATCTTCTTGGAAAGCTCCTCGTCGTTTGTGAGGATAAGGCCGCCTCTCGGACCTCTGAGCGTCTTATGCGTTGTAGATGTTACCACGTCTGCATAAGGCATTGGAGACGGGTGCAGACCTGCTGCCACAAGACCTGCGATATGAGCCATATCGACCATAAAGTATGCGCCGACAGACTTAGCGATATTGGATATTCTCTCAAAGTCGATTACTCTTGGATATGCGGAAGCGCCTGCAACGATAAGCTTCGGCTTTACTTCAAGAGCCTGCTTCTCAAATGCATCGTAGTCGATAAATCCGTTGTCGTCAATTCCGTAAGGTACGAAGTTGAAATACTTACCGGACATATTTACAGGAGAACCGTGGGTGAGGTGTCCGCCGTGTGCAAGGCTCATGCCCATTACGGTGTCGCCCGGCTCAATAAGTGCAAAGTAAACTGCTGTGTTTGCCTGTGCGCCTGAATGCGGCTGGACGTTTGCATACTTAGCGCCGAAAAGCTTGCAGGCTCTTTCAATTGCGAGGTTTTCAACTACATCGACCTCCTCGCATCCGCCATAGTATCTCTTACCCGAATAGCCCTCTGCGTACTTGTTTGTAAGCACTGAGCCCATAGCGGCCATAACTGCGGGAGATACGATATTTTCGCTTGCGATAAGCTCGAGATTTCTTCTCTGTCTTGCAAGCTCCTTGTTCATAGCTTCGCCTACCTCGGCGTCGAACTGCTGAACAAAACCGATAGTATCTAACATTTTCATTATAAGTACCCCTTTACAAAAAATATATCTTTAATATTATACAATAATCAAAGGCAAATTGCAACAGATATTTTTAAATATTTCAGTAATTTGAAAAAAATATTCAGTTAAGCGGCAAAAAAGACTTGACAAGCGGGTGCTATTGTGCTAAAATAAATAAGTCGCAAATGAATAGGGGTATAGCTCAGTCGGTAGAGCAGCGGTCTCCAAAACCGCGTGCCGAGGGTTCGAATCCTTCTGCCCCTGCCAAAAACAGAAACGGATGCCGTAAGGTGTCCGTTTTTATTTTTCGTTAGTGCAAATGATTGTGAATTTTCGGCACGCGGAGCGTGCCGAGGGGTGTGGGTTTCCGGTGGAAACCTCTGAATACCGCAGGTATTCAGAAGCACCGACCGAGCCGGCAGGCGAGAAAAAATCCTTCTGCCCCTGCCACATAATTTCAAAACCTCACACGGTATGACTGTGTGAGATTTTTTTGCGTAAAGGAAACGATTTGTCTGCTTACCCTAATGAAATATATGCTCAGCTTACTCCCCTAACAATTATTTATGCTAAAGTAAAAGGTTTTTCAGCGTTTTGGTTTTATAAACTGTAAAAGCGAATTTTCCACGGACTTGAATCTCAGGTTGTCCCGTATGCCGTCAAATATGCTGTCAGGCAAATGCTTCAAAAGTATTTTTCAGGTCGTATCGCTGTGATTTTTGCCGACATTTGCAGAGTTGTACTCTAACTTGTTTACAAGCACAGAAACGTGAGGCTTTACATCGGGCAGACTGTCAAATTTCATCGCATACTCCGCCGCTTTCTCGAGGCTTTCTAAGGCAAGCTCGAAATTCCCCACACGCATTGCCTCTGTCGATATATCGCAGTGTAGATATGAAAGATTGAATAAGCAATCGTTGTAGTCTCCCTTATCAAATACAATATCGAACATTGCTATAGCTTTTTGATATATCTCAATTTTCTGCTCCGGGGTATACCCCGTATCGTTTTGTTCGTCCATAACTGCCAAATGCTGCAAGCATAGACAAAATGCAGTTGCAAGCAGACGAATATTCTGCTGTGTCAGTCGCACAAGGTCATCGCCTTTAAGAATATTCATCTTTATCATCTCTCTGCTGTGGTACATCGGCGGCAGCTTGTCGGCGGATTCAAGAGCCTTGGCTGTTTCGCCCGAATTTTGATAATAGTTGCACAGCTCCGCCTGCACACGGTTTCGGATTTTCTGGTCGGTACACTCCGCAAGAATTCTTTCCGCAATGTCGGCGGCTTTTTGATTATTTCGGCGGTACTCCTCGCTTTTATCATCGGCAGCTATAAACCAAAGGTTCATAGCGTATTGGGCAAGCAGCTCGTAATTATTTGGGTGTACTCTTACTGCGTGTGCAAGAAGCTCAATGTTTTCCTCGATAAGTCCCTTTGACATATTTTCTTTTTGCATCTCCAGAATTTTTTCTGCATCGGCATTGTCACGAATTTCTTTCATTCCCATAAGCTCGTCGGTTGTAATGCCAAAGAACTCTGCAATGGTTGGCAGCATTTCAATATCGGGGTAGCCTTCCCCCCTCTCCCACTTTGAGACAGCCTGAAAGGATACTCCCAAAATACTCGCAAGCTGATCCTGCGTAAGTTCTTTAAGCTTTCTTTGCTTTTTGAGATTTTCTCCGATATAAAGGGTCATATAAATCCTCCTAAGTTTATTCGGTACCGTTGATCGTATTATAGCATTATTTTCGCTTTATCACAATAACCGATTATATGAAACTTGTTCAACCAAAGGTGGAAATTCTCCCTATTGAAATGATTGCAACAGGCTTGTTCTGTTGAGACGTTGCCATACCGCTTAGGTATTTAACAGGACAAAAATAACAGCCATTCTTCAAAACGGCTGTTATTTCTTACTAGTAAGTTAGAATTAGCAAATAGGCTGTCAGATACGGTGCGCCTATTCCGAAAATTCCGCGATATACGGGAGATTTCGGTAGATTTCTCCGCAGTCGAGTCCGTAACCGATCACGAAAAAATCCGGTATTGTAAAGAGCGCTTCGTCCGCTTCAAAATCGACAAGCCTCCTTGACGGCTTATCTAGGAGAGTAAACACCTTGAGCGAAATAGGATTTCTGTCTTTCAGCAGTTTTACTATATCTTTGAGAGTTCTTCCCGTATCTATAATATCCTCGACGATAATAACGTTATACTTGGAAATATCCCTTTTTATATCATATGTTATCGTAACATTGCCGGATGACTCGGTACCTGAGTAGTAGCTCTTTGCAGCCATAAACTCTACCTCGCAGGGTATTGTAATTTCACGGCAGAGGTCTGAGAGAAAGACGAACGAACCTTTCAAAATACCGAGAAGCAAAAGCGGTTTATTCTCATATTCCCTGCTGATTCTCTCGCCCAACCCCCTTACTGCGGTCTTTATTTCCTGTTCAGATATAACAACTCTCTTTATTTTGCTTTCAAATGTCTGCTTATCCATTTCATGCACTCCTTTGTTGTAATGATTCTATTAATGGAATTATACAACGCTTTTTCACATTTTTCAAGCTTTTTGTTGAAATCACGGCAATTATGTGATATAATTACTCTGCTTATGAAATACATATTTTCAAAGGAAGGATTTAATTGTTCTGGATATTCGTATTCTTGTTTTCTATAGTCTGTTCAGCTGCAGGACTTTTATATCTTCTTGCAAGATTTAGAAAATTCTCATTTGTCAAAAAGCTTTCTAACGGCAAAAAGGTATTAGAAATAGCAATACCGCTTATTATTCTTGTTGCCGTTGTGGTGATTCCCGGACTTATACTAAATGCATTTGCATCGCTTATTGTGATTATACACGTTGGTATATTCTTTGTACTTGCTGATATAATTACGTTCATTGCAAAAAAGGCTTTTAAGAAAGAGTTAAGCCTTGACATTATGGGGCTTTTGGCAACTGTTTGCACAATAGTATACCTTTGCTTCGGCTGGTACTTTGCACATCACGTTTACGAAACTGATTACAAAATCGACACAGACAAGGACATAGGAAGCCTGAGGGTTGCGTTTATTGCAGACTCTCATATTGGCATTACGCTTGACGGTGAAAAATTCACTGATGAGATTGAAATAATAAACAAGCAGTCGCCCGATATTGTATTTGTTGTCGGCGACTATGTTGACGATGACTCGACCTTTGCGGACTTGAAGAAGTCCTGCGAGGCTTTGGGCAGTATTGACTCAAAATACGGTGTTTACTTCGTTTTCGGAAATCATGACAAGGGCTATTCCACCGATAAGGACTACACTGTAACACAGCTTCGTGACGAGATGGCAGCTAACGGCGTTAAAATATTAGAAGATGAGGCTGTGCTGATTGACGACAGATTTTACGTTATCGGCAGGCAGGATGCGTCCGAGGACACAAGACTTGAGATGTCGGAGCTTACAAAGGGTCTTGACACGTCAAAATATATGATCGTGCTTGACCATCAGCCAAACGACTATGATGCCGAGCAGTCGGCAGGAGTTGACCTTGTGCTTTCGGGACACACTCACGGAGGACACGTTTTTCCTGCCGGCATAGTTGGAATCATTACCGGAATGAATGACAAGCTTTACGGTCATGAAAACATCGGCGGCACAGACTTTGTCGTTACGTCGGGAATTTCAGGCTGGGCAATCCCTTTCAAGACCTTTGCGATTTCCGAATATGTTATAATTGATATTGAATAGGCGTAAAACCGATTTTAGCATCGCTAAGATCGGTTTTTCCTTGCTTTAATGCTCTAAACACTTGACAGGAACAAAAAAGGGTGATATAATAACAAAGTATTTTAATGCCTGAAATGCCTTGACGGAGAGAAGTAACAGGGAGACTCACTCAAAGTGAGTGCGGGACAGTGGAAACCGCACAGCGGAGTCCTTGCGAATAACACTCCTGAGCAGCAAGCTGAACGTTGAAATCTGTTTTCAATCAGTAGGTGCGACGTTGCCGTGCGTTAAACGGAAAGCGCTATGTAAGAGTGTGAAGCGACTGCCTTTTCGGCGGTAATTTAGGTGGCACCACGGGTTTACTTCTCCGTCCTAATTTTTTATTTAGGATCGGAGTTTTTTTATTCTAAAAAACTGTAAGAAAGGATAAGATAATATGAAGCACACCGACATCAGACAGATTTTTGAAAATCCCGAATACATCGGTAAGGAAGTTACCGTTTGCGGTTGGGTAAGAACAGCAAGAAACTCAAAGAACGTTGCATTTATCGAGCTTAACGACGGAACGACATTAAAACACATTCAGATTGTTGTTGACAAGGCAGACAACGCAGACTACAAGGAGCCAAGAGTCGGCACATCTGTAAAGGTAACAGGTACTGTTGTTGAAGGCAGAAACAACACAGTTGAGATAGGCGTTAAGCCTGAGGCAATTGCAATTCTCGGCAACTGCCCTACCGACTACGCTCTTCAGAAGAAGGGTCACACGCTTGAATTTCTCCGCACTATGCCGCATCTCAGAGGCAGAACGAACACATTCAATGCGGTTTTCAGAATCCGTTCCGTAATGGCTTCTGCAATTCACAACTATTTCCAGAGTCACAACTACGTTTACATTAACACTCCGCTTATCACGGGAAGCGACTGCGAAGGCGCAGGCGAAATGTTCATTGTCACAACGAACGGCTACACAGATAAATACAAGAACGAGAGCGAATACTACGCTGACGACTTCTTCGGCAGGAGGGCAGGACTCAGCGTTTCGGGACAGCTCGAGGGCGAGGTTGCCGCACTAGCAATGGGCAAGATTTACACATTCGGTCCGTCATTCAGAGCAGAAAACTCAAACACGCCAAAGCATCTTGCGGAGTTCTGGCACGTTGAACCTGAAATTGCGTTTGCTGAGCTTCCTGACGTTATCGAGATCGCAGAGGATATGATTAAGACGGTTATCAGGACTGTACTTGACAGCTGTCCGAACGAGATGAAATTCTTCGACGCACATTTTGAAAAGGGACTTATTGCAAGGCTTGAGGAGCTTATCTCACACGATTTTGCAACAGTCACCTACACAGAGGCAATTGAGCTTCTCAAAGATTCGGGCGAAAGCTTCCAGTACCCTGTTGAATGGGGCTGCGACCTCCAGACAGAGCATGAAAGATACATTTCCGAAAAGGTATTCAAAAAGGCTGTATTCGTAACAGACTACCCTAAGGAAATCAAGTCTTTCTATATGAAGCAGAACGCTGACGGAAAGACGGTTGCGGCCGTTGACCTGCTTGTTCCAGGCGTTGGTGAAATCATCGGCGGAAGCGAGCGTGAAGCGGACTATGACAAGCTTGTTGCTACTATGAAAGAGAGAGGCATGAACCTTGACCTTTACAGCGACTACCTTGACCTCAGAAAGTACGGCTCTGTTCCGCACGGCGGATTCGGACTCGGTTTTGAGCGTCTTATTATGTATGTAACAGGCGTATCCAACATAAGGGACGTTATCCTCTACCCGAGAACAGTAGGCAGCATCAGATAATAACCAATCATATTAAGCCATAAGAAAGGACTGAT
Organism: Ruminococcus sp. Phil15; assembly: GCA_001940995.1. Classification (GTDB taxonomy): domain Bacteria; phylum Bacillota; class Clostridia; order Oscillospirales; family Ruminococcaceae; genus UBA7477. Next base: position 9,278 of record MSHC01000024.1, read on the forward strand.
ACGCAATGTCAAAATCATTACAAATTCCGGTGGGCTACAAGTCCGCTCTTACGCTCAGAGAAACACAGCACGCTATAAAATACATTAAAGATGTTTTTCAGCAGGCACTTTCCTTTGCTCTTACTCTTGACAGAGTCACCGCTCCCCTGCTCGTGCAGAAAGGAAACGGCATAAACGACGACCTCAACGGCGTTGAGCGGAAGGTTGAATTCACTATAAAGGAAATCGACTGCGACGCCGAGATAGTTCAGTCGCTCGCAAAGTGGAAAAGAATGGCTCTTTACAGGTACGGATACAAGGTAAACGAAGGCATTTACACGGATATGAACGCTATTCGCCGAGATGATGACGCTGACAATGTGCACTCGATATTCGTTGACCAGTGGGACTGGGAAAAGGTTATAAGCCGTGAGGAAAGGACAATTGATTTTCTCAAGGAAACCGTGGCATCAATTGTAAAGGCTATTGCATTTGCAAAGAGAAAGGTAAACCTTAGATACCCACAGCTCGCCACTACGATCTGCGATGTTCCCTTCTTTATCACATCGCAGGAGCTTGAAGATATGTACCCTGGTGTTCCTGCAAAAGAACGTGAAAGACTTATCGTCAAGGAGCATAAGACTGTATTTATAATGCAAATCGGCGGAAAGCTCAAAAGCGGCGAAAAGCACGATGGCAGAGCGCCTGACTACGATGACTGGTCACTCAACGGCGACCTTCTGTTCTGGGATGAGGTGCTTCAAGATGCGCTCGAGGTTTCCTCAATGGGTATAAGAGTTGACGCAGAATCTCTTGAAAAACAGCTCAAAGAATGCGACGCAATGGACAGAGCAAAGTATGAGTATCACAGCAAAATACTTGACGGAACTCTACCGCTTACAATAGGCGGCGGAATCGGACAGTCAAGGCTTTGTATGCTTCTTCTTGAAAAGGCGCACATCGGCGAGGTACAGGTTTCCGTATGGCCGTCAGAAATGACAAGGGAATGTGCTGAAAACGGCATTGTTCTTCTCTAAACCGAATATTAATCCAGCCACTTTCTCAGCGAAGGTGGCTTTTTTGTGACATTAAACAGCCTCCGATAACCCGGACGCCATTGCTCCCGGCGAGGACGTCGCTTTTCCGCAAACGGGTGCGTGTTGGCGGAACAGGAGTATCAAGGACATCCGAACGTCATTTACGCTTGATGACGCCGGCATCTACGAGGTTAAGTTCAATGCTACTGCTGCGGAAGCAGGTCAGCTCGTTCTGAAGCTTAACGGCACAGAATTGCCTTACACTGTAACGGGCAGGTCTGCCGCCGACTCGCATATTACGGGAATGGCGCTTGTTACGGCAACCGAGGCAGGCTCGGTGCTTACTGTAAGAAATCCTGCTACAAACACGACTTCTCTTACTCCAACGCCATCTGCAGGCGGTGCAAATCCTGTTTCGGCACAGCTGATTATAACACAGCTTAGCTAACACAAAAATACCTCCTACCGAAAAGGTAAGAGGTATTTTGGCACTCCCTACAAGAATCGAACTTGTAACTAACCCTTAGGAGGGGTTTATTATATCCATTTAACTAAGGGAGCAGGAATAAATATCGCTTATTTATTATATCACATCAGCCTTAAAAAATCAAGTAGAAAAATGTCCGAAAGCTTTATGCTCTCGGACATTCTATTTTTACGGTCTTGTAAATGGCTTGAAATCACGCATTACCCAGTCGATTGCAAGGTCTGCCCACTTTGCGGCTACCGGCTGGAAGTGTCCCTCCCATCCAAACGACGCTGTATTAAAGTCGCAAAGTCCTAAGCCGTGTCCGCCGTTCTCGTAGATGTGACATTCATAAAGGACACCATGCTCGATAAGCGAATTCATATACAAAAGGCTGTTCTGCACAGGTACGCATCCGTCGTCAGCACAATGCCAAATAAACGCCTTAGGAGTTTTGTCGCTCACCTGATTTTCAAGACTCATAAGAGTACGAAGCTCTGCGTCCTGCTCCTCGCCAATAAGATTTAGTATTGAACCCTCGTGACAATATTTTCCCGACGTGATAACAGGATAGGATAAAATCTGTCCCTTTGGCTTTATATCCTCGGGGGTACATCCAAGCGGCTTTGTAATAAAGTCCTTATCATAGAAAACGGAAACGGACGCGGCGAGGTGTCCGCCTGCTGAAAAGCCCGCAATATAGACAAGCTCGGGGTCTATATCAAACTTTTCTGCGTTGTCACGAACATATTTCATTGCGGTGCAGGCTTCGAGCGTTGCGGTAGGAAAACGCTTCTTGACGCAGGAATATCTCAAAACAAATGCGCAGATACCTGCTCCCAAAAATCTAAGTGCGATAAACTCGGCTTCTCTTTCCGAGCAGTAGTCGTATCCGCCGCCCGGACAAATGACAACGGCAGGTCTTTTCTTGTTTCCCGTTTCCTCTTTAACATCATAAGCATAGCAATCTAGCGTTGCATAGCAGCCCTCAGGATTTAAATTTGCTTTTGCATAATCTACATTAATCTTAACTTTTTCAAACAGCATAGCTAAATTCCTCCGAATAAGTTTTCTATGGTTATTCTAGCATAGTTTTTACGCATTTGCAATTGTAAAATACTATTTTATGTAGTATAATTAGAAACAGAGAATCTTTAGGAGGTAATTTGTTGTGGGACTTTCAGAATTAAGAGATAAAATAGATGTGATTGATATACAGCTTCAAAAGCTTTTCGAGGAAAGAATGGCAATATGCGACGAGGTTGCAAGAGAAAAGAAGCGCACCAATGCACCAGTTCTGCAGGGAAACCGTGAACAGCAGATTATTGAGGCTGTAAGAATCAGGGCAAACGCAGGCTTTGAGGACAGCAGTGAGGAGTTTTTAAAAGCCGTAATGGCTATCAGCCGTGGCAGGCAGAAAAAGCTGTTGTCTGAAAACATTGCAATACCCCACGGCAGTAATGTTAATGTAATAATCGCCTGCGGCGGCTCGTCAAGCAGAATGGGCTTTAACAAGCTGTTGTACTCATTAAAGGGCAGAGAGGTAATTCTTCGCACAATTGATATATTTGACGGAATGGAAAACGTATCAAGGGTTATTCTTTCTGCAACCGAAGAAATGAAGAAAAGCTTGACGGAACTTCTTGCGGAGGAAAGCTATAAAACGGAAATCGTCTTTGCAGACGGCGGCGAAACAAGGCAGGAAAGCGTGGCTAACGGTGTTATGGCGGCAACCGACGACTGCGACTATGTTTGTATCCAGGACGGTGCAAGACCGTTCACTAAGAGAGATACTGTGCTTAGGTGCATTGAAGATGCAAGACAGACAGGTACGGCTGTCGTATGTGTGCCTGTAAAGGACACTATCAAGATTTCAGCAGACGGAATCGTTACTGACACTCCTAAGCGTGAGATGCTGTTTTCTGCGCAGACTCCGCAGGTTGTGGCTAGGGATCTTTACAGGCTTGCAATTGAAAGCGCAAGAACGCTCAAAAAAACATACACAGACGATGTTTCTCTATGCGAGGCTATCGGGGTAATGCCAAAGATTACCGTTGGCGATTACTCAAACATAAAGCTCACGACGACTGAGGACATAGAGCTTGCTAAAAATCTTCTCGGAAAGGACACAAAATAATATGAGAATAGGTCACGGATACGATGTTCACAGACTTGCAGATGGCAGAAAGCTCATTTTAGGCGGTGTGGATATTCCATACGAAAAGGGGCTTTTAGGGCATTCCGACGCTGACGTACTTCTTCACGCTGTAATGGACAGTATGCTCGGTGCTTGCGCTTTGGGCGACATAGGGAAGCATTTTCCCGACACGAATGAGACATACAAGGGCGCTGACAGTATGGAGCTTTTGAAAAAATGCGTGGAAATTCTGAAACAGAACGGATTCAGGGTAATAAACGTAGATTCGACAGTCTGCGCTCAGGCGCCCAAGCTTGCGCCGCACATACAGGCGATGAGGGAAAACATTGCTGATGCGCTGGGGTTGGACGTTTCCTTTGTATCGGTAAAGGCTACGACCGAGGAAAAACTCGGCTTCACGGGTCAGGGACTTGGAATATCCGCAACTGCGGTTTGTCTTGTTGAATAATAAAGAGAGTCTGAGAAAGAAATTCTCAGACTCTTATTCTTTATGGAAATATCGCACAAAGCTGTCATCAGTATTTATGTTGCGCTTAACGTCTTGAAAGCTCGTTACCGCAGTAATTACAGAAAGTATAACCGTCTTCAACCCTATTACCGCAATGCGGACAGTAGTTACTCTTAATTCGGCTTGATGGACTGCCAAACCTTTGGTTAAACGGGTCCTGTTCTTCGTTACCGTCAACTATATCAAAATCGGACATACGGTTTTGTGAAAAAGCATTCTTGAAGCTAAAGATTGCTTTTATAACCGACAAGAGAACAAAGCCTATTCCGAAAAGCGGAAACATTATCGGTGCGCCGATAGAAACAGCGGTTACAATCCAGCCGACGCCGAAAAGTGCAGTAAATACGCAAGCTATGCCCTCCATCATTGAATTTCCTCTGCCGGGTTTTATACTTCTCATAATGTTATCACCTCATAATTGCGGACAGTTATATATCAATGCCGCAAATTTCGCCGATTAATATAAGTCATTACCGTAATTATAGCACACTGCGGCATTAATGTCAATATAATTTACCCGAAATTTATCATAACAATTACAATTGCGGCTTGCATTTATAACAAAAAAGCTGTATAATTATATATAGTAATTTTAAAGGGGGCGGCAGATTTGAAGATTGCGATTGTTATACTTGTACTCATTCTCATTTTTCTGATAGTCGAAAACACAAGGATATCTGTATCGAGATACAGAGTCACCTGCCGTGGACTCCCCAAGGAATTCAGGGGCTTTAGAATTCTGCACCTTTCCGACCTGCACACAAAGCGCTTCGGCAAGGATTATGATAGGCTTATAGAAAGAATAAGACCGCTTCACCCCGACATAATATTCTTTACAGGCGACCTTATTTCCAGGAGCGAAAAGAAATATGCCAAAAAGGTTACGCTTATGAAAAGGCTTACGAAAATTGCGCCTGTATACTACTGTCTTGGAAACCACGAGGTTGACAACAAGGCTCTTACCGAGAAGCTTTCGGATGAGCTTATAAAGCTTGGCGTACACGTTCTTGTAAATTCAAAAGAAACTCTACGGCGTGAAAATTCGCAGATAACCATTTACGGGCTTGCGCTTGAATCGTATTTTTACAGAAATCCGAATGGCGATTTCAAAGGTCTTCCTCAAGTTACAAAGGCTGAGATTACGGAGCTGTGCGGCAAGAACGACGACGACATATTCTCCGTGCTTCTTGCGCACTCGCCTCTCCCGTTCAGCGAATACGAATCGTGGGGCGCTGATCTTGTATTTTCCGGACACATTCACGGCGGAGTTATCCGCATACCGTTTATAAACAAGGGTCTGCTTTCGCCGGAGAGGACGTTTTTTCCCGACTACACATACGGCGTTTTCAGAAAGTTCGGCGCTAATATGGTCGTATCTAGAGGACTTGGAAAGTTTAGAATTTTCAATCCCTCTGAAATCGTACTTGTGAGCTTAAAGTAACCAAAAGCGCAATGCTATGCACAAACGGCATTGTGCTTTATTTTAGAAAAATCGCTTCAGGAAGGATCTGAAAGAATTGATTGCGGTAAACGAAAGACTTCCCTATCTTCGTGACAAGACATCGAAGCTGACGAACAGACCGGGCTGTTACATTATGAAAAATTCCGACGGAAAAATCATATATATCGGCAAGGCTAAAAATCTGCACAACAGAGTTTCCAGCTATTTCCGCAAGGATTTTGACCATCTTCCCAAGGTTGCGAGAATGGTTTCAAACGTGTACGATTACGATTTTATAATTACGGACAGCGAGTTTGAGGCGCTTGTACTTGAATGCTCGCTTATAAAACAATACAAACCTAAGTACAACATTCTGTTAAAGGACGACAAGGGTTACAGCTACATCAAGATTACAAATGAAGAATATCCAAGGCTTCAATGTGCGCTTCAAAAATACGAGGACGGCGCACAGTACATCGGTCCTTACACAAGCTCCTATGCAGTCAAGCAGGCGGTTATCGAGGCTAACAGGGTGTTTGCTCTCCCGACCTGCACTAAAAAGTTCCCGCAGGAATTTAAAAAGCACAGACCATGCCTTAACTATCACATAAAAAGATGCATGGGATTATGCCTCGGAGGAGTTTCCGCAGAGGATTACAGGGGCATAATTTCCGAGGCTGTAGACTATATCAGAAACGGCTCTGAAAGCTCTGTTGAGGAGCTGACGAAACAAATGTTGGAGGCTTCCGAAAACCTTGATTTTGAGCGTGCGGCTAAGCTTCGTGACAGGATAAACGCTATTGCAAAGGCATCTGAGAGTCAGAAAATAATTGACGAGGACAGGCGTGACTGCGACGTTATTGCGGCGGCGCTGCTTGGCGGCAACGCCTGCATAAGCGTTGTGATGTACAGGGGCGGCAGACTTTTTGACAAGGCTAGCTTTTTCCTCGGTCAGGAGGACGACGCGCCCTCGCTCCGTGAAGAATTCATAATACAATATTACTCGTCAAGAGACTATATCCCTAAGGATATTTTTGTAGACGTTGAGTTTGAGGAAGCCGACAGGGTTAATCTTACAGATTATCTCAAATCTCTTTGCTCACACCCGGTAAATCTGCAAAATCCCAAGAGAAGCTCTGCGGCAAGGTTGCTTGAGCTTTCATCTAGCAACGCTTCGGAATACCTGTCTATAAAGGTTGGCCGCTCCGGCAGGGAGATCACTGCGCTGGACGAGCTTGCAAGAGCTATAGGACTTTCAAAGCCGCCGAGGTTTATAGAATGCTACGACATTTCAAATCTCGGCTCTGTAAATGTTGTTGCAGGAATGGTTGTATTTGAAAACGGACGGCCTAACAAAAAGCTATACAGGAAGTTTACAATAAAGACGGTTTCGGGGCAAGACGACTATGCTTGTATGCAGGAGGTGCTGACAAGGCGTTTTCAGCGTTATCTAGACGGCGACGAGAGCTTTTCCGTTATGCCCGACCTGATTTTCTTAGACGGCGGCAAGGGACACGTTAACGCTGTTGCACCGATTCTTTCCGAAATGGGCATAGACGTACCGCTTTACGGACTTGTCAAGGACTCAAAGCACCGCACGAGGGCAATTGCGACGGGCGGCGGAGAAATCGGGCTTTCAAAGAGAAGTGCGGGATTTTCGCTTATCACGCAGATACAGGACGAGGTGCACAGATACGCTATTTCGTTCCAACGGCAGAAAAGGACAAAAGCGGCTTATCAGCTTGAAATCACCAAGGTCAAGGGCATAGGACCTGCCAAGGCAAAGCTTTTGCTCACAAGGTTCAAGACAAAGACGGCGCTCAAGTCTGCTACTCCGCAGGAGCTGTCTGAATGTGCTAAGATAAGCGAGCAAAAAGCGATTGAGCTTTATGAATTTATAAAGGAAATATAGTTTGGAGATGTTTCTTGTGGACACAAATGACATATTTGAATTTCTCGGAAGCTTTGGAAAATCGGGAAAGCCTGTACGGGATCTATCTAGAATAAGGACGCTTCTTTACGAGCTTTCAGATCCGCAGAACGGCTTGCGGTTTATTCACGTTGCAGGCACGAACGGAAAGGGTTCTGTCTGCGAGATGCTTACCGAGTGTCTTACGGCGGAGGGTTACAGGGTTGGTACGTTCACCTCCCCTTACATAATCGAATACTGTGACAGAATAAGGATAAACGGTAAAAACATTCCCCTGCACTATCTCAGGAGATATGCAGGAATTGTTAAGACAGCCGCAGAAAGGACAAGCTTCGGCTTTGAATACTCGCAGTTTGAAATAACAATGTGCATTGCACTTTTGTATTTCAAGGAGCGGGGCTGTGATGTCGTTGTATGGGAAACCGGCGTCGGCGGACTTTTAGATTCGACGAACGTTATTGAAAATCCGCTTGTATCTGTAATATGCTCTGTATCCTACGACCATACGGCTATACTTGGCGGCACGATTGAAGAAATAACGAGGCAGAAGTGCGGAATTATAAAGGAAGGCTCGCCCTGCGTTTTGTCATTCGGGAACAGGAATATTACAGAGGATATTTTCCTGCGCACGGCTATATGCAATCATTCAAAGGCTGTTATTCCAAATATAAAGGAGCTTGAAACTATATCCGACACGCTTTACGGCTGTGAGTTCATCTACAAGGGAAACAGGTACAAGACCGCTATGTGCGGAATTCATCAGGTGTCGAACGCTGTTACTGTAATAGAGGCGCTCGGTGCAATAAAATACGCACTCCCCGTTTCAGAAAGTGCGATAAAAAATGGTATATGGAATGCCAAAATTCCTGCCAGGACGCAGGTCGTCTCACAAAATCCGCTCATCATTCTTGACGGCAGTCACAATCCCGACGGATTTTCTGCGCTTTCCCATTTTCTTGAAACAAAGACAGATGCGCCAAGGTACATACTTGTCGGAATGCTTGAAGAAAAAGATTCGGCTGAATCTGTCAAGCAGCTTTGTCCGCTTGCCGACAAAATAATCACGGTAGACACGTTTCACCCCAAGGCTTTAAGCTCTGTGAAGCTTGCCGAAATCACGTCTGCCGAAGGCGTGGAAACTACCGCTGTTTCAGATGTTGCAAAGGGCGTTAAGACGCTGAAAGGACTTTTGCAGAATGGCGGCACGGGAATTATCTGCGGCTCGCTTTACCTTGCCTCCGAGATACTAACAAAGCATCTCACGGAGCTTTAAAAGCAATTTTTTCTCTCGTCTTGAAACCTGGACCTGAGTCATACCAAGCTCAGACGCAGTTTGCGTCTGGGTTTTGTTTTTCACATAGCGAAGCCTTATCAGCTCCCTGTCCTTATCTTCCAGACAGGACAACGCCTGACGGAGCGCCATAGATGTTACAATTTTCTCATCGGGAGCGGAAACAGGGATATCTATTTCGTTCTGCGTGTTACCGCCCTCGTCTGTTTGTGCGGTAAGACTCATCGGCGGCATAGACACGTTGAGCGCTTCTACAATCTTTTCTCTCTGTTCTCCGCTTATTTCGCAGAGTTCTTCTACTCTCGGTTCTCTGCCGTAATCCTTAATAAACTGCTCACGGAGTCTTGAAATTCTGACGGATAATTCTTTAAGGCTTCGGCTTACCTTTACCGTTCCGCCGTCACGAAAAAGTCGTTTTATTTCGCCTAATATTACGGGGACGGCATAGGTCGAAAACTTATAGCCCAGCGTAGGGTCAAAGGCATTTGCAGCTTTCATAAGACCCACGCAGCCGGCTGAATACAGCTCCTCGTACTCCAGCGACCTTCCACGGAAACGGTTCGCACACAAATGTACAAGTCCCAGGTTTTCGGATGCCAGCTTTTGCTTATCGCTGTTATTTAACTCTTGACTCAAGCTTTTTTCGCATTGTAACTGTTGTTCCGTTGCCATTTTTACTCCTTACCGACAGCTTGTCCATAAAGCTTTCCATTACTGTAAAGCCAAGACCTGCTCTGTCCTCATCGGGAGCGGAGGTGAAAAGAGGCTCCATTGCTCTTTCTATGTTTTCAATTCCGCAGCCCTTATCCGAAATGCGTATGTAAAGCTCGTTTCCCTCTAATATTCTGAGGTGCATTTTTATTGTTCCTACTGTATTTCGGTAGCCGTGGACTATGCAGTTTGTGACTGCCTCTGACACGGCGGTTTTCACGTCGGACAATTCGTCTATCATTGGATTCAGTCCTGACACAAATCCGCTGACTATAAGTCTTGCGAGGCTTTCATTTTCGGACAGGCTTGGGAATGCCACTTTAAGCTCATTTAACGTTTGCGACCTGCTCATTTACTGTTTCCCCTTTCCTTGAGTTTAGAAATTCGTTTTCAAAATCGCCGTCTACAAATTTCGCAAGACGATTCATTCCTGACAGCTGCATTACTTTACGGATACTGCCCTTGCAGTTTGCAACGAATAGGCTTGCTCCGTATTCACGGAGAATGCGGTATCTTCCCATAACGAGTCCTATTCCGGAGCTATCCATAAATGACACTCCCGAAAAATCAATATAAACTTCGCCCGGACAATGAGAATCTATTGCGACATCTATTTTCATTCTTATTGCCGAGGCATTATGATGGTCGATTTCACCTGACAGGCAGACAAGACATCTGTTTTTGTTGTCAAACAGTATTTTCATTTTGATTTTCCTTTCTCTTATTTTTTCATATAAATAATAACAGCCCTTGACGCAAAAAATTGTCAAAGGCTGTTTATACTATAAAAAACTATTCTTCGATTTGTTTTCCCAAAAACATTGCCGTCGCCTTAGCTAGAGTATGCTGTGTTTCGGTTGCAAGGGTGTTGTTTTCAGACGAAACATAGGCTACCGCACCGGTTACATCGCCCTGCGACACAATCGGAAAAACTGCGAGCGCCTGTCTGTCTACGCCCTCAATAGGCATAAGCTTTCCGGCGCTGTCGTCGCTTGCGACATAGCCCTGTCTGTGCTCCATAATTTCTTCAAGAGCGGGCGTAACACGTCTTTCGTTATACTCTCTCTTTGCAACGCCTGCTACCGCTACAACGTGGTCACGGTCAAAGATTACGGCGGGCGCACCGCCTAGCTTGTACATCACCTCTGCCGCCTGAGTTGCGTTTTCCGACATCTCGTTAATCGGCGAATACTTGCGGAAGATTACCTCCCCCTCGTTGCTTGTATAGATTTCAAGGGGCGCACCCTCTTTAATTCTCATAGTTCTTCTGATCTCTTTGGGAATAACGACTCTCCCGAGGTCGTCGATTCTACGGACAATTCCTGTTGCTTTCATCCTTTTTTCTTTCCTTTCATCAGGCATCGCCTGGGCATTCTTTTCTTTTTGTAACGCTATTGTTTGCAAGAATATACTAAAATATGCAGAATATTTTGCTTTTGTGGATTCGCAATTACTAGGAAATTTTGACAGGTTTATTGTCAATTTATGAAATATGATTTGTTAGATTGACATAATTTCTGTAAGATGCTATAATATATTTGTAATCATTTTGTAACAATTATAACTACACGGAGGACAACAAATTGAAATACAGAAAAATATTATCGGGCTTACTGGCATTTTCGCTGTTCTCACAGCTTTTGCCGCTTTCGATTTTGGGGCGGACGGCAAGTGCGGAGGATATAACGATAACCCAAAAAAGTATCTTAAACGGTAAGACCTACACAATCAACCCGAAATTTGACGGATATCAAATTCTTGACGGAATCGATGTTTCAAAATGGCAGGGCGACATAAACTGGAACGGACTTAAATCAGAGGGCGTTGATTTTGCAATAATAAGGCTTGGCTACAGGTCGACAAGCGCTTCGGGTGCGATATATATTGACAACCGCTTCAAGCAGAACATTGAAGGCGCAAATAACGCAGGAATTGACGCAGGGGTATACTTCTACTCGCAAGCGACAACACCTGCCGAGGCAGTTGCGGAGGCTAAATACTGCATATCGAATCTCAAAGGATACGACCTTCAGCTTCCGATTGTAATGGACTTTGAATATGCGTGGGTGGACGGAGGTCACGGCGGCAGATTATATGACGCTCACCTTTCGGAGGATAAAGCTACCGAGGTTATCTTCGCTTTTCTTGATACTGTAAAGGCGGCAGGCTACGAGGGTATGATTTACGGAAGCAAATACACTCTTTACGACAGTATGCACGCAGAAAAACTAGAGAAAGAGTATCCCGTATGGCTTGCCCATTACAACACCAAGACCGACTATGAGGGCGAATATCTAATCTGGCAGTACAGCGACTCGGGTCAGCTTGACAGCATTGACGGATATGTTGACTGCGACTTTATGTTTCTTCCACAGGTGCTTGAGGATATATCCTTTGCAAAAGATGAATACATAATCGAACAGGGACAGCGGTTTACTATGCCTGTTGAAAAGGTGCCTGAGGGTTGCATGAAGGAGCTTACCTGGCAGACCAGTAATCCTGCCGTTGCTTATTTCGCTAAACAAACGTCTACGCTCGTTGCCGTTGCACCCGGCACTACAACTGTTACAGTAAAGTCTGCAAACGGACTTGAAGCGCAGTGCAGGGTCACGGTAAAGGACACACTCTCTGACGTAACGATAAGCGAAATAGAACCACTTCCGTACACAGGCGCGGCATTAACGCCGAACATTTCCGTATATGACAAGGAATACGCCGATGCGAAGCTTATCACTTCTGCCGTACTTTTTGCAAAGCCGTCGAAATATTCTGCAAAGCTTATGACTCTTGATGTGCAAAGCGATGTTACGGTTATCGGAGAAGCTACTGTTGACGGAGCTACATTATACTCAGTATACTATGACGACGGAGTGAACAGGCATTACGGCTATATCGAAAATTCCAAGCTTGAATGTATGACAAATCAGGTGAAGCTGGTCGAGGGACTTGACTACACGGCTTCATACTCAAAAAACACGGCAAGCGGTACGGCTACCGTTACCATTTCAGCTGCCGGCGAAAGATACTTGGGAAAAGGTACACAGACATTTTCCATTCTTCCGATAGACATAAACGATGCGGTTATTGTAGATATTCCAACGCAGAAATACACAGAAAGCACAATAGTTCCCGCTATAACGGTAAACTATAACGGCAAGGCGTTAAAGCTTGGCACAGACTACGCTCTCGCATATTCAAACAACACGGCTGTCGGCACTGCGACAGTAAAAGTCACCGGCAAGGGAAACTACACGGGTACTGCAACAAAGACCTACAAAATTTCTTCCGACACGCTTACAAATCTTTCGGGCTTTACTGTGTCGGTTTCGCAAGGCTCGATTTCAGACAGCGGCGAATTCATTAAGCCTGTTGTCACTGTAAACGACGCTTCGGGAAAGACGCTGATTGACGGCACGGATTATTCTGTATCCTACATTCTCAATGTTCAGAGCAGGACTGCTACCGCTTACATTGTAGGAATGGGTACTTATACAGGAAAAGCTTCAAAGACTTTCTCGCTTACGGGTATTGACTTTACAAAGCTTGACGCACAGCTTGAGTACTCCTCTGCTGAATACACGGGCTTCGAGCTAAGGCCGAATGTTACCGTGACAGACAAAAACGGAAACGTTCTTACTCCGTTCAGGGACTACACGGTCAGCTACTCAGGCAACATAAACAAGGGTACGGCAACTGTTGCAATAAAGGGCAACGGCGCATACATCGGAACGATAACCAAGAGTTTTGCAATCGGAAACGCCGATATATCCGAAGCGCAGATTACGCTCTCTAAAGATATTTTAGCATACACAGGAGACGCACAAAAGCCGTCCGTTACCGTTACTTTCGGCGGCACTGCTCTTAAATCGGGAACGGATTACACGGTAGAATATTCCGATAACAAGAACATTGGCCGCGGATATGTCACAGTTACGGGAAAGGGTCTGTTTACTGGCACCGCCACGGCGAGCTTTACTATTGCGCCCAAAAAGCAGGCTATAAAAAAACTTACTGCTATTTCTGAGGACAGACTTATTTCCGCTGTTGTAACAGGTGATACAAACGCAAGCGGTTACGAAATAAGCTACTCCTCAAAGAAGAATTATCTTGGCGGCTTAACAGTCAAGCAGAGCGGAAACACCCAGACAACCGTAAGTATGCAAAGGGGCTTGGTCTTCGGCAGGACGTATTATGTAAAGGCACGCTCTTACACAACTACCGAAAATGGCGCAGATATATATGGAGAATGGAGCGACACAATTACTGTTACGCTTTATCCACGGCAGGTTTCAATAACCGGTATCAAAACCGTTGGAGAAAGGAAGCTTTCATGCACGTTTACGACAGACGAAGCGGTATCGGGATACGAGGTAGGCTACTCGTCAAGAAAAGATTTTGTCGGTGGCCTGACTGCTTCGGTTGAGGACAACAGCGTTGACACGATCGCTTTTCAGTCGGGTCTGGTTGTAGGCAGGACGTACTACATAAGAGTGCGCGCCTACAAGCTTATCGACGGCGAGAAAGTTTACGGAGAATGGAGCGAGGTTGCCACGCACACGCTTCTGCCTAAGACGCCAACCATCACACAAGTTACTATACCGGGACACAGAGTTCTTGCCTGCACATTTACGACAGACGAAGCGGTATCGGGATATGAGGTAGGCTACTCGTCAAGAAAAGATTTTGTCGGAGGTCTGACAGCATCGGTTGAGGACAACAGCGTTGACACGATCGCTTTTCAGTCGGGTCTGGTTGTAGGCAGAACGTACTACATAAGAGTGCGTGCATACAAGCTAATTGACGGAAAGAAAGTTTACGGAGAATGGAGCGAGATCACTACCAAAACTCTTGTGTCTGACTCCCCTGTTATCACAGGTATAAATGCACTTTCAAGCAATAAGCTTTCGGCTTCGTTTGAATATGACGGAGAGGCTGACGGATATCAGGTCAACTACTGCTCGAAGCCTACGTTTGTTGGCGGACTTTCTGTAAACACGACAGAGAACACAGCAAGCTTTACGAGAGGTCTTGTAGCCGGCAGAACTTATTATGTAAGAGTAAGAAGCTACAAGGAGATAAACGGCGTTACCTATTACGGACAGTGGAGCGAGGTTGTCACGCACACGCTTCTGCCTCAGAAGCCGGTTATAACGGCTATCTCTGCACCGTCGTCAAGAACAATAAAGGTTTCCTGGAAAAAGGATTCTGCCGTTACGGGATATCAGGTAAATTACGCTTCTAAGGACACGTTTGTTGGCGGACTTACCGCTTCTACGACATCTCCGACAGATACCACTGTTTCCTTTACAAAGGGACTTGTCAAGGGCAGAACTTACAGCATAAGGGTGCGTGCCTACAAAACTACCGACGGTGTTACTGTTTACGGCGAATGGAGCGACGTTTTGGTTTACAAATTATAGCATATAAAAGAGGTCAGCCGGCTTGCGGTTGACCTCTTATTTCTTATTAAGTTATCCTCTGCGTAGCATTTCGTCGATACAGATTCTTGATTTCTTAATCTGTTCATCTGACAAAACAATTTCGTTTTCGTCAGACTCGCCTATTGCTTTCAGAACATTCAGCACGCTACTTATCGTGGTAAGCTTCATATCCTCACAGATAAGCTTTTTGGAAAGCGGATAGAATTTCTTATCGGGACAGTCGTACATAAGATGCTCGACGATACTGTTTTCCGTGCCGATGATAAATTCCTTATTGTCGCTGTTTTTCGCAAAATCCATAATGCCCGATGTTGAACCTGCATAGTCGGAAAGCTCAACGACCTCTGGTTTGCATTCCGGATGCACAAGGACGAGGGCGTTTGGGTGCAGCTTCTTAGCTTCCCTTACGTCGTCTGCGCTTACTCTGTTATGGATAGGACAGCCGCCGTTAATAAGCTTTATATCCTTGTTCTTTACATTCTTTTTGATGAATTCTCCCAGATTACAGTCAGGGATAAAGAGGATTTTCTTATCCTCCATTTCAGATACTATTTTGAGTGCGGAGGACGACGTTACGCAGACATCGCAATGCTCCTTGAGTGCGGCCGTCGTATTGATATACGCTACGACTTTTCTGTCCGGTTCTGCTTTTTTCATATTGCAAAGCTCGTCGGGCGACAGCTGCTCAGCCATAGGACAGCCTGCACAGTTGTCGGAAATATACACTCTCTTTTCCGGCGAGAGAATTTTAACCGTCTCTGCCATAAATCTGACGCCGCACATAAGCACGTTTTTGTTAGGCGCTGTCTGCGCCTTTTTGCTGAGCGCAAAAGAGTCGCCTACGAAATCTGCAATCTCCGTGATGTCGTGCGTAAGATAGCTGTGAGCTAAAATGCAAACATCCTTTTCCTTTTTAATTCGGATAATTTCGTCCTGAATATCTCTTAGCATAAATATGTCACGCAAAAGCCTATGCGTGTCCTCCTAACGTCTTTTAAAAATTAAAGCTCCAGATCTGCAAGAGTAGCTTTATCGAAAATCATATCCTTAGCGCCCATATCCTCTTCAATTTGCCAAACCTTACTTGCGGCAAATACCGATGTCACGAAAAACGGCTGGCTGTTAAGGTAACCTAAGACAACCACGGCAGGCGGTGTATCTATTTTTTTACAGAGCTTTATAACCTTTGCAAGTCTTGCCAGGTTTGCCGTGCTTACGAACTGACCCTCTATGATATTTTTTACAGACTCGCCCTTGGCAAGCTTCGAGAAGAAGCCCTTTGCCTGCGGCGAAAACGCCATTACCGGAAATTTGTGTCTTACATACCAAGCGTGTTCGGAAGAACTCATATTAACGAGAGTATCGTCGCCGAGCATATCGTTGCTGAGATGTGCAAGGCTATAATTTATCTGACTTATACGTAGCGGCTCCATACCGTTTTCCAGGGCAAACTTATTTGCCTTTTCTATTCTTGCGGTTTTCCAGTTAGACACGCCGATAAAGTGTGCCTTGCCTGATTTTACTATATCGTTAAGTATCGGCATAATCTCAGAAACGTCTATGCTCTCGTCATCTCTATGCAGCAGGAACACATCGACATAGTCAGTGCCGAGGACTTCAAGGCTTCTGTTTATATCATACTCTATGTCTTCCCTTGAAAGTCTTGAAGTATACATATCACCGTGTTCGGGATGTCCGCCCTTTGTGACGATAATCATATCCTTACGGTTGTTTCTGGCCTTCATCCATCTTCCTACTGCGCCCTCGGAGCTATCCTCGCCGTCTTCGAGCCACGAACAATAGGTTCTTGCTGTATCAATACAGTTGCCGCCGCATCTGACATAGGCATCAAGGAGTTCAAAATATGTATCGTCTGAATCCTTGCGTTCAAAATTTGCAGTGCCATAGGTCAGTGCAGGAATTTCAATACTATACTTGTCGTTTTTCAGTATATAAGTAATCACCTTTAATCCCCCGTTTCACAAAGCAAGATCTGTATGTTTTCGTACTATCTTATATATCATACCACATTTCTTTGCGAATTTCCACTGTTTTTAATAAATTTACTTTTGACAAACCGCTATCCAAAACTTAATTACTCCTAAATTAGATTTTGTATTGTAATAAAATTTCTACCTTGTGAAATTCTCGTAACAGCGAGAGGCAATTGAAAGGGAATCCCTCTTGGAGTGCCTAGGCACGCCAAGAGGGATTTATGCAGCAGATATCCTTGCACAACTGACTTTACCATAAAAGTTTTTTGAGATTTCCTAAATTCTTTTTGAGTTTTTGCACCTAACTTATTGACTATAGCTTAATAACAACTTTTTCACAAACCTCTATTATGCAAATCATACCTCTTTAAGAAGCTGATAAACTTTATCCGCAATCATTGGGTAACTGAATTGTTCAACATATGCATCGTCACGCTTAATACTAACATTTCCTGTCTCTTTCCATTCCCTATACTTTTCCAAAATATATTTTTTTAAAATCGGAAATGTTTCCCTTTTCCTGCACGTCTGATAACAGATTCCGCCTAATAATTCAATAGATCTTGCAGCTTCACAGTCCTTTTCTTCCCCTGCCATAAGATAGACGATAGGCTTCTTCGCCATCATGTATTCATACGTCTTTCCCGACCAAACAATTTTTTCATTTTTAGTGTTCCATCCCGCCATGAGCAGCAGACTGGATCGACTCTGAAGTCTCAGGGATTCCTTACGGCTTATAGTGTGATGATTGATAAAATTGGATTCAAATTTATATTTTTGAATATATGGAATAAAAAGATTTTCAGAACGTCCGGCGTATTCGATTGAGAGATCGGAACGTTTGATTTCATTGGATTGAATAAGCTGTTGAAGTGCATGAAATAAAGCATCCATTTCATCGGAAGTATAGATTGTTCCGGTATAAACGATTCGAAATACCTCCGACTTTACCGGTTCCAATTTTTCCTCGGGATCAAATCCATTTGGAATTGTAACGATTTTTTGCCTATTAGTCTCAAATAATTGAAGATAAGGATTGACACGCAGCAGACAATCAGCTCCGGAACAGATGCGTCTTGCTTTTTTTATAATTCGCTCGGGATTCATCTTGTTATATTCTCGATTCCATTGATCTCTGAAATCGGCGATCCAGTACATATTCTTATATTTCTTCCTCAACCAGCATCCGACCAGGTTAGTCCATTCAGGATCATATGAAGTGATTACAGCATCATACTGTTCGATTTTTGTTTTACATCTTATATAATGGAAAACAGATAGTGCGGTATAAATTAGTTTGAAATATGCTAAAAGCGAATGCACCTTTTTTCGTATTTTTCTGTTTTTATTTCTGCCTTTCTGTTTCTCGTTTGATTGCGTTTGGAAACGTTTTTTTATATTGTATGCCGTATATGCCATGTTTAACATGGGAATCGAAACAGCATAATAATGATCAATATATTTCAAATCGTTCTTTAATAACGCATCACTTTTTACCCGATCATTGTCTATTTTTTTATTCAAAGTAACCACGTCGATCTGCTGGATATGGTGGTTGCGTTTCAGATACTTTATTATCTTTGTCCAGCGTATAGACGCTACTCCTTGATCCGGTGCAATTCTTTCACTTATTATTAATATTTTCATTTTTATTCCCTCACTATAATTTCCAGAACTTCATACCGGACGCAACGAGCTCGTCCATACAAAAAATACTTTTGATGTCCAACAGAACTTTTTGATTATCGGGCGTATCGCTCTTAAACATGGTTTTTATCTGTGATACTGACATTTTCCTGTATTCATCGTGGGCAACGGCTATAATAATGCAGTCTGCCTTGGGAACATTTTTAAACGGGACCAATTTCACACCATATTCCCTCAGCAGAGTTTGCGGATCAGCCAACGGATCTGTTACTATCGGGGAAATATTATATAATTTAAGGTGATTTACAATATCCATCACCTTGCTGTTTCTTATGTCAGGACAATTTTCTTTAAATGTAGCTCCTAATATAACGACAGACGCTGTTTCAAGCCTGATACCGGCTTCTGTCATTTCTTTAACGGCAATGTTGGCAATATACCCACTTATACTGTTATTAATCAGTCTGCTATCATGAATCAATCTGCTGTGGTATCCCAGCTTTTCTGCGGCATCTGCCAGATAATACGGATCAACCCCGATACAATGTCCGCCAACAAGTCCGGGTCTGAAACCAAGAGAGTTCCACTTCGTATTCATACCGTCAATGACTTCTAATGTATCAATACCCATCTTACCGCATATAATTGCCATTTCATTCATAAAAGCAACATTTATGTCACGCTGGCTGTTTTCAATTACCTTGACGGCTTCCGCAGTTTTTATATTTGAAACCCGAAACGTACCTGCTTTGATTGCAATATTATATACTCTTTGAATTTCTGTGACAGTTTCCTCGTCCATTCCCGATACTACTTTTCGTATGTACGTCAGCGAATGCTCTTTATCCCCGGGATTTATACGTTCGGGACTATATCCTACTTTCCAATCAATTCCGCATTTCAAGCCCGATTCTTTCTCTATTATAGGAACGCAAATCTCCTCTGTCGCTCCCGGATATACAGTTGATTCAAACACGACTATCGAGCCTCTTGACAGATTCCTGCCAATTGTTTTAGAAGCTTCCTTCAAATGTGTTAGATTCGGACTGTAGTCCTCATTTACAGGGGTAGGAACGGCAACGATAATAAATCTTGATTCTCTTAACCTCGCAGGATCAACGGTAAAATCCACAGCAGCCGTTTTAATCATTTCTCCGACTTCATTGGTAGCATCAATCCCTTCTTTATATTCATTGATGCGTTCTATATTAATATCATAGCCAATGACGCCAACATACTTTGCAAATTCCACTGCAAGCGGCAAACCGACATATCCAAGACCTACCAATGCAAGTTTTTCTTTTCCGGAAATTAACCCTTGATAAATACTGAAATCCATCCTTCATTCTTCCTTACAAACTATTAATAATTACTTTTGAGATCCTGTCGATCTCTTCTTCGTTAAGATAGGGATGCATGGGCAAACTCAAAACAGTTTTTGACGCTGAAATGGTATTTGGATACCACTCATCTGAAATATTCATTGATTCGTACGCTTTTTGCTGATGAAGACCGCAGGGATAATAAATCATTGAAGGAATATCATTTTCTTTTAACTCCCTTTGCACTCTGTTTCTTGTGTCCGTGTCATTAAATTTAATTGTATATTGCGCCCAACTTGAATAATATGTATCAGGAATAACCGGAGTAACCGCCTTACCGGCTAATCTCTCAGTGTATTTTACAGCGACTTGGTTTACGGCATTCAATTCATAATCAACAAATGCTTTGAATTTTGGCAAAAGTATAGCTGCCTGAATAGTATCAAGGCGGGAGTTAACGCCGATTTCACGGTTATCATATTTGTTTATGTGCGATTTTCCCTGCGATCTCAAAGAACGCAAACGCTGATCAAGCTTATCGTCGTCAACAAAAATTGCTCCGCCGTCGCCATAGCAGCCTAAAGGCTTGGCCGGAAAAAATGATGTTGTTGAGATATCGCCAAAGGAGCATGCCGATTTTCCATTAATATTGCCTCCGAATCCCTGAGCTCCGTCTTCAAGGATTTTAAGTTTATACTTTTCAGCGATCGGAATAATTTTTGAATAATCTGCGGGCAAGCCGAAAAGGTCAACTGGAACGATTGCTTTTGGAGTCAGTTTCCCTTCAGAAAGTACCCTTTGTATGGAAACTTCTAATGCTTCCGGTGAAATATTAAATGTTCTTTCATCTATATCTACAAAAACAGGAGTTGCACCAAGAATAGAAGATGTTCCTGCCGAAGCAACATAAGTGAAATCCGATGTGAACACAGCGTCGTTTTTACCGACATTCAGCGCCATTAAAGACAGCTGCAGGGCGTCAGTGCCGCTTGCACATGAAATGCAATGCTCTCTGCCAACATATTCAGCTAATTTGTTTTCTAATTCTGTTACTTGTTTTCCAAGTATGAATTCTGAGCTATTCAACACGGATTGTATCGCATTATCTATATTTGATTTTAAAGCATGATACTGTGCTTTCAAATCTCTGAATTGCATTTCCTCTGCTCCTTTTCTTGAAATACTATTCGTAATAATATTTTTTTAATTCAAGATGAAATTTTTGTATCAATTCTTTTTCAATCGCTTCCGGCATACGCCTGAAAATTTCATTACTATCCGGTTTTATAAAACTATGCTCTTTATTAGCAAGTTCAATGGCTCCAACAAGCATATCAATTTCATTTTCATATACACGTTCTGCTAAAGAATGAAAAGTATCATGCCTCTTGATTTCGATTTCTCTGCGTTCAATAATTTCTCCTGCATCAACATATTCGCCTAAAAAATGCGTAGTAACACCAATAGGTAAATGATAATATAAAGCCCATTTAAACGAATCAAGCCCACGTGCTAATGGAATATATCCCGGGTGTGAATTTATAATTCTATTGTTTTTGATAAAATCATTAGGGAGTAACCCCGCACCACATAACAAGAAAAGAGAATCATTTCCATTTTCTATTGTTTCTACAAATTGTCCTTCAATGTATTGATAATCGAAATGCCTGCATATCTCATTTGGAGCAGGAACATTCATTATTAACTCAGGACGATGTTCGACAACAGGATAATGCTTTTTGGTATACGTCATTGGCTGTGCAAATACAGTTACATCGAAATACCCCTTGGCTTTTAACAAGCATAGCGTGTCATAAGTTTTACGATGATGACGATTATAGGTGAGAACACCGATTTTCATTATGACGTACTCCTTTCGTAATCTGTAATTTTACTCCATTACCGATTTTTACAGAATTTGAAATATTGACATTCTGCCCCAGCGAACAATTTTTCACCAATTACGGCATTGCTTTGTATATGGCAGAAATACCATATTTTTGTATTATTTCCAATCGTTACGTTGTCGTCTATAAAACTGCTGCTATGTACAAAATAATTACTCATTTATATTTATATCTCCTGACAGAATATATTAAGTATTTATAAAGCTATTTAAGTATAACATAAAATTAAAGAAATGTCTAGCAAATGATATGTTTTTTTAATCTATATTAACTCCATTATTGATACAAGGGGATTTCCATTGTCCGAGAAAAGCCAAGTAACCGATTAAGGCAGACAGGAAAGCCGGAAGATGACGAAAAAGCCTTTCGTTATGAGAATCACAGCAGGCAGAAAATTCATCACAACAAAAATCCAATTTATGCGTAATAAATTTTGGATAGTGCTTGACAAACTTGTAAAAGGATGCTATAATTGTAAAGGTGTTTAGCTTTACAATACCGCTGAAAGGAGTCGAAAATCATGGCAAAAAACCTGGAATTTGCAGACCTTTTGATTGTTTACGGCGGTATGCTAACCGATAAGCAGAAGGACGTTCTGGAGCTTTACTATAACGAGGATCTTTCGCTCGGTGAGATTGCTGAAAATCTTGATATATCGAGGCAGGGCGTGCGTGACAGCATAAAGCGTGGAGAAGAAACGCTTCTTCAGCTTGAGCAGCAGCTCGGACTTATGAAAAAGCAGAAGGCTTTTGACGAGCTTATGCAGGACTTGCTTACTCAGGCGCAGGCGCTCAAAAAAGATATTTCCACAAGGAGTTATCCTCTACTTGTGCAGCAGAAGGCTGAAACACTTGTTAAACAGATTGAAAGCAGTATGAATATACTTGACTAGACTATAAAGAACGGAGGGATATGATGGCTTTTGAAGGACTTTCCGACAAGCTCGGCGGAGTATTCAAGCGTCTCAGATCAAGAGGACGACTCACAGAAAATGACGTTAAAGAGGCAATGCGCGAGGTCAAGCTTGCGCTTATCGAAGCTGACGTAAGCTACAAGGTCACTAAGGATTTCGTAAGCAAGGTTACCGAGAGAGCTGTTGGTGAGGACGTATTAAAGAGCCTTACCCCTGCTCAACAGGTTATTAAGATTGTTAACGAGGAGCTTATTTCCCTTATGGGAAACGGCGACCCTAAGATAAACTTCCCCAGCAAGCCGCCCTGCGTTATTATGATGGTCGGACTTCAGGGCAGCGGTAAGACAACGCACGCCGCAAAGCTTGCCAAGTATTTCAAAGCTCAGGACAAACGTCCGCTTCTCGTTGGCTGTGACGTTTACAGACCTGCGGCCATTGACCAGCTCAAGATTGTGGGTGAAAAGGCAGGAGTTCCGGTATTTGAAATGGGACAGATCGACCCGAGAGAAATCTCAAAGAAAGCGCTTGCCTACGCAAAGGACTACGGCCACGACCTTGTTATCATAGACACTGCGGGTAGACTTCACATAGACGAAGAGCTTATGCAGGAGCTTGTTGACATCAAGGATATTGTTCAGCCAAACGAGATTATGCTCGTTGTTGACGCTATGACGGGTCAGGACGCTGTAAATGTTGCATCATCATTTGACGAAGCGCTCGGCATTGACGGTGTTCTTATTTCTAAGCTTGACTCTGACACAAGAGGCGGCGCTGCGCTTTCGGTACTTTCCGTAACAGGCAAGCCTATCAAGTTTGTAGGTATGGGCGAAAAGCTTGACGAATTTGAGCTGTTCCACCCTGACAGAATGGCTTCGAGAATACTCGGAATGGGTGACGTTCTTACTCTCATAGAAAAGGCACAGCAGACGATCGACGAGGAAGAAGCGCTAAAGCTTGCAAACAAGATGAAAACTGAGGCGTTCGACCTCAACGACCTTCTTGACCAGATGAAGCAGATCAAAAAGCTCGGTTCTATGAAATCAATTCTCGGAATGATTCCGGGTCTTGGAAACAAGATCGGCGACGCTGAATCGGAGGCGGGCGAAAAGGCGCTCAAGCAGACTGAGGCTATCATCAACTCGATGACCCCTGCTGAAAGAAGAAAGCCGTCTATCATAAATCCTAACAGGAAGCGCAGAATCGCCGCCGGAAGCGGAAACGAGGTTTCCGACGTCAACAGACTTTTAAAGCAGTTCGAGCAGATGCAGAAGATGATGAAGCAGTTCGGCATCGGAGGCAAAATGAACGGCAAAAAAGCAAAGATGAACAGAGCCGCACTCCTCAGAGGACTTGGCGGCAACGGCGGCTTCCCCGGTATGTAAACAATGGGCAACTAATTACAGCTTATCAGTGCGAAAGCATTGACATATATCTTATCTTTCGGAGGTGAATTACAAATGGCAGTTAAAATCAGACTCAGAAGAATGGGCGCTAAGAAAAATCCTTTCTATCGTGTTGTTGTTGCAGATTCCAGATACCCAAGAGACGGTCGTTTCATCGAAGAACTCGGTTACTATGACCCAACTAAGGAGCCGGTAGTTTTCAACGTTGACGGCGAAAAGGCTAAGTCCTGGATCGGAAAGGGCGCACAGCCAACAGATACTGTTAAGGCTCTTTTCAAGAAGAACGGCGTTCTTTAATCATCTCATTCGTTTTTCAGTTTTCATGAGACCGGAGGTGTTCTACAATGGAAAATCTTCTTAGAACAATCGTTACAGAGCTCGTCGAAAACAAGGATGCAATAGAGATTACAGTTGCTGAACCGAATGAGGAAGGCACTGTTGTTTATCATCTCCACGTTGCTCCTGACGACATGGGCAGAGTTATCGGAAAGCAGGGCAGAATCGCTAAGGCTATCAGGACAGTCATGAGAGCAGGCGCTTCAAGAATCGACCAGAAAATTATGGTTGAGATCAACTAATGCTTTGATTTCGCCGATTAAATCTTCACTCCTTGCCAATAATGGTATGGGGTGATTTTTTATGCCAAAAAAGAGGGCTTCAAAGCTGAGGCTTTCGGTAGTCGGCGGACTGTGCGGAATGATGAACGGGATATTCGGGTCGGGCGGCGGACTTGTGGCTGTCCCCTCTTTACAAAAATGCGGATTTTCGGTAAAAAAGTCGCACGCAAGCTCGATTGCGCTAACCGGTGCATTCAGCATGATAAGCGCTGTAACTTATGCCATGAACGGATACGCAGATCTCGGTATGGCATTAAGATATATTCCGGGAGGAATTGCAGGAGCGATAGTGGGTGCGCTTTTGATGAAGCGGATATCACCTGCCGTACTCAAAAGGATATTCGGGGTAATTCTGATAATTTCGGGGGTGCGTTTATTTTTATGAGCATACTTACTGCAACGCTCGTCGGATTTGCGTCCGGGCTTACTGCATCGCTTGGACTGGGCGGCGGAATGGTACTGCTTTTATATCTTACTGCGATACTTGGCATATCCCAGCTCGAAGCACAGGCGGTAAATCTATTGTTCTTTTTGCCGATTGCCCTTATTTCGCTCATAATCCACTCTAAATCGCATCTTATAGAATTTAAGGTAATTCTCCCCTCTTTAGCCGTGGGAGCGATTTCTGCTGCTTTATTTTCGTTTACAGCGAGATTTATAGGTTCTATATATCTGCAAAAGGCATTTGCTGTGCTTATTATCATAATCGGGTTAAAAGAAGTTTTTGCAAAGGCCAGCAGAGGAAAAAAACAAGATAGATATTAAAGGCTATAAAACAAACTACGGACAACAAAAATCCTCACGGTACTGCAAAAACTCAGCATCGTGAGGATTGGTTTTTATTGTTTCAATTAGTCCTCGTCCGGTTCTTCCGGCATATCCCAGTTATGGTAAACATTCTGGACATCGTCGTTCTCGTCGAGCGCATCGAGGAGCAGACGCATTTTTCTGATTGCGTCCTCATCAGTAAGAGCTGTATAGGTAGACGGTACCTGCTCGTCCTCTGCGGAGATAACGTTATATCCCATACCTCTGAAGCTTTCTGCGACAGAAGAAACGTCGTTCGGCTCACAGATTACTTCGATAATCTCGCCCTCGATATTGAAATCGCTTGCGCCTGCTTCAAAAACATCTTCCATAACCTTATCCTCGTCCTGACCTGTATAATCAAGGACGATTGTTCCCTGTCTTGTAAACATAAAGGAAACGCAGCCCGATGTTCCGAGGTTTCCGCCGTACTTATCAAAATAGTGGCGGATATCGCCTGCTGTTCTGTTCTTATTGTCTGTAAGGGTTTCTACTATAACGGCAACACCGCAAGGACCATATCCCTCGTAGACGTTGCTTTCGTAGTTTGTCTTATCTGCGTCGCCTGCGGCTTTCTTGATAATTCTGTCGATATTATCGTTCGGCACATTGTTGGACTTAGCCTTTGCGATAAGCTCACGAAGCTTTGCGTTATTGTTAGGGTCGGCGCCGCCTTCCTTAACTACAACTGCGATTTCTCTGCCGATTTTTGTAAAGACCTTAGCTCTTGCACCATCGGTAGCTTCCTTTTTTCTTCTAATGGTTGCCCATTTTGAATGTCCTGACATAAAAATCCTCCATTCAGATAAATCTTATAGTGAACCGAAGACGTCCTCCTCGGAACAGTTCCAAACAAATTCAAAAATTTTGTCGAGTCTTTCGGTTCTTCCCTCAAGATAGAGAAAACCGAACAGGCACTCAAGACCTGTTGCAAGGCGATACTGTGTGGCTGTTGAATGCTTGGGCGGAGATACTCCGTTCGCATTTTTGCCCCGTCTTGCGATATACTGCTCGTCCTCTGTTAAAAAACCGCTGTCTACAAGCTTATTCATAGCCATTGACTGATACTCGGCGCAGACCTTTTTCACGGCTATGCTATGGAGCTTTGAAGCCGGCATATTTGCATAGAGGACAATTTTAGTTCTTACATAAATCTCGTACACGGCGTCACCCAGAAAAGACAGGGTTAGCGGACTGTACTGATTTACAGTTCTATGGTCAAGCGGAAGATTCATAGCTGCTCCCCTTTACCTTACATATTCAAACTCAAAGTCGAAGATTGAAACTACATCGCCTTCGTTAATTCCCATTTCTTCAAGCTTATCAATAACGCCCGTATCTCTCAGCACCTTCTGGAAATACAGCAGAGAATCATAGCTATCGACGTTGACTGCACGGAGGATATCCCACAGCCATGCCGCCTCGACAAAGTATACTCCGTCTTCAACGGTTACCTCAAAGTCACGGTTAGTAATAAGCTTTTCACGAAGCTCGTCCACGGTAAGAGGCTGCGCTTCAAATTCCTTTATAGGCGGCAGACTGCGAAGCTCCTCGCCTACTGCTATAGCAAGCTCCTTAGTGCCTGCTGTTGTTGCGGCTGAAATTTCAAAGAACAAAAGACCTTTGCTTTCGATATAGCTTCTGAACGCATCGAGCTGTTCTTTTGTTGCCATATCGGATTTATTTGCGGCAACGATCTGGGGCGCTGCTGCCAGCTCCTCGCTGAAGTTTTCAAGCTCTTTGTTAATAATTTCAAAGTCGCTTACGGGGTCTCTGCCCTCGATGCCCGACACGTCCACGACGTGTACGATAAGCCTGCATCTTTCAACGTGGCGCAAAAATTCATGGCCCAGACCTACGCCCTCGCTTGCACCCTCGATAAGTCCCGGAATATCTGCAACGACATACGAATAGTCATCATCTACCTTTACGACGCCGAGGACGGGAGTAAGCGTAGTAAAGTGGTAGTTTGCGATTTTAGGACGTGCGGCTGAAATCACAGAAATAAGGGTTGATTTTCCGACATTAGGGAAGCCTACGAGTCCTACGTCAGCGAGAAGTTTAAGTTCCAATATGACGTTATACTCATCTCCACGGAATCCCGGCTTTGCAAACTTAGGAATTTGTCTTGTAGAGGTTGCGAAGTGGGCATTTCCTCTTCCGCCCTTACCACCTCTTGCGACCACGACAGGCTCTATGCCCGACATATCGGCAAGTATTCTACCGCTGTCTGCGTCCTTTATGACAGTACCTCTAGGAACCTTGATAATAACAGGCTCTGCATTTCTTCCCGAGCAGTTACGGGAGCTTCCGTCTGCGCCCTTTGGAGCAACAAATTTTCTCTTTGCACGAAATTCGATGAGGTTTGTCATTGCGGTATTTACGACAAACACGATATCTCCGCCTCTGCCACCGTCGCCGCCGTCAGGTCCGCCTGCTGCGACATACTTCTCTCTATGAAATGACACGCAGCCGTCTCCGCCGTCGCCTGCTTTAATATAGATTTTTGCCTTATCTACAAACATTCTTTTCTCCTTAAACACATTGCAGCGTTCCGCAATTCAACAACAAAACCCCAAGCATTAAAGCTTTGGGGTTTTTATGCTTGTAAATGAAATTATGCCTCTGGGTAAACAGAAACCTGCTTTCTGTCCTTACCCATTCTTTCAAACTTTACAACGCCGTCGGTTGTAGCAAAGAGAGTATCGTCAGAACCCCTGCCTACGTTTGTTCCTGCGTGGAAGTGTGTACCTCTCTGGCGAACGAGAATGTTGCCTGCGAGTACGAACTGTCCGTCTGCTCTCTTAACACCGAGTCTCTTTGCCTGAGAGTCACGTCCGTTCTTTGTAGAACCGGAACCCTTCTTATGAGCAAAGAACTGCATAGAAATTCTAATCATGGTAATCCTCCATTCCTTATCTGAAATGTTGCCGTAATTAAGAAGCTGTCTTAGTTACGATTTTAATGGAGCCCGGAAACTCGTCCGACAAGATATCCATCTGCATAAGCAGACCGAGTATCAGCTTATCGCCGTTGCCGTCCTTATCTTCAACGAGCTTTAAGAGTATTTCATCTTCATTGACCTTGACCTTGGCATTAACCTTAAACACCTCAGTCATGGTATTTGCGGTAAGCATCACCGCTGAGGAAACGCTTGCACAGGCAATATCGTTTCCGTACTCGGCATAACCTGCGTGGCCTGAAATCTCAAATCCAAGCATTTTGTTATCCGATGATTTGTAGAATACGGCTGTTACCATTGATTATGCGTTGATAGCGTCGATTCTAACCTGAGTGTAAGGCTGTCTGTGGCCCTGCTTCTTCTTTTCGCCCTTCTTTGGCTTGTAAGTAAACACTGTGATCTTCTTAGCCTTGCCGTTTTTGAGAACCGTTGCTGCAACGCTTGCGCCGTCAACGTAAGGAGCTCCTACTGTTGTAGCGTCGTCCTTGCCTACTGCGAGGACCTTGTCAAAGTTTACCTTTGCTTCTGCTTCAGCTGAAAGCTTTTCGATAAAGAGGATATCGCCTTCCTTAACCTGATACTGCTTTCCGCCTGTCTCGATTACTGCGTACATTCTTGATGCACCTACCTTTTATAAAGAACTCGCTGCGCTCCGGCGTGAGTCTGCACTCAGCTTTTTTGCCGGGAACATGCGGCTTTACTATTATATAATATTTGGCTTTTAAAGTCAAGCTATGCACTGAAAATTTGAAAATGTTAACAAAAAGTTTACAATATCAGATTAAGAGTTTCAGCAAGACTCCTCTGCTGTTCAAGCGTCAGCTTTGAAATTGCCGATACAAGCGGAGGATATATTTCGTTATCGTCTTCCCTGAAAAAATCCGACAGGCTGATTTTGAGTGCATCACAAAAATACGAGAGGGTTTCGACAGTTGGGTTTTTGTTGCCCAACTCTATATCACGCAAAAAGCTTTGGGATATGCCTGCCATATTTGCAAGCTTATTTACCGTATACCCTGCTTCTTCTCTCAGCGCTTTTATTCTTTCTCCGACATTCATACTCAGCACCTCCAGTAATAACAATATAAACATTATAAGCTCTAAAGAGAAATATAATTACAGCTTTAGAGCTGACAAATTATATTTTTAGTTATATACTGTTATTATCATAGATTATAAAAAGGGGGTAATCTATATGGAAATTAAGGAAATGCGATGTCCTAACTGTAATGCGGAAATTGAGATTGACGATGGTTTCGACACATTTTTCTGCAAATACTGCGGACGAAAAATTATTCTTGCGGATATGAGCGACGCTAACATCAACGCAAAAGTTAAGCTAAAACAGATGGTCAATGAACGCATACAGAAAAAGCTTATGGCGGCTTCAATATCATAACAACAGCACAGAGCCTCCCGTGGTAGGGAGGCTCTTCCTTAATCTGCATATATACTCTTCTCCGTCGCAAGAGGCGAATAAAGCGAGTATAGTTACACCTAAAGGAAAAAATTTAGATTGAAAGGCAAAGCAGATTGTGCTATAATTTTGGCAACAAGGGGCAATCCCATACCGAAAGGACTGTTTATAATGAAATTCAAGCGCATATTGTCTTTTGCTTGTGCGGTAGTGATGTGTGCGGGAATGCTGACGGGATGTAAAAATTCCGATGAAAGCTCTGCTGTCACAACGACCGCCACGACGACCTCTGCTACTACGACTTCTACTACAACTACTGTCAAAACCACAACCTCTGAGGTTAACGGAGATGACCCTGAAGTCAGCACTACTGAGAGCGGTAACGAAACTACGACTTCTTCCGTCACTACGACAACAACGACCGCTTCCGAAAGCTCCGCTCCTGAAAGCACAACAAAGAAGCCTGACACCACGACGACCAAAAAGCCCGTTGTAACTACTTCTGCGACTACCACGAAAAAGCCTGTTACAACTACCACAAAGAAGCCTGACGTAAAGCCTCCCGTTACGCAGAACGGCGAGATGAGAGATATGTCAACCCAGGAAATCATTGAGGATATGGGCGTGGGCATAAATCTCGGAAACACGTTTGAAAGCTGCGGAAGCTGGATAAATTCTTCAAGCGTTACAAACTACGAAACAGCGTGGGGCAGCATACAGATAACCGAGGACATTATTGCAGGCTACAAGGAGGCAGGATTTGGAGTAATCAGAGTTCCTGTTGCGTGGAGCAATATGATAGGCAGCAACTATCAGATAAATCAAAAGTACATTGACAGAGTAAAGCAGGTTGTTGACTGGATTATCGAAAACGATATGTACGCTATCATAAACATTCACTGGGACGGCGGCTGGATAAACAATTACAACGACTCGGGAATGAGCTTTTCAAAGACATACGACGAGTGTATGAAGAAGTATACGACGATGTGGGAAACGCTCTGCTACGAGTTCGGCGGATACGGCGACCATCTTATGTTTGAATCGCTGAACGAGGAAGGCTGTTGGGACGACGTATGGAACAGATGGGGCGGAACTAACGGAAAGTCCAAGGCATTCGGTTTGCTAAACGGTATCAACCAGAAGTTTGTTGATATTGTAAGGGCATCCGGCGGCAACAATGCAAAGCGCCATCTTCTTATTGCAGGATATGCAACAGACGTTGACCTTACCTGCGACAGTATGTTTAAGATGCCGAAAGACAGTGCAGGCAGATGCGCTGTATCGGTACACTACTACACGCCGTCTACCTTCTGCATACTTACAGAGGACGCAGACTGGGGCAAGGCAAGCTCGACTTGGGGCAGCTCGTCAGAGATAAAGTCGCTGGAGAGATATTTTGACAAGCTGAAAACCACTTTTGTTGACAAGGGTATTCCTGTGATAATCGGAGAATACGGCTGTCCGCACGATAACAAGGATCTAGAGTCCGTGAGAAAGTTTATCACGACCGTTTCGACAGAGGCTATCGAGAGAGGTATCTGCCCTGTTTTGTGGGATACGTTTGACAAGAACAATCCGTCAAAATGCTTCTACAACAGAAAGACCTGCAAGATGAACGATTCTGTTATCGCCAAAAATTTCCTTGAGCTTAGTAAATAACACATAAAACACGGGTGCGCAGTGAGAGCTACGCACCCGTTTGCTTTACTATTTTGTTACTGCGTCTATTGCACCACGCAGAGATGATACGGGGATAATACCGATATCGTACTTGGATTTGTCAAGCTCCGTCATACAGGCTTTCGGAATTATACACTTCTCAAACCCGAGGCGCTGTGCCTCTGCGACACGCTGTCTTATATGCGACACTCCCCTTATTTCTCCTGCAAGACCAATTTCTCCGAATGCTGTAAGGGTGTCTGAAATAAGCTTATCGGTAAGCGAGGAATAGAGTGCGAGGGCAACAGGCAGGTCTGCCGCAGGCTCGTCAAGCTTCAGACCGCCTACGATATTTATATACACGTCAAGACCGCCGTAATAGAGTCCCAGACGCTTTTCCAGGACTGCAAGAATAAGAAACAGCCTGTTATAATCAAAGCCGTCAGCGGTTCTCCTGGGCGCTGAGAAAGCGCTTTTAGTAACAAGAGCCTGAACCTCTGCCAGGATAGGGCGTGTTCCCTCCATTGTACAGGCAACGCAGCAGCCTGAAACGTTCTTAGGTCTTGATGACAGGAGCATCTGAGATGGGTTCGGTACTTCTTTAAGTCCCCCGTCCGACATCTCAAACACGCCGATTTCGTTTGTTGAGCCGAAACGGTTTTTCTCCGCACGGAGTATTCTGTACGAGAGATTGCGCTGACCCTCAAAATAAAGCACAGCATCGACGATATGTTCCATAACCTTTGGACCTGCGATTGCTCCGTCCTTATT
Source organism: Ruminococcus sp. Phil15 (assembly GCA_001940995.1). Lineage (GTDB taxonomy): Bacteria > Bacillota > Clostridia > Oscillospirales > Ruminococcaceae > UBA7477. Next base: position 41,662 of record MSHC01000024.1, read on the forward strand.
GACGTGGCCAACGATAAAGATAGGAATTTCGGCGGACTTAGCGGTATGCATAAAGAGGTTTGTACACTCTCTCACCTGCGTAATACTACCCTGTGATGAGTTAATGCCGCTGATACACATTGTCTGGACCGAGTCGATAATAACAACGCCCGGCTTTGCAGACTGTATGGTTTCGCAGATTGCCTCTGCGTCACTTTTTGCAAGGATATAGAGGCTGTCGGTATCTACGCCCAATCTGTTTGCACGGAGCTTTATTTGTCTTGCTGATTCTTCTCCCGAAACATAGAGGATCGTATTATTATTGCCTACATATTGGCAGATTTGCAGAAGAAGCGTTGACTTTCCGATGCCGGGTTCGCCGCCAAGCAGTACGAGGCTTCCTTTAACAAGTCCGCCGCCCAGCACTCTGTCAAGCTCGCCAAGGCCTGTATTGTAACGCACCTCGTTAGATCTGGAACTTATATCAGAAAGCGACATAATGTCCTCGGAAGAATAGCTTACGGCTGTTGAAGCTGTTGTCTTAGCTGACGACGCCTTTCTGACAACTGCTTCACGTTCTACAAAGGTATTCCACTCTCCGCAGTCGGGGCATCTGCCATTCCATTTTGCAGACTCAAGGCCGCAAGACGAGCATACATAGACATTTTTTGCTTTAGCCATAATTTTCTACATCCATTCGTATTTTAGTAGTTCGCTGAAATAAAATCAATAAGACCAGTTGCTATGGTAAAAGCTACCTGCTTCTGATAATCCACTGACTGGAGTTTTGCACTCTCGTCGGGATTTGACAGGAAGCCGCACTCTGCCATTATCATAGGACACTCTGAATAATACAGCAGATAGAGGTCATTGCCTATTTCCTTGGTTTCCCTCTTATTATCAGGTTGAAGATTCTTCACAAACGAATTCTGGACACATGAAGCGAGCTGTGCGCTCATATCGTTTGAATCCGAATAAAACATCTGTGCTCCGCTGTATAAGCCGTCGGTAAACTGATTCTGGTGTATGGAAATAGCGACGGCGTTTTCATAGGAATTAATTATTTCAAGTCTGTTTTCCATATCGGATTTTTTCTGGTTTGCAGTCCCTGTTATACCTTTATCGTGTATAGAAACATCGGAATCTCTTGTAAGAACTACGTCATAGCCAAGCGACGTTAAAATATCACGAAGTTCCAGTGCGATTGTGAGGTTAATATTCTTTTCAGGTGCGCCGTCAACGGACACGCATCCTCCGTCCATACCGCCGTGACCGGGGTCGATAATGATTGTTGGCAGACTAGAATCGGTAACTAAGTCACCTTCAACAGGCTTATCGTCCGGCAAATGCTGTGAAAGAACGACACTTACAATAAGCACTAGCGTAATAATCATTGCGACTGACAACGCTTCGAGCTTTGACAAAATCTTTTTCATAAAATCTCTCCCATAAGCTTGATACTTAATAATATGTGGGAGGACTTGCAATTATTATAGGATAAAATCGGAGATTTTTGGCACAACTGTCCGATATGCGCTGCTACAAGAAATGGCAGATAAAGGTTCTGCGTTTATTATAGCACAGGTACGGGCGTTTTTCAAGTTTGCGTTAAAACAAAAAAGTCCCCGATATCTCGGAGACTTTACGTCCAGCAATATGCTGGTTGGTGGACCATCGGGGACTCGAACCCAGGACCTACCGGTTATGAGCCGGGAGCTCTAACCAACTGAGCTAATGGTCCAAAACAAAAATACAAGCCTCAGCTTGTATCATTGTCCGCCGTCATGTCAAAAGAAAAGACTACACTCAATTCTCAAGTGCAGTCTTTTGGTGACCCGTATGAGAATCGAACTCATGATGCCAGCGTGAGAGGCTGGAGTCTTAACCTCTTGACCAACGGGCCAAATTGGTGCACCATCACGGACTCGAACCGGGGACCCACTGATTAAGAGTCAGTTGCTCTACCA
>MSHC01000025.1 GCA_001940995.1 Ruminococcus sp. Phil15
ACATCCATTTCTACAACAACCAACGAATACAACTCAAAACAAAACTGACTCCACAAGAAATGCGAAGTCAGTTCGTTGCTTAAATTTTAATTCTTCCTACCATTAGGGGCGTTTTTGTTCTGTCCGCACAATTTGGGGCAGGCCATAAATCTTCACGGGGCGTTTTGTATAACTTTATTTGCCTCTGCGTGCATTTGCAAGCATAAGTTTTATTCTGTTTTCCTGGTTTACCTTAGTAGCGCCCGGGTCGTAGTCTATAGCGACAATGTTTGCTTCAGGGTAGGCTTCCTTTATGACTCTCATCATACCTTTAGCAACGATGTGATTTGGCAGACAGCCGAATGGCTGAGTGCAAATGATGTTTTCCGTGCCTGTTTCAGCAAGCGCCGCCATTTCGGCAGTGATAAGCCAGCCTTCTCCCATTTTTACACCCTGGTTAATGTACTTGTCGGCATAGTGACGAAGCTCCTCAAAGTCGTGCGGCGGGAAGAACACGCCGTGTTCCTTGATAACCTTAATCTGCTGTTTCTGATAGCGATAAAGGACATTGTAGCCGATTGTGTATGCAAGTACGCCCTTGTCACGTCTGTCATAAAGCTTTCCGTCATTTACTGGGTCAGACGCACAATAAAGTACAAAATCAAGGAGTCCCGGCACGTTTGGTTCGCAGCCTTCGGACACGAGGAATTCGTTAAGCCTGTTGTTTGCAAGAGGTGAGTATTTAACATAAATCTCACCGACAATGCCAACTCTTGGTTTCTTTTCAGAGCTTCGTTTAATGCTCGCAAAATCGTCAAGAATTGCCTTATAGTGACGTTTGGTATCAAAGAACTTGTTAGCCGCAAACATCTTGCCAAGCCTTTTCTGCCACTTTTCGAGGACAGCGTCAGTATCGCCCTTGTTCACTTCGTACGGCAGGCACTGATTGTAAAGAAGCATAAGCAGGTCGCCGTAAAGAACAGCGTAGATAAGCTTTATAGCAATAGGTGCAGTAATCTGGAAAGCCTGCTGTTTTTCCAGTCCGCTGAAATTGAGAGATATTACAGGAATCTGCGGGAACTGTGAGGAAATAGCCTTTCTTATGAGGTGAATGTAGTTTGAAGCTCTGCATCCGCCGCCTGTCTGCGACATAAGTAGAGCAGTCTTGTTTACATCATACTTGCCGCTCTTGAGTGCGTCCATAAACTGACCGATAACGAGCAGAGCAGGGTAACAGGTGTCGTTGTGCGTGTTCTTTAAGCCCTCGTCGATTACGTTTCTAGAATCGTTTGTGAGAAGCTCCATGTGGTAACCGTAATTTTCAAATACCTTTGCAATTAGCTTGAAATGAATGGGAAGCATATCAGGAACCAGGATAGTGTAGTCCTTTTTCATTTCTTCTGTGAACAATGTCTGATTAACTCTTTCAGAACTCATTTTATTTCAATCCTTTCCTAGGAGCAATTACTTGTTATCCTTTTCCTCGAGAGCCGCAACAAGGCTGCGGAGTCTTATTCTTGCCGCACCGAGGTTGTTGATCTCGTCAATCTTGAGCTGTGTGTAAAGCTTGCCGTGCTGTTCCAAAATAGCTCTTACTTCGTCAGTAGTGACAGCGTCAATACCGCAGCCGAATGAAACAAGCTGTACAAGCTCCATATCAGGCTGTGAGCAAACATACTCTGCGGCTCTGTAAAGTCTGGAGTGGTATGTCCACTGATTGAGTACGTCAAGCGCAGGGACATCTACAAGATTTGAAACGCTGTCCTCGGTTACAACTGCAAGACCGAGCGATGCAATAAGTTTGTGGATACCGTGGTTGATTTCCGGGTCAATGTGGTAAGGTCTGCCTGCAAGAACAATAATCTTCTGTCCCGACTCTCTTGCTGTTTTGATAATCTCAAGAGCCTTGTTCTCGATATCCTTTCTGAAATCAACCTGCTCGGAATAAGCCCTGTTAAGTACATTGTAAATCTGCTTCTGATTAATGCCGAATCTTGAAAATACACGTTCAAGAGCCTTTGCAGTATGGTTCTTTCTGTTGATATCAATGTAAGGCGCAATAAAATTATCGGAATTAAGCGCCGTGTTGTTTGCCTTCAAAAGCTCAGGGTAGTAGGCAACAACCGGACAGTTGTAGTGGTTGTCGCTTCCGCCCTCGTCAACGTTGTAGCTCATGCAAGGGTAGAATATGAAATCAACACCCTTTTGGAGCAAGCTTTCAATGTGTCCGTGAGCAAGCTTTGCAGGGTAACAAACCGTGTCGGACGGTATCGTCTGCTGTCCCTTATAGTATGTATCTCTCGTTGATTCTTCCGAAAATACTACCTCGAAGCCAAGGTCAGTCAAAAGAGTCGAGAAAAACGGAATAAGGTCGTAGAAGCTGAGTGCGAGAGGCAAGCCTACCTTTGCGACAGGAGTGCCGTTCGGCTTCATATTTTCGTAGCTCAAAATCTTTGAATACTTGTATTCATACAGATTTTCATTTGTAACCTTTGTCTTGATTCCTGCACCCTTTTCACAGCGGTTGCCGGAAATATATCTTCTGCCGTCGTTAAACCTTATGATAGTAAGGTTACAGTTTGCACCGCAACCGCCGCACTGGGCAGATGTAGAACGATAAGAGAAATCAGCGAGCTGCTGCTGTGTAAGAAGCGTAGACTTGTTGTCCTCGCAGTTTTCCTTTGCATACAAAGCACAGCCGAACGCGCCCATAAGACCGGCAATTGCAGGTCTTGTAACATTTTTGCCAAGCTCCATTTCAAAGGAACGAAGCACGGCGTCGTTCAGAAACGTACCGCCCTGTACAACAATATTATTACCAAGCTCATCAATGCTCTTTGCTCTTATGACCTTGTAAATAGCATTTTTAATGATAGAGGAGGAAAGTCCTGCCGAGATGTCCGCAACATCTGCGCCGTCCTTTTGCGCCTGTTTAACAGAGCTGTTCATAAATACTGTGCATCTTGAGCCAAGCTCAACGGGCTTCTTTGCAAAAAGGCCAAGTCTTGCAAAATCTGCAATTTCGTAGCCGAGCGCCTGAGCAAAAGTCTGGATAAACGAGCCGCAGCCTGATGAACAAGCTTCGTTAAGCATAATGCTGTCGATAGCGTTGTTTTTAATCTTGAAGCACTTGATATCCTGACCGCCGATGTCAATGATGAAGTCAACATTAGGGCAGAAGAATGCGGCAGCCTTAAAGTGTGCGACCGTTTCAACAATACCGAAATCTACGCCCAGTCCCGCTCTTATAAGGTCTTCTCCGTAGCCTGTTACAGCGGACGACCTGATTTTAAGCTTTGGATTTGCTATTTCGTATATTTCTTTGATTTTGTCGGCAATAATGTCAAGCGGCTGACCCATATTCGAGCAGTAGTGCCTGTAAAGCAAACGTCCCTCAGGTGTAATCAGCACAAGCTTGGTGGTTGTAGAGCCTGCGTCAATTCCGAGATATGCGTCACCCTCGTATGTCTTGATGTCCTCGTATTTTAGGTCGCTCTGCTTGTGCCTTTCAATAAACTCGTTATAGTCCTCCTGACTTTCAAACAAAGGATTGCCGATTACAATGTTGTCATCAGCTTTTGCATTTGTTATTTTTTCAATTGCTTCTGAAATCGTCATTTCTTCGGAAATTTCTTCAGCCTGAAGCGCAGAGCCGTATGCCATAAATACAGGTGCAAGCTCCGGAAGAACGGCGTGCTCATCGTCAAGCTTTAATGTCGTCTTGAATGCCTCTCGGAGAGCAGGCAGGAACGACAGCGGACCGCCGAGGAAAAGCACCTTCCCCGCAAGCTTTCTTCCCTGTGCAAGACCAGATATCGTCTGGTCGGCTACTGCCTGGAAAATAGACGCAGCAATATCCTCTTTCTTAGCGCCCTGATTGAGAAGCGGCTGAATATCGGATTTAGCAAATACGCCGCATCTTGATGCGATAGGGTATATTTTTTCGTGTTTAAGTGCTAAGTCGTTGAGCATATCAGGCGTTACGCCGAGAAGCGTAGCCATCTGGTCAATGAAAGCGCCCGTACCGCCGGCACAAGAGCCGTTCATTCTCTGTTCGACGCCGCCGGTCAAGAATATGATTTTAGCGTCCTCACCGCCAAGCTCTACAACTACGTCAGCGTCAGGGTAGGACTTCTCAACAGCAACAAATGCGGAATAAACCTCCTGCACAAAAGAGATACCGCTTGCGTTTGCAATGCCAAGACCGGCAGAGCCAGTAATTGCAATCTTGAATGTGCAGTCGGTATAAATCTTCGCAATAGCATTGAGCTGTTCAATAACCGTTTCCTTGACTTTTGAGAAATGTCTCTGATATTTTGAATATATAATCTCGCCATTGTCTAAAATTGCAGTTTTAACCGTCGTAGAACCAACGTCAATGCCAAGATTGTAACTTTTACTCATAATGTGTGACCTCCACATAGTAATTCCATTCTATAGTCCCAGTTATTATATCATATTTTCGGCAAAAAGAAAAGCCTTTTGACATATTTTTTTCGTTTTGTTAATAATGTTGTTGGCTTTTTCTACAATCTGTAGCAGATTGACTATTGACCAAACGGAAAAATTAAGATATAATAAGCCTTGTGAGCAGGCTATGCGATAGCGTGAACGTCTTAGTTCATGAGGAAAGTCCGAGCATCACAGAGCAGGGTAACTGATAACATCAGCCGAGGGCGACCTTAGGGCAAGTGCAACAGAGATATACCGCCACTTTTGTGGTAAGGGTGGAAAGGTGCGGTAAGAGCGTACCAGGTTATCTGAGAGGATAATGCTATGTAAACCCTACCCGATGCAACTCCAATGGTAGATGCAATTCCAATGTCTGCTCGGCAGGTATTGCGTTTATAGGAGGCTTGAGCTTTACGGCGACGTAAAGACCAGATAGATTATCGCACACGACAAAACTCGGCTTACAGGTCTGGTCACAGCAAAGAATCGGAGAATGGGAAAATATTCCCTCTCCGATTTTTTGTTTACCTTGACATTATCTGCCAAGTATAGTATTATAGTAGTATGTTTAATTTGATTTTGGGGAGCATTACAGCATGAAAGAAAAGATAAAAAATTACTTAAATGAAAATCTGGGAAATATGATTTCTGACCTTAAAGGGCTTATGCAAATAGACAGCGTTTGCTCAGAGCCTAAGCGTGGAATGCCGTACGGCGAAGGTTCTGCAAAAGCTCTTGACTATATAAAGACTTTATCCGAAAGCATCGGACTGAAGACTAAAAACTTCCAGAATTATGTGGTGACTGCTGACTACGGTGACTCTGAAAATGAAGTGGCTCTTGGTATTCTTGCACACGTTGACGTCGTGCCGCAGGGAGACGGATGGACATACCCTTGCTTTGACCTTACCATCGACGGCGACAGAGCATACGGCAGAGGCGCAATTGACGATAAAGGCCCTGCAATCGCATCGCTCTACGCAATCAAGTCAATTGACGCTATGGGCGTTAAGCTTTCAAAGAATGTAAGATATATATTCGGCGGAGGTGAAGAAATCGGCTGTAATGACATCGAGTATTATCAGCAGCAGGAGGCGCTTCCTGATATGCTTCTAACTCCGGACGGAGAATTCCCGATTGTAAATGCCGAAAAGGGCATGGTGCATATTTTTGCAGAGAAAGTCCTAGCGCCGTCAAAGCTTCGAGAGCTGAAATGCATCGGTGCGGTAAATGCAATTCCGGCAAAGGCGACAGCAAAAATCAGCGGTTTCCTTATGGACGATGTTCTTGAAGCAATCGAAAAGATAACGTATCCTACCGAGTTCAAGCTGGAACAGGCAGGAGGAGAAATTGTAATTACTTCAATCGGCAAGGCCGCTCACGGTTCAAGACCTCACCTCGGTATGAACGCACTTACAGCGCTTTTGGGACTTCTTTCAGTACTTGAAATTGAAGAAGCAACAGAGCTTTGCACGCTCTTTAATTACAGTGAGTATAACGGCAAGAGCTTCGGCGTAGATTTCTCCGACGAGGTTTCAGGAGAGCTTAGCCTCGCTCTTACAGTGTGCGATATAGAAAATGGGAATGCTAAAATCGGCATCGACTCACGTTTCCCAATCAGCAAGAAGTTTGCAGAAGTGTCAGAGCCTATATGCTGTCATCTTAACGCAATCGGTTACGAAATTACAGAGAATGACGGAATGGAAGCGCACTACGTTGACGAGAATTCTGAGTTCATTTCCGCCGTCAAGAGAGCATATAAGGAAATAATCGGAGATGACGCTAAGTGCATCTGCGAAACGGGCGCAACCTACGTCCACAATACCCCCTACGGCGTGGCATTCGGTCCTGAAATGAGCGGCGAGGATAACGGTATGCATTCTGCCAATGAGAGCATAGCTATCGAAAGGCTTATCCTCCTTGCAAGAGTTTATGCTCAGGCAATTATTGAAATCTGCGGATAAGAGGCGACATTTATGAAGATTGCAGTAGTAGGACTCGGTCTTATAGGCGGTTCTCTCGCAAAGACAATAAAGAAGAATACGAAGCATAGCTGTTACGGAATCGATACAAACAGGGAAACTATCGCTCTTGCACTTCATCAGGAGGCAATAGACGGTGAGATTGCGCCCGATATGCTATCAGATATGGATGTTGTAATCATATCATTATATGCAGGTGCGACCGTTAAATTTGCACTTGATAATATTCATAATTTCAAAAAAGGCGCAGTTGTAACAGATACCTGCGGCATAAAGTCCGAGATAGTTTCTAAGCTGGAAAAACCGCTTTCTGAAGTCGGTGTGCATTTTGTAGGCTGTCACCCAATGGCAGGCAGAGAGTTTTCGGGTTTTCAGTATGCTCTTGATAATCTCTTTGATAACGCAAGCTGTATCCTGACACCGACGGATAATACGAACATTGTAGCTTTAGAGCTTTTAAAGCGTCTTGCTAAAGAAATGAGATTTCGCAGGGTCGTAGAGAGTACTCCTGAAAGACATGACAAGGTTATCGCCTTTACATCTCAGCTTGCTCACGTCGTTTCTGCTTCTTATGTAAAAAGCCCGTCGCTGTTTGAGCAGGACGGATTTTCAGCCGGCAGCTTTAAGGATATGACGAGGGTCGCATACCTTAACGAAAATATGTGGTCTGAGCTTTTTATTCTAAACAAGGAAGCGCTTCTTCCGGAAATAGACAGCATCATTTCCGCACTTACTGATTACAGAAATTCCATTGCTGAGTCGGACGCCGAAAAGCTCCGCTCGCTCCTCAGGGACAGCAGGGATCTTAAAGAGAAGTCTAACAGGCAGATTGCAAATATTAAGTAATTTCAATTCAAGTCACGCTGAAATCGTGGCTTGAATTTATTGTTATTGTATTATAATCAAAATTGTGCTATAATGATTAATAGTGTGCTTGCACCAATACCAGTATCGCTAAAAGGAAAGGACATAATGCTATGAATATTGCAGTTGCACAATCAGGAGGTCCGACCTGCGCCATAAACGCGTCTTTAGTAGGCGTTTACAGACAGGCATTAAAAACTCCAGAAATTGACTCTGTTTTCGGCTCTATAAACGGTATTGAGGGAATTATAAACGATGACCTTATTATTTTGAATTCCGTTATTAATTCCAATGAAGATATGGAGCTTTTAAGACAGACTCCATCTACGATACTCGGTTCATGCAGATATAAACTTCCCGACAGCTCCGTCGATGAAACGGTGTATAAGAAGATTATCGCAACCTTAGATAAGCATCGCATTAAAAAGTTTATATACATAGGCGGAAACGACTCTATGGATACGGTCGTTAAGCTTTCCGCATATCTTAAAGAACACGATAGAAACGATATATGCGTTATCGGTGTGCCAAAAACTATAGACAACGACCTATGCGTTACCGACCATACCCCGGGCTTTGGCTCTGCCGCTAAGTACGTTGCCGCATCTGTGCAGGAAATTATCCGTGACAGCCGTGTTTACAGTATTGAAAGCGTTACGATTATCGAAATTATGGGCAGACACGCAGGCTGGCTTACCGCATCTACCTGTATGCTGAGAGCAAACGGAGAGATAGCGCCGCACCTTATCTATCTGCCGGAGGGCGAGTTCAGCGTAAAGCAGTTTGTAGAGGACGTAAGATGTCAGCAGGCAAAGCATCAGGCTGTAATAGTTGCGGTATCTGAGGGGGTTACAATAAACCCTAATGAAGTAGACCTGTCTGAGTATCAATCGGGTGCAACAGACGCATTCGGTCATACATATCTATCGGGAATAGGCAAGTGCCTTGAGAAAATTATCGCAAAGGAAATATGCTGTAAGGTCCGCTCAATTGAGCTTAACGTTATGCAGCGCTGCTCAAGCCATATATGTTCTAAAACGGATATCGACGAGGCTGAGGAAATCGGCGCAAAAGGGCTTATCAGCGCAATGAACGGAAGCAGCGGCAAGATGATGTATTACAAGCGGCTCAGCAGCGTGCCTTATGTTATTACAATCGAAGAAGTAGATGCATCCGAGGTTGCAAACAAGGAAAAGATGTTCCCTAAGAAGTGGATAAACGAAAATGGAAACAACGTGTCTGAGGACGCTTTGAAATATTTTCTGCCGCTCATTCAAGGAGAGGTTGATATATTTATGAGAAACGGTATTCCGCTTCACTTTTTGCTAAAATAATATTGGAGTGAATAAACTATGACAGCTTTACTTATAAAGCTATTTATTAAAGACGGTGATGTAAAGGACGCCGAAGTTAGAAGAAAATACGGCTATCTTGGCTCTTTTACCGGTATCGCACTCAATATCCTTCTGTTTATCGGAAAGATAATTGCAGGCTTTATTGCAGGTGCAGTTTCTGTTATTGCCGATGCATTCAATAACCTTTCCGACGCAGGTTCGTCAATTCTTACGCTTGTAGGCTTTAAGTTTGCCGGCAGACCTGCCGACAAGGAGCATCCGTTCGGTCACGGAAGAATGGAATATGTTACAGGGCTTATAATCTCGTTTATTATCCTGCTTATGGGCTTTGAGCTTGCAAAATCTTCTGTATCCAAGATTGTTTCACCCGAAGAAATCATATTCAGTCCGCTTGCAATAGGTATTCTTGTAGCTTCTGTTTTTGTAAAGCTGTGGATGTCTCTGTTCAACAGAAAGCTCGGAAATGCCATAAACTCAACAGCTCTCAGAGCTACCGCAACAGACAGCCTGACTGACTCAATAGCCACCGCAGCTGTAATTATTTCTATCTGCATAAGCCATTTTGCAGGCATAAACCTCGACGGCTATACAGGCGCTCTCGTTTCGCTGTTTATTATATATTCGGGAATTAATACCTTTAGGGACAGCCTTACACCGCTACTCGGCTCAAGACCTGACAAAGAATTTGTGCAGGAGATTTACGAGAGGGTAATGAGTTATCCAAATATAGTAGGTGTACACGACCTTATCATTCACGACTACGGCGTTGGCAACGTTATAGTTTCGCTCCACGCGGAAGTCCCTTGTAATATGGACTTTATGGAGGCGCACGAGCTTATCGACATCATCGAGGACGATCTGAAGGCGCAGTATTCCTGCCTTGCAACACTCCACATGGACCCTGTCGCCGCACATGACGAGGAAACACAGAACCTTAAAGCTATGGTTATAAAGATTGTTAAAGAGCTTGACAGCTCACTTACTATACACGATTTCCGTATGACTAAGGGAAATACCCATGTTAATTTGCTGTTTGATGTGGTTGTGCCATATGGCTTTAAGTATTCTGACAGCGAAACTATCGAGATTATCAGAGAGAAAATCCATAATATCGACGAAAAGTATTTTGCCGTGATTGTTGTCGATAAGGATATGGCATTATAATCAGAGAAAAAATGTTCCTCCGCCTCTGCTGGCAGGGGAACATTTTGGCGTACATTTGAGTCATCAAGCTTCAACATAACCTCTGATGCTTTTGCATATATATGAGAAGAAACAAGCTTTCGTGTGAAATTTTTTTAAAAACTCTTGACAAATTTAAGGCAATATAGTATAATATATGCAGTTAGCAGAGGCTAACTTATTTTAAGCAGATGAGTTAGCCTCTGCTAATTAAGGGCTTATTACTATGAAAGGAGTATTTATGAAAACGCTTAAAGATGTAAAGATAGGGCATACCGCCAGGGTTGTAAAGCTTCACGGTGACGGAGCTATTAAAAGAAGAATAATGGACATGGGAATCACAAAGGGCGTGCAGATTTATGTGCGTAAGGTAGCGCCGTTCGGCGATCCGATTGAGGTATATGTCAGAGGCTATGAATTGACGCTCAGAAAAGCCGACGCCGATATGGTAGAGGTCGAATAGTTACTTGATATAGAAAGCAGGAAACTTAATGAATATTACTATTGCACTCGCAGGAAATCCTAACTGCGGTAAAACGACAATGTTTAACGCGCTCACAGGCTCAAATCAGTATGTAGGAAACTGGCCGGGCGTTACAGTTGAGAAAAAAGAAGGTCATCTTAAAAACCACGAGGGTGTTATAATCACGGACCTTCCCGGTATTTATTCGCTTTCTCCGTATACACTTGAGGAAGTGGTAGCAAGAAACTATCTCATCGACGAGCGTCCGGACGCAATCCTTAATATCGTAGACGGAACAAACCTTGAGAGAAACCTATACCTCTCAACTCAGCTTATGGAGCTTGGAATGCCGGTTGTTATCGCAATAAATATGATGGATATTGTCAGAAAAAACGGCGATAAAATCAACATAGACGAGCTTAGCCGTGCGCTTGGCTGCAAGGTCATAGAGATATCCGCACTCAAGTCAGACGGCATAGAAGAAGCCGCAGAGCTTGCAATTGAGGCGGCAAAGACAGGTAAGCCTGCGCCTATGAGATATTTTACAGGACTTGTAGAGCATGCACTTGCCCATATTGAAGAAGCCTGCGTGCATAATCTTACGGAAACAATGCAAAGGTGGTACGCAGTTAAGCTTTTTGAAAGAGATAAGATTGTGTCCGAAAAGCTTGATATCGACCCGTCGGTAATAGAGCATATAGAACAGGATATTGAAAAGGTTGAGCAGGAGCTTGACGACGACTCTGAAAGCATTATAACAAACGAACGGTATAACTTCATCGAGAATATAATGAAAAAATGCTGTAAAAAAAAGCGCATCGGCAGTCTTTCAACCTCGGATAAAATTGATAGGATCGTTACAAGCAGAGTATTAGCCCTCCCTATTTTTGTTGTCGTAATGCTTTCCGTCTATATGATTGCAATGGGTACAATAGGAAGCTGGATAACGGATTTTATGAACGATACTCTTTTCGGCAAGTGGATTTTGCCTAATTTTGAGAAATTTCTCGTTAATGTCGGATGTGCAGGCTGGCTTACAAGCCTCATAACAGACGGTATCGTAGGCGGCGTAGGTGCTGTTTTAGGCTTTGTACCGCAGATGCTTATACTTTTCCTGCTCCTCTCGCTTTTGGAGGACTGCGGATATATGTCAAGAGTTGCGTTCATTATGGACAGAGTTTTCAGAAAGTTCGGACTTTCGGGAAAAAGCTTTATCCCGCTTCTAGTTGCTTCTGGCTGTGGAGTTCCCGGAGTAATGGCAAGCCGTACAATTGAGCAGGAACGTGACAGACGAATGACAGTAATGACAACGTGCTTTATTCCTTGCGGAGCAAAAATACCTATCGTCGGACTCATAGCAGGAGCATTGTTCGGAAACAGTGCATGGGTAGCAACTTCGGCATATTTTATAGGCATTCTCGCCGTTATAATCTCCGGTATAATACTTAAAAAGACAAAGCCTTTCTCCGGTGAACCGGCGGTGTTCGTAATGGAGCTTCCTGCCTACCACTTACCGCTCGCAAGCAACGTGTTAAGGACAACATGGGAAAGAGGCTGGGACTTCATAAAGAGGGCTGGTACCGTAATCCTTGCCGCCAGCATTATCGTCTGGACGCTAAACAGTCTTTCGTTCGTAGGCGGATTCCACTACATAGGCGAGTCTGACGACAAGTCCATACTAAGCGTTATAGGCGAGGCAATCGCAGTATTCTTCAAACCATTAGGCTTTGGCAACTGGCAGGCCGCTGTCGCAACGATTTTAGGCCTTGTTGCAAAGGAAGAGGTTGTCGGCGTGTTCGGTTCTCTTTCATCTATGGCAAGTTCTGACCTTGCATTTGAGGTGGTTGAGTCGGGAAGCGCAGAGGGTATGCAAATTATAGGGCGTGAAATATTTGACGGAAGCAAACTCTCCGCATACTCATTTATGATTTTCAACCTTCTCTGTGCGCCTTGCTTTGCCGCTATGGGTGCGATAAAGCGTGAGATGAACAGTCCTAAGTGGACAGCAGCTGCGCTTGGATATATGACTGCATTTGCCTACGCAATCTCGCTTATTGTTTATAATGTGGGTATGTACATAACAGACGGCGTGTTCACAGCATCAACCGTTGCCGCATTTATAGCAATACTGGGATTTGTATACTTCATATTCAGAAAGAATAAGTACAATAAACCTTCATCTCAGACTGCATCGCAGAAAGGGGCGTAAGCTATGCTTCCAACAATAATAATCGGCTCGATTGTTGCAATAATTTTTGTGGCAATAATTGTTTCACAGGTCAGGAAAGTTAAAATCGGAAAGGGATTTTGTTCCTGCGGCGGCTCCTGCGGAGGCTGTGTAATGAAAGGCACCTGTCACAAGACCGATGACGAATAAAAAGTAATCCTATGGAGTTTTATAGCTCCATAGGATTTTGTTTTACAGTTTAATTATGATTTTCAGTTCATTACCGTGCTTTTCCGCATATATTTTTCCGCCAAGCTTTCCAATGAGAATTTTGCATATATACAGTCCGAGTCCGCTGCCGGATTTAGTCCTCGAATTGCTGCGGTGAAACGGCTCGAATATCAGACTTTCGTCAATAGAGTCTATCTCCTCTGTATCATTGTACACGCATAAAGTTACCGTTCCATTATCTTGGGATAGCTTTGCACCAAGGTAGGAAACCGCGTACTTTTTTGTATTTGAATATAGATTTTCAATAATTCTTTGTAAGGCGTGGGCGTTAGAGTTTACTATTATGCCGTCGGGAATGTCAATACTTATGTCAATGTCTTGTTCGCTTATCCATTGATGCTGCTGGAGAGTAAGCTCAGAGAACATATTGCTCAGGTTTACGCTTTCTATCTCAAGCTCCTGCTGAGTTTTGTCAAGCTTTGAAATCTCAAAGAAATCATCGGACAGCTCTTTCAAATAGTTGTTTTTTGATATCGCAACCGAAAGATACTCCGCCTGTTCGTCGCTCAGACTGTTCGACTTTTCTATCATCTGTAAATATCCCAGAGAAGCGGTGAGGGGAGTTCTGAAATCGTGAGAAATGCCGGATATAATGTTTGAAAGCTCTTTTTTGTTTTGCTCGTTTTTGTTATGAAGCTCACGCTCCCGCTCAATGTGTGCGTTAAGAACATTCGCAAGTCCAACGATATCCTTGTCGTAAAAATCCACCTTGAACGGCTGCTTGTAGCTGTCATCATTCAGCTTTTCAATCTCTTTAGTGTATTCCTTTACAGCGGATTTGAATGAGAATAGCCTGTATAAAAGCCATATAATAAGCGCAATGAGGCACACTATGACCGCTATTAAAGCAGTTGTAAGCATAAGATGCACCTCCAATGTGTTTAAATATCGTTATTTGAACATTTTCTTTTTGTATGTATAAAGTGCTACGACATAGCACAGAGCAATATCAATTATAAAGCTTGCAAGCACCGTTAATATGTATGTCGTGTCATTGTACTTGGTAAGTAGAGATTCAAGCTGAACAGGTGCAAATAAATCTCCTATCTTGCTGACGAAATCATATTTCTCAGGGTAGGTTGTCGAGATTACTTCAAGAACCAATGATATTCCCGCATAATCAAATGCTGTTCTCATATATGTAATGATAGCCGAGGCAATCGCCGACTTGAAGATTGTAGAAACAAGAATAGTCGACGAGTAAATTCTGATAAAAATAACAATCATCAGAACGATCATAAGAAGGGGATTGTCTGTGTCGCCGACGCCGTTTCTGAAGAGCGTCATAAGCATTATCAAAGACGGAAGGACAAACATAACGAGCGCAACGGGAAGATATGAAAACAGAATTGCAAGAATAATCTTAGACGGTTTGTTTCCGTCCATAACTGCATAGTTAGCAGTACGGTTATCATACTTCCTTGATATAGTAATTGCGAGAGTAGCGGTCGATATCATAATCAGAAAGATGAATACCGTAATCAGTTCATTCGTGCCGGTGTAGAAATCGTGACTGAAGATTTCATTGAAAGCAACAAATACCAAAAATATCGGAAGAATTGCAATAATTATTAAATATGCAAGGTAATTACCCGACTTCCTGAGTAAAAAGAGTTCTGATTTCATAAGCTTATTCATGCGTAACACCTACCTTAGAAAGATAATATTCCTCAAGACTTTCGTTTTCAAACAGGAGCTTAGTAATTATAATGCCGCTGTCTGTAATTGTCTTTGATACAAGCTCGATTTCATCAAGCTTTTCATAGAGGAAGATTTCATCGTCATGAACAACCTTGTAGGATTTAACAGAAAGTTTGTCCTCTAGAATTGCACAGGTGGCGTTTATGTCATTTGTCTTTATGCGTATCCTGCTCTTGCATTTTGTTTTAAGTTCCTCAGCGTTGAAGCTGTCAATGACTTTACCGTCCTTGACAAGCGTGAATTCGTCGCAGATCTCAGAAAGCTCAGAGAGCAGATGGCTTGAGATCAGAATTGTGACATTCTGTTCCTTTGCAAGCTTTTTGAGCATAAGTCTTATGTCAACGATTCCGTTTGGGTCAAGTCCATTCACAGGTTCGTCAAGCACCATAATTTCCGGCTTTGTTAGCAGCGCCATTCCTATACCCAGTCTCTGCTTCATTCCTAGCGAAAACTTTCCTGCCATCTTCTTGCCTGTATCGTTAAGAGATACGAAATCGAGCACCTCGTTTATCCTGTTTTCGTCTGCAACACCTCTTACAAGGCATACATACTTCATATTGTTGTAAGCAGTCATACTTGGGTCAATGATAGGCGCTTCAATCATATAGCTCATTCTTCTGCGGTATTCGTCAAGATTTTCCTTGCTTCCAAAGAATTGAAGCTCGCCGCAATCAGGAGCAGTAAGACCTGCAAGAATTCGCATAATTGTAGTTTTTCCGGCGCCGTTAGGTCCGATAAGTCCGTGTATGCTGCCACGTTTGACGGTGATTCCAAAATTATCTACAACCCTATTCTTGCCGTAGTTTTTGGAAACGCCCTGCATTTTCAAAATGTTTTCCATTAGCGTTCGTTCCTTTTCTATAACTTAGTATGGCTTTATTATATATCCCCATAATAAAGAAATAGTAAATCAAAGGTTTAGGAAAGGTTAAGTTTCAGTTTGTAGCCCATACCCCACACTGTTTCAATATAGTCATTGTCGGGGGAGTATTTCTTGATTTTTGAACGCAGATTGCTCATGTGTACCTTTACGCTGTTGTCGTCATTGAAATAAGGCTCGCCCCATACGCTCTCAAAGATATTCGCCTTAGAAAACAGCTTGTCCGGGTTTTGCATCATAAGCTCCAGAATAGTGTATTCCTTGCTTGTGAGAGTAAGCTCATTTCCGTCTACCGTAACGGATTTTTTTGATCTGTCAAGCACTATATTACCGAATGTAAGTGTGTCCGGCTGTGTCTGCTTGCTTGCTGTGCATCTTCTGAGTACCGCTTCAATTCTTACAATTATCTCATCAAGGTCGAACGGCTTTGTAATATAGTCGTCTGCACCGAGCTTGATTATATCGATCTTTGTCTGCACTGTGCTTTTTGCGGATACGACAATTATCGGAACATCGGAAAATTCTCTTACCTTTCCGATTACTACGTCGCCGCTTTGAAAGGGGAGCATAAGGTCTAAAAGCACAAGAGAAATGTTGCCGTCGTCACGAATCATTCTTATAGCGTCAAATCCGTTTTTAGCGGTTTGCGTTTCGTAGCCGCATTTTGATAAATACTCGCAAAGCAGACTGTTGATTTCATTGTCATCCTCAACAATAAGTATTCTTGACATAGCTTAAAATCCTCTTTCTTTAAGATCGGAGAGCAGCTTTACATAAAACTCCTTTACGTCAAATCCCCGTATGTTTTCACGGTTAAGGTCAATTACGTCGCCGTGTGAAATTCCTCTTATTCCGCAAGGCTCAAGAGTTATAAACTTCTCGCCCCATTCAAACGAGTTTTCACTTACAAGTCCGTCGTTTTTGCCGTCAAAAAGCTTTACAAACATATAGGACATATTAAGCGGAAATTTACCGGAGCCGGGCTTTGCCATAACGGAGCCTACGCTCTGCGTGTATACGCCTTCGGGTAACGGAGTGGTCTTGTCAAATTCAGTGCAGAACTCGGAAGTAAGATTATTTACAGCGTCCATAAAGCTGGGCGTGTCGTCGCCAAGCACCTTAGCGCATTTGTTATATGCATTGGATACGGTATCTTTAACACCGTTTGAAATCTTGCCGAGCAGCCAGTCCGCAAACATACAGCCCCTGTGCGGTGTGTTGATTGTGGTGAGCGAAGCAACATACTGAGATACTCCGCAATGTGCAAGTGCATATCTGCTGTCAAGACCGCCTTTTGAGTGTGCAATTATGTTTACCTTTTCACAGCCGGTTTCTTCTATAATCTTTTTTATTCTGCATGCAATTTCCTCGCCGCTCTTTGCAACGGTTGCGGCAGACTGTTGATTTCCGTAGTAAAGCTTAGCTCCGTTTTTTTCAAGCTCTTTTGGGATTCGTCCCCAGTAATTCATAAGTTTTCTGTCTCTGAAGAAAACGCCGTGCACCATAAGGACAGGATATTTTGTCGCACAAATTTGCTTTGAAAGCCTGTTGTCGTCGATTTTTTCCTTTTCGCTTTCAAGGACAATTTCGTAGAGTGCGGTTCTTATAATAATTGAGAGCATAACAAGATTTGCAACAGGGATAGGTCCGCAGATTATGCCTAAAACTCTTGTCTTTATACCTAACTGAATCGATGTCATATATACGCATATTATTCCGGTCCAGAACAGGATTACGTTCAGAATAACACAAAAGATGACACTTCCTATAAGCTCGTTGCCCGTGTGTCCGATAACGTCCATGTAGAGCAGTATGTGCATGATGCTTGAAACCACAATTGAAGCGCAGAATGATATCAGCAGGGTAGTGCCGTGATTGCAAAGCCTCAGCAATCGGCTTTTTGTGTTGACAGACTTGAAGCCTGCCGTTAAATCAAGTACAAGGAATATAACTACAGCAAGAATAATAAGCAGGACGCTGTCGTTTATAAATATAAAGCAATTTGCAAGAATTGAAAATATGACGCTGTACAGAATATTTGTTATAATCAGCCTGCCGCTTGCATGAACATTTGGCATAGGCATAGAAACCTTGATAGCGCTTGAGTTTGGCATCTTAATCTCCTCCAATAAATCAGATATATAAATTATATCACAAGCGGCATTTTATGTCAATTTTTTTACCTGTCGCCCAAAAGCGAGAACTGAGAACTAAAATGATTAAGCATTTTACGTTTTTCATAAAATATGTCTTGAATGTTATAAAAAATTATGGTAAACTAACAGTAGAATATAAATAGGAGGGATTTGTTATGTCAAATCGTTTTGTACTGAATGAAACATCTTATCACGGCAAGGGCGCAATTGAAAATATCGTGCCTGAGCTTTTGGCAAGAGGCTTTAAGAAAGCGTTCGTATGTTCAGATCCTGATCTCGTAAAGTTCGGCGTGTCGCAGAAGATTACTTCGCTTCTTGAAAAGGCTGATTTTGCTTATGAGCTTTATTCCGATATCAAGCCTAACCCGACAATTGAAAATGTTCAGACAGGTGTCGCAGCGTTCAAGGCAAGCGGCGCTGATTGTATTATCGCAATCGGCGGCGGTTCTTCTATGGATACCGCAAAGGCAATCGGTATCATCATTACAAACCCTGAATTTGCGGACGTGAGAAGTCTTGAGGGCGTAGCACCTACAAAGAACCCTTGCGTTCCCATTATCGCTGTTCCGACAACCGCAGGTACAGCCGCAGAGGTTACTATTAATTATGTAATAACAGATACAGAAAATAACAGAAAATTCGTTTGCGTAGATGTCCACGATATCCCTGTCGTTGCAGTGGTTGACCCGGATATGATGTCAACAATGCCCAAGGGACTGACAGCGGCAACGGGTATGGACGCCCTTACCCACGCAATCGAGGGCTATATTACAAAGGGTGCATGGGAGCTTTCCGATATGTTCCATTTAAAGGCAATCGAGATTATTGCAAGAAGTCTCAGAAACGCTGTTGACAATACGGACGAGGGCAGAGCAGATATGGCGCTCGGTCAGTATATTGCCGGCATGGGCTTCTCTAACGTCGGACTTGGCATCGTCCACTCTATGGCTCATCCTCTGGGCGCTCTCTATGATACACCGCACGGCGTTGCCAACGCTATCCTTCTTCCAACTGTTATGGAATACAACGCAGACTGCACGGGAGAGAAGTACAGAGAAATCGCAAGAGCAATGGGCGTTAAGGGAGTTGACAATATGACTCAGGAGGAATACCGCAAGGCGGCTTGCGACGCTGTAAAACAGCTTTCCAGCGACGTTGGAATTCCTGCCGACCTCAAGGAAATCGTTAAGGCTGAGGATATTCCATTCCTCGCACAGTCAGCTTTCGATGACGCTTGCCGTCCGGGCAACCCTAAGGACACCAGTGTAGAAGAAATCTCCGAGCTTTATAAGAAGCTAATCTAGTTTTATATCCGTTATCAAACACCCGCATTTTTTACGATGCTCCATAATAAAGCATCTCTAAATCAAGACAATAATCAGACTATGAAAAGAGCATTACACTCCCTGACACGGAGTGCGATGCTCTTTCGTTATAATCTCACAAAATGTAGAAAAAAGTGTTAGGAGTAGAAATTTAGCTAATAATGTGATATTATGAATTTAAATGATTTGTAGGGGGACAGTAAACAATGAATGACATCAACTGGCTATTCTTCGATGTAGGCTCAGCTCTCATTGATGAAACGGAATGTTACAATCATAGAATAGCTGAATATGTCCTCAAATTTCTTTGCGAAAAGGGGTATAATATCGGTATAATCGCAAATTAATCGTTAGGCACAGAAAAAAGGCTCGAAGATTGGGTACTTATGAAATACATAAAGCTTGTTGTCGCTTCTGCGGAAAAAGGCGTTGCCAAACCTGACAGCGAAATCTTTTTGAGAGCATTAAGCCGTGCATATTGCCTGCCCGAAAATGCTGTTATGATTGGTGACAGAATAGATAACGACATCGAGCCTGCAAACAAGTTGGGAATGAAAACAATATGGGTTAAGCAGGGCTTCGCTGTCTATCAAAAGCCTATGAATGAATTTCAAAAGGCAACTTAATGTTCAAGGTATCTTAAAAGCGGTTTTATTATACTCCAAAATGAAAACAGCCTGAGTCTTTATGACGCAAACTGTTTTCTGAAAGGAAATAATATTATGAAGTTATCTTGCATACGGACTTTCAAATTCGCTCTCAGCCTTTGCAACAGCTTCTTCAAGCGTAAGACCTGCAAAGTAAGGAGCGTTTAGGTATCTACCCGACTTCTTGTCGTCAACAAATGCGCCAACGGCAATCCCCGGTATAGCGCTTTCAGGTGCATTAGGTGCGTGAGGACCTCCTAAATCGGTTCTGCACCAGCCCGGATCTGTGAGGTTGATCATAACGTCGGTGCCCTGAACCTTAGAGCCTAAGTCAATAGTAATCTTGTCAAGTGCTGCTTTGCTTGCCGAATAACCCGCCGGTTCAGGTTCAAGAGCGATACCGCTTGTCGTGTTTACTATTCTGCCAAAGCCTCTCTCAATCATTTTCGGCATAAAATGATAGCAAATCATAGCAGGTGCGATTGTGTTGATCTTAAAGCTCTCTGTGTAGTCGGAAACAGGCGTCTTAAAATAATCCGTTCTGTAAGCAATCTGCATACCTGCGTTGTTAAGTACAATATCAACCTGAGTGCCCTTGCTGTCAATTTCATCGAGCATTCTCTGTACAGCGTTAAGGTCGGAAAGCTCAGACGCAACAGAGTAAGACTCAACTCCCATTTCAGTAACTTCAGAAAGCACCTTTGCACAATGCTCGGTTGTTCTGCCGTGGAGAATAAGATTTGCACCTCTTGATGCCATAAGCTTGGCTGTCAAATGATCAATGCCTCTAGCGGCTCCTGTAATAAGTACCCATCTTCCTTTAACGTTTACAATCTGGTTTTCCCTCACAATTCATTTAGCATTTTGGTGTTCTTCAATACATCGTCACACAACACGTCTTTTTGAAACAGCCGTACCGATTGTTCCTGTTTCATCAATTATGAGATTTCCATAACATAAATTTTCTTGGATTATATCTTTGCTCTTGCGGCAATGTTGTAGATTTCGGTAATGTCGTCAGCACTAAGCCGAACAAAGCCCCATGTCCTGCCTTCGCCAACGCCTTGATTTTTAACAAGCAGAGGAATATCCTCCTCCTTAGCTCCAAGCTCGTAAAGGTTTATAGGAAGTCCTATGTCATGTAAAAATCTTCTGAAGCACTGAATACCTCTTCTTGCAGTAAGCTCCGGATTTTCAAAGTTCATTTCGCATCCCCATACCCTTACTGCCATCTGAGCAAACCTCATAATATTATGATTCATTACAAACTCCATCCAAGCGGGCATAATTACCGCAAGTCCCGCTCCGTGGGCGCAGTCGTAAAGACCCGAAAGCTCGTGCTCAATGCCGTGGCTGTTCCAGTCCTGACTTCTGCCGACGCCTATAATGTCGTTATGCGCAACCGTTCCTGCCCACATGATATTTGCCCTTGCGTCATAGTTGTCAGGCTGTGCAATCACTCTTGGCGTTTCCTTTATCATTGTAAGGAGAACAGCCTCGCAAAGTCTGTCGGTTATCTCGACCTCAGGCGTGTTTGTGAAATACCTCTCAAAAACGTGCGCCATAATATCAGCCGCACCGCAAGCTGTCTGGAATGCAGGGAGAGTGCAGGTGAGGGCAGGATTGAGAATGGAGAATCTAGGTCTGATAAGGTCTGAGCCTATGTCACGCTTTAGTTTGGTAGATTCCTGTGTTACAACGCTCCATCCTGAGCCTTCGCTGCCTGCCGCCGCAATTGTGAGAATAGTACCAACAGGAAGCGCAGTCTGTATTTCTGCTTTTTTGCTGTAAAAATCCCAGAAATCTCCTTCGTATGGCACACCTACAGCAATACCTTTGGACGAGTCGATGCAGGAGCCTCCGCCAACAGAAAGAATAAAGTCGATGTTTTCCTTGCGGCAAAGCTTGATGCCCTCGTAGATTAGTGTATCTCTGGGATTTGGTCTAACACCGCCAAGAAGCACATAGGAGATACCCTCTGTTTCAAGCGATGACTTTACTCTGTCGATAAGACCCGATTTAACAGCCGATCCTCCGCCGTAGTGTATAAGAACTCTGCTTCCGCCATATTTCTTTATGTATTTGCCGACCTCGATTTCTCTGTCAACACCGAATATGAATTCAGTTGGGCTGTAAAAATTAAAATTATCCATAATTGAATCCTTTTATCTTAACTTGAAAGGCACCTTTCTGACAATTTGATGGTATTTCTAAACAAAGACTATCCAAATTGTTCCTTAATAATATACATTATAGTTAATATAATACTGAATTTATATCAAAACATTGTCTTTTTTATCAAATTTATGGTGTATTATTAAAAGATGACCAGACGATTTGAGATATGCACCGATATAAGCAATCTGAATTATCCTTAACTTTCTTTAATCGCCCACGATAACTACGTCAAGGAAAATGCAAAGTTTCGTTCAGACGCAAGAGTTCAGACCTATATCGTGAGGACCACGGACGGTAGCTGCTGTGAGTGGTGTACGAAACACTGACTGAAAAATGGTCAAAAATAGCAAGTAACGAGAGTAAAAACGTATTGTTTTACGATGATAAAATACAGGAAGAAATAATGCATACACTTTCGGGTGAGATGGGATTTGAATTTGAAGTGGACGAACTGATTTGAAGATATTTATACACGATATACCTGAGAGGAAAGCAATTGATAATTATCCTGACGATACGGAATTTGTTCTTGATGACAGGCCGGTTAAATATCATCCGGAAACTTTAAAACATATTTATTCGTGGGATTCTGAATATGATATTGCAATAACCAAAGAAGAAGCATTAAAGAGAATTGAAAATAATCAGTAATAAAGAGCGCATTAAAAGCATTATGAGAAATCATAGTGCTTTTTTCATACCAAAAGGAGGTGGCACAATGGCAAAGCCGAACCTGCGTCCCGATCACAACGGAACTCAGAGAGCGCAGTTTGACTCGAACAAAAGAAAGATATTCGCAACGCAGAGAGTCTGCGGCATCTGCGGAGCGGAGCGCCAACAAAGAGGTACTAAGGCGGTTCAATTGAATGAGCTTCAATGCCGTGCTATAATTGCTGCATACTTAGATTTAATTTCTGATTTATCTGAGCAGTAAAAAACATAATGCCCCGAAGCAATTTGAAATGCTTCAGGACAAAACTTCTTTATGTGTATCCACCGCTCTAGGTGGGGTCAATATTACTTCTTAAAAAATGCAACTGCGATCGCTCCCGGTCCGACGTGCGTACCTACAACGCTGCCAATCGTCGTGTACCTAAGCTCAGAAAAGTGGTCTTTCCAGAGGTGTCCGCTGTCCTCAATGTATTTTAAAAGCGTATGGTCGCTCAGTCCGGAATATCCGAGGGTGACAGGCTTCGAGAAATCAACACCGCCTGCCGCCTCAATTTCTTTGACAAGCAGATTGTTTCCCTGTTTTGAGCCTCTTGCCTTTCCGAGCGTTTCGATAACTCCGTCCTTTACGCAGACTACCGGCTTTATGTTGAGCAGTCCGCCTGCGAACGCAGTTGTCTTTGAAATTCTGCCGCCCTTTTGCAGATACTCAAGAGTGTCAAGAAGTGCAATTATGCGAATATTCTTCTTGCACTCGTTTAGATTTTCAGAAATTTCTTTGGCGGAAAATCCCTGTTTTACAAGCTCTAAAGCGTATTCTGCGAGGATTCCGGCTCCGACAGTGACTGTTTCGCTGTCTACCACGAAAACCTTGCCCGAAAAGTCCTGTGCCGCAATCTGTGCGCTCTGACACGTTCCCGAAAGCGTTGAGCTTATCGTAATTACAACGCATTCCGAACCGTCTGCCGTAGCCTCTGCAAACACCTTTGAGAATGTGTGCGGCGTGCCTTGACTTGTTGTAGGGAGTACGTCAGATTCAATTAGTTTGTCATAAAACATCTTGTGGTCGATTGTTACACCGTCAAGATATTCTTCTTCTCCGAAATGTACCGTTAGTGGGACAACGATAAAATTCTCCTTGAGTCCAGGTTTCAGGTCAGCAGTTGAGTCGATAATTATTTTTACCATTTAGTCATTTCCTTTACTTTAAGAATTTGTGAATTAAAAAATCGTTGCTCTTTGTGTATGGCTGATACCTCATCGGCAGGTCAAGCCACGATTTCTTGTTGAGAATGCTCTTGTAGTGTGAAAATGCCTTGAAGCC
The DNA here is from genome assembly GCA_001940995.1 of Ruminococcus sp. Phil15. Taxonomy (GTDB): domain Bacteria; phylum Bacillota; class Clostridia; order Oscillospirales; family Ruminococcaceae; genus UBA7477. The sequence continues at coordinate 23,616 of MSHC01000025.1, forward strand.
GTCTTTGCCGTGGTAGGAGCCCATACCGCTTTCTCCAACACCGCCAAAGCCCATTTCACTTGTTGCCAGATGTATGATAGTATCATTTATACAGCCGCCGCCGTAACGGCATCTTGACGTTACATCTCGAATGTTCTTTTTGTTCTCCGAGAACATATAGAGGGCAAGCGGCTTCTGCCTTTTTGATATCTCTTTTATAGCCTCGTCAAGATTGTTGTAGGTGAGCACAGGCAGTACCGGTCCGAAAATTTCTTCCTGCATTACCGCATCGTCCCATGTAACGTTATCCATAACAGTCGGCACAATTCTGCACCTTTCAGCCTGTGACTCTCCGCCGATTACAACCTTGTCGGTGTCGATAAGCTTCAGAATTCTTTCAAAGTGCTTCTGGTTTATAATTTTGCCGTAGTTTTCGTTATCAAGTGGATTAGTGCCAAGCTGTCTTGCAATTTCCTTGACAATTTCTCTTATAAGCTCATCTTTTACAGCCTTGTCGCAAAGAATGTAGTCAGGCGCAACACAGGTCTGACCGCAGTTGAGATACTTTCCGAAAACAATTCTGCGTGCGGTAACTTTAAGATTTGCAGTGCTGTCAACAATGCATGGACTTTTTCCGCCAAGCTCGAGCACAACAGGCGTGAGGTAGTTTGCGGCGTGACGCATTACTTCCTTGCCTACAGCCTGACTTCCTGTAAAGAATATAAGGTCAAATTTCTTTTCAAGCAGGAAAGAGTTTTCCTGTCTGCCGCCGGTCACAACGGCGACATAGTTTTTTGGATAGCATTTTGAGATAAGCTTTTCTATTATTGCGCTTGTAGCAGGCGAGTATGCGCTAGGCTTGACAATCGCCGTGTTGCCTGCCGCAATAGCGTCTGCAAGGGGGCTTAACGTTAGGAGAAACGGATAGTTCCAAGGACTCATAATAAGCACGTTTCCGTATGGCATAGCCTTCACAAAGCTTGTAGAGATAAACTCGTGTAAAGGTGTGCGTACCCGTTTGTCCTTTGCAAGCTTTCTCACATTCTTTATCATATAGCCTATCTCGCTGAGCGTCATTCCCACCTCGCACATATAGCTTTCAAAGCTGCATTTTCCAAGGTCGCTCTTAATTGCAGCGTATATCTCATTTATGCTTGACTTAATCTCGCTTTTCAGCTTTTTAAGCATTTCAATTCTGAAAGCGACAGGCAATGTTTTTCCGCTGTCAAAAAATGCCCTCTGTTCCTCTAAAATCTTATCAATTTCTGTTGTGTTCATTAGTCCTTGCTCCAATCTGCAACCTTATAGTAGAATTTTTCAAGCTCCTTAGCGTTCATGAGCTTTGGAACCGGATAGAGAGGATTTGCTTCCTTGTCAGCGTGCTTTGCCATAACAGGTATATCCTCCTTATGTATTTCCCGGAAAGAAGTCGGTATGTTCATACGCTTGCTCATTTGCTTTATAATATCTATAAATTTCTCTGCCGTTTCTTTCCTGTCATCAGTTTCCTTTGCAATTCCGACCTCTACCGATAGGCGATGCAGCTTTTTATACACAGTATCTCCGTAATCTTCCAGCACGACAGGCAGCAGAACTGAATTTGCAAGCCCGTGCGGTATGTTGTACTGTCCGCCCAAAGAGTGAGCAACAGCGTGTACATATCCGACATAGGACTGCGAGAATGCCGCACCTGCCAGATAAGACGCTCTGAGCATATTCGTTCTCGCTGTTTCATTAGTAGGTTCGTTGTACGCAGTTTCAAGATTATTCAAAACCAGCGACACAGCCTCAACCGCCCATTTTCTCGTCTGACGGGTTGTCGTGTTTCCTATGTAAGCCTCTACAGCGTGCGTCAAAGCGTCAAGACCCGTTGTTGAAGTTAAATGCTTGGGGAGCGAATAGGTTACTCTGGGGTCTAACACTGCATATCTAGGAATAAGCGGGAACGAGTTCATCGTGTACTTGTGCTTCTTCTCGCTGTCCGTGATAACAGATGTCAAGGTTACCTCGCTGCCTGTGCCTGCCGTTGTCGGTATGGCAATAAGAAGCGGAATCTTTTTCAGAATCCTGAGTATGCCTTTAAGCTGTCCCAAGCTTTTGTTAGGGTATGCAACTCTCGCACCTACCGCCTTTGCGCAGTCAATAGGAGAGCCTCCGCCGAATGCTATAATACATTCACAGGAATTCTCTTTGTAGATTTTAAGCGCTTTCTCAACATTATTTACTGTTGGGTTAGGCTGTACTTTATCGTATATGAAGCACTCAATGCCCTTGTTCTTCAGTTCGCTTTCAAGTGGCATAGTCACCTTGTTAACTCTGAGCATAGAGTCTGTGACAAGCAAGACCCTTTTCATAGATTTGGCTTTGAGTACAGCCGGTATCTTCTCGATACTGCTCAAAATTTTAGGCTCCCTGTAAGGAAGCAAGGGGAGAGCAATCTTAAAAGCTCCCTGAAATATTCTGCAATATGCCTTTTTAATTGGATTCATGCTTTTCAATTCCTTTTCTGCTGAATTTTTCAATATTTTCAGCTATGAGATATAGCGTTCTGTAGAATACCGTCCTGTCATCGTCTGTAAGACCGTTTCCGGCAGCCTCGACAGCCTCTGTCGCAGTTTTTGTAATATCCTCTGCAGCCTTTCTGCCGTCGTCTGTAAGCAAAAGAAGCGCCTTATAAGAGTTATTATTGACACAGTTTCGCAGTATAAGACCCTTTTCCTCGAGTTCTGAAACAGCTCTTGAAATTGCAGCCTTGTCCTTATCGCAAAGCTCTCCAAGCTGAGACGATGTCAACCCCTGCGGAAAGCGCAGCAACGTTGTAAGGCATTGTGCGTGAGGACCTTTTAGCCCATACAAAGACATAACGTGCCGTTCAATCTTCTGAATGTACTTGTAAATTCCCGATATAGCAACCGAGAACGCTTCGTATCTTTCTACCATAAGTATTGCCTGACTTTCATAAACTTTAAGATGTTGACTAATCAACATCTATTCTGCATTATACCAAATAATCGTTGAGATGTCAACATCTGTGACAGGATTTTCCAAAATCAGACAAAAGATTTAAACTTTGTTCATATTTGATTTGACGTAGTAATCATGAAATACTCGAACGAAAGGGGAGTAGAGTATGCAAAAAGTCCGAGAAGAAGTATTAGAATCTTCTCGGACTTGTATGTAGCAGGAACAGTTTTAGTTTTTCTGTTATTTGTAAAATGGACGTGTTAAATCGTATGAAGTCAACTCACTTTGCAGACGGAAGGGTGCATCTATCTCAGCTTTTCATACAACGCTTTTAATTCATCATCGCTTATAACCGTTTGTCTGCCGCCGATATACTCGTTGTTCACCCATTCTTTCATCTTCAACACAACAGGTGAGCTTTTCTCAACTGCCTTGTCCTTAGGCAGTCTGTAATAGTTATTAATCCAGCAGGCAATTCCGGCAAGACCCGACGTATTTGAAACAGCGACCAGCGGCGGACGATTAAGTATTTTCTCGGTATCAAATATGTTGTAAATCTCAGGGTCTTTTAGAAGTCCGTCGGCGTGTATGCCTGCTCTTGTAAGATTGAAGTTTCTGCCGCAGAACGGCGTCATAGGTGGCAGGTCATAGCCCGTTTTGTTTACAATATAATCAGCGATATCGGTAATTGCCGTTGTGTCCATTCCGTCAAAGCTGCCCTTGAGCGACGCATATTCAAATACCATAGCCTCAAGAGGAACATTACCCGTTCTTTCACCTATGCCAAGCAGTGAACAGTTCACTGCGCCCGCGCCGTACAGCCATGCGGTAGATGCGTTTGTTACGCCCTTGTAGAAGTCATTGTGTCCGTGCCACTCGATCATATCGCTTGGAACAGCGGAGTAGTGCTGTATGCCGTAAATAATACCCGGCACACTTCTTGGAAGCGATGCGCCCGGGTAAGGCACACCGTAACCCATTGTGTCGCAGGCACGGATTTTTACAGGCACTCCTGTATGTCTTGAAAGCTCCATAAGCGCCGAACAGAACGGTATTACAAAGCCGTAGAAATCTGCCCTCGTGATATCCTCCAAGTGACATCTCGGCCTTAATCCGGCATCAATGCAGTCCTTTACAATACCCAGATACTTGTCAAGAGCCTGACGTCTTGTCAGGTGCATTTTATTGAAGATGTGGTAGTCTGAACAGCTTACAAGCACACCCGTTTCTTTAACACCGATGTTCTTAACAAGCTCAAAGTCCTGCTTTGACGCTCTTATCCATGTGGTGATCTCAGGAAATTCAAAGCCAAGCTCCATACACTTCTCTAAAGCCTTTCTGTCCTTTTCGGAGTATACGAAAAACTCTGTTTGCCTTATAATTCCGTTTTCACCGCCAAGCCTGTGCAGAAGCTTGTAAATCTCAACCATCTGTTCTGTAGTGTAAGGCGCTCTCGACTGCTGACCGTCACGGAATGTCGTGTCTGTTATGAAAATCTTTTCAGGCATATTCATCGGCACTCTGCGGTAGTTGAACGCAATCTTAGGCACCTCGGAATACGGAAACATCTCTCTGAAAAGTTCGGGACTTTCTACATCGTGCAGCTCGTAATCATATGGGTCATGCTCAAGTAAATTTGACTTGCCCGAAAGTTTAATGTCTGTCATATGTATTTCCTTTCTGTTTTGGTATATTGTCATAATTATACATTAAATCCGTGCTTATGTCAAACAAAAATGCAAGATAAAATATATAATCTTGCAAAATGAATAAATCTAGACAATATATGAGCCCGCTTTGTGCATATTGATTAATGATGTGTTGCAAAATAAATTAACCCGAGAGAATAATCCCTCGGGTTAATTTCGCTGATGTGTATTATTCGCCAATCTTGGTAAGTATGCCAACTGCCTTTACTCCTGCACCAACGTGACAGCATATGCTGATAGGGAGCTTGTACATTTCTATTGTGTCATCTCCGAAATACTGCTGACAGGTTTTCTGCCATTCAAGTGCAGGTTCAATATCTCCGGAATATGCGGTGCATATTCGTACATTTCTTCCGGCAAACCTCGTGTCAAGGTCTTTCTTGGCAGCTTCGAGCATAGTCTTTTCGGCATTTGCCATCCCCCTGACCTTTGCATATGCGTCGAGCTTTTCTCCCTGAATTTGAAGAACGGGCTTGATGCCGAGTACAGTTGCAATAGCCGCACCTGCCGAAGTAACTCTGCCGCTTTTTTTAAGAAGCTCCAAGGTGTTTACTGCAAGATAAATGGAGCAGTCATAAGCATTTTTTTCAAGCAGGTCGCAGATTTCCTGTGCAGAAAGTCCCTGACTTGCTAAGTTTAAAGCGTCAATTACAGAACTCATTTGCGTTATGGAAATTCGCTTGTTGTCTGCGACGTGAACTTTTCCGTTATAATCAAGTGCGAGGGATTTTGCCGTTGAGCAAGAGCCGCTAAGGGCTGAGGACATAGGTATGTATACTATTTCGTCGTACTCTTTAAGCACCTTGTCCCATATAGAAATAAGCGAATGCGGAGCAGGCTGTGATGTTTTTACATCTTTACCTTCTGCAAGCATATCGAAAAACTGCTCGTATGAGCAGGAAACATTTTCAAAATTCTCAGTCCCATCTACGATAAAAGGCATCGGTACCAAGAATACGCCAAGCTCTTTTGCATACTCTGCGCTGATGCCGCTGTTAGTGTCGGAAATTATTGCGACTTTTCCCATATATTTTTGTTCATATCCGAAATTTGGATATGTCCTCCCTTCAGTTTTGAATGTTTGTTAAAGTATTTGCTTTAGTACAGTATAACATTTTTCCAAACAAACGTCAATAACAAATTTTATACATCGAGAGAAGCAATATATGCTCTAATTGCTTCTTCAACAGAATTAACTTCGTCAAGCAGCTCATTTGCTGTCATTCTGAGTGCGCCCGCACCGAGTATGATAATCTGCTCTAAGCCGTCGGAGGTCGCAACCCTGACCCTATTATTTTCCTTTGAAAGCTTATGAGCGGTTTTCTCAATGAAAGAATCTGCTGTTTCAGCAGTCTTTGTGTAAACAACTGTTATGCCGTTAATTTTCTCTATTTCGTTTGCGTGATTCGGAAGCTTGTAAGCGTCGAAAACAACAATGACATTATTTTGCCTGAAGCCCTGATAGTTGCACATTGTGTTTATAAGCTGACTTCTTGCAATGTCAAGATTATCTTTCGCATATTGTTTTAGCCTGTCCCACGAATGTATGATATTGTATCCGTCGACAAGCAGATATTCAGCCCATTCCGAAACTGAAACAGTCTTTTGCTTCTTAGGATTATATTCTTCCTTTGGCTTCCTCATGGCATAGCGTTTCTCACGTTTTATTGTGCCATACGTCATTTCAAAGATTTTCATAAGTTCTTCGTCCTGCACCGCACGCCTGCAAAAGTCGCTTGCACTCTGAACCGAAAGCTGTGAGTCAAAGCTTTCTTTCTTGATATCGGGAGAAACGTGCATTTTTTCTGCCGCTTCAATCCAGCTTATCACTACGCCTGCGCCGTGCGAGCAGAATACTGAGTCAGCAGTGTTTTCAATGTCGTTGTCACAATCGTAGCCGATTTTCTCAATTACTTCATCTGTATTGTGGCATACATCATACCCCGACGTATGACAGGACAGCTTGCCTTTTCCTTTTGTATATGACGTAAGCTCCGCCGAGTAGTCAAGCATTACGGAAACGGGAGCTCTGCCGGTTATTACAGCCTCATTACCGTCTATCAGCGGCGCTTCAAAGACGGCGGACATATTGTTAAGGTCTGTCATTGCTTTTCCTATTGTGTCTTGCGGAACTGTAAGGGTGAAATCATAGAACGGCTCGAGCAGTACAGACTCAGAGTGCCTTAATGCGTGACGTACAGCACGGTAGGTAGCCTGCCTGAAATCACCGCCCTCTGTGTGCTTCAGGTGCGCTTTTCCCGCAACAAGAGATATCTTCATATCAGTAATAGGCGAGCCGGTAAGCACGCCCTTGTGCGTCTTTTCCTTTAGGTGCGTTAGTACAAGCCTCTGCCAGTTGCGTGAGAGCAAATCCTCACTGCAATCTGTTTCAAATTTCAGTCCGCTGTCTCTCGGAAGCGGCTCTAACAGCAGATGAACCTCTGCGTAGTGTCTTAAAGGCTCGTAGTGTCCTGCGCCTCTGACCGGTGCAGATATAGTCTCTCTGTATGATATACAGCCCGTATCAAATGATACAGGTACTGAAAATCTGTCAAGCATAATTCTCTTTATTATTTCAAGCTGTACCTTTCCCATAATCTGAATGAGTATTGAAGCTGTGCTTTCATTGAAAGATACACCGAGCGACGGGTCTTCCGTTTCTAGTATCCTCAGATACCGAAGTAGGGTAGGAGAGTCAATAGTCTTGTCGTCGGATGTAATCCTGTATGTCAGAACAGGCTCAAGAATAGGCAGTGCAAGGCTCGTGTCATCTCCCAAGCCCTGACCTGCAAAGGTATTCGACAAGCCCAGAACAGCACAAACCTCGCCTTGCTCCGCACAGTCGGCATTCTTGAACTTTTCACCGCTGTAAATCCTTATTCTGCTTACCTTTTCGGTAATGTTTTCACCAGACCTGTTTTTATATGTAACAGTATCACGGACAGACAGTCTTCCGCCTGTAATTTTCATAAAGCTTAGTCTGCCCTCGTTTGCGTTGTCAGATATCTTGTATATCCTCGCTGAAAAGTTTTCCGATTCTTCGCCCGTGACAATAAAACGCTGAAGTCCGTCAAGTAAAGCGGTTATTCCGTCAAGTCTAAGCGCCGAGCCAAAGTAGCAGGGGAATACATTCCGTTCCTTGATAGCTTTTGCAGCTTTGCCGTCAGAAATTATTCCGCTATCAAGATACTCGTCCATCAGAGCTTCACTGCATAAAGAAAGCTCCTCGTCAAGCAGCTCATTGCTCTCCGAAAAGTCCAGACAGCCGGATGAGAGCTTTTCAGAAAGCCTCTTAAGTACATAATCCTTGTCAGCGCCCTGCATATCCATCTTGTTTACAAATATAAACGTAGGCACTCTGTATCTTTTGAGTAATTGCCATAGCGTTTCCGTGTGACTCTGTATGCCGTCTGTTCCGCCGATAACAAGTATAGCACCGTCAAGCACTGAAAGCGTTCTTTCTGTTTCTGCGGAAAAATCAACGTGTCCGGGAGTGTCGAGAAGTGTAAAGAGAGTATCCTTGTAGGAAAACCTCGCCTGTTTTGAAAATATGGTTATTCCTCGTTCTCGCTCAATAGTGTCCGTATCAAGAAAGGAATCCTTGTGGTCAACACGTCCAAGCTTTCGTATTTCGCCACACTCATATAGTATGGCCTCGGAAAGCGTGGTTTTTCCCGAATCAACGTGCGCTAAAATGCCGATTACTGCTTTCTTCATTTTGTTCTCCAGTTATATCAGAATGTTTGTCGCTTTTAATTATACACTAAATCATTGTTATTATCAAGCGTTTTTAAGCGCTGGTATTATAGCATTAAAACCTGCTTACAAAAATTCAGCCACCTTTGGCAGTGATACCAAAAGTGGCTGAAAGCAATTAGTATGTTTTACTGTCTGAGATAAACGCCGTTTTCCTCAATATAATCTTCCATATCGTCCTTGTAATCGAGATGGAGAGTATCGCTGTCCACAGCCTTTAAAGCACGCTGTCCGATGTCTTTTCTGTAATGGACGTTATCCCAGTTTATCTTTCTGACACCGTCGTAAGCCTTGTCCAAAGCTCCCTGTAAAGTGAGTCCGTGAGCTGTGATACCAAGAACACGGCCGCCGTTTGTAAGAAATTTTTCGCCCTCAAATTTCGTGCCTGCATGGTAAACCTCGCAGCCGTCAATCTGACCCTTTTCGTCAAGTCCCTTGATCTCAATTCCCTTAGGATAGGAAAGAGGATAGCCGCCGCTAGCCATAACTACGCAAGCGCACGAGCCTGTTTTCCACTTGATATCAAGCGAATTTAGCGTGTGATTGTAGATAGCTTCAAAAATCTCGTAAAGGTCGCTGTCGAGAAGCGGAAGAACGACCTGCGTTTCAGGGTCGCCGAAACGGCAGTTGTATTCAATAACCTTAGGTCCTTTTGGAGTAAGCATAAGTCCGAAGTACAGACAGCCCTCAAACGTCCTGCCCTCGCTGTTCATTGCATTGACCGTAGGTACAAAAATCTTTTCCATACATTCCTTTGCAATTTCGTCTGTGTAGTAAGGATTAGGAGCAACTGTTCCCATACCTCCAGTGTTAAGACCCTCATCGTTGTCGTTTGCACGCTTGTGGTCCATTGAAGATATCATTGGAACAACCGTCTTTCCGTCGGTGAACGAAAGGATGGAGACCTCAGGACCTGTGAGAAATTCTTCCACAACAACAGTAGCGCTGCTCTTGCCGAATTTAAGCTCGTCAATCATTTCGTGAACTGCTGTAACAGCCTCCTGCTCGTTCTGTGCAAGAATTACGCCTTTTCCAAGCGCTAGTCCGTCAGCTTTTATAACGGTAGGATAGGCGTCCTCGCTCTTGATGTAAGCTATTGCGCTTTCGCTGTCGGTGAATACTTCATACTTTGCGGTAGGAATGTTGTACTTCTTCATAAGATCCTTTGAGAAAACCTTAGAGCCTTCAATAATAGCGGCATTTTTCTTAGGGCCGAATGTCATAAAGCCCTCCGCCTGAAGTGCGTCAACCATACCAAGTACGAGCGGGTCGTCCGGGGCAACTACGACCATATCGGGTTTAAGCTCCTTTGCAAGCTTCAAAATGCCTTCGATGTCGGTAGCGCCGACATTGAAGCATTCAGCGTACTTTGATATACCGCCGTTACCGGGTGCGCAGTATATTTTGCCAACGTGACGGCTTTCGGCAAGCTTCATAATGATAGCGTGTTCTCTGCCGCCTCCGCCGACTACTAATATATTTTTCATGGGAGTTTTTCTCCTTTTTGTTATGTTTTTTCGGAATTTGTTATTTTTCTGTGACCTCAATAATTCCCGCCGATGATGAAAGCCTGATAACCAACTCGCCGTTTTCGTTATATCTGAATTTGCCGTAGGTTTCAAGGTATTCCTTTACATCGCCGGAGGAAGTAAAATAATGTTCTTTAAGAAAATCCTCTACTGAAGCGTCAACATCGTCGCTTACGACCATTATTCCGTCATTATTGAAGATCTTTTCGGCAAGGGCGTCAATATCGGTCACGTCCGAAAGTTCAAGCTCCTCTCCGTTTTCCATGTTTATAGATAAAACTGTCTGCGAAGAGCCTGACTGCTCGTCCTCTCCGAAATAAGCGGTCTGATTGATACACAATATTTTCTCATTGCTGAAAAGTATAACCGGTTTTGCAGTATAATTATGGGTTCTTGTGTATCTGCTTTCCTCAAGGGATTTGAATTTTTCGTTCAAATCGGACTGCACTTTTTCGTTATCCATTCCGGCGATCCGAGCATAGTAAATATCTTCGCCCATCTTCACCATAGTAACGGTATATTTGTCGTTTGAAGCAAGAACCATTTCATCGTCGAATTTGGAAACCGAAGAATTCTGGGTGCCTGATGTTTTGTCATTTTCAATATCCGAACCGCAGGCAGTCGTCAGTGACACGGAGAGCATAACGGATATTATTAAGGAAAGATATTTTATTTTCAAAATAATTCTCCTTTGCAGTAAGCCGTTTCGGTTATTATCAATTAATGGTGGAACAGTCTGATTCCTGTGAATGCCATTGCAATATTGTACTTGTTGCAGGTTTCAATTACGTTGTCATCACGGATAGATCCGCCAGGCTCAGCAATGTATGAAACACCAGACTTCTTGGCTCTTTCGATGTTGTCACCGAACGGGAAGAATGCGTCAGAGCCAAGGCATACGTCCGTGTTCTTAGCAAGCCATTCCTTCTTTGCTTCTCTTGTGAACACCTCAGGCTTAACCTTGAATATCTTCTGCCAAGCGCCCTCTGCGAGTACGTCCTCGTATTCATCGCCGATGTAAACGTCAATAGCGTTATCTCTGTCTGCACGGCGGATATCGTCGATGAACTGAAGTCCCATTACCTGTGGGGACTGTCTGAGCCACCAGTTGTCAGCCTTCTGACCTGCAAGTCTTGTGCAGTGGATTCTTGACTGCTGACCTGCACCGATACCGATAGCCTGTCCGTCCTTAACGTAGCATACGCTGTTTGACTGCGTGTATTTGAGTGTGATAAGCGAAATAATAAGGTCGTCGAGCTTGTCAGACGGAATATCCTTGTTTTCGGTTACAACGTTGGAAAGAAGCTCTCTGTCAATCTTAAGCTCATTTCTGCCCTGTTCAAAGGATACGCCGTAAACCTGCTTTGTTTCGACCGGGTCGGGCTTGTAGCTTTCGTCAATCTTTAGTATACAGTATGTACCCTTTCTCTTTGACTTGAGAATTTCGAGTGCCTCATCGTCATAGTCAGGAGCGATTACGCCGTCTGAAACCTCACGCTGAATCATTTTGGCTGTGCAAACATCGACCTTGTCGGAAAGGGAAATGAAGTCGCCGTAGGACGACATTCTGTCTGCGCCTCTTGCTCTTGCATAAGCACAAGCGAGCGGAGAAAGCTCGCCGAGGTCGTCAACCCAGTAAATCTTCTTCAAATCCTCGGAAAGCGGTCTGCCGATAGCTGCGCCGGCAGGGGAAACGTGCTTGAACGATGTAGCGGCGCACATACCTGTTGCCGCCTTCAACTCCTTAACCAGCTGCCAGCCGTTGAGTGCGTCGAGAAGATTGATATAGCCCGGCTTTCCGCAAAGAACCTCGATAGGAAGCTCCTGTCCGTTTGCCATGTAAACTCTTGACGGCTTCTGATTTGGGTTACAGCCGTACTTTAACTGCATTTCATTTGCCATAGTAAATGACCTCCTAGTAATTTTGTATTAAACGTTCTTGTTAACGATTCTCGACTCGTATTTACCGGTTTCAATATCAATGTATCTTACGAAGAGAGAAACCTTGTTATCCTCGTTGAGATTTGTCCAAATAAGGTCTGTAAGCTCGTCGATTGAAACATCGGGAAGCTCAACAGTCTTAGGCTCACCTTCAAAGCTTGGAAGCGGATTGCCTGCGCACTTATAGGTATGAATGAACTTAGCGTTCCCTGCAACAGGATTGCTGTAAGCATATGTATATCTCTGGCAGGAGCTTCCGTCGCCGTCAGCGCTCTTGAGGATAGACAGAGCATAGTTCATATCGCCGTTTTCAAGATGAATGATACCTGATATTCTTGGGGTGTAGTTTGGAGCGTCGTCCTCAAATTCTCTTGTACGGAGAGCCTGTTCAAATGTGTGCTGTCTGTCCATAAGGTCGTAGATTGTGTCTGTCTGGTCGCCGTTTGTAACGATTGTCTTGTTGCCCAGCACACGAACAGGGGCGTAGATGATAAGATGTGGGTCAACCATCTTTGACGGGTCGAACGCCTGAGTTCTGATGCCCTCGCCGTCCTCGACAAATACTCTGTTACGGCTGTTTTCGCTTCTTCCCATAATGAAGTAAGCGGTGACAGCCTTTTTGCCGTCAGCAGACTTGCCTATCATAATGCCTCTGCCGTGGTACTCAAGACTCTGGAGCTCTTCTGCAATAGTTTTCTTAATCATTTTAATCTCTTCCTTTCAGAAAAATTTATGTACTGAAATTATTTCCTTGAGTTTTTGTAAAGTCCTAGTCCTTTACGATTGCCTTTCCGTCAACGACCTCAATCTTGTCGTTGCAGAAAAGGGAAACTGCCTGCGGAAGTATGTTCCACTCGGCCTGCTCCATAACACGCCTCTGTAAAATCTCAGGAGTGTCGCCATTCTTGACTTCGACAGCCTTTTGGATGATTATAGGACCTCCGTCACAAACCTCCGTCACAAAGTGCACAGTAGCTCCCGTCAGCTTAACTCCCGCTTTCAGCGCTTCCTCGTGGACGTGAAGTCCGTAATATCCCTTTCCGCAGAAAGAGGGGATAAGAGCAGGGTGTACGTTCATCATCTTATACGGAAACGCCTTAACAATCTGTTCGTCGAGAATAGTCATAAAGCCTGCGTAAACAATAAGGTCAGCCTTTTCTTCAAGCATCGCATCTGTAACGGCCTTTGTGTATGAAGAAACATCCGCGTAATCCTTTCTTGGAATTACTCTTGTCGAAATGCCGTTTTGCTTAGCACGTTCGAGTGCGTAAGCCCCCTCTTTCGAGGATATGACGCAGGTAATTTTACCGCCCGTTATAATTCCGCTTTTTTGTGCGTCTATTAGAGCCTGGAGATTTGTTCCTCCGCCTGAAACGAGTACAACAATATTTTTCATAGCGTTAAATTCCTTTCATATAGAGTAAATTTAAGCCTTTTTTTAAAACCAAAGAAGGAGGGAACTCCAAGAGAAACTCCCTCCTAAGGTTTGATTATCAGCAAATGATTACGCCCTCGTCGGACTGGACAAGCTCACCTAGAACATAAGCGTCCTCACCGGAAGCCTTGAGTGATGCGAGAGCCTTGTCAACGTCGTTCTTGTCAACAACAACGGTCATTCCAACGCCCATATTGAATGTGTTGAACATATCTCTCTCAGGAATATTGCCTGTTTTCATAATAAGCTCGAAGATTGGGAGAACGTCAACAGCCGCTCTTTCGATCTTGACAGAAAGTCCCTTAGGGAGCGAACGAGGCATGTTTTCATAGAAACCGCCGCCTGTGATATGGGATATAGCCTTAACGTTGCAAGCATTGAAAAGGTTAAGGATAGGCTTAACGTATATCTTTGTAGGTGTAAGAAGAGCCTCGCCGAGCGTAGAACCAAGGTGCGACTCATATCTTGAAAGGTTGGACTCGGTAACGGCAAACACCTTTCTTACAAGCGAGAAACCGTTAGAGTGAACGCCGCTTGACTTAATGCCGATCATAACATCTCCTGCCTTCTGCGAGTCAGGATTTAAAATCTTGTCCTTGTCTACAACACCGACAGAGAAGCCTGCGAGGTCGTATTCGTCAACAGGGTAGAAGCCCGGCATTTCTGCGGTTTCTCCGCCTACGAGGGCACAGCCTGCCTGTACGCATCCGTCTGCTATACCGGAAACGATCTTAGCAACCTTTTCAGGATAGTTCTTTCCGACTGCAATATAGTCGAGGAAGAACAGAGGCTTTGCGCCGCAGCAGATAATGTCATTTACACACATAGCAACGCAGTCGATGCCGACGGTATCGTGCTTGTCCATAAGAAATGCAATTTTAAGCTTTGTACCAACTCCGTCAGTACCCGAAACGAGAACAGGCTTCTTGATACCGGTGATATCAAGCTCAAAAAGACCGCCGAATCCGCCGATTCCGCTGAGAATGCCGCTTGTCGCGGTTCTTGCAACGTGCTGTTTCATAAGCTCAACGGCCCTGTAGCCTGCGGTTACGTCAACGCCTGCTTCCTTGTAGCTTTCAGAAAAACTTTTCATATGTATAATTTCCTTTCAATACGGAAAGTGCCAAAAGCAGGTTCCGCAGTATTTTTAATTTTTTAGTCGCCCCGGAACGACAGTCAGGTCACGGAATAAATCAGCCGAGCAGAGCTTTCTGGAGTTTTTCGTCCTTTGCAACAACGCCGTCGATCATATCCTGCTTTGCCTTTGAAAGCTTAGCGTCAAGAGCGTCGTCTGAAAGTGCGAGCATCTGAATTGCAAGAACTGCGGCATTCTTAGCGCCGTCGATAGCAACTGTTGCAACGGGAATACCCGAAGGCATCATAACGGTTGCCAGAAGAGCGTCAAGTCCGTTCATAGCGCCTGACTTTATCGGAATACCGATAACAGGAAGCGTTGTGTGTCCGGCGATTACGCCTGCGAGATGTGCAGCCATACCGGCAGCACAGATGATAACGCCAAAGCCGTTGTCCTTTGCAGAAGAAGCAAACTTGCTTGCAAGCTCAGGAGTTCTGTGTGCAGACATAACGTGAGCCTCAAACGGGACGCCGTACGCCTTGAGTTCATCAACAGCGCCCTTAACTACAGGTAAATCGCTGTCAGAGCCCATAATAATTGCAACCTTTTTCATAGTGTTCTGTCCTTTCGTTTCTGTGTATTGTAATTCAAAAAAGAAAAGTGCAACTTTAAGCGGCTGCACTAATTTTTAAACTGTTGCGTAAAATGAGTACAAAAACTCACGGCAACCGCAATTGCCGTAAGCGTATGCAAAAAGCTGTGAGCCGAAAGGTATCATAGTCGCACCTCATTAAACGCTTATTTTCCCATATATTATTGTATCTTAAAATCAGTTTTTTTTCAACATATTTTGTATAGAATTTATCACAAATTTCTAAAATCCGATTAGTCATTTTAGACAAATATCTTTTAGTATTTCAAATAATCATCGTCTGAACACCATATATAGCGACCGTTGGAGAGATTTGCGTCTATATGTGCCAAACCGACTGCCGAATATGCCGAGTTTATAGTGCTTTCTTGTGCGCGTGTATCTAACGCTTGAAAATCAGCATTGAGAGATTTATTACAGCAAAGCTGGTGATGAAGGTACATTGGCACGGAAAAGCCTCTTTTGAAATCTCTTTTATTCATTTCAGAACACCTCTTTCGTCTTTATCATAAACAAAATATTGCGCATATATTCATAATGCCCTTGACAAGTACGATTAAAAAGTCTACAATAATCTTGACTTAAAATTTTAGGAGAATTACGCTTTGGAGAATCTTACAAATATAAACGTCATAAGGGAGCTTTTTGAAAAACACGGCTTTTCGTTTTCAAAGGCTCTCGGACAAAATTTTCTCGTTAATCCGTCCGTCTGTCCGAAAATAGCCGAGCTTGGCAGAGCGGACAAAGATCACGGAGTTATTGAAATCGGCACAGGCGTTGGGGTGCTTACAAACGAGCTTGCAAAGAGAGCCAAAAAGGTAGTGGCAATTGAAATCGACGACAGGCTTATGCCGATTCTCGGAGAAACGCTCGCAGAGTACGATAACGTAAAAATCATAAATGCCGATGTTATGAAAATTGACCTTAAAAGGCTTATAGAGGACGAGTTTCAGGGTATGAAGATTTCGGTCTGCGCTAATCTCCCATATTACATTACTTCTCCGATCATTATGATGCTTTTGGAGCAAAGACTTCCAATCGACTGTGTTACCGTTATGGTGCAGAAGGAAGCCGGCACCAGATTATGTGCAAAAATTCCCAGCAGGGAAATGGGCGCAGTTACAGTTGCCGTTAACTACTTTTCACAGCCTAAGGTGCTTTTCAACGTTTCAAGAGGCAGCTTTATGCCGTCTCCGAATGTCGATAGCTGTGTTGTACAGTTTGACCTGCACTATGAGGATAAGTATGCGGCGGCTGACGAAGCTTTCTTTTTTAAGACGGTAAGAGCCGCTTTTTCACAAAGAAGAAAAACCCTCGTAAATTCGCTTTCTTTCGGACTTCCTATGGATAAATCAAAGGTAAACGATGCCATTGGCGAAGCTGGACTTCCGCTCACGGTAAGGCCTGAACAACTCACAATCGACGAACTTATCAGTGTATCGGAAACGCTGAAAAACAGAATGTAGTCTTTCTTTACCGCAGATGTAAACCGTCTGCGGCTTTTTATGCCAATTTCATACTTTAATTTTCCGATTTCCATTTTTTGACAATTTTCTGCGTATATTTATGTTAAACTAAACATACAAATAAAATCTGTGCAAAAAAGGAAGGACGCAAAATGAACATCAAAGGAAAATCAAGACCGTCAAAAGTCAGAATTATACTTGTAGCTGTCGTGCAAATTATGCTTAGCTTTGCCGCATCTAATTCTCTGCTTGTCGGAAAAAGGTCACCGCTTTCGTCAGCAATCTTGGGAATGTCCGGCATTAATTCTGTGTGGTGCTACATAGCTTCGTTTGTAGGATATTTTATTTCCGGGAATATGTCGGAATGTATTCTGCACTTTGCATCTCTGACATTGATTATAGGTATGAGAATAATTATTATGTTGGACGGTAAAAGGGAAACGCCAGTAATCAGTGCGGTAATAACAGGCTCATCTATGTGTGTTTCGCTCGTATTGGTATCAATATTTTATACGATTTCAATTTCCGAAGCAGTGTTCTGGCTGTTTTCGGCTTTTCTGTGTTCGGCGCTTGTCTATATGGCTCTTTCGGTATCAAAAAGAACTAGCGTGAACGGTATTCTGGATATCAACGGAATTCACGGCGCATCTCTTGGAATCCTTTATGTTTCGCTGATTACGATAGTTTCTTCCATTTCCGGAATGGGTATAAATCTAGGCAGAATCCTCGGCGTATGCGTTATTCTTTCAGCCGCAAAAAAGTACAGGCACATAGGAGGTGCAGTGTGCGGGGCGCTTACGACCTGCGGTGTTTTTTTATCCTACCCCGAGCTGTCGTCAAACACAATGCTTCTTGCCACATCGGGTCTTATCTGCGGTGCGTTTTCCACAGGGGGCACATTTGTTACGGTTATGGTTTTCTTGATTTCAACGATTGCGGGTCTTGCGGTCGGTTATATAAATTCAGACACATTCGCAATGCTACGTGATGTAGCGGTTGGCTGCGTTATGTTTTCGTGTATTCCCGATAAGGTCATTTCCCGTGTCTCGGAAATTGTCGGAGGCGAAGCAAACGCCGTAAGCATCGTAGGTCATGCCGCTTCTTCACGCCTTAGCTTCGCTTCAAACACGCTGTCCTCAATCAGGACTCAGCTTGGCGAAATATCCGATACGATCAAAAACAAAACCAAGAAAAGAGATGTCCAGGAAATTGTCGGAAATGATATCTGCGTTAACTGCAAAAGATATAAGGACTGCTGGCACGACTGCGATAACTGCGAAAAAACAGTAAACGGATTTACTGCTTTAGAGCGTCTTCTTGATATGAAAGGATATGTCACAGTTACCGATGTTATAGATAACCTGCCGACCTGTAAAAATGTTAGCGCCGTTTCAAACAGCTACAACAGATTTTACAAAGAAAAACTGTATGACTATTCTAACAATCTCCGGGTAGGAGAGCTGCGTGAAATAGTAACTCAGCAATTATGCGCTATGGAGGATATGCTCTGCGACTTATCTCACAGAATAAATCAGATGAGCTTTGTAGACCCGTCGCTTTCCGAAAAGGTAAGACAGGCAGCGGACAGGCTCGGCGCAAAGAATTCAAAAGCTTGTGTCTTTTGCGACGAGCATAAAAACTATAAGGCGGAGGTGTTCTTTCCAAGTACGGTAAAGCTGGATATACTGAAACTGACAATCGCCGTAGGAGAAATACTCGGCGCTGAAATGGAGCTTCCAAAAATGTCCTCGACTGAAGCGGTAACAAAGCTTTTGTTTTCTCCTAAGCCTGAATATGAAATTAGGCTCGGCTACTGGCAGTCGTCTGCACATAAGGACGTTTACAGCGGAGATACTATTGAGGTCGTGCCGCTAAGCTCAAGTGAAGAATATATCGTCCTCTCAGACGGAATGGGAACAGGCAAAAGAGCAAAGCTTGATTCAATGCTCGCGTCAAGCCTTATCGGCAAGCTTATAAAAACCGGTATTTCCTGCGAAACAGCGGTCAGAATGATAAACTCTATACTCAGAGTAAAAGGCTGGGAGGAATCCTTTGCCACTCTTGACGTGGCAAGGTTTGACCTTTACAGGGGTGTGTGCGACTTTGTAAAGGCAGGAGCTGCCTCCAGCTATATAATCCGAGATGGTGTTGTGTCCGCTGTAACATTGGATACTCTGCCGCTTGGGATACTCAGTGAAACCGAGATAAGCTCTCACAGACAAAAGCTTTTTGACGGCGATATAATCATAATTGCCTCAGACGGAATAAGCGACTACGCTGAGCGTGTTATAGCGTCAGTTGCGGAAAACGAAACGTCTTCCTGTGACGAAATTGCGAAGAATTTAGGCAGTACATTTTTCGACCTCGCAAAGCAGGGACACAGGGACGATATCTCGATTATTGTCATAAAGGTACTTTATACGCCGGTCTGAACATACTTTTGACAAAAGCAGTAAAAATTCGCAAGTAAAAATTTGCTAAATTGCACAAATGAAACCAAGTAAATATGTGTGAATATTAGAACATTAGTCAAAACCCTTGAAAAATTCGTAAAAAAGGGGTACAATGAACATATAAAAATATAGGAGGTTGTAATTTTGACAGGTTCTAATATGATTCCGAAGGATTATCAGGTACCTCTTTATTTGTTCCATAATGGAACGAACTATAAGTGCGCCGAATTTTTCGGTTCACATAAGGGCGTCAAGGACGGCAACGAAGGATACTTCTTCCGTGTGTGGGCGCCTAATGCTAAGACTGTTTCGGTAGTGGGCGATTTTAATAACTGGAACAATCAGAGAAATCAGATGGAGCTTATCGGTGACAGCGGCGTGTGGGAGACCTTTATCTGCGGTCTGAAGGAGTACGATAACTATAAGTATTCAATTCTCGGCGCAGACGGTAAAACGCATACCAAGGCAGATCCGTATGGCTGTCATATGGAAACGGCGCCGAATACGGCAACTAAAATTTTTGACATCGGCACATATCAGTGGAATGATGAAAAGTGGCAGAAAAAGAAGGCGCAGAATCCTCCTTATTCCGCACCTATGAATATCTATGAGGTCCATATAAATTCGTGGAGACAGTATCCCGATGGATCATTCTTCAGCTATTCCAAGTTTGCGGAAAGCATTATCCCTTACCTCAAGGAAATGAGCTATACTCATATCGAGTTTATGCCTCTTGCTGAGTATCCGTTTGACGGCTCGTGGGGATATCAGGGTATAGGTTACTATGCTCCGACTTCACGTTTTGGCACGCCTTTGGATTTTATGAAGATGATAGACCTGTTTCATGAGGCTGAGATCTGCGTGATCCTCGACTGGGTTCCTGCGCATTTTCCTAAGGACGAGGCAGGACTTTTCGAGTTTGACGGCAGCTGCTGCTACGAGTATACCGACCCGAGAAAGCGTGAGCATTACGGCTGGGGAACAAGAGTGTTTGACTACGGTAAGGACGAGGTCGTTTCGTTCCTTATTTCAAACGCTGTCTATTGGCTTGATAAGTTCCATATCGACGGTCTCAGAGTTGACGCAGTAGCATCGATGCTTTATCTTGACTACGACAGAAGAGACGGCGAGTGGACGCCGAATAAGTTTGGAGGACACGAAAACTTAGAAGCGATTGATTTCTTCAAGAAGCTCAATTCAGCAGTCTTTGCTAATTTCCCTAACAGCCTTATGATTGCCGAGGAGTCAACGGCTTGGCCTCTTGTTACCAAACCTACCGATATAGGCGGACTCGGTTTTAACTTCAAGTGGAATATGGGCTGGATGAATGATATGCTCAAATATATGGCTCTAGACCCTATCCACAGAGCGTTCCACCATGATAGCCTTACTTTCTCGTTCTTCTACGCATTTTCCGAAAACTTTATTCTCCCTATTTCTCACGACGAGGTAGTCCACGGCAAAGGCTCGCTCGTGAACAAGATGTTCGGAGATATGGACGCTAAGCTTGCTCAGGACAGAGCGTTTATGGCTTATATGATGGCCCACCCGGGTAAGAAGCTTACTTTTATGGGCACTGAGTTTGCACAGGTGAGAGAGTGGGACTATGAAAACGGACTTGAATGGTTTATGATTGACGAGTTTGAAAATCATAGAAATTTCCAGCAGTTCACCAAGAATCTTAACCGGTTCTATCTTGAAAATTCTCCGTTCTGGGAGGTCGATTACTCTTGGGAGGGATTCAATTGGATTTCCAATGACGATTACCGCCAAAGTATCATAATCTTCCGCAGAATTGATAAGCAGGGCAACGAGGTCATTGTTGTCTGCAACTTTGTCCCCGTAGGACGTTCAACTTACAGCTTCGGTGTCCCTTATGAGGGAACATATACAGAGGTCTTTAACTCTACGTCAAAGGACGGCTCGGCTTACCTCAACGGAAGCGTTAAGTCGCAGGATGTTCCTATGCACGGATATGAGCAGTCGATTTCAATTGAAATTCCTGCTTATTCGGTAATGTACTTCAAGTGCAAGAAAGCTCCTAAGAGAAAGAAGAAGTCTGAAACAGCCGCTAAAAAAGCTGACGCAAAACCGAAGACAAAATCTGCTGCTAAGAAAAGCGGCAGCAAAACAAAGTAAATCTTTGCAATCCAATACAAATAAATTAGGTGGGTGACACAAATGTTCAACAAAAAAGAATGCGTTGCAATGCTTCTCGCAGGAGGACAGGGTAGTCGTCTGTACGCTCTCACACAGTCTGTTGCTAAGCCGGCAGTACCGTTTGGCGCAAAGTACAGAATTATTGACTTTCCGCTTTCCAACTGCATCAATTCCGGTATTGATACTGTCGGTGTCCTGACTCAGTATCAGCCGCTTGTGCTTAACGAGTACATCGGCAACGGACAGCCTTGGGACCTCGACAGAATGAGCGGTGGAGTTCACGTTCTCCCTCCGTATCAAAAGGCTTCAGGCTCTGACTGGTATTCTGGTACAGCTAATGCTATTTATCAGAATATCTCGTTTATGGACAGATATGACCCTGAGTATGTCATCATTCTCTCAGGCGACCATATCTACAAGATGGACTACGACAAGATGCTTTCTTACCATAAACAGCAGAACGCTGCCTGCACTATCGCAGTAATCGACGTTCCGCTTGAGGAAGCTTCCAGATTTGGCATTATGTTTGCTCGTGACGACGGCGAAATATATGACTTCGTAGAGAAGCCAAAGGAGCCTAAGTCTACTCTCGCTTCAATGGGTATTTATATCTTTACATACTCGAAGCTTAAAGAGTATCTCATCGCAAACGAGAACGACAAGGACGCTACAAAGGACTTCGGTAACAATATTATCCCAGCACTCCTCGGTAACAAAGAGAGAGTATACGCTTACAGATTTGACGGTTACTGGAAGGACGTAGGAACAATTGATTCTCTCTGGGAAGCTAACATGGACCTTATCAATCCTAAGATTCCGATTGACCTCTACGACCCATCATGGAAGATATATTCCAGAAACCCGGTTCTCCCACCACAGAGCATAGGCGAAAACGCCCACGTTCAAAATTCTGTTGTTACAGAAGGCTGTTACATCGACGGCGCAGTTGAATTCTCAATGATTTCAAACGGCGTTACAATCGAGGAGGGCGCAGTAGTTATCGACTCTATCCTCATGCCCGGCTGCGTAATCAAGAAGGGCGCTAAGATTGAGTATGCAATTGTCGGAGAAAACTCCGTAATCGAGGAAAATGCTCAGGTCGGCTCAAGACCGGAAAACGTCGAGAACAGAGATGAGTGGGGAATTGCCGTAGTAGGTCATAACCTTACTGTTTCTTCCGGCTCTTATATAAAGCCAAAGCAGATTATTTCAGAGAGCGTATAAGGAGGAAAGAGAAATGGCAATTAATATGGGAAGTGTAATGGGCATTATATTTGCCAATATGCACGACAATACAATCAATGAAATCACAAAGTCAAGAACAATGGGCTCTGTGCTTTTCGGAGGAAGATACAGACTTATAGATTTTCCTCTTTCCAATATGGCAAACAGCGGAGTTTCTGAAGTAGCTGTCATTACTAAGGAAAACTACCAGTCGCTCCTCGACCACCTCGGCTCTGCAAGAGAGTGGGACCTTGCCCGTAAGAAAGGCGGTCTCCATATTCTTCCGCCTTTCGGAAATGTTGAGGCAGGTCTTTACAGAGGCAGACTTGAAGCGCTCTACGGCGCAATCAGCTTCCTCAAGGCTTCAAGAACTGAGTATGTAATTCTTTCTGACTGCGACATTATAGCAACAATCGACTATAAGCCTATCGTTAAGGCTCACGTTGAAAGCGGCGCAGATATCACAATGGTTACTAACACAGACGAATACTCCAGCGAGGTAGTCGCTGCTTCGACCGTTGTTACGTCTGATGAAACAGGCAGGGTTGTGGGCGTTCTCCATAAGCCTGCAATATCAGGCGAATGCACGATCTGTCTTAATATGTTCGTTCTCAAGAAGAGCTTCCTTATCGAGCTTCTCGAAGACGGCATTGCAAGAGGTCATTATAGCTTCGAGAGAGATGTCCTCCAGCGTAAAGTTGACGAGCTTAACATCAGGACCTACGAGTTCAATGAGTATTTCAGCAAGATTTACAGTATGAACAGCTACTATAAGGCAAATCTTGACCTTATCAAGCCTGAAAATTCCAAGAAGCTTTATAATTCAAAGAGGCCTATCTACACAAAGGTTCGTGACAACGCACCTTCCAAGTATGACCTTGATTGTATGGTAAAAAGCTCGCTTATTGCCGACGGCTGTATCATTGAGGGCGAAGTAGAAAACTCCGTACTCTTCAGAGGCGTTAGAGTAGGAAAGGGCGCTAAGGTTAAGAACTCTATCCTTATGCAGGATACCGTTGTAGAGGACAATGCAGTTGTTACAAACGTTATCTCCGATAAGAACGTAACAATCGGTGAAAACAAGCTTATCTCTAGCTCGGAAGACCACCCGATTTATATCGGTAAGGGCGCTTCAATCTAGGGTATATCAAAATTCTAAGAAAAGGGGATAAATCAGTGAATATACTTTATTGTGCAAGTGAAGCGCTGCCTTATATTGCATCAGGCGGACTTGCCGATGTAGCAGGCTCTCTGCCTGCCGCTATTAATGCCGAAGGTCACGATTGCAGAGTAGTAATTCCATATTACAGCTCAATCAAGCCTGAACTCAAAGCGTCGCTTACTTACCTCACAAACTTTACTGTTCCTGTCGCTTGGCGTAATCAATATTGCGGCGTTTTCACAGGTGTTGTAAACGGAGTAACCTACTATTTGCTGGACAATGAATACTACTTTGCAAGAAACGGTATATATGGATTTTACGATGATGCTGAGAGATTTATTTTCTTCTCAAGAGCAATACTTGAGCTTCTCCATTATATCGACTTCAAGCCAAGGGTTATCAATGCAAACGACTGGCAGACAGCGCTTGTCCCTGTCTACTATGATATCTTCTATCGTTACCAGTCGGGATATGAGGATATCAAGACGGTATTTACAATTCATAATATCCAGTATCAGGGCAAGTACGGCATGGAACTTATCAACGATCTTATCGGTGTTCCTCTCTATCACAGCGACCTTCTCGCATACGATGGCTGTGTAAACTTTATGAAGGCTGCATTTGAAACCGCCGATAAGATTACAACAGTGTCGCCAAGCTATGCTTGGGAGATTCTTGACCCTTGGTACTCACATGGTCTGGACAGAGCGCTTATCAACAAGCAGTATAAGCTCTGCGGCTTCCTTAACGGTATCGACCAGAATATCTATAATCCGGCAACAGACCCTAAGATTCCTAAGAATTACAGCGTCGATGATAAATCAGGAAAGGCAGTATGTAAAGCGGAACTTCTCAAGGAATTTGGTCTTTCAGAGGGCAAAGAGCCTATTATCGGTATCGTAACAAGATTTGTTTCACATAAAGGACTCGACCTTATCAAGTATGTCTTTGAGGATATCATCAGACTTGGCTATAAGTTTGCTATTTTAGGCTCAGGCGAAAAGATGTACGAGGACTTCTTCAGGGAAATGGCATACCGTTATCCTGACAGAGTGGGCGTGACAATCGGATTCGTTCCTGATCTTTCAAGAAGGATTTATGCAGGCAGTGATATGTTCCTTATGCCGTCGCAGAGCGAGCCTTGCGGACTTGCCCAGATGATTTCTCTCAGATACGGTACAATTCCAATAGTTCGTGAAACAGGCGGACTTAGAGACAGTATCCACGATGCAGGCGGAGAAAACGGCAACGGCTTTACATTCAAGACGTACAATGCGCACGATATGCTTGACGCTTGTACAAGAGCTAGGTCTTACTATGACCAGCGTATGAAGTGGGGCAAGCTTGTTTCCCACGCCCTCAGAGAGGATTTCAGTTGGAGAAAGTCAGCCCAGCTCTATATAGGACTCTATTCAGATATCCACTAATAATCTCACAGACCGCTAAATATAAAGGCGGTCTGTTTTTTTGCTCTGAAATCTTGACAAATGAATAAAAAAGAGCTATAATATTATAGTAATTTTGCCGCTGTGGTGGAATAGGCAGACACAAGGGACTTAAAATCCCTCGNNNNTCGGTAGCGATACCGTACCGGTTCAAGTCCGGTTAGCGGCACCACGAAAAATCCCACATTTGTCTACAAGACAAATGTGGGATTTTTTAATGATATCCGTTTCCTGCGGAACGGGTGATATATCTTTACTTGCCGTAGGTAAACTTCACGACACTGGGTGGAAAACGTAAGATTATGTAGTAAAATATAGGTGTGAACTTGTGATACAGCGTTTCAGAAATCGCTAGTTGAGACGACGGCAATTCTGTCAGGTCGTGCAGGACAAGGAGTCGGAAAGGCGATCACGTTTGGAAATTGCGGATTGCCGTAGAATTGATTTATTTTATCATCATAAAGCCACTTCACCTGATAGCGTTCTTTTATCTCAACATTGCGATAAGGCAGGAACATATGATGCGTCGGAGCCATTTTGTAGCCATACTTCTTTAATTCTTCATTTAATATTGTAAGATTTCCAAGTTCAAAAAGGCGGTGTCCCTCCGTTCCTTTGCTCCAAC
>MSHC01000026.1 GCA_001940995.1 Ruminococcus sp. Phil15
CTACTTCAGAACAACTGACGTAACCGGCGTTATCACACTTCCTGCTGATAAGGAAATGTGTCTGCCTGGCGATAACGTTGAAATGGACGTTGAGCTCATTCAGCCAATCGCTATCGAAGAAGGACTTCGTTTCGCTATCCGTGAGGGTGGTAGAACAGTAGGTTCCGGCGTTGTAGTTGCTATTAACTAATTTGTAGCTTACAATTTATAGCCATAATAAAAGCAGTACGCAATTTGCGTACTGCTTTTTGTTTTGTTATTCCGCCGATGAGCATATCTTATTGCTTTTCAAATGTATATCATTCAGTAAGATAGGCGTTTCTTCTTCGTCATCTTCGCCTTTCCCAAAAACAATAAACCGTATTTTTGAAGATTGCAGAGCGTAGCCTTTGTTCTTCAGTTTAGCTAGTGTTTCAATAAAGGCTCTTGAGAACTTTGCAGCACTAACATCTCTGCCATTTAGTTCTGCCGTTAGATATACATCATCAAATTTCCGAGCCGTAGAACGAACGCACGAAATAAAGGAAATTTGTGAGGGATAGTTGATTGCTGCGAATAAAATCTGTATAATATATGTAGACAAAAAACTTTCTAAGCTACGACTAAGCTACGGGATTTATAATATTGAATTGATTGGAGTGACGTGTCATGAAGCTGTTGTACGCAGAGGACGAGATAAGTATGTCGGAAGCCGTAGTCGATATTCTGACCTATCATAAATACATAGTCGACGCCGTTTGCGACGGAGAAGAAGCCCTCAATTATGCCTTAGCTGAACAGTACGATGGCATCATTTTAGATATTATGATGCCAAAGAAAAACGGTATTGAGGTGCTTAAAACGCTTAGGCAGAAAGGAGTCAACACTCCGGTGTTGCTACTCACAGCCAAGGCGGAGATTGAAGACAGAATTGCAGGCCTTGATATGGGTGCTGACGATTATCTCCCGAAGCCGTTTGCTATGGGAGAGTTTCTCGCCCGTGTCCGTGCAATGCTGCGCCGCAAAGAAACTTTTACGCCTAACATTATAAAATGCGGAAACATATCTCTCAATTTGCAAAGCTATGAGCTTTCAAACGGCAATCAAAGCTTTGTCCTGCCTAAGCTGGAGTATCAGCTGATGGAAATACTTATGCTCAATCAGGGCATTTACTTGTCGAGCGAGGATTTGCTTGTTAAAGTGTGGGGGTATGATACAGATGCCGGACTGGGAACTGTCTGGGTATACATTTCATATCTGCGAAAACGTCTGACAGCGCTTAACGCTAATGTTGCCATTGCCGCTAAACGCAACGTAGGATATACGCTTGAGGTGGTATGATGATTAAAACTTTGCAGAAAAAATTTATAGTAACGGCAATGACGGCAATTTCCGTGCTTCTGATTTTGTTGCTTGGAGCGATTAACATTGTCAACATCGTGTCAGTCGGGAAACAAATTGACGCAAAGCTTGAAATGATTTCCCAAAATGAGGGAGATCCCAATAATATACCGATGACGCCGGGAGATATGCCGCCTAAGAAGCCGTATGGGAAGAAAAACGATTATGATACCTTTATGTCCTCGAATTTTTTTGTTGTTCGGTTTGATAAAAGCGGAGATGCAGTCTATACAGATGTTAGCAGAATATCCTCAGTCAGCGAGCAGAAAGCGAAAGATCTGGCGGAAAAAGTTTATAGCCAAAACGACTGTTCGGGCAGAATTGACAGCTTTGAGTATATGGTTAGTGACAGCCGTATGGGATTTGGCAAGGTCGTCGTGTTTCTTGACACCTCCGGCGATATATATTCCTATATCAGAGTATTGGCTATTTCTGCCGCTATCGGTATTGCCTGCTGGCTTTTAATGCTCCTGTTTGTTGTTTTGCTTTCCAAACGTGCCATTCGACCCATCGCAGAAAATATGGAAAAGCAAAAGCAGTTTGTCACCAACGCCGGTCACGAAATCAAAACGCCTATTGCCATTATTCAGTCAAATACGGAAGCCATGGAGCTTTATAACGGCGAAAACAAGTGGAGCAAGAATATCAAGGAGCAAACTGTCAGACTGAATGAATTAATGAAAAACCTGCTTGCTCTTGCTCGTATGGACGAAAGCGGCGAGAATTTGGTCTTGTCCGACTGTCCGCTGAGCCGACTGCTTGCAGATAATATCGAGTGTTTTAAAGAAGCATCACAGCTTCGGAAAATAAAGCTTGAAACCGATATTCAGCCACATATTTCTCTCCGAGCAAACATGGAGCATATCACTCAGCTTGTTTCGGCGCTGATGGACAATGCTGTGAAATATACCAACGAAGGCGGAAGCATATTTGTGTCCCTCGAGAAAAACGATAAGCAAATAAAAATGCAGTTTAAGAACACCTGCCGACAGCTTCCGACTGTTTCTCCCGAAAAGCTTTTCGACCGATTCTACCGTGCCGATGAAGCACGAACGCAGAAAAGCGGCGGCTATGGAATCGGCTTGTCGGTGGTGCAGTCTATTGTAAAAGCTTATAAAGGCAAAATCTCCGCAGAATATGAAAAAGACAATACAATAATCTTTACGGTTCGTTTTTAGAGCCTGATAATCAAGTCCCACAGTATTTTATACTGCGGGACTTTTTCTAAGTCTGAACTAAGGTTGCGGAATTATAATGATAATATAAGATTAGGAAAGGAGACGATTTTATGCACTTTCGACACGAGTGGAAGCACGAAATCTCTTATGTCGATATGTTATCGCTTCGCAGTCGGCTGTCTGCCGTTATGCAGCAGGATAGTCACGTCGTAAACGGCAGATATAAAGTCAGGAGCCTGTATTTCGATAATTTTCGGGATAAAGCATTGCTCGAAAAAGTCAGCGGCGTAAATGCAAGGGAGAAATTCCGTATCCGATATTATAATGATGACCTGTCTTACATTTTGCTTGAAAAGAAAAGCAAGGTAAACGGGCTGTGCAGTAAGGAACAAGCGGTAATTACGTTAGAAGAAGCTCGGTTTATTGCAGAAAAGGGTATTGAGAGCCTTTCCAAAAGCGAAAAGCCGCTTGTGAAAGAGCTTTGTTACAAAATTCAGACCGAGGGACTCAGACCGAAAACAATCGTTGACTATATAAGAGAGCCGTTTGTATATGCTCCCAGTAATGTCAGAGTTACCATTGATTACGACATACGAACCGGACTTCTCGGAACGGATTTTCTAAGTCCCGATTGCGTAACGGTTCCGGCAGGAAACGCCCCTATAATTCTGGAAGTAAAGTGGGACGAATTTTTGCCGTCAGTGATTCGTGACGCGGTACAGGTTCAGGGTACTCATACCTCGGCATTTTCAAAATATGCCGCCTGCCGTATCTACGGATAAAACAATTTTAGAGGAGATAATTATTATGAGTTTTCAAGACATTTTCAAGTCAGGCTTTTTGGAAAATATAGCAAGCGTTTCCCTGATTGATATGGGAATATCTTTGGCTTTGGCATTCGGCATAGGGCTGTTTATCTTTTTGATCTATAAAAAGACATTTTCAGGCGTTATGTATTCCTCGTCTTTCGGAGTTACTTTGGTTGCCCTTACGATGATTTCAACCCTCGTTATACTCGCTGTAACCTCCAATGTGGTTTTGTCGCTGGGTATGGTCGGCGCATTGTCTATCGTTCGTTTTCGTACCGCTATCAAAGAGCCGCTTGATATTGCATTCCTCTTTTGGTCGATTGCAGTCGGCATCGTCCTTGCGGCAG
The DNA here is from genome assembly GCA_001940995.1 of Ruminococcus sp. Phil15. GTDB lineage: Bacteria > Bacillota > Clostridia > Oscillospirales > Ruminococcaceae > UBA7477. Next base: position 3,715 of record MSHC01000026.1, read on the forward strand.
GTATGATACCTCTTGCCGTGTTCGGAAGCGTGTTTATCGGTGTCGTGCTCTTGATATTTGCCAACAGGAAAGCCCACTATAATCCTTATATCGTTGTGATTTGCTTTGAAAATCACAACAGCGAGGCTGCCGCTATGGACTTTCTGAAGAAGCAGGTGAAATGCTGCGTTGTAAAAAGCAAGACAGCCCGAAAGGGAGCTGTTGAAATTAATGCGGAGGTTCGTATGAAGGAGGATAACACCGATTTCATCAATATACTCTCCGAAATGAAGGGCGTAAGCAGCGCAGTAATTGTAAGCTATAACGGCGATTATATGGGCTAATGCTATGGCAACACATAAATATTTCGATAGAATTTGCTGTGTAATTATCGCATTGACGCTTGTGCTGACAGTGTTGTTTATGAACGCCGAAAGCTTTGGGGTTCATAAGGTTGCTTCCGCCCCCGGATATGAAACCCGACTGTTTGACACGTCGAAGGTGCATACCGTCAATATCATAATGAATGATTGGGATGAATTTATAGAATCCTGCACCGACGAGGAATATGCTGAATGCTCGGTTGTAATTGATAACGAAGCGTATAAAAATGTAGCGATCAGGGCAAAAGGCAACACCTCGCTGTCCAATGTTCAAAGCTACGGCAATGACCGTTACAGCTTTAAAATCGAGTTTGACCATTACGACAGCACTAAAACATATTACGGTCTTGATAAGCTAAGCCTTAATAATATCATACAGGATAACACCTACATGAAGGATTATCTAACCTATCAGATGATGGGGTATTTCGGCGTAAGCGCCCCGCTTTGCAGCTATGTTCAGATTTTTGTCAACGGCGAGGAATGGGGTTTGTATCTTGCGGTTGAGGGCGTGGAGGATTCCTTCCTTTCGAGAAATTACGGTAACGACTGCGGCGAGCTTTACAAACCCGACAGTATGAGTATGGGCGGCGGCCGTGGAAACGGCGGAGAGTTTGATATGAATGATCTGGGAAACAATCGGGATAATACAGACGAAAGCACCGATTCGTCCGCTGCTTCAAGACCTGCTATGCACAATGGCGGCGGTATGGACGCAACTGGCAGCTCCGACGTTTCGCTTGTCTATTCCGATGACGAATATTCCAGCTATTCCAATATCTTTGATAACGCCAAAACCGATATTTCAGATGCGGACAAAGACCGCTTAATTGCCTCGCTTAAAAAGCTGAATGAAAACAGCAGCATCGAGGAAGCCGTGAACGTCGATGAAGTTATACGCTATTTCGTGGTGCATAATTTCGTCTGCAACTTTGACAGCTATACAGGCTCGATGATTCATAACTACTATCTTTATGAGAAAGACGGTCAGCTTTCTATGATTCCGTGGGATTATAACCTTGCGTTCGGCGGCTTTGTGGGCGGCTCAGATGCGACAAGCCTTGTAAATTATCCTATTGACGACCCCGTATCAGGCGGCACAACCGAATCAAGACCGATGCTCTCGTGGATTTTTGAAAATGAGGAATATACAGAAGCCTATCATCAGTATTTTGCGGAATTTATTTCACAGTATTTTGACAGCGGGTATTTCGCAGAAATGATAGACGGCGTGAAAGAAATGATTTCTCCCTACGTCGAGAGCGACCCCACAAAATTCTGTACTTACGAGGAATTTGAAAAAGGGATTGATACGCTCAAGGAATTTTGTCTGCTCCGTGCAGAAAGCGTAAACGCTCAGATTGACGGAACTATTTCCTCTATAGGCAGTCAGGACGGAGAAAATTTGATTGATGCTTCAGACCTCTCTGTCTCTGATATGGGTGGTATGGGAGTCGGACAAGGCGGCGGTATGGACAGACCAAATCAGAACGGTCAAGGTCAAATGTCGGGAATGGGCAATTTCGGCACAGGCGATGTGCAAAACGGTTCTTTTCCGCAGATGCCGGGGAACGGCAATCAGCTCGGAGTCGCCGCCCCGCCTGACCAAAACGAAGCACAGGGACAGCTTCCGAACGGCGGAAACGATATGCGGCCGCCGCAAAGTGACGGAGAAATGCCAGGTATGTCGCAAGGCGGTAATATGCAGGGACTTCCGCAGGCGGACAACGGGCAGGGAATGACCATACCCGATGACAGCGGCGAAAAAACGGGAAATCAGAGGAAAACTAATTCTAATGCCTATATATTTTGGGGAGTTTGCGCTGTGGTTTTGCTTGCAGGATTGCTTTTCGCTGTATTTTTTAAAAAGAGGGTTTAGCAACGTGAAAGAAAGACTACCTATGCATTTAAATCCCGGAAGATTATATTTTGGATAAAAGTAAAGACAGCACAGAAAGCATTTTTTGCATTCTGTGCTGTCCTTTTATATCTAATTTAGCTTAATGTCAATTCCATCTGAAAGATAGAACGAGTATATGATACAGCTCTTTATCGGTGCGTCAAGTATAAGGTCAAGCGCCGCCTTGTAAAGCAACAGCTGCATACTGTACCTCGACACAAGCTCGTCAAGATTTTCGACTCTGTCAGTCTTGTAGTCAAGCAAAATATATCCGTCGTTTTCAATGAAAAGACAGTCCGCAATACCCTGCAGCATTCCGTCAGAGTCTGCCATATCGCCAAACAGCTTGTCAGAGAGATTAAGGTCTGAAAGCTTGACCATAAACTGCTTTTCTCGGATTATCTCTTTAGATTTAAGCATTCTCTCCGCAAAGCTTCCTGAGAAGAATTTTCCTATCGCTTCCATGTAAAGACCAAGCGATTCCGCTTCCGTGAAATGACCAAGCGAAATAAGACGTTTAAGCTCATCTTCAGGGCTTTCCTTTGCCTTTGTGAAATTGCAAAGCTCCATAAACCTGTGGGTAAGAGTACCTCTCTTGGCCGCAGAGAAGCTGTCAAGCTCGTGCGAAAGCTTCGGAATCTGCGGAAAGAATAACGTCCTGCCGTCGTCGCCGTGTACGACCTCAGAAACGGATAGCTTCGCAAAGCCGTTTTTCGGCTGCGTATATTCCTTCGACAGCAGTTCGGTAAGCTCCCTTACCTGTTCAGGGTCGCTTGTAGCTCCCGATGTGCCTTTTTTCTTAGGCAGATAGTCGCCTACGGGTGCGTTTTCGATTGCTATGTCGCAGTCCCCGTCGTCAGCGGTTATCCCATGTTCAATTTCCAGTAATTCAAGCAGCTTCTTGCCGTCCTTGTGGAAAGCCATAGCCGACAGTATCCAGTCAAGCATACAATTAGCCATTGCTATGCAGGATACCGACAGCGACTGGGCGGCAGATGCGTTTGAGAGAATAGCCGAAGTCTTTACGTTCGCCGCATTCTTTATATCATGGGGAACAGTTATGAAAAGCTGTTCCCTTGCCCTCGTTATCGCAACGTATAAAAGCCTTAGCTCCTCGCTCAGCGACGAGTAGTGCAGTCTGTCCGAGATCGCCGTATGTGCGGCAGTAGGGTATTCGGCAAGATTTTCCGTGTCACGAAGCCTTATGCCAATGCCGTGATCCGTGTCAAGTAACAGCCTCTCCGAGCTGTCCTCACGGAACTTTTTCTTGAGGTTGCATAGGAATACAAACGGAAATTCAAGTCCCTTTGATTTGTGCATCGTCATAACGTTTACAGCATTCTTTTCCTCCGTCACAACGGAAGCCTGCGAAAAGTCGTTGTCCGATGATAGCACATTGTCAAAATACCTCAGAAATCCCGTGAGTCCTCCTGCCGAATTGCTGTCATAAGCAGAAGCAAATTCAACAAGCAGCCTTAAATTTGCCTGACTCTGCGAAGCGCTTGAAAACGTGCAGGAAAGTATGTAAAAATCCGTTTCAGAGTAGAGCCTCCGTATAAGCTGTTCAATCGTCATAGTGGACGAGAAATATCTGTAAAGCTTGATTTTCTGTGCAGCGTTACCGCACTTTTCTCTAATTTCGTCCGATATTTCATGCTCTCCCTTTGAAGCCTCCAGAATAAGCTGGTAAAGCTTGTTTTTGTATTCTGAAGAAGCCTTCAGCAAAGCTACGTCGTCATCTGTAAACATAAAAACAGGGGAGAGCAGCACCGAAAGCATCGCCATATCGTTCATAGGGTTGTCTATGACCTTCAGCAGATTTACAATGAGCGCAACCTCTCTTGCCTTTAGATAACCCTTTATCTCCGAGCAGGAAATGTTAAGTCCAACCGCCTCAAACGCCCCCGCATACAAAAAATTCTGTGATTTCCCTCTCGACAGTATGCAGAAATCCGACGGCACACATGGGCGGTAGCTTCCTTTGTCATCCACCATAACCCCGTCGTCAAGCATCTTCCTTATTTTCTTGGCAACAGAAATATGCTCCTCGCCGTCATAAATCAGAAAGTTTGTCGGCATTTTGCTGTCATCATAAGGCGCACCGTAGGAAAGAAGCTCTCCGCCGGAGTATTCGACTTCTCCGATTTTCTCATTCATAAGCTTTCCGAAAATGAAGTTTGTGAAATCTATAATTTCCCTGCGGCTGCGGTAGTTTTTCTCCAGCATTATCTCTCTTATCCTGTCGGCGTTTTCCGGAAGATTTGCCTGCCTGCGTGCAGAAATGAAAAGCCTCGGATTTGACTGACGGAAGCCGTAAATTGCCTGCTTTACATCGCCTACAATGAACATATTCTTTCCCTGCACGGATATGTCGTCCGTGTCGGAAATGCATTTGAATATAAGGTCCTGAAGATTGTTAGTGTCCTGGTATTCGTCAATGAGTATAGCGCCGTATTGCTTTGAAGCAACGATCTCCTCGCAAAGCTCGGTTCTTACAAGCTTTCCGTCCTCTGACCTGCATAAAAGCTCGACGGTGAAAAGCTCAACGTCTGCAAAATCAACTCCGCCACGCCTGAGCTTTTCTGCCGTTACAAGTCCTCCAAGCCTGTTTGTAAGCGTGCGCATAAACTCAATTATTTCAGCAGACAGCTTGTGCTCCTCAAGAAGTCCGGACCTGGGCGTGCAGATTTTCTCAGAAACGCTTTGCGAAAACAGCTCCTTGTATTCATCTCTGTACTTCGCAATAATAGGCAGGATTACGTTGTCGCCTGAGATTTGCTCGTCAGAGTCGTACTTCTTTGAATCTCTGTCGGAAACCTTTTTCTTGTTAGACGCCATTTTGTAAGAGATAAGAATCGAAACAGCCTTGTTCCAGTCGCCCGATTCAAGCGCCGCCTTTGTAAGTCCTACAATTTTTATGTCGTATGAAATGTTTTCGTCAATATTGTGCTTTATGTAAAGCCTGTCGCAAAGTGCGAGAGCCTTTCCGAGTATTACGTTACACCTGTCAAGTGCGTCGATCGCTCCCTCTGTTATAATGCCGAGATACTCGTTCAGCCCGTCCTCCGATTTAAGCCTTTCAATACTCTGCGAAATGTACCTGTCGCTGAAAGGAATACTGCGTAAGAAGCGATACAGCTTTAAAATATTGTCCTTGATTTGATAATCCCTTTCGCAAAGTCTTGTCATAAGGTCACGCATCTTGTCAGGCTCGTTTTCGTAGAATTCGTCAATAACCCTGTCACAGCATTCGTCCTCGATGCATTTCACATCATTTTCTTCAAGAATACCGATACTGCTCGGCAGCCCTAAAATGTGGCAGTTATTTCTCACGAATTCAAGCGAGAAAGCGTTTATCGTCATAATCTTCGCCATCTGTAAAAGCCCCTGCTGTCTTGCAAGCCACTCGCTCTCGGGATTTTCTCTGACCTTTTCCGAAAGCGCATTGGTAAGCTTGTCACGAAGCTGTGCCGCCGCCGCATTTGTGAATGTAACAGCGAGCAGGCTGTCGGCAGGTATTTTTGCCTCCTCGTCTGCAAGTTGTCTTATGGTTCTCTCAACAAGCACCGCAGTTTTTCCGCTTCCCGCCGCCGCAGAAACAACAACGCCTCTGCCTCTTGTCGTTATAGCGTCAAGCTGCCCCTCGTTCCATATCGGTTTATTCGGCATCGTCGTTTCCCTCCGTTCCGTTGTCATCAGACCTTATGATTTGGAGAAGCTTTTCCTTGTCGGCTTCTGTTATCAGGGCAGCGTTTTCATGCTCTGAGTTTCCGCATACCGCACCGTAATCGCAGTATTGACAAGCCTCCGAAAGCTTGTAACAGCGAGGAACAGCTTCGATTTTTCCTTCTTCAAGCGAGTCTGCCATCTTGACGATGGTTTCCTTTGTAAATCCGCAAAGCCTTTGAAGCTGTGCAAGAGTAAGCGTGTAATCGCAAGCCTTTTCACCAAATTCCGGTGCTGCCTTTTTAGACCTCGGCTTCTTTATCACAACAGGCGAAAATCTTCCCGAAAGCTCCTTGTCCATACTTACCGCAATGTCCATATCGTCCAATATAACGCCGTGCCGCTTGAACGCTTTATTACGCTTTTCCTGAAGCTTTTGTTCAAGAACACCGCTTTCAGTCAGCATTACAAGCTGTTTTTTGGTGTAAGGCATGATATCCTCATATGCGTTCATATAGATAATTCCCGCAGGGATAAGCTCTCTGCCCTTTTTAAGAGAATTGAGCGTCGTCGTGATCGCTAGAAGATAAATAATCATCTGCTGATTTAGTCCGTTGTATACATCAGCGTATTTGAACGACTTCGAGCCGGTCTTGTAGTCTATTACCCTGACATAGCACTTATCATCCTGCGTGAGAAAATCTATCCTGTCAACATACCCCCTTAGGTCTATCTCATTGCCTGAGCTTGAAAACAGCGGAAGTATCGACCTGCCGTTTTCCGTTAGTGAAAATTCAAACGCTTCGGGTCTGAAATCCGTCGAGAGAAGCTCGTCACGAATGTTTTTTACAATGAGCAGAATTTTCTCTTTCAGCACCGCAACGTTTGCAGAGAAAGTCGCATTTTTGCCGAAATTACCGCCCATATTGTCCTCGATGTATTTTTCAACGATATCTGAAACGCCCTCTTTAAGCCTGTCGTCAGACATTTCAAGAAAGCTTTCGCTGAATGTTCGGTCCGTGCCGCTGTTTTCGGTCATAATAAGCTCTAAGCATTCGTGCGTGATAGAGCCTGAGTCCGGTGCGCTGAGTTCTACCTTTCTCGGCGGCGCAATACCAAGTCCGAACCTGCAGAAGTAGGAGAACGGGCAGGTGTGATAGCTGTCCATCTTCGTAGATGAAAGAGCAAGCGGCTTTTCAAAAAACAGCTTCTTTGCAGCATTGGGAGAAAGTGCGTGCGGAGATTTGCTTTCAAGCGTGTCAATAAAGCGGAATTTCTCACTATACTCGCTGTCAGAGCAAAGCGCCTCTCTTATCGAAAGCGCAAGATTAGGCTCCGAATCTGCAAGCTCCGAGTATTTGTAAAATGCCGACTTCTTTGTAGCACAGTAGAATTTAAGCGGCATATCTTTTGCCCTCGTGGAAATATCGTCCGTAAACATATCGCAAATCTGCGAAACAAGCTGCGACGGTCTGAGCTTTTCACCCTTGTCATTTGCAAGAGGGTAGAGAATGTAAAGCCTTTCGGACGCAGAGGTAAGAGCGTTGAAGCATACAAGCCTCTCGTTCTGAATAGAACTCTCAAGCCTCTTTTCCATAACTATGTCCGCATTCTGGAGCATAGCCTTTTCTCTGTCCGTGAAAATGCCTGTCGTCCTGACAGTCTTGGGAAATACCCCGTCGTTTACGTCGATTATAAACGTCGCCCTTATTCCTGAAAGCCTCGAATGCTCAGCTCCTGCGCATATAACAGCGTCAAGCTTCTGCGGCGGCGAAGAAATCTGCATCTGCGAAAGCATCGCTTTAAGAAGCTCGTAGTATTCCTTTAGCGTCATCTCCTCATCATGAAGAACCTCAAAAATCGAGGTGATGGAAGAAAGAAACATCGTCCATAGCTGTTTGAAAATTCTCGATGTTTCAAGCGTAGCGTCGCTGTTTGCCTGTGCGGAGAGAATGTCCGAAAAGGTCTTGTCGTTTATTTCTATGCCACGCAGAAATTCATTGAGCGCAACTGAAATTTTGTCGGCGGTCGTGTTCTCCGACATCTCTTTAAGCCTGCAAAGCGGAGTAACGATTTTTCTGCGTATTTCGTTTATCTTTGTAAGCTCTGCGTTTTTTCTTTCCGTATCTTTGTAACTGCTGGCAGTAAAGTCCGACAGCCACATATCTCCGTCAATAGACCACTTGAAAATGTATTCCTCAATAAGAGAAGCCTCCCACATCGGGGTGTCCGAGAGAGGGGATTTTATGTAATTAAGAAGCGTTTTGCTGGAGAATTTCTGAGAGGTGACGCTCTCAAATACCGAGTTTATGAAAAGCACGGGCGCAGATTGAGAAACGTTTATGCTCTTGTCGATGAACACAGGCACGTCAAATCTCTTTGCCATATCGGCAAGAAGATTTGCCTCCTCGTCAAGCGACCTCGATATAACCGCAATCTCCCCGTAGCTAAAGCCTTCCTCCCTTACAAGCCTTGCAATTTGAGCAAAAACGTACTCCGCCTGAGAATAGCCGTCGTATGCGCTGATAACTTTAACGCCGCCGCACGACTGTGTTTTTCTTACGGCGGGGCAGAAAACGTTATCCGAAATGTGCTTTATGTCACAGCTTTTATATCCGTTTTCGAGCGCCCTTTCGGTCGCAATGCTGTGCCCAAATTTTTTGGCAATCTCGCAAAGCTTTGAGCTTGTCATAAGCGTTGTGGCAAACGGAGTAAGATTTGTTTTAAGATTAGCCTCGCCGCCGATCGTCAAAGAGGCAACAATATCGTTTGCCTGAGCGAAAATAGTAGAGAGCATAATTAGCTGGTCAAAAGAAAAGCCCGAGAAGCTGTCTATGTAAAAATTATACCCCTCGAAGATTTTATACTCAGCAATGATCTGCGACGCCTCCGCAGTTGCCGAGTTTATGTCCTTTAAGCCGTGAGAGGTAAGTTCTTTATCGTAAAGCCTGTAAAGATTTGCAATGTCCGAAAGCTTGTCCGATACAATGCCCTGAAGCGTTCCCTCGGCCGACATAAGGTCGGCAGGGGAGATATCGCTCTGCCTGAGCTCCGTGAAGAGCGAGGCAATGTTCTTGAAAAATTCCGACTTTCCAAGGCTTTTTTTAAAGTATCTGACATTTCCGTTCGCCGAGAATGTTTTGCAAGCCTTGTGAAGCATTATTAGCTTCTGGTTTTCGTCACAGTATTGCCCCGTAGCGTCAGGATGCTCTGAAACGAGCCTCTTTGCAAGCCTTTCAGGTCCAAAAATGCTGACCCTGTTAAAGTCCTTTGCCCCTAAGATATCGTAAAGCTTCCTGTCATATATAAGCGAAAACTGGTCAGGTATTAAAATTAATACATTCCTGCCGTTTTTAATGCTTTCTTTTACATATCCGGCAAGCGTCTGAGTCTTGTTGCTTCTGTCAGTACCGGTAATAATTCTCAGCATCTTTCTGCCCCTTTCCCTGCAATTTTCATCGTACACTTTATTATACGACATTATTCTGAAAATTACAAGTAAATCGAGTACGCTTATTTGGACTTAAAACAATTCTTTCAGCCATTCTATAAGCTTAAAGGAAAATTCCGCCTCATCTGCCTCGATAATTTCAATCCCGAACTTTTCCTCGCTCTCCTCAAAGCCGATAGTACCCGTCATTACAAATCCCGGCATAAAGCAGTCGCCGTCCACCCTTATACGCTCCCTCTGGTAAGACGGGAAGCTCCACGAAAATATAAGTCCTATTGCCGTTGCGAGTGAAAATAAAAGCTGTCTTTTCATAAAAAATACGTCCCTTCGTTTTTGCTTTGTGATAAAAGCATTGACGAAAGGACGTAAATTATTCAAGTTTTTTTAACGTTCAGAAAGAATAGTCGTAGCTTTTGTATGCCTTGACTATCTCTCCCACATAAGCGTAGTGATAGTCAGCGTTAGGATAGCTTGCGGCGCATACTCCTGCGTCAACAAAGTTTTCGGGTTTTATCTGCTGTACGAAAAGCTTTCTGCAAATAAGTACCGTTTCTGCCTCCTCAAATGTAGGAACGTCGTCAATGAACGCAGGCGTAAGTCCCGACTGTGCAATCTTGTCGGGAATGTCGTTTCCGCTGTTCGAGCCGCACCAACGGAGGTTTTCCCTGTATTCCTCGGGCAGGAACGAAATAGAGAAGTATTCCTCATTATCAACAAAGGTCTTTGTGCATCTCTGCGGTCTTAGTACCGTAACAGCCGTGTTTTTGTTCCAGATAACTCCCATAAATCCCCATGATGCCGTCATGGTGTTGAATTTTTCCTCAGAGCCTGCGGAAACAAGAAACCACTGCTTTCCGATTTTTTGGAACGGGTTGAATTCTTCTTCCTTAGCAATGTCGATTTCATTAAACATAGGTCAAGATCCTCCTTTATGTATTACATTTTATTAGCCCTAAAGCTTTTTTATTTTCGCAAATTTCGCCATAATCTTCTTTGTGCCAACCTTGTCGAACGCAACCTCAAGCGCCGTGTCCGTCGCAGTAGGCGTAGCATTGATTACAGTTCCGTCACCGAATATCTTGTGAGTGATTCTATCGCCGATAGAGTAGCTCTCCTGCGGCGTGCTGTCATGCTTTGCGGCAGTCTTTTTAAGCTCGGCAAGCTGTTTCTGAAGCGATATGCTCGAAGAACCGAGAATGACGTTTCCGCCGGACTTAGGCTTTTCGTCAAGCGTCCTTTCGGCTCTTTTTTCTATGTTTTCACGGGGAAGCTCCGACAGAAATCTGGACGGCTGATTGTAGCTTACGTTACCGTAAAGAAGTCGCTCTCGTGAGTGGGTGAGATACAGCTTCTCTTTAGCCCTCGTTATCGCAACGTATGCAAGCCTGCGTTCCTCCTCAATGTCTGCCTCGCTTTCCATGCTTCTGAATGACGGGAACAGATTTTCCTCCATTCCGACAACAAATACGGTAGGAAATTCAAGTCCTTTTGCGGCGTGCATCGTCATCATAGCGACATAGTCGGCGTTTTCGTCAAGAGCGTCTATGTCAGTGTAAAGAGCGATCTCCTCTAAGAATCCGCTGAGAGCAGGTTCTTCTGCGTTTTCCGTGTAGCTTACCATAGTGGATTTAAGCTCGTTTATGTTTTCAAGCCTCGTCTGACCCTCCTCGCCCTGTGCGAGAAGATAGTCTAGATATCCCGTTTTTGCAACGAGCTCGTCCAGCAGCTCGCTCAGCGGCTGATTTTCCGCAATCTCGCTAAGCTCGTCAAATATTCCGGCAAGGGAGGTGAGCTGCTTTGACCTCTTTGAAAGCGGAGCCAGATTTTCACTGTCACGCATTACCTGTACAGGCGTGTCGCCAAGGTCTGACGAAATCTGCTCGATAAGCGTTACCGTCGCATCTCCTATGCCTCTCTTAGGCTCGTTGATTATTCTCTTGAGCCTTAAAAGGTCGGCGTTGTTGTCAATGACGTGAAGATAAGCGAGTATGTCCCTGATTTCCTTTCTGTCATAGAACTTTACGCCGCCGAAAATCTTGTAGGAAATGCCGCTCTGGATCATCGCCTGTTCAAGAGCGTTCGACTGAGCGTTCGTTCGGTATAAAACAGCGTGATCGGAGTATTTCCTGCCCTTTCCAATGTTGTCAAGAATTGTTTCGGCAACAAACTTTGCCTCCCCGACAGCATTCCCTGCCTTGTACACCTGTACCTTTTCTCCGTCGCCCGAAGCCGTCCAAAGGTTCTTGCCCTTTCGTTCGTTGTTGTTCTCGATAAGTACGTTTGCACAGGTCAGAATATTCTGCGTCGAACGATAATTCTGCTCCAGCCTTATGACCTTGCAGTTTTCAAACTGATTTTCAAACTGCAGTATATTTTCAATCGTCGCACCCCTGAACTTGTAAATGCTCTGGTCGTCGTCGCCTACAACGCAGAGGTTTTTGTGCTTTCTGCTGAGCATCTCAACAAGCCTGTATTGTGCCATGTTTGTGTCCTGATACTCGTCAACAACTATGTATTTGTAAAGATTTTGGTAGTGACTCAAAACGTCGGGGAACTTCTCGAAAAGCTCAACGGTCTTAGCAATGAGGTCGTCAAAGTCCATAGCGTTTGCGTCAAACAGTTTCTTCTGGTAAAGCTTGTATATACTTGCATAGACCTTCATTCGGTAGTCGTTTCCGACGCTAAGCTCAAATTCGTCAGGCTTTATAAGCTGATCCTTCGCCTTTGATATAACGCCCATAACCGACTTGTGCGGAAACATCTTGTCCGAGATGTCAAGCTCCTCTAAGCAAGCCTTTATAAGCCTCTTTTGGTCGTCGGCGTCGTAAATCGTAAAGGACGGGGCGTAGCCGAGGTTTTGTCCCTCTCGCCTTAAAATTCTCACGCAGGCAGAGTGAAATGTCGCCGCAGTGATTCCGTCGCCTGCGCTTCCCAGCATTGAAAAAAGCCTCTCTTTAAGCTCGTTTGCGGCCTTGTTCGTGAATGTTATAGCAAGTATGTTCCAGGGGTTTACACAATCTGTCGCAACAATATTGCGAAGCCTCTCGCTGTCCGTTTCCATGCCGTCCGCATATCCACGCAGGAACTGCATATCCTCAGCCGAAGCGTCATCTTCTTTCGGACTTTGATATGCGTTTCCGAAGAAAATCATATTTGCAATTCTGTTTACAAGAACCGTGGTCTTTCCGCTTCCTGCGCCTGCGAGAATGAGCAGAGGACCTTTTACCTGAAAGACAGCCTCAAGCTGCCTGTCATTCATTCTGGAAAAGTATTTTTTCAGCGCTTGCCTCGAAGCATCAACGTATGGGGTCATCTATATTAACTCTCCTTTAGCATTGTAAATAACGGGAAACCTCCCGTCCATATCATTATAGCATATCGTGGCATTTTTTTAAAGAGTTATCGCAAGAAATAATTTTTAAAATTTTGTGATAGCTACTGGTAATTTGAGTTAAACTATGTTACAATATAGATGTATATAAAGATTTATAAGCTTAAAGCATTAATAGATTAAGAGGAAGAGAGGAGGACGCACTAAGCTTTGTGCGTAACCTGAAAATGAAGTATCAGTCTGACAAAAAATACAATACCATAGTTTTCTATGCGATTACCGTTATCGCCGTTAGTATGCTTATGGTAATAGCGATTTTCAAATTCCCGGCAATTTCGGCAGGAGTAGTAAAAATTATGACCATACTTGCTCCTGTGTTCTGGGGTATGGGCATAGCGTTCCTCTTAAATCCTCTTGTGAATGTAATAGAAAAGGTCACAAGGAAATACTTTATGTCAAAGCCCCACCCGAATCTTTTAAGGGGAATCTCAGTAGCCCTTGCCGCATTATTCTTTGTGGCTGTGCTTTGCGGACTTCTCTATATCGTTATCCCTGCATTTGCTGACAGTATTGCGGATATCAGCAGTAATGTTACGAACCTCTATAACAGGCTCTACGACTGGTCGGAAAGATTTTTAAGCGATAACCCAAGGCTTGAGTCTGTCGTGAACGAGAAAATCGACAATTTCACCTCTAACCTAAACTCGCTGTTTGACAGGTTCCAGCCAATGGTAAGCGACATCATTTCGGGGGCTTGGAGCTTTATCGGCGTTCTGTTTGATTTCGGACTCGGCTTTATCGTTTCAATATATATCCTCATAAGTAAGGAAACCTTGCAGGCGCAGTTCAAGAAGCTGTTTGTAGCTACCTTTAAAAGAACGACCTGCGATAAGGTGTTCAAGGTTATGTCGATGTCCTGCAAGACGTTCGGCAACTTCCTCACAGGTAAGCTTATCGACTCTCTCCTCATCGGAATACTATGCTTCTACGGCTGCTGGATATTAAAGATTCCGTACTACGTCCTTGTCGCTGTAATGGTCGGAATAACAAATATCATTCCTTATTTCGGACCTTTCTTCGGCGCAATACCCAGCGTTATCCTTATACTTCTCGTTGAGCCGGGCAAGGCGCTTCCGTTCATCATCTTCATTTTCGTCCTCCAGCAGTTTGACGGGCATATCCTTGCACCTAAGCTTATCGGCAGAGATAACCCCGTTCCTACATTCTGGATGCTTGTGGCACTCTTCGTTTTCGGCGGACTGTTCAAGGTCGTCGGACTTCTACTTGCCGTGCCTGCCTGTATGGTCATCTACGACCTCATCAAGGAGAATACGCAGAATAAGCTCAGAAAAAAGAATCTCCCGACAGAAACCGAGGAGTATTATAAAGATATCGCAGAGATTTACAAACCAAAGGAAAAACAGCCTCTCCTTACAGAAGCGGAGCTTGAAAGCATTATTATCCCGTCTGCCGATGACGTAAACGAGGTAGATATTGATGACTGACAAAATCAAAGACGAGGATTTTATGTCAAGAGCGTTAGAGCTTGCAAATAAAGCCGCAGAGCTTGGCGAAGTCCCCGTGGGTGCGGTAGTCGTGAAAAAATCAACGGGCGAAATAGTCGGAGAGGGATATAATCTGCGTGAAAGCAGTAAAAATCCTCTTGCCCACGCCGAGATAATCGCTGTCGGAAACGCAAGCAAGCGTCTGGGCGGTTGGCGGCTTATCGACTGCGAAATGTTCGTAACATTAGAGCCTTGCCCTATGTGTTGCGGAGCAATAATAAATTCAAGGGTCGAAAGGGTAGTGTTCGGGGCGTACGACAAAAAAGCAGGTTCCTGTGAGTCTGTCACCAACCTTTTCGAGCTTCCCTATAACCATAAGCCGGAAATCATCGGCGGCGTAATGGAGCAGGAATGTAGCAAAATCCTCTCCGACTTTTTTAAAACTCTTAGAAACAGTAAGCGATGAATTAAGCCCTTGGCGGATAGTATCGTCCGCTAAGAGCTTTTTGCTGACATAAAAACCGTTTTGACGTAAAAAACAGCAGGAGGTATTTGTATGGAACTTTGGGATTTGTACGATGAACAAATGAATTTGATCGAGGGCAGAACGGTAACAAGAGGAGCAGAGCCTATCCCGGACGGAATGTACCACCTGGTCTGCGATGTAATCGTCAGGCATACCGACGGCTCTTACCTTATTATGCAAAGGGACGGAAAGAAGCACTGCGGCGGTATGTGGGAAGCAACCGCAGGCGGCAGTGCCATAAAAGGCGAGTCGCCGCTTGAATGTGCCGTAAGAGAGCTTAAAGAAGAAACCGGAATTGTCGCAGAGAATATAAAAAGGTCGGCAAAACAATAAACCACGCTTATCATACGATATATGTAGAATATTTCTGTGAAACGGACTGTGATAAAAACAGCGTCACACTGCAAGACGGCGAAACGCAGGACTATAAGTGGGTGACAAGGGAGGTACTCGTTTCTATGTCAAAGCAGGAGCTTGTAACCCAAAGAATTCAGTGCTTTGTAAAAGAGCTGCAAGGATAGATGCATAAAGTATACGAATGTTAATTATAAAAGCCTGAGATACGTTCTCAGGCTTTTTGTTTCAGCATAACAGCTTTGTATTCGTCTTTTGCGTTTTACAGTAGAACGCTATTTTATTCTCATCGCCCTCATAGCGTTGCATATAGCGATTACCGAAACGCCCACGTCGGCGAACACCGCAAGCCACATTCCTGCGTATCCCAATGCGCCGAGCAGCATAATGAACACCTTTACAAAAAGTGCGAAAACAATGTTTTGCCTCGCAATAGAGATTGTCCTCCTCGATATCCTTATCGCAAGCGCCGCCTTTGACGGCTTGTCGTCCATAATCACAACGTCCGCCGCCTCAATAGCCGCATCGCTTCCGAGTCCGCCCATCGCTATCCCTATGTCCGAACGGGTGAGTACAGGTGCGTCGTTTATTCCATCGCCCACGAATGCCAGAGCGCCGCCTGCATTTTCGGCAATCAGCCTTTCAACCTCCGAAACCTTTTGAGAGGGGAGAAGTCCGGCATGGTATTCATATAGTCCAAGGCTTTCTGCAACAGCCTTTCCGACCCTCTCGTCGTCGCCCGTCAGCATAACTGTTCTTTGTACGCCAAGGGATTTTAGGCTAGCGATAGCGTCAGCCGAGTCTGCCTTTATCTCGTCGCTGATGATAATGTATCCTCTGTAAAATCCGTCAACCGCAACGTGTACGGCAGTTCCGATAAAGTCGTATTCCGTGGCTTCAGCTCCAAACTTTTCCATAAGTCTTGCGTTTCCTGCCGCAACCTGTCTGCCGTCAACATATGCCATAACGCCCATACCGGAAAGCTCCTCGACGTCCGACACAGCGCCGGGGTCGATTTTTTTGCCGTAAGCCTTTATTATGGATTGTGCAATAGGGTGAGTAGAGTAGCTCTCGGCGTGTGCGGCAAGGTACAAAAGCTCGCCGTCCGATATGCCTTCGCTATGAATTTCGGATACCGAAAAGCTGCCCTTTGTCAGAGTGCCGGTCTTGTCAAATACAACCGTTTTGGCTTTAGCAAGCTGTTCCATCCAGCAAGAGCCTTTTATCAGTATGCCTTTCCTTGACGCCGCACCTATTCCGCCAAAAAATGTCAAAGGCACAGAAATAACGAGCGCACAGGGGCAGGAGATTACAAGGAATATAAGCGCCCTCTCTATCCACTTTGCAGGACTGCCAAGCAGAATTGACGGAACGGCGGCAAGCAAAACAGCCATCAGGACTACAATAGGCGTGTAGATTTTCGCAAACCTTGTTATGAATGTCTCGCTCCTTGCTTTCTTAGTGGACGCATTCTCAACAAGTTCCAGGATTTTAGATGCGGTAGAGCCGCCGAATGTGCAAACTGTCCTCGCCTTTATTACGCCGCTGAGATTTACACAGCCGCTCTGTATCCCGTCGCCTGCCGCAACATCTCTGGGCGCTGATTCTCCCGTCAATGCGCTTGTGTCAAGACTCGATTGCCCCTCGATTACCGTAGCGTCGATTGCGACCTTTTCGCCCGCCCTGATAAGTATAACCTCGCCGATTTCTATTTCCTCAGGGCTTACTTCAAGCTCCTCGCCGTTCCTTATAACAGTCGCAACGTCAGGCCTGATGTTCATAAGCTCCGCTATCGACCTTCTGCTCTTTCCCACGGCAATGTTCTCGAAAAGCTCGCCTATGTTGTAAAAGAGCATTACAGCGACCGCCTCGGTGTATTCTCTTAGGAAAAACGCACCGATTGTCGCAATGGTCATAAGAAAGTTTTCGTCAAACATGTCGCCTCGCAGTATTCCGTTTACCGCCTTTTTAAGCGGCATTATCCCTACGGATAAATATGCGAGAATGTAGAGCGCAAAGCTTATATAGCGGTATTTAGAAAGCGCAATAGCCGATATCAACAATACAACGCATATTATTATGGAGAATAGGCTTCTCTTTTGCTTTTTTGTCATAGCACGACCTCGCAGTCAGGCTCGATTTTCCGTATCGCCCTGCACACCTTTTTCATTAGCCTGTCAAAGCCGTTTTCGTCAGCTTCAATAGCCATATTCTGTGCAATAAAGCTGACTTTTACGGATTTTATGCCGTCTATCTTCGAAATTGCGTCTTCCATCTTTCCTGCGCATACCGCACAGTCAAGGTCAATAAGCTTAAATGTCTTGGTCATAGTATTCAACCGCCTTTGTTCAGTTTAAAAAGATGATTTTGAGAATATCATTCTCAACTAATATATATAATACACCATCTCATCGCAAATGTCAATGCTTTTGAGAAAATAATTCTCAAATTATTATATGCAAAAAAGCCGCCTCGGTTTTACCCGAAGCGGCAGTTTTTGTGTTAATGCAAAGCTTATTTAAGACCGGCAGTGATAATAGCCATCTGGTAAACTTCGTCAGCGTTGCAGCCTCTCGAGAGGTCGTTGATAGGTGCGTTAAGGCCCTGGAGAATAGGACCGAAAGCGTCAAAGCCGCCGAAACGCTGTGCAATCTTGTAGCCGATGTTGCCTGAGTTGATGTCAGGGAAAATAAATGTGTTAGCCTGACCTGCAACAGGGGAATTTTTGCACTTTGTCTTGGCAACGACAGGAGAGAAAGCAGCGTCGAACTGAAGCTCGCCGTCAACAGGGAAATCAGGATTTGTAGCCTTGACCTTCTCTGTTGCGCTTCTTACCTTATCAACGGATTCGCCCTTGCCTGAGCCGAGAGTCGAGTATGAAAGCATTGCAACCTTAGGGTCAACGCCGAACGCTCTGGCAGTCTTAGCCGTTTCAACAGCGATTTCAACCAGCTCATCGTCAGTAGGGAACAGGTTGATAGCGCAGTCGCCCATAGCATACTTTTCTTCGCCGTTTTCGCCCTCTCTGTACATGATAAAGCTTGAAGATACGATCTTGCTGCCCGGCTTTGTCTTGATGATCTGGAGAGCAGGTCTTACCGTGTCGGCTGTCGAGTATGTAGCGCCGCCGAGAAGTCCGTCTGCAAGACCCATCTTTACGAGCATCGTGCCGAAGTAGTTGGATTTTCTGAGGCAGTTAATGCAGGTATCTCTGTCCATCTTGCCCTTGCGGATCTCAACCATAAGGTCAACCATCTTGTCAAAATCGGCGTAGTTTTCAGGATTAATAATATCAATTCCGTCAATGTTAAAGCCGCATTCTGCCGCCTTAGCATTTATTTCGTCAGGGTTTCCAAGAAGAATAGGAGAGAGGAGCTTCTCAGCCTGAAGCTTTGACGCAGCTTCAAGGATTCTGGGGTCGCTGCCCTCTGTAAATACGAGCGTTCTTTTGTTTGCCTTTAATACTTCAATAAGATTTTCGAGCATGGATAAATCCTCCTATAAAATAATAGTACCCCTGTATTATAGCACATATTTTGTCGAATTACAAGAGAAAAAAAGAACAAAAAGACTAAAGCTTTACAGAACTTAAAATTTGTGATACAATAGTAAACAGTTGATTTAATCCGAAAGGGGGAGATTTTAGTTATGATCAATAGCAGAATAACAGCAAGAATTGAAAGAAAGTATATGCTTTACAGCGTTATTGAAATTCCCGTTCTCGCAGTATTAATGATGAGTATTCATTTTCTCGCAGGAGGAATGTATTTTGAACCTCGGAAGCTGTTGATTTTACAGTTGATGTACGTTATGGCTTCATCGGTTTTAACCTGTGCCGCCGCCCTGGTTGTATTCAGAAGAAACAGGGCAAAAGACGATGCTATAGAGATAAAGACGCTGTATATAGGCTACAACGATAGATTCTTTGACTACTGCCTTAAAAGGTGCGATAAAATAAGGTCTGACAGACAAAGAGCAATGGCGCAAATCTGCGTGTGCCAGTATTACGCAGACGCAAAGCAGTATGATAAAGCGTTGGAGCTTTTAAAGGGTATAAGACTGATTCCGCTCAAAGACCGTGAACGTGCCGCATATTACTGCATTTTATCCTATGTTCTGTTCATTTCGGGCGACGAGGAAGGCGCATTTGCCGCACTCTCTGCCGACCCTCCGCTTATGGCTAAGATTATGCGGAAAAAGCGCAGATACCGTAACCTCCGCCTCGGCATTATGTATGTGAACGCACTCCAGTGTACCGATTCGACTCCGCCCGCAGAGCTTATCACGGAAATAGATGAAATAAAGAACAAAGCAACAGATTCGCCGCTCGTGAGCGAAGCCAGCATAATGCTGAGCCTGCTGAGTCTTAAAAGCGCCGAGCTTGCAAAAGCAAAGGAGTATATCTCGGAAGCCAAACGCTATTATTCAACATACGGACAAAATAAAAGAATGAAGGCGATAAAGGAGATCATCGAGGAGTGCTATGGCATTAAACCTCAGAATGACGAAGATAGTAAACAAGAAGACTAAAATTATAAATATACGAAAGCGAATGGACTTGCCCTCGCTTTCGTTTTTTTATTGGCATTTAGCAATGTGCATAAAATATTAATCCCAATTTAGGTACTTTAGTTTTGAAAATCTGTTGCAAGCTTTGAAAAAGTGTGCTAAAATAATACTAAGATTTGAAATTAGAACTTGTAAAGGATTTATGAAAATGAAGAATGTGATTGATCTGAGCGGAAGCTGGGATTTCCGCTTTGTAAACGGTAAGGATATGAGCGAAAGCTTTAACGATACCATTGTCCTCCCCGACACAACCTCCCACGCAAGAAAAGGAAGAGTCAACGAGGAGTCGGAGGTCGGTTGCCTTACCGATACATATAAATTTGAAGGCGAGGCGGCGTTCAGAAAATTCGTTACCCTCGCAAAAGCGGAAAACGGCGAAACCGCATTTCTGCGGCTTGAGCGAACAAGAATTACCAAGCTTTATGTGGACGGCGATTATGTCGGCACTCGTGACAGCCTCTGCACTTCGCATAGCTATGACATAACAAAATTCTGTGACGGACATAAGCATGAAATTACCGTTTTTGTTTCAAATGTCGGCTATAAGACAAGAGGGGGACACATGACTTCGCCGGATACCCAGACGAACTGGCTTGGTATCACGGGAAAAATCGAGGTCAGGTATTTCGGTAAGTCCTATGCCGCAAATGTGAAAGTGTCCTCGGACGAAGATGCATTCTTCGTGAACTGCGATATAGTCGGCAGCTGCGACAGGGTAAAGGTGTCTGCCACCTGCAAAAACAGCAGTGCAGAAGTAACCGCTGCGGTTGAGAGCGGCAAAGTATCCTGCAAGCTCGATATGTCCGAAAGTCCGCAGAAATGGAGCGAGTTTGAAAGAAATCTCTATGACATAAAAATCGACACAGGCGACGATGTCTGCGGGGTAAAAGCAGGACTTAAAAGCTTTAAGGCAAACGGCGATAAGTTCTATATAAACGGCAGAAAAACCTTTCTGCGCGGCAAGCACGACGGGCTTATCTTTCCGCTCACAGGCTATGCACCGACCGACGTCGAGTCGTGGGTCAAGGTTATGGAAACATCAAAAAGCTACGGTATAAATCACTACCGCTTCCATACCTGCTGTCCTCCCGACGCCGCCTTTGAGGCAGCCGATATAGTGGGCATATATATGGAGCCTGAGCTTCCGTTCTGGGGTACTATTGCGTCCATAGACGACAAGGAGTGTAATGTCGAGGAGCAGGAATACCTCATAAGCGAGGGCAAAGCAATCCTCAATGAATTTGGCAATCACCCGTCTTTCTGTATGATGTCAATGGGCAATGAGCTGTGGGGAAGCCGTGAGCGAATCAATGAAATAATGAGTGAGCTTAAATCCGCCGACTCAAGACCGCTCTATACCGAAGGCTCGAACACGTTCCAGTTTATGCCCGATGTAGTCGAGTGCGATGATTTCTTCTGCGGCGTAAGGCTTTCAAGAGAAAGGCTTATCCGTGGCTCTTATGCCATGTGCGACGCACCTTTGGGTCACGTCCAGGTCGCAGAGCCGTCAACGATGAAATCCTACGACGCAATAGAGGGTAAGCTTCCGGCAGGCGGAGATATGAAGATAAACGACGACGGCACAATCAGTATCCAGTACGGAACAGGCGTAAAACGTGTAAAAGCAAGCGAGATAACAGACGGCTTTTTCCCGAAAATTCCGATTGTCACCCACGAGATCGGTCAGTATGAAACATACCCGAATTTCAAGGAAATAGAAAAGTATACAGGTTCTATAAAGGCAAAGAACTTTGAGAAGTTCAAAGAAAGACTCAGAAAGAAAGGCCTTTTGAGTTTAGCAGACGACTATTTCAGAGCAAGCGGAAAGCTAGCTATGGACTGCTATAAAGAGGAGCTTGAAGCGGTCCTGCGTTCAAAGCTTTTGGCAGGCTGTCAGATTTTGGATATTCAGGACTTTTCGGGTCAAGGAACGGCTCTGGTCGGCGTTCTGGACGCATTTATGGACAACAAGGGCATCATCTCCGACAGCGAGTGGAGAGAGTTTTGCTCCGAAACGGTAATCCTCGCAAGATTTGAAAAGTACGTCTATGAAAAAGGCGAAAGCTTCACCGCAAGGCTTGAAATAACCGATTTTTCGGATAAGACCCTCGCAGGTAAGACCTTACGCTGGTCGCTCGGAAAAAACTGCGGAGAATTTGTGATCCCGCAGTATGAAAACTACTGCGACGTCGGCGCAATCGAAACAGTCGTAGCCTGCGACGACTTCGGAAAGCTAACCCTGTCGCTCTCGGTTGACGGTGCAGATGTCAGAAACCACTACGACCTGAGAGTCGTAAGAACCGTAAAGAGCGTAAGCTTTGACGGCTGTACAGTTACCGATAAGCTTGACGATAACGCAATGAAAGCGTTGTCCGAGGGTAGAAAAGTGCTTCTTATAAATGCTCCGTCAAAGGATAACAGCATCGAGGGCTTCTACTGCCAGGATTTCTGGTGCTTCCCGATGTTCCGTACTATCTCAGAGTCGATGGGCAGGGAAGTGCCTGTCGGAACGATGGGACTGCTTATAGACAATAACCACCCCGCACTGAACGGCTTTGAAAGCGAATACTACTCAACTCCGCAATGGTGGAAAGCGGTTATGAATTCAAGAAGCGAAATTATAGACGATAACGCCGAGGGTAAAAAAGTCATAGTCCGCACAATCGACAACTTCGAGCGCAACCATAACCTCGCACTTATCTACGAGTATGAATTAAACGGCGGCACGGTCGTTGTATGCAACGTTGACTTGCAGAAGATTCAGGACTCGCCTGAGGGCAGAGCGCTTGCTAAGTCGCTTGCCGATTATGTAAGAGCATAACTTTAAGGTAAAAACAAATCGGAATTCAGCACGAGTCTGAGTTCCGATTTTTATTTTGCTATTCTTCTGTAAATCCGTCGGTCGCAGATGTGTCCTCTCCGAGAATGAACGAAATCTCAAATACCTCTTCGATTATTTCCCCGTCTGCGGATATTCTCGTAACAATTGCCGCCGCAGTGTCGCCGGGCTTCGCACCCTCCAGCGCTTCGTCAACTGTCGATAGGTCGTACACCTCTTTACCGTTAATTTGCGTGATGAAATCGCCTGTTCTAAGCTCCGTGTTTGAAATGTCGCTGTCCTCGCTTATTTCTACAATAAGAAGTCCTGAGCAGGGATATTCGTACATTTTGGCGGTAAGCGGAGAAATCCCCCTGAATGTTATACCGACCTTGACGCCTCCCGTTACGATTCCGTTTTCGATAAGCTGTTCGATAATCGGCTTTGCTTCGTTGGTCGTAATTGCAAAGCCAATGCTGTCGTAAAGCGCAGAGTTAAGCTTTGACGAGGTAATGCCGATAACCTGACCCCACATATTAAGGAGCGCACCGCCCGAGTTTCCATGGTTTATTGCAGCGTCAACCTGTATGCAGTCAACCTCACGCATTCCCTCGGCAACCTTAATGCTTCTTTTTATTCCCGAAACAATGCCCTTGGTTACACTTCCGTAAAGTCCGGCAGGGCTTCCGATAGCGACTACCTCATCTCCGACCGATACGCTGTCCGAGTCGCAGAACTGAGCAGGAGAAAGTCCGCTTGCCGCAATCTTAATAACTGCAATGTCTGATTTAGGGTCGCTTCCGACAAGCTGTGCGTTGTACATGGTGTCGTCGTAGAGAATTACCATAAATCTTGTAGTTTCGGGGTCGCCGTCAACAACGTGTGCATTTGTAACAATGTATCCGTCCTCTGAAATGATGATGCCCGAACCCTGCGACGTGCCGGTCGAGCCGGTAAGAGTACCCATATTTATCTCTGTCGAGTAGTTTACAATCGACACAACAGACGGACCTATTGCCTTTGCGACACCTTCCGCCGTGTATCTGCCGTCCGGCTGATAATACTTATTTTCAAGCTGCGGCGTGTCATAAATCGGAAGCGTAAAGCTGTGCCTGTTGTCCCCCGAAAGGAAGTTTGAGAGCCAGCCCTTTCCGAGAACCGCCGTCGTCATCATAAGCGCCAAAACAGCGGTTGTCATAAGCAGCAGAAAGAGTATTGCAAAAAATCTGCCGACACTTCTTTTCTGTCTCTTGTAGGGGATAGACTCTCCCCAGAAAACCGTCTTTGAAACGTTTGAAGTGCCGGTGCTTTCTTTGTTTTCCTCATTGAGGTCAACAGCCTTTTTAGCCTCACGGTAACAGTTTCTCGTTGTTTCTATCTGTTTATCAAAAAAGTCCATACCGATTAGGGTCACTCCTTGTCAATTCTTTGATTTGGAAGCGTGAAAACAAACTCGGTGTATTCGCCCTTGACGCTTCTTACCATAATGTTACCGCCGTGAAGCTTGACTATAGAACGTACAATGTTAAGACCGAGTCCAACGCCGCTCTTGTCCTTTCCCCTCGATTCGTCAGACTTGTAAAATCTGTCGAATACCAGAGGAAGCTCCTTTTCAGAAAGCCCCTCGCCGCTGTTCTTTATCGAAACCGCAGTGAACTTGTCGTGCGCAGTAAATCCGAATTCAATGTATCCTCCCTTGTCAACAAACTTGATAGCGTTTTCAAGAAGATTGTAGATTACCTGATGCACAAGGTCGTTGTCTGCGCATACAGTAACTCTGTCCACGTCAAGACCTCTTATGTCAATGTTCTTTTCCTCAAGTCTTGATTCAAATGTAACAAGCGTGTCAACAATAGGCTCAATAAGACTGAAGCTCTGTAAATTCAGCTCCATGCTGCCCGATTCGATTTTTGCAAGATTGAGCATACTCCTTACAAGTCTTGTAAGTCGCTGCACCTCGGTAGATATAATCCTCAGATACTTCTTTTCCTCCGATTTTGGAATCGTTCCGTCAAGAATACCGTCAACGAATCCGCCAATCGAGGTCATAGGAGTCCTCAGCTCGTGGGATACGTTCGCAACAAAGCTGCTTCTCATCTTGTCGTAAGCGCCGAGTGACTCTGACATATCGTTAAACGCCTTGCCGAGTATGTCAAACTCTGTTGTGTTATATTCGGGTACGCTCTTTGAAAAGTTGCCCTCGCCGATGATTTTCGCCGTCTGAGCAAGCTCCTTGATAGGCGCAGTAAGCCTCATCGTTGCAATGTATACAATGACGAGAGCCGCAGCAAGTACAAATACCATGGACAGGAGGAATATCTGCATTATGTTCCAGATGTAATCGTCCTGCTCCGAAAGCGTGATAGAGCCGAACATATAGTAGGTTTCGTCACCGTAGGTAAACGAAGCGCCGTATGTGTGCATTTCTTCCTCAAAAAATCCGCCAAGATTTGTATTGAAGTAATTGCCGCCTGAAGCGTCGGCAAGAACATCGCCCGAAAGTCTGCCGTGAGATTCGTGTCCGTCCGTGCAGAGAATAATATCTCCGTTATCGTCCGAGATAAAGAATTGACCGCCTACCGACTGTGAGTGGCTCTTGATAACTTCCATAACCTCAGGGCTGTCTATAATCATATCAATAGAAGCGCCGGACGTACCTGCAAGATTGCCGGCAAGTATGTCAATTGACTCAACAGCCTCCTGACAAGCGTCCGAAACATTAGACTCCAGAAGGTCACGCTTTTCAGCGATAAAGTATTGAGAAGAAACAAGCAGTAATACTGCACCTAAGCATATAAAGCTTACCAGTATTACTGCCGCACAGATTATAAAGTACTTAAAAAATATGCTTTTGGTATCCCGCATTATTCCTCGTTTACCTCAAATTTGTAACCAACGCCCCAGACCGTCTTGAGCGCCCATTTGTCAGAAACATTTTCAAGCTTTTCACGAAGCCTTTTAACGTGAACGTCAATGGTTCTTGAGTCGCCGTAGTATTCAAAGCCCCATACCTCGTCAAGAAGCTGGTCTCTCGTGTATACCCTGTTAGGATTAGAAGCAAGATGGAACAAAAGCTCAAGCTCCTTAGGCGGAGTGTCGAGAATTTTGCCGTCAACCTTTAGCTCGTACCTTGTCATATTTACAGAAAGCTTGTCATAACGCACTTCCTTGACTTCAGCCTCTCCCGAACCCATTCCGACTCGCCTTGTTACAGCCTTGATTCTTGCGATTACTTCCTTAGTGTCGAAAGGCTTTACAATGTAGTCGTCAGCGCCAAGCTCCAGACCCAGCACCTTGTCAAAGGTTTCTCCCTTAGCTGTAATCATGATTATAGGAACATTGGATTTCTTTCTGATTTCCCTGCACACCTGCCAGCCGTCAAGACTGGGGAGCATAATGTCAAGAAGCACGATGTCGGGCTTGAGGGCGTTGAACTTAACGACCGCTTCTTCGCCGTCGTGAGAGAGAATAACGCCGTAACCATCCTTTTCGAGATAAAGTCTCAGAAGCTCGCAGATGTTCTTGTCATCGTCAACTACAAGTACCTTTCCTAAAGACATAACGAACAATCCCTTCGTAGTAAAATTTTTATTAACCGTTTCGGTTTGTGAAATTTTGAACAAACCTAGAGCAAATTTTCAATTGATACTTTTATTATAACAAATTCACAAATGGAGTTTATTAAAATTTTGTAACCTAATGATGAATAAAAGGTTAATATTACAGAATTGTGTCGTTGTCAATAAAAAATGTTGATTTGAAGTATGTTTTGTGCTAAATGCCGAAATTATAAGTAAATGACATATATCTCTTGAATTTTTTCAAAATGGTGGTAAAATATATTTAGCACTCAAAGAGAAAGAGTGCTAAACCAAATAAGTTTAAAATTAATATTTATAGGAGGTCACAGTTATGACAATCAAACCTTTACAGGACAGAGTAGTAGTTAAGATGACTGAGGCTGAGGAAACAACCCGGAGCGGTATCATCCTTACAGGTTCAGCAAAGGAAAAGCCTGAGATAGCGGAGGTTATCGAGGTAGGAGCAGGAAAGCCTGATGTTACTATGGCAGTGAAGAAAGGCGATAAGGTTCTTATCTCTAAGTATGC
The DNA here is from genome assembly GCA_001940995.1 of Ruminococcus sp. Phil15. Lineage (GTDB taxonomy): Bacteria > Bacillota > Clostridia > Oscillospirales > Ruminococcaceae > UBA7477. The sequence goes on from MSHC01000026.1 coordinate 30,306, forward strand.
AGGCACAAACGTAAAGCTTGACGGCGAGGAATATATTATCGTCAAGATGGAAGATATCCTCGCAATCGTAAAGTAACAGGTACATTTTTAATACGGAGGTAATTTATTATGGCAAAGGAAATCATCTACGGCGAAGAAGCAAGAAAGTCGCTCCAGGCAGGTATCGACAAGCTTGCAGATACAGTCAAGATTACGCTTGGTCCTAAGGGCAGAAACGTAGTCCTCGACAAGAAGTTCGGCGCACCGCTCATCACAAACGACGGCGTTACAATCGCAAAGGAAATAGAGCTTGAAAATTCATTTGAAAATATGGGCGCACAGCTCGTTAAGGAAGTAGCAACAAAGACAAACGACGCAGCAGGCGACGGCACTACAACAGCAACAGTCCTCGCACAGGCTCTTGTAAGAGAGGGTATGAAGAATATCGCAGCAGGCGCAAACCCAATGGTAGTAAAGAAGGGCATGGCAAAGGCTGTCGATGCAGCAGTTGAAGCAATCATCGGCTGTTCAAAGGCAGTTGACGGCACAGACGATATTGCAAGAGTAGCAACAGTATCCTCCGCCGACGAGTTCATCGGTAAGCTTATCGCTGAAGCTATGGAAAAGGTAACGGCAGACGGCGTTATTACAATTGAGGAGTCCAAGACAGCCGAAACATATAGCGAGGTTGTCGAGGGTATGCAGTTTGACAGAGGCTATATCACACCTTATATGGTAACAGATACCGATAAGATGGAAGCCGTTATCGACGACGCATTTATCCTCATAACAGATAAGAAGATTTCCAATATCCAGGAAATTCTCCCACTCCTCGAGGAAATCGTAAAGAGCGGCAAGAAGCTTGTTATCATCGCTGAAGATATCGAGGGCGAAGCTCTCTCCACGCTTATCGTAAATAAGCTCAGAGGCACATTCACCTGCGTCGGCGTAAAGGCACCGGGCTTCGGCGACAGACGTAAGGAAATGCTCAGGGATATCGCAATCCTCACAGGCGGTCAGGTAATATCCGAGGAAATCGGACTTGAGCTTAGCTCCGCAGATATGACAATGCTCGGCAGAGCAAGACAGGTAGTTATCCAGAAGGAAAATACAATTATCGTTGACGGCGCAGGCGACGCAGAGGAGATCCGTGCAAGAATTGCCCAGATCAAGGCACAGATTGAAACAACGACCTCCGACTTCGACAGAGAAAAGCTTCAGGAAAGACTCGCTAAGCTTTCAGGCGGAGTTGCAGTTATCAAGGTAGGTGCGGCAACCGAAATCGAAATGAAGGAAAAGAAGCTCCGTATCGAGGACGCACTCGCAGCAACAAAGGCAGCAGTAGAGGAGGGTATCGTAGCAGGAGGCGGAACAGCGCTTATCAACGCTATGCCGGCAGTTAAGAAGCTGTGCGACAAGCTTGAGGGCGACGAAAAGACAGGTGCCGCAATCGTACTCCGTGCGCTTGAAGAACCGCTCCGTCAGATTGCAGTAAATGCAGGTCTTGAGGGAAGCGTAATCATTGACAAGATTCTCCGTTCGAGAAAGGTAGGCTTCGGCTTTGACGCTTACAAGGAAGAGTATGTAGATATGATTCCTGCAGGTATCGTAGACCCTACAAAGGTAACAAGAAGCGCACTCCAGAATGCAGCGTCTGTTGCAGCAATGGTTCTCACAACCGAAAGCCTCGTTGCAGATATCAAGGAGGAAAACCCTGCTCCTGCTATGCCGGCAGGCGGAATGGGCGGTATGTACTAAACTGCGCATCGCAAATAAATTCAAGGCTCGCAGTTTAGTGGGGCTGATATACAGAATTATCACAAAGACACTTTTGATGTTTATGTCAAAAGTGTCTTTGCGTTTACGGTGCAGAGCGTATGCTGTAAATCCTTTGCATAAGGCATTGGACAGCCGTGAATATCGACAAAGAAAAACGGATAGGGCGCTGTGGCTCTACCCGTTTTGTACTTCTCATAGATAAATTGGAAGTTACAGTGCCATCACATAAATCTGGCAAGGGTTCCTCTCATCCCATAACGTAGGGAACACTTCAAGCTCCTTAAAGCCCAAAGACATGTAGAACAGATTTGTTTGATCATATTCTTCGTATTTCCCCATTTGAACAGTTTTAACCTGCATAAATGAATAACCCATTTCTTTTGCAGCCATTTTCGCACGGTTAAAAAGTTCTTTTCCGATTCCCTTGCGCTGGTATAATTTTAAGACGCCCATAACCGCAAGCTCAACCGTATCTTTTCCCGTTTCTTTGAGATACAAAAATCCCAAGTCTTTTTCATTTTCTTCAGCACAAAAGAAAGTTTTTTTCGCACTGTTGCGGATATATTCTTCTCGTGCCTCCGGGATTCCAAACCATTCAGGTAGTTCTTCCAATATAGTTCTGGTTATATACTTTTTATCCTCATCATCTTCTATTTGAATAATTTTCATAACAAAAGTTCTCCTCAGCAAATTCCGATTTACCTCTCTAAATATATCCATTATATCACAACCCTACCGCTTTGTAAATCTTTATATCACCAACGCCCCTTTTAGCTATACCACAAAAGCTCACAGCCTGCACTGTTGTCCGGCCTGCCGTTTGCTCACCGAGAACCACCTGCCCGCCCACCGCATATCTGCTTTAAAGTGGTGAATTATCGCCGCTGCCGTCGGAAGTTTTTGTGCGAGTATACAAAAATGCAAAAAAACATCGTCCGGCGCTTGCAATTCGCTCCGTATGGTGATATTATATATTTATGGACTTTAACTATTTATGGACTTTAACGCATAAAAGCTTAAAAGCGTTGAAGTAATTTTCTTGAAAGAAGGCATATATTATGGAACGTAAAGGAAGTCTGATGACGTACAGACCCGACATCAAGGTGCTTGATGCAACAATCCGTGACGGAGGACTCGTAAACAACTTCCGTTTTGACGACGAATTTGTAAAAAAGCTCTACCTTGCCAACCTCAAGGCAGAAGTTGACTATATGGAATTTGGCTATAAGGCTTCAAAGGATATCTTCAAGGAGGAGGACTACGGCGACTGGAAGTTCTGCAACGAGGACTCTATCAGAAGAATTGTAGGAAATAACGATACGGATATGAAAATCGCCGTTATGGCAGATGTCGGAAGATGCAATTTAGAGCGTGACCTGCTTCCCAAGTCGGAGAGCGTTATAGATATGGTGAGAATTGCTACCTACATAACGACAATGCCCGCCGCAATCGAAATGATTGAATACTGTCATTCGCTCGGCTACGAAACTACCTGCAATATAATGGCAATTTCCAAGGCAAATACGGCGGATATAGAGGTCGCACTCGAAATGCTGTCAAAGTCGTCGGTTGACGTTATTTACCTTGTAGACAGCTACGGCTCGCTTTTCCCTGAGCAGATTCAGACGCTCACAAAGCAGTACCTTGCTTGTGCTGAGGACTGCGGAAAGGCTGTCGGTATGCACGCGCACAATAACCAGCAACTTGCATTTGCAAACACGATTGAAGCCTGCTCAATGGGCGCAAGCTTCCTCGACGCTACTGTCGGAAGCCTCGGCAGAGGTGCAGGAAACTGTGCAATGGAGCTTCTCTTGGGCTTCCTCAAGAACCCTAAGTACAATATAACCCATATTCTCAAGTTCTACGAGGAGTACATTCTCAGCCTCAAGGAACAGGGTGCGGTATGGGGTTACAATGTCGCATACCTCCTCACGGGCAAAATGAACCTCCACCCATCTTCAGCAATCACATTTACAAAAGAGGGCAGAACAGACTACGCAGAGTTTTACCATAGAATTTTTGATATGGAATGCTAGAGCGACAAAGTCGCCTCGACAAAGCCGCCTATAGTTTTGTACTTTGGGTAAGTACGACAGTCTATGCGTCACGAAAGAACACATAACAAAAGCCGTTTTCCGTGTATCGGAGAACGGCTTTGCTGTTTGGATTACTTTTCGATAAACATACTTGCCTGCATATCCGCAATGTGCGTTGCAACGGCAAGCGGAAACTGGTTGAGGGCGCTGCTTATCAGATTTTTAGGCTCATCGCCCGAAAATCCCATGTGGAAGCGTATTGCAAAAGCTTCCTGACGGGTGAGCCTCATAAATCCCGTGATTATGTATACGCTCTTTTCCCCGTGACCGTAAGGCACCTTATCGTCAACCGAGTAGTACGGCTCTTTTCTCCATACTCCGTCCTCGCCCTTGACGTTACGCTGGCTTACTGTGTAGAAATTCATCTTGCAAAGGTCGTGCAGGAGAGAAACGATAGCAACGGTTTCGTCGGAGCAGGTAATTCCGAATTTTTCCCGAGTGTACGGGTCGTCCATAAAGTGCTTCAGACAATCGTAAACGTTAAGGCTGTGCTCCAAAAGTCCTCCCTCATAGCTTCCGTGATATCTTGTAGAAGCAGGCGCAGTAAAGAAATCGCTCTTTTCCAGCATATATTCCAGTAGCTTGTCAGCACCCTCACGGGTTATGTAAGTGTTGTAAAGCTCAATAAATCTCTGCTTGTTTTCCTCGATAGACATAGGGTAAATCCTCCTTATTTTTGTTTCTATTTAGCCGATTGTAAAACGCCGAAA
>MSHC01000027.1 GCA_001940995.1 Ruminococcus sp. Phil15
TAACAAAAGGGGAGAAGTTCAAAAGTCAGGGAATTTTTTATGCCGTTATGTTATTACAATATTACTCGTCTAAAAGCTTTTGTGCGGAGGCTATTTTTACTGCGATGCAGAAAAGCTCTGCGGCGAGCTTCAATTCCTCGATCGGCGGGAACGACGGCGCAATACGGATATTCTTATCCTCGGGGTCTTTGCCGTAAGGGAATGTTGCTCCTGCGCCCGTAAGCACAACGCCTGCGTCCTTGCAAAGCTTTACAATCTTCTTCGCACAGCCCGGCATTGAATCAAAGCTGATGAAGTATCCGCCGTTTGGATTTACCCAGCTGCCGATGCCAAGCGGTTTAAGCTCCTTCTCAAGCTCGTCTGAAACAGCCTTGAACTTAGGATAGAGAAGCTTTGCATGGAGCTTCATATGCTCCGTAAGACCGTTATAGTCCTTGAAAAATCTTGTGTGACGAAGCTGATTAATCTTGTCGTAGCCGATAGTCTGGACTGTAATCATTGACCTTATGTAGTCTATATTGCTCTCACAGGCTGACATAGCAGCAATACCGCCGCCTGCGAACGTAACCTTTGAGGTCGAAGCAAACATATACACCCTTTCCTCGTTGCCGTGCTTCTTTGATTCCTCCAGAAGATTAAGAAGCGTGTCAGGCGTATCTGTGAGGTGGTGGATACAATATGCGTTGTCCCAAAAAATTCTGAAGTCGTCAGCCTTGGTTTTCATTGAAGCCATTCTCTTTACGACCTCGTCGGAGTATGTAATTCCCGTCGGGTTGGAGTACATCGGCAAGCACCATATACCCTTGATAGAGCCGTCGTTTGCAACAAGCCCTTCAATCATATCCATATCCGGTCCGTTTTCGTCGCAAGGAATATTTATCATCTCAAAGCCAAGCTTTTCAGTGATGAGGAAATGTCTGTCATAACCCGGTACAGGACACAGCCACTTTATCTTACCGCAGTCCTTCCATGGCTTTGCGCCGTTGCCCGTACCGAAAAGCATTGCCTTCACGAGCATATCGTACATTATGTTAAGGCTTGAGTTTCCAAAGACCATAACTTCTTTCTCGGAAGTACCGAAAATATCGGCAAAAAGCTTCTTTGCACTTGATATTCCGTCAAGTCCGCCGTAATTACGGCAGTCCGTTCCGTCTGCATCCTTGAGGCTGTCGTCTGCGCCGACTGCCTCCAGCATTTTATGTGAAAGTCTGAGTTGTTCGTCGCTTGGCTTGCCTCTCGCCATATTGAGCGAAAGTCCTCTGCCCTTGAAATCCTCATACTTTGCAAGTTCCTCCTCGAGAAAAGCTGAAAGCTCAGCCTTTGACATATCCTGAAGCTGCATTTACATATACCCTCCGATTAATTAATTCAAGCTACATTATATAATATACCATCGGCGGGGATTTTGCAAGTCGTTTTATGCAATCTTGCAAAAAATCACGCTTTTGACCTAAATATCACGCAATTTTGCATTATAAATTTGGCGAAATGACAGTTTAGAGTACTTTTTCGATGAGAAGTATGATTCCTGCCGAGAATGCGGCGCTGCAGATAAGTGCGATGACGAACCTGTATGCAAGCTCAAAAATGCTGTCGGTGAAGTCGTCCTTTATGCCCATATTCATAACGAGCGCCTTTACTCCATAGCGGCTCGCAGGTACGTTATGATATTTCAGCTTCCTGTCGGTTGTCAAACCGCAGTTTTTGTTCGGGCAGGAACAGGACTTCACTGCGACTGTAACATCGCCCGTGTCGCCCGAAACGGCAGGCTCGGTAAATTCTTTATCCAGCATTGATTTGCACCTTGGGCAGTTTGTGGATTCGGGTCTTTGCATACAGTCATAGACATAAAGAAGATATGCATATCCCCATTTTCTGTTGCAAGTCGCTCTTATATATCTGAGGTACATAATGCACCACGTTATGTATGACGCAGGAATAGACAAATCTGCATATTTTGATAGCTTTACAAGCTTCATCAGCTTCGGCATAAAAGTCGGAGTCAGGAGTATTCCTACAGCGAGAGCGGCGGTTGCAAGAATAATTCTTACGGCAAACGGGACAAGGGTACGTTTATCTATCGGTTGGTTTTTAATTGCATCAGTCATTCCGGATACCTCCTGTAAAATACTGCTCTAATTATAGCACAAAGCGGCAAAAATGACAAGTCCTGCAT
>MSHC01000028.1 GCA_001940995.1 Ruminococcus sp. Phil15
GTCCCTCCGTTCCTTTGCTCCAACCACGCAGGAACTCGTGCAGACATTCATCCGCCATAATAACAGTGTTTTTGCCAAGCGTTACCATTTGCAAAAAAGGTTTATCGGGGTTATAATTTCTTCTGCCTTCATTAAGCTTGGATAATGTGACGATATTATCAGTTGTTTGTAACTCTGCCGTAGTGCAGTTGAAATCAATTGATAACTGCTGCAGAAGTTTCTCATAGTATTTTTTAAACATACTTATTGTCCTTCCGTTTTCTTTTAAGGATTTTGATTTATTACACTCTAAATATACCACACCCTCCCCTAAACTGTCAACGCAACAGACGGTTGCTTGTTATTTTATGTGGCGTATGATATAATGTATATGAAATCAGAAGAGAAAAACGAAAGGGTGCATAAATTATGGAAACTAAAAACATTCTTGCAAAATTACGAACAAAGCACGGCTTTTCTCAGGAACAGCTTGCCGAAAAGGTGTTTGTGACCCGTCAGGCTGTTTCACGCTGGGAAAACGGCGAAACTGTCCCGAACACAGAAACGCTCAAGCTGCTGTCAAAGCTTTACGATGTTCCGATTAACACGCTTCTCGGCTCTCCGATAAAGCTTATCTGCCAGTGCTGTGGAATGCCGCTTGACGACTGCAACGTCTCAAAAGAAAAAGACGGCTTTTTCAATGAGGATTACTGTAAATGGTGCTATGCCGGCGGAGAGTATATGTACAGCAATATGGACGACCTTATAGACGTTTGTGTTAAGAATATGGTGAGCGATGAGCATTCTGAGGAAGATGTAAGAAAGTATCTTCACGAAGCCCTGCCTAAGCTTGATTACTGGAAGCGATACAAGGAACTTGGTGACGGCGGCAACCCGGAACTGCTCATCTACAAAAAAAGATAATCTGCACTTTTGCAGCGGATAAACGGTATTGCATATCATATAACCAAGACATCTAAGTTTAAAATTCTCATATAGTTGCTATAATGTTATGGTAAAATTCCCCTTGACAAATATCAGCACAGATGTTACAATTACAAGGTCAGATTGTGATTTTTCTGTGCTTTTAGCACAAATATTTTAGAAAGGGGCGGACATGATGACAAGAACATACAGGTTTTCAGGCAAAACATCATACTCAGTGTCTTGGGAGCAGTGTCCGACTTCATTATCGTAATAAGGAAAAATACTGCATAGTTTACAGCGCCCTTGGCATTTGTTTGCAAGGGTGCTTTTTTGTGCCCGTAAGGAGGTATAGTAGTTGAAATTCTTTGATGTGTTACAGCCGCAGGTCGAGCTTGCACTTGAAAAGCGAGGGGTGATGCCCGACGAGCTTTTGTACTGTGCAAAGGCAGACCTTGACGGTGACGGCTGTTATTATGACGTGTACATAACGCTATCGAAAGACAGCGTCAGCGTCATATCGGGCTACGAAATTTACGGAAAGCCAAAGAAGCACGAGAAACGCAGAGTCTTGCAGGACTTTGAGGTAAAAGACTTCTCCGAGTATCAGCTTTGCGAAATCAAGAGAATGTATGTAGACCGGTATCAGTACACGGCAAGGCTTATGCTGGAGGACGAGCAGGGAAATGAATTTGCGATAGCAAGATTCTCCTTAGGTTTTTCGGATAAGTTTGAAAAATTTTCCCAGCGTGTAAACGCTACAAAAAACGGCGAGCCGATAGACGACAGGCTCCTGCTTTCGGCAAAGACCCATTGCGATATCTGCGGCGAGAGATATCCAGACCCTAACCGTCCCGTCTGCCCGTATTGCGTGGACAAGCACAGCATCGTAAAGAGAATGATTGGTATGTTTAGGGACTTTAAGCTTGAAGTGCTTCTTATTTTACTTACGCTCATAATCTCGATGGTGCTGAGCGTAATAACGCCTATTTTCAGCGCCCAGATGTTCTACGACGACGTTTTGACAGTCGGCGGTAAATATTACGGCAAGGTGCTTCAAATCGTAATTGCAATAGTAGCTGTAAACATAGCGTCGATGATACTCCGTGTTGTATCGGGTATAGTAACATCGAGAATTGTGCCAATGGTTACCCATAAGCTTAGAGTAAAGATTTTTTCATCACTCCAGAATTTGTCGCTGGATTTTTTCACAAGCAAGCAGACAGGCTCGCTTATGTCGAGAGTAGACCGTGACAGCCAGAATGTCTATTGGTTTTTCGTAGATATCGTACCTTACGGCATAATGAATCTTGTCCGTATTTTCGGTATCGCAGTTATAATGACTATCATAAGTCCTGTTCTGTCAATAAGCGTAATCTTTACAATCGTACTTATACATATCGTGCAGCGTAGGTTTTACAGAAGTCAAAGAAAGCTCTACCGTAAGTTTGACATAGCAACAAGAAGCGCAAACTCCGTCCTGTCTGACGTTATGAACGGTCAGCGTGTAGTAAAAGCGTTTGCAAGAGAGGACGACGAGTCCAAGCGTTACAATAAGCGTAACGAGGAAGCGTATAACGTAAACGTCCGCATCAACGGCAGAACAGCAAAAACGATCCCGTTTATCTGGTCTGTCTGCCGTGTAGTAAACCAAGGTGTTTTCTGCCTCGGCGCATATATGGTCATAAAGGGATATATCGAGTTCGGCGCTCTTACGGCGCTTGTGTCCTACACAAATATGACCTATGAGCCTATCAACTTTTTTACATGGATAGGCGACCGCTGGGCAAGATGCATGGACGCCGCATCCAGAATGTTTGAGATTATGGACTCCGAGCCTACCGTAAAAGAACCAGAAAATCCCGTTCACGTCAAAGACCTCAGAGGAAATATCGAGCTTCGCAACGTAAGCTTTGAGTACGAGGCGGGCATTCCGATTATCAAGAATGTGTCGTTTAAGGTAAACGAGGGTCAGATGTTCGGCATCGTCGGCAAAACGGGCGCAGGAAAATCCACAATCATAAACCTGATTGCAAGGCTCTACGACGTGACGGGAGGAGAAATCCTCATAGACGAAATACCTATCAGGGAGCTTTCCTTTGCTGATTTAAGAAGAAACATCGGTATCGTGTCGCAGGAAACCTACCTCTTTATCGGCAGTATCGCAGATAACATCAGATACGCTAATCCTAACGCAACAATGCAGGAGGTAATCGAAGCCGCCAAATCCGCCCACGCCCACGAGTTTATAACAAAGCTTCCCGAGGGCTATAACACAATGATAGGCGAGTCTAATATATCTCTCTCAGGCGGTGAAAAGCAGAGGATCTCAATTGCTCGTGCAATAATCCAGAAGCCGAATATCCTTATACTCGACGAGGCTACCGCATCAATGGATACCCGCACCGAAAGGAAGATTCAGACGGCTATCGACGAGCTTAAAAAGGGAAGAACGATTATCTCTATCGCCCACAGGCTATCGACCCTGCGTGACGCAGATATGCTCTGCGTCATCGAAAACGGCGAGATGAAGGAAATCGGTACGCACGACGAGCTTATAAGACAAAAGGGCAAGTATTTTGACCTCTATAAGCTCCAGTCGCAGGCGCTTAAATTTATAAATGATTAAGGAGGCACAGTATGTCTGATATAATCGAAAACTATGAGGCTGACAAGCTTACATTGCTTGACTGCAAAAAGCTTGAATTTAAGAAAGAAGAAAGCGGATATATGACGCTTTTCTATGACGAAAAGATCTATCATAAGGTCAACCTCACAAGACTCCAGCCGTTTTACGAAAAGGATAAGTTTGTAAGCGTGCATATTGAGGACGAGGAAAATCAGTTTGTTGAAATCGGCGTAATCAAAGACGTAAACGAGCTTTCGGACGGTCAGAAAAAGCTCGTGAAGGGCTTTCTGGAGTATAAGTATTATATGCCGGAGATTACAAAAATCTATTCGGTAAAGGAAAATATGCGAGGCTCGCTTTTTGTAAAAGCCGATACGACCGCAGGCGAGAAAACGATCTGTATCCGTGACTGGTACAGAAATTTTAAGCTCATAGGCGGCAAGTATCTCTATGTATGCGACGCAGACGGAAACAAGTATTTCTGCGACGACGTTGAAGCAAAGCTTGACAGAAAGAGCATAGCCGCAATGGAAATGTTCACCTAATTATAAAACGAACTAATCTGCAAAGGAATTATTATCTATGAATTTAAAAACTTCATTCCCGAAAGGAGTGCAAAAGGACAGCCTGCTGTTTTCTCTGCCGTATGACCTCACAACAAACGGCGAAAGAGTAGACGGACATATCTGTATTACAGACAGTATAATAGATGTCTACTTAGAAGGCAGGGTCATAAAAAGCTATCCGCTTGACGGCTTTTCCGAGTTTAAGTGCGAGAAGAATTACGGTTCTTCTGCATTTACGGCAGTGAAAAAATCGGGCGAGCCTGTCTGCATCTGCGTATTCCGTCAGCAGGAGTTTCTGAGATATGCGGAGCTTGCAAAGCTGCTCGACTTCTATGCAAGAGAGGGCAAGCTTATCACGGAAACAAAAGCCGACGAGCCTACCTGCGAGAAGTGCGGAATACCGCTTGACGGAAATGCGGAATGTCCTTTCTGTGCAAAAAAGAGCAAGCTGTTTCTAAAGCTTATAAAGAGGGTAAAACCGTATAAAAAATACTTTATCATCGCCGTACTATGCACTATATTCGAGCAGTTTGTCTGGATTGTCATTCCGAACATCTCAAGACTCATAATCGACGATTATGTAGTGCCTAAGAACGACGACTGGCAGGGTCTTATTCTCCACTGTATCGCACTTGTCGGACTGGTCGCATTCACCTGTATCCCTAACCACCTCAATATGAAGTGCAGCTTTAAGGTCGCACTTAATATGGGCAAGGATCTGCGTGAGGACGTGTTTGCCAAGTCCGAGTCGCTCTCTATGACGGCAGTTACCAAGAAAACCGCAGGCGAGCTTATAAGACGTGTTTCGGGAGACGCCGCTAAGCTTGAGGACTTTGTTACAACAAACGGAAAAGACCTCATCGTCGATATGATCTCGCTTGTCGTGCTTATAGCCATAATCTGTGTTATGAACTTTAAGCTTGCGATGCTTGTCCTGCTTCCTATCCCGATCGTTTTCCTGCTCGTTGATAAGCTGTTCCACGTTATGGCAAAGCGCTATACAAGGGTGTGGCGCAATATGACGGAGCACGACTCCACTCTTCACGATATTCTAAACGGCATAAGGGTAGTAAAATCCTACGGCACGGAAGCCAAGGAAATCGCACGTTACACGGGCTGTTCTCTTAAAGCCGCAAAAGCAAGTATGCGTGCGGAAATTGCGTGGTATCTCACGATCCCGATTTCCGAGCTTATTATGACGGTTGGAAACTTCCTCGTTCTTTATTTCGGCGGTAATATGATTATTGACGGCGGACTGAAGCTGGGCGAGCTTATCCAGTTTACGACCTACGTTTCAATGCTGTACGACCCGATAAGACGTGCGATACATATCCCCAAACAGCTCGCAGACGCCGCAGTTTCGGCGAGCAAGGTGTTCGAGGTGCTGGAGGACGCAAACGGAATTTCCGAGGACGAACACCCCGTCGAGCTTGATATCAGGGGAGATATCGAGTTTAAAAACGTCTACTTCGGCTACCGTGAGTACGACCCGGTGCTTAAAGATATCAGCCTTAAAATCAATAAGGGAGAAATGGTCGGCATCGTCGGACATTCGGGCGTAGGTAAGTCTACGCTTATAAATCTTATTCTGCGACTCTATGATGTGACATCAGGCGAAATACTCATAGACGGCGTGGATATCAGAAGGCTCTCGCAGAAGTCGCTCAGAAGTCAGATAGGCGTAGTTTTGCAGGAAACCTTCCTGTTTGACGGCTCTGTGCTTGAGAATATCTGCTATGCAAAACCGGGCGCAACCTTTGACGAGGTAATAAGAGCCGCTAAAATCGCCAATGCCCACGAGTTTATAACAAAGCTTCCCGACGGGTATAACACTAGGGTCGGAAACAAGGGCTACCAGCTTTCGGGCGGAGAAAGGCAAAGAGTCGCCATCGCAAGAGCAATCCTCCATAATCCTAAAATCATCATACTAGACGAGGCTACCGCATCGCTTGATACCGAAACCGAAAAGCAGATTCAGGAGGCTCTCGGCAGACTTACAAAGGGAAGAACTACAATCGCAATTGCCCACAGGCTATCGACCCTCTCAGGCGCTGACAGACTTATCGTCCTTGATAAGGGTAGGCTGGCAGAATTTGATACTCACGATAACCTTATGAGAAATAAGGGCGTGTATTATAAGCTTGTAATGGCACAGCGTCAGACTACGAAGATGAAAAAGGCATAGCATAAAAAAGACTGTCGGAAGTTATCCGACAGCCTTTTTTGCATTATTGAAGGTTGAGCTTCATTGGCTTGTAATTCTGTGTTTCATCTCCAAAGCCCAGTATCTTGTAAAGATTGTAGCCGCTTTCGGTGGATTTTAGCTCCAGAAAATCAAGCCTCATATCCTTAGCGTCATTCAGCAAACATTTCATAAGCGTGTAGGCGTAACGTCTGTTCCTGTACTCAGGAACAGTGTAAACGTTCAGAACATTACCTATAAGTCCGTTAGGGAAAGACGGGTTAGCAGGCTTTTCGATTACGAGCAGAAAGCAGCAGCTTACGATTTTGTCGTTATCCCTCGCCGTGTAAACAATAAGGTCATCACCCAAATGCTTTTCAAAATACTGCGGCAGATTGTCGCCTAAATCCTCAAGCTGTTCGGGCGTAAGATTTCCGTAATCCTCGGCAAGATATGCCTTTCTGAGCAGAACAAGCTCCGGGATATCTTTTTTGTCAGCCTTGTTGAATTTCATTGCTATGAACCCTCTTTCTCTCCATAAAATTTAGGTATAAAGTCCCTCGTTGCAGACGACCTCTGCTGAATGTACCAGCGAAAGCCGTATTTCTGTGCCGAATCAAGCACCCTTTCGTATTCAAACGTCGTAAGCTTGCGGTTTATCTCAGGAAACAGACCGCTTTTCCAGACCGGCGTGTATTGACTCATAATGCTGAGCAATATTTCATCGCTCGCATATTTTTTGCCGAGATATTCCATTATCGCAATCGAATCGTCCCTGTGCGACGGAAGAACCAGATGCCTTATCATAACGCCACGCATCAGCCTCTCGCCGTCGAATTGAGGCTTGCCGACCTGTCTTACCATCTCGTCGATCGCCTTTGCCGCAACCTCGAAATAGTCTTTGGCATTCGAGTATCTTCGGGACAGCTCTGATGAAAAATACTTAAAGTCGGGCAGGTAAATGTCAACATACCCGTCAAGCATCTTTACAGTATCAATGCTTTCATATCCGCTGCAGTTGAAAACGACAGGCACTTTAAGCTCGTTTTTTATAAGTCCAATCGCCTCAATGACCTGCGGTACAAACTGCGTCGCAGATATAAGATTTATGTTGCAAGCACCTTTGCTCTGGAGTCCCAGCATAGTTTTTGCCAGCTCGTCTGTGCTTACCTCGTAGCCGACGCCCTCCTGCGAAATCTCATGATTCTGACAGAAACAGCATTTGAGCGTGCATCCTGAAAAGAAAATCGCACCGCTTCCGCTTCCGTAGCATATAGCAGGCTCCTCCCATAAGTGAAAATCTGCTCTTGCAATGCGTATCTTGTCGCTTTCACCGCAAAAGCCGTGCGAGCCTGTCCTGTCGATTCCGCACTTTCTCGGGCATAGCGTGCAGTGCTTTAAAATATTCATACTATTCATTATCTTCAAATATACAGCCGTGCGATATCGGCTGACAAATCTCGCAAAAGCTGTATCTGTCCTTTAATTCGATAAAGCATTCCTTCGCCTTTGCCTTGCCGTCAAAAATTCCGAACACCGCCGAGCCGCTTCCCGTCATCATAGAAGCTGTTGCACCGTAGGACAAAAGCTCGTCTTTAGCCCTATCAATCTCAGGGCAGGCGCTGGCATATTCAAGCGCATTGAACATTCTCTTTGCGATTCCGTTAATGTCGCCGCAGCCGAATGCCTCGCACATACCGTCAAAGTCGCTTGCCTGAGGAGATGAAATGCTGTCGTACTTGGAAAACGCAAGCGGCGTGCTTATCGAAACCGACGGCTTTACAATAACAATATGGCACTTCGGCATATCGGGCAGGGGAGTAAGTATCTCGCCGATTCCCTCGCAAATCCTGCTTCCGCCTGCTAAACAAAACGGTACGTCAGCGCCAAGTCCTTTGCCGATTTCCAAAAGTCCCTCCAAAGACGCATTCGTGCCTGTAAGCCTGTTAAGCGCGATGAGCGCCGCCGCACAGTCGGAGCTTCCGCCTGCCATTCCTGCCATCGACGGAATGGACTTTTCAAGTAAGAATTCAAATCCGCCGCCGATGCCGAATTTCTCACAGAAAGCTTTTGCCGCCTTTATCACAAGATTTCTCCCGTCACAGGGTACGCCCTCTGTGCCGCATATCATAGAAAATCCGCCGCAGCTTGTTTCTGTAACAGTCAGCCTGTCATAGACCGAGACCGACTGCATTATACTGCGTAGCTCGTGATATCCGTCCTGCCTTTTGCCCAGTATGTCAAGAGTAAGGTTTATCTTGGCAGGCGCAAGTAACGTAACGCTATTTTGACTCATTCTTTAAGTCCTCAAGGAAAAGTGCGATCCTAGACATAGCTTCTTTCAGATGCTTCAGAGAATAAGCGTAAGAAATTCTTATGTAGCCCTCGCCACTGTCACCGAATGCCGAGCCGGGCACAGCCGCAACCTTTTTCTCATAGAGAAGTCTTTCGCAGAAGTCCTCGCTTGAAAGCCCCGTTGACTTTATGCAGGGGAATACATAGAATGCTCCCTCAGGATTGAAGCAGGTAAGACCGAGCCTGTTGAACTCGTTTACCAGATAACGCCTTCTCCTGTCGTATTCCTCGGTCATCTTCTTTACGTCTTCATCACAGGACATAAGTGCCTCGATAGCCGCATTCTGGCTTACAAACGGACTGCACATTATAGCGTACTGATGTATCTTCATCATTTGCTTTATAACAGGCGCAGGAGCTGTGACATAACCTAGCCTCCAGCCCGTCATTGCGTATGCCTTGGAAAATCCGTTTACATAAATTGTCCTCTCACGCATACCCGGAAGCTGTACGATTGAGAAATGCTTCCTGCCGTATGTAAGCTCGGAGTATATCTCGTCGGAAAGCACCATTATATCAGTGTCTCTTAAAAACTCTGCAATAGGCTCTAAGTCCTCCTTTGTCATAATGGCGCCGGTAGGATTGTTAGGAAACGGAAGAATTATAAGCTTTGTGCGCTTTGTTACCTTGTCCTTGAAATCTTCTAAGGTCAGCTTGAAGTTGTTTTCAAGCCTTGTAGGCACAGATACGGCAACGCCGCCGATAAGCTCAACAAGCGGAGCATAGCAAACAAAGCAAGGTTCTACAACAAGTACCTCGTCGCCCGGATTTATAAGGCTTCTGAGCGCAATATCAATAGCCTCCGAGCCGCCGACAGTAACGATTAATTCGCTGTCCTTGTCGTAGGAAACCCCAAGTCTTTTTTCAATGTTTTCGCTTATAGCTGAAAGCAGACTTGCAAGACCCCTGTTAGGTCCGTAGATAATTTGCTTCCTTTCAAGCGTTTCAATAGCAGCCTTTCTTATCGGCCACGGGGTAGAAAAGTCAGGCTCTCCGACGCCAAGGCTTATTACATCTTTCATTTTGCCTGCGATGTCGAAGAACTTTCTTATCCCTGAAGGCTTCATCTCCATGACCCTCGAAGAAAGTATATTTTCATAATTCATATAGTTTAAAACATACCCCTTTCGTCGCTCTCGTCTGGACAAAGATTAAGTCCGTTGTCCTTGTAGGTCTTGAGAACAAAGTGAGTAGCCGTTGACACAACGCCGTCAATTGTAGCAAGATGCTGAGAAACAAATTTTGAAACTACCAAAAGGTTTTCACCTATTATCGTAATGCCGATGTCAAATGCGCCCGACATAAGCGTAACACCCTTTACCTCGTCAAACTGAGAGATAAATCTTGCAATGTCGTCAAAGCCTGTCCTTGCCTGCGGCGTAACTTTAAGCTCAATGTACGCAGTAACAAGGTTAGGATTTATCGCCGTGTAATCTATAAGAGTGGAGTAGCCCTTGATAACGCCGTCACTCTCAAGCTTTGCAATCTCGTCCGCAACCTCCTGCTCGGTCTTTCCAAGCAGAACCGCAAGCTCCGCATTGCTTGTGCGTGCATTTTTTTCAAGAAGCTTCAGTAATTCGTTCATATTGTTAACCTCCGTCATAAATGAATTTTCGCAAATTAAATTGCTTATCATATTATTATACATTCATTTTGCGATAAAGTCAATGATTTTAATGCTCACTCGGGATTGCGCCGCGAGATATTAAATTGCCACTTGCAAAAGCTGACTTTGTTGTGTATAATAAAGGTAGCGTCATTTTACAAAAGGAACAGAAGGTCTGAGAATTTTTTTCAGGCCGGAAAGGAACGGACTAAGTATGAAAATTAAAAGTCTCCTGTCTTTGATGTCTGCGGCTGTTGTATGTATGAGTATGCTTTCTTCATGCGACAGCGAAAACCAAAGCAGCATTGCGGAAACTTCAACGCCCGACAGCACGGTTGACGGAATAGAGCCTGTAGTAGAGCAGGAATACGAATACGCCTTCCCTGAATTTTTGACAAACAAGGACGCAATCTCCCTTTTCAGCAACCTCGTGTATTCAAGCTTCGATGCAAGAAATGTAACGGCGGCAATAACGGAACAGCCGTTTGAAAATGTTCAGTGCGAAATGTCATTCCTAGACGGAACATATTATAGCTACCTCAGCGATAATAAAAGAGGTCTTTTAGACGCAGAGGGAAATATTGTAGTCGTTGCCGCATATACGGAAATAGTTATGATACGACCCGACGCATTTATGCTCGTAAATGAGCTTGGCGAAGAAAAGCTTGCGTTTGTAGGTGAAAACGGAATTATCAATACAAAGGAAAACGGTAAGAATAACTGGTTCACCTCAGCAGAGCCTCTCAAAATCGTTCAGGCAACAAATAACGAGGATAATACCGTAACCTATTTTCTGCAAGCTGCAAACGGTAAGGTCGTCTACGACAAATACTGGGACTACTTAGAACCGACAGTCCTTGATACCCCCGCTTCTGCTACATACAGCGCATATCTCGGAGACGCATATTACTTTATAGTATTCGATAAGTATTATAACTACAAGATTTATGAAGGCTCGTATGCAACAGTCGAGGTGTTTGTGGACGGACAGTACGGTTCATGCTTCGTTTTGAGTATAGGCGACTTTAACGAGATAAGCAGTATGATTGACTCATTCGGCAGCTTTTCAGGCGCAAAGGCTTCTCCTCAGCAGCAGAACACCGATTATGTCAAGTTCAGCTTTGCCAATTCTTCCAGCAAGAAGAAAACCGTCACAATTTCTGAGGACGGTTTTGTCTATACCGAGGCTATCGACCCCGAGGACGGAACGTCTTACAAGTATTTCACGCTTGTCGATAAAATCTGCTTTACAGACGTAATAGACTGGATAAACGGCGAGCTTTCAAAAGAGTATGTCAAAACAAAATAAAATGCGAGCGTCCTGCCGATTTAAAGCAGGACGCTTTTTGCTGCCATAATTCATTGCGTTAATGCTTAATTGTGCTTCTTGACTTTTGGCTCGATTGTGTTATAATATAAGATGTATATTTGTGCGTACTTTTGGGAATATTTTTTCGCCTTTTGTCAATAATATTTTGAACGAAAGGCGGTGTAATCCAAAGAGTATGTGCAACGAAAATGAAAAGGAAACGGCCCCGAATTCCGATATAGAAAGAATTGAAGCCATGGGCGAGGTCATAAGCCATAATGCAAAGCACCTCATCCATTGTCTCAGTATTATAGGTCAGGTGGAGGGGCATTATATTCTCCCACCCCAGAATAAAACAACGAAATATGAGCATATAATACCGGCGCTTGTCGCGATAGAGCAGGACAGAACGATCGAAGGTCTTGTCATTATCCTCAATACAGTCGGAGGAGACGTCGAAGCGGGTCTTGCTATTGCAGAGCTTGTTGCAAGTATGAAAACCCCGACAGTGTCGCTTGTCGTGGGCGGAGGACATTCAATAGGCGTGCCGCTCGCTACATGTGCAAAGCGTTCTTTTATCGTCCCGACCGCAACTATGACGATACATCCCGTCAGAATGAACGGAACGGTTTTGGGAGTACCGCAAACGCTGTCCTATTTTGATAAAATGCAGGAGCGTATCGTGCGTTTTGTCACAGAGAATTCAAAAATTACCGACAAGCGTTTCCGTGAGCTTATGATGCAGACCGGTGAGCTTGTTATGGATGTGGGTACCGTTCTTGACGGAAAGGACGCAGTAGAGGAAGGGATTATTGACAACCTCGGCGGACTATCCGACGCAATCGAGTGCCTCTATGAGCTTATTGAAGGCTCGCCAAAGGAGTACTAGGCTATGCTCTATACAATCGTTTCGATCGAGGATATTTTCTTTGCAGACAGTAATATAATTAGTGAGGAGAAATGCGACTGCTTCTTTTCAAGCAACCCGTATGACTACCTCAGCAGAATATGAGAGGAGGACTGTCCGTGCCTTTCGGACAGGTACATATCAATGGGAATACTTAACACAATTCTTCAGGCAATAATTCAGGGAATAACGGAATTTCTTCCGGTTTCAAGCTCAGGACATCTCTCGCTCTATCAGCATTTTACAGGCAACGACGGCGAGGGCGCATTGCTGCTTTCAGTTTTCCTGCATCTCGGCACTCTGCTTGCCGTGTTCATCGCATTCAGAGATACCATCTGGGCTCTTATCAAGGAATTCGGATTTCTTGTCCGTGATATAGTCAAGGGCAAGTTCAAATGGAGCGAGATGAACGGCGAGAGAAGGCTTATATTTATGCTCGTATTTTCAACGGCAATGCTGATACCGTTTGTCTTCTTCAAGGACTTCTTCACGGGAGTAAGCGAGGACTCAAGCATTATGGCGGAGGGCTTCTGCTTCCTCTATACGTCAATAATTCTTTTCCTCTCGGATAAATTCGGCAGCGGTAAGAAAATTCCTAAGGATATAACGGTAAAGGATTCTCTCGTTGTCGGCGCATTCCAGGGCGTAGCTCTCCTGCCGGGCGTTTCACGCTCAGGCTCGACAATCTCGTCGGGACTGCTCTGCGGATTTTCAAGGGATACGGCGGTAAGATATGCATTTATCCTCGGAATCCCCGCAATTTTAGGCGGCTCTGTTACGGAAGCTATGGACGCCGCAAAAGAAAATGTCGAGTTCTATCCCGTAGAATTTGTAATCGGATTTTTCGTGGCAATGATTGTCGGACTCCTCTCAATTAAGATGGTGTCGTGGCTCTTAAAGAGCGATAAGTTCAAGGTGTTCTCGATCTATACGTTTATTTTAGGTGTTGCAGTCATCGGTGTTGCGGTCTATGAGCTTGCAACAGGAAACGTAGTTTGCATCTAAGCATTAAGGATTTTAAGGAATATAAAAGAAAGGACGGTCGAGCCAATGCCACAGCAGAAAAAGAATACTGCAGCAAAGAAAAGTACATCCTCGTCGTCGGGACAAACAAAACGAACATCAAAATCACAACAGGCGCAAAGCAGGAATACATCTTCTAAATCAAATGCAGAATCAAGACGTACATTCTCGATAATTCTGTTTTTCTACGGAATTTTTATGCTGTTTCTGACATTTATAGAGGGCGCAGGTTTCTGGAAAACGCTCTATGACTTCCATAGAGGTCTGTTCGGTCTTTCCGTTTTTCTATATGCGCCGCTTATGATTTACATATCGCTTATGATTGCAACGGATAAATCCCAGAATGCGGTAGTCACAAAGCTGTTGCAGGGAATATTGCTGATTTTGCTTTTCTCCGGACTTGCACAAATCTTAGTCGCAGGCGATGTCGAGGGCAAGACCGCAATGCTTAAAATCAAGGGACTCTATAATGACGGAGTCGCACTTAAAGGCGGCGGACTTTTAAGCGCAATCTTCGGATGGTCGCTCCTTGCAGTTTTCAAAAAGGTAGGAGCAACGATCATCATAGTATTACTTACAATAATCTTCTTTATGCTCTTGTCAAATCTCACGCTTCCACAGGTGTTTGACTTCTTTACAAAGCCTTTCCGTAAAGCCGGTACAGCGGTCAAGAGCGCTATTGACGAGGACAGAAGCAACAGAGAAGCATACCTAGAAAGGGAAAGCGGAAACAATTCCCACAAGGAAGAAAAGGATAAGAAGTCCGAAAAGAGAGTCGATATTGCAAAGTATTATATCGAGGACGAGGAGGATCAATTCGACGGCTATGAGGGCTTCGCTACAATAGACGAGCTTGAGCATAGCGAGGAGCTTGATATCCTCCTTCCGCCAAGACCGTTCGGTCCGAAGCCTAAGAAAAAGTCCTACTTTGATGAAATGGATAAGCAGACAAATGCCGTAAAGCAGGAAGAAAAGCCTGCGCCTAAGGCAGAAAAGATTGTTGCAGAGCCTACTGAAACTGATATCGAGGCTGAGCAGATGCAGGAGCTTATCGACCGCTCAACAGAGGAGCTTGACCTTGAAAACCTTATCGAGGATGAAGGCGAAATCTTTGTAGAGAATGACGGTCAGTCGTCTCTGCTTGATAAGGAAAAGATAAAAAAAGAAAAGAAGCTCCCCCCGGTTACTCTCTTGACCCCGTCGAGCAACAGAGCCTCCGCAAAAGCAGGCGAATCAGAGAGCAGACAGAAGTCTGTAACGCTGGTAGACACATTGAAAAGCTTCGGCGTACAGACAAGAGTTATCGGCATACACAGAGGCCCGTCTGTAACACGCTTTGAGCTTCAGCCGGCAGCAGGAGTAAAGGTAAGTAAAATTACCGGTTTGGCAGACGATATAGCACTTAACCTTGCCGCACAGGGCGTAAGAATTGAAGCGCCTATACCGGGTAAGGCGGCAGTAGGTATCGAGCTTGCAAACACTAACAGAGATACGGTCTCTATCCGTGAGCTTATCGACTCCGACGAGTTCAAGGACGCAAAGGGCAAACTGAATTTCGCAGTAGGAAAGGACATCGAGGGCGGAATTGTTATAGGCGATATCGCAAAAATGCCCCATATCCTTATCGCAGGTACAACAGGCTCCGGTAAGTCTGTTTTCACAAACTCAATCATTATGAATATCCTCTACCGTGCAACCTCGGACGAAGTAAAGCTTATGCTTATAGACCCAAAACAGGTAGAGTTCCCGATCTATAACGGTATTCCTCACCTTATCTCGCCTGTAATCACAGAGCCGAGAAAGGCGGCAGGCGCTCTCGGATGGGCAGTAACGGAAATGCTCAGAAGATATAAGGTCTTTGCGGATAATTCCGTGAGAGATCTGATAGACTATAACGAGCAGGCAACAGAAAACGGATACGACCGTATGCCGCAGATTGTTATTGTGATCGACGAGCTTGCAGACCTTATGATGGCGGCTTCAAAGGAAGTCGAGGACTCGATATGCCGTCTTGCACAGCTTGCCCGTGCTGCAGGTATGCACCTTATTATAGCGACCCAGTCGCCACGTGTTGACGTTGTAACAGGTCTTATTAAGGCAAATTTCCCGTCAAGAGTCGCACTCAAGGTTTCAAATAATACCGATTCAAGAATTATCCTCGACGAGGGCGGCGCAGAAAAGCTCCTCGGCAACGGCGATATGCTTTATAAACCGGTAGGACTCGGGAAGCCTATGCGTATACAGGGAAGCTATGTTTCAACCGCCGAAATCAGAGCGGTAGTAAAGTTCCTGAAAGATAATGAGTCCGCAGAGTACGATGAAGAAATCCTCGACGGCATCGAAAAGAATATCCCTGTGCCAAAGGGCGAGAAGCCGCAGAGCGCAGAAATTGATACAGGAGCGCCTAAGTCTGACGATATGTTTGAGGAAGCTATGCGTATTGTCGTAGAAACAAAAACCGCATCGACCTCGTTCCTCCAGAGAAAGCTGAGCTTGGGCTACGCAAGAGCCGCAAGAATTATGGACGACCTTGAGGCCGCAGGGGTTGTCGGTCCGGCAGTAGGAGCAAAGCCAAGGGCAGTCCTCATGACAAGAGAACAGTGGCTCGAAAGAGAAGCAACGAGAGAATAACGGAGAAGATGTCAATGCCTTTGAAACACGGAAATTCGGATAGATATGATTCATCAAAGAATATGAATAATCCATACAATACTCCAAAAGTGGATTACAATGACGTTAAGAAGGCCGCAAAAGCTATCAGCCGTATGCCCGAAAAGCAGAAGAAAGTTGTGTTCATACTTGCAGGCATCGTCGCAGTCGTTGCAATAGTCCTTGCCGTTTTAACTTCTAAAGGTTATCTGAATACGGATAGCGCACAAAATGGAATATCGGGTGATACTGCTCTAAATGCAGTAAAAAATAACGGCACAAGCGTTCACTTTATAGACGTAGGTCAGGGGGACAGCACCCTTATCATATCAAACGGCGAAGCTGCGCTTATAGACGCAGGAGAAGTAGAATATGGAAATACAGTCCTTAATTACCTCAATGAACAGGGAATCAGCTCGCTCAAGTATATAATCGTGTCCCATCAGCACACCGACCACATGGGCGGTATGTCGAAGATACTTAAAAATATCAAGGCAGACGAGCTTATTATGCCGCCGATTCCCGACAGACTTTTTCCGACAAACTCCACATACGATAAATTCCTTGAAACGCTCGAAAACACTGATATCGCAGTAACGGAAGCCGAAAACGGTACTCTTACTGTCGGAGAAGTAAAGCTTCAGATGTTTGTGCAAAGCCCCGATATGCCCTATGAAAGCCTTAACGACTTTTCTGTCGCAATAAGAGCGGTGCACGGCGACAACGCTTTTTTGCTCTGCGGAGATATGGGATATGACGCAGAGCAGGTTATTTTAGAGAGCGGTTTTGAACTGTCAGCCGATGTTTACAAGGTCAACCACCACGGCTCGGCAGGCTCGTCAAGCTATAAGTTCGTCGAAGCGGTTGACCCTGAGTATTCGGTAATCTGCGTTGGAGCAAACAATGACTACGGTCACCCTAAGCAAAAAGCTCTCGACAGAATTTCAAAGTTCTGCGACAAAATCTACCGCACCGATCTGAACGGCAGCATAGTATTTAAATCGGACGGAAAAGAGCTTACGCTCGTACTTGAAAAGGAATAGGCTCAAATATGAAAACATATTCAGTAAGTATAATATCGGACGGCTATGTTACCTGCGTAGCAGATGACGAAAGCCGGCTTACGCTTCCCGCAGTGGCTCTACCCAAAGGCTTGAAGGAGGGTGATATACTCCGCTTTCAGGATACTGACGAAGCGCAGACAGACCCCAAGGCAACAGCAACAAAGCGTGAGCAGATGTTAAAGCGTCAGAAAGCGCTTATGAAAAGAAAATCACAAAAACGCAGATAAAAATAATCGGGACAATAATCCGAAAAAAGGACGGTCGTTAAAATGAACGGTGACCTTATAGAGCTTATAGACAAAAGCTATCCAAAGATGTCAAAGGGACATAAACTTATCGCAAATTATATAAAGGAGCATTATGACAAAGCAGCATTTATGACTGCGCTTAAATTCGGTCAGACTGTCGGAGTAAGCGAGTCTACCGTTGTAAGATTTGCTTCAGAGCTGGGTTTTGACGGATATCCAAGCCTCCAAACAGCCCTGCAGGATCTTATGCGTAAAAAGCTCACCACAGTCCAGCGAATCGAGGTAAGCTCTGACAAAATCGGTGACGAGGATATTTTGGATAAAATGCTCTCGCTGGATATCGAAAGAATACGCAGAACAATGGAGGAAACCTCCCACGACGATTTCAACAGAGCAGTCGAGAAAATAGCAAACTGCCAGACTATCTATATCATAGGAGCAAGAAGCTCAGCTTCGCTTGCCCAGTTTCTGTGGTATTACTTTAATCTCATTTTTCCACAGGTCAAGCTTGTCCACGCATCTACAAGAAGCGAGCTTTTCGAGCAGATTATGCGTATAGACGAAAAAGACGTTCTTATCGGAATGTCCTTTCCAAGATATTCAAGACAAACTGTTTTGGCACTCCAGTATGCTCAGTCAAGGGGCGCAAACGTAATAGCCATAACCGACTGCAAATCGTCGCCGCTGACAAATTATGCAGATTGCAGCCTGTATGCCAAGAGCGATATGGCGTCCTTCGTAGACTCGCTGGTCGCACCGCTCAGCCTTATAAACGCACTTATAGTCGCAGTTTCTATCCGCAATAAGGACGTTGTAACTAAAAATTTTGAGCGGCTTGAAAAAATATGGCACGAGTATGAGGTGTATGAGGACTCAAAGCCCGACAGCAATTCCGTGAAAGGAAAAAATCATGAATAAAAGCGATGTCATCATCGTAGGCGGAGGAGCAGGAGGACTGCTTTCTTCAGTAATGCTCGCAAGAAAGGGCGTAAAATGCCTTGTAATCGAGCAGAATAAAATACTTGGCAAAAAGCTTCTCATAACGGGCAAGGGCAGATGCAATGTTACAAACAACTGCGACAACGAAACCGTTATGAAAAATATCCCCCGAAACGGAAGATTTATGTACAGCTCGCTTTCAGGGTTTAGCACAGCGGATACAATGAGCTTTTTTGAGGATTTGGGAGTGAAGCTGAAAACCGAAAGAGGCAATCGTGTTTTTCCCGAGAGCGACAGGTCGCAAAGTATCGTAAACGCCCTTGTTGAAGAAGCAAAGCGCCTCGGCGTCAGATTTGTAAGGGAAAGAGTAACGGCAGTTAATTCCGAAAAAGGCAGGGTCTGCGAGGTCGTTACCGATAAGTGCAAGTATCCCTGCGAGAGGGTTATTATCGCAACAGGCGGCAAATCTTATTCATCAACAGGTTCAACGGGCGACGGCTACGCATTTGCAAAAGCTCTGGGCCATACAGTGACGGATCTTAAAGCTTCCCTCGTCCCTTTTGTTACAGAGGAAAGCGAGCCTGCCGAAATGATGGGGCTTTCCCTGAGAAATGTAACTCTCACGCTTTTCGATACGGTGAAGAATAAGAAGCTCTATTCCGAGCTTGGCGAAATGCTCTTTACGCATTTTGGAATATCCGGTCCTCTCGTTTTGTCGGCAAGCGCACATATCGACAGCGTCGAAAGGGAAAGATATAAAGTGCAGATAGACCTAAAGCCCGCACTTTCGGAAAAACAGCTGGACGACAGAATACTGCGTGATTTTGCACAGGAGCAGAACAGAGATTTTATAAATTCCCTCGGCAAACTGCTTCCGAGCGCAATAATCCCCGTTATCGTGTCGAAGAGCAAGATTCCGCCGCAAGCCAAGGTCAACAGCATTACCCGTGAACAAAGACAACGTCTCGTTTCGCTTATAAAGTGTTATGAGCTTACCGTTAAGGATAAGCGCCCTATCGACGAAGCAATCGTAACAAGAGGCGGCGTTTCGGTAAAGGAAGTATCTCCAAAAACGATGGAGTCAAAGCTTGTAGAAGGTTTATATTTTGTCGGTGAAATTCTCGACGTTGATGCCTATACAGGCGGCTTCAACTTACAGATTGCCTTCTCGACGGCAAATTCTGCCGCAGAAGCAATCGCATTAGACCTCGCACAATAAATCCGAAAGGGAAGAAATAAGTTATGTCAATAAATATCGCAATCGACGGCCCGTCAGGAGCGGGAAAATCAACAATCGCAAAAATGCTTGCAAAAAAAATGGAGTATGTGTATGTGGATACGGGAGCGCTCTATCGTTCCGTCGCACTCTATATGTTAAGAAATAACGTCGATATCAATAACGACCGGGCTGTCGGGGAAGAGCTTCCAAAGGTAGATGTCAGACTCACTTATAACAACGGCACACAGCAGGTTATCCTGTGCGGAGAAAATGTTTCAGACAGCATAAGAACCCCTGAGGTTTCAATGGGTGCTTCAAGAGTATCGGCAATTCCGGCAGTAAGGCAGTTCCTCTTTGACCTCCAACGTAATATTGCTAAGGAAAATAACATTATTATGGACGGCAGAGATATAGGCACGGTAGTTTTACCGAATGCTGATGTCAAGATTTTTCTTACTGCGTCTGCCGAGGAAAGAGCAAGCCGCAGGTTTAGGGAGCTTTCCGAAAAGGGCGACCCGTCAACCTACGAGGAAGTATTAGCCGATATCAATAAGCGTGATTATAACGATACTCACAGAGATGTAGCTCCGCTCAAAAAAGCGGACGATGCTGCCGAGGTGGATACTACAAGCCTCACCCTTGAGCAGTCAGTCGAGGCAATATATAAGGTCATAAACGATAGGCTTTCTCAAAAGGAAAGCGTGCCAGCTGAGGAAAAGCCAAAGGAGAAATCCTCCCTCGCATTAAAGCGTGAGTCCCTCGACTTCAGTAACGTAAAGCCCGTTACAAATCCCAAACCGTACAGTAAAATCAGAGCGTTCGGCTATTTAATCTTAAGAGTTTTTGTAACCTTCTGCTTTAAGATCGCTTTTAATTTAAAGGTCTACGGCAAAGAGAATGTCCCAAAGACAGGTTCAAATATCTTTGCGTCCTGTCACAGAAGCAACCTCGACCCTATCTTTATAGCAATAAATGCAAGAGTGCCTAATTCCTATATGGCAAAGGATGAGCTTTTCCATTGCAATAAGTTCTTCGTGTGGCTCATTAAATACATGGGGGCATTCCCGGTAGTCAGAGGAAGCGGAGACGGCGGAGTAATTTCAACCTCTATCCAGAAGCTTGAAGAGGGAAGAAACCTCGTTATATTCCCCGAGGGTACACGTTCAAAGGACGGTAAGCTCGGCAGAGGTAAAACAGGCGTCGCACTTATTGCCGCTCTCGCACAGGTTCCTGTAATTCCGGCAGCAATATCCTTTAAGGGCGAAAAGCTTAAATTCCGTTCCAAGGTTATAGTTACCTATGGAAAACCGATAAGCCCCGAAGAATTGAAAATTGAGGGAAGCGATACCCGCTCTTTGAAGAAAATCAAGTCTGTAATAATGGACGGAATCGCAGAACTGGTGAACGAAAATGTTAACAAACTGTAAATTTTTCACTGCAAAGACCGCAGGCTTTTGTTTTGGGGTGGACAGAGCCGTAAAAATAGTGTATAATAATTTAGATAATCGAAATAAAGTGGTCACTCTGGGACCTATTATCCACAATAAGAACGTCGTTGAGGATTTGCAGAGAAAAGGCGTGTTCGCTATTAACAGTGCGTCCGAAGCAAAACCGGATATGACAGTCATTATCCGCTCTCACGGAGTGGCACAGTCGGTCTATGACGAGCTGTCAAAAATCGGTGCGGAGGTTATCGACGCTACCTGCCCGTTTGTTTCGAGAATTCATAAAATTGCCTGTGATAAATCGTCACTCGGATATACCGTCCTCATAGCAGGGGATAAGGAGCATCCGGAGGTCGTAGGCATCTCAGGACACTGTAAAACAAAGCCGCTTGTCTTTTCTGACGAAAAGGAGCTTGCGCAGATCTGCGATAGTATAAGCGATTCGGATAAAGTCGCCGTACTTGCCCAAACAACGTATAATACAAAAACCTGGGAGAAATGCCTTGACGTAATAAAGGAAAAGCTTCCCGACGCAGAGGTTTTCGATACTATATGTAACGCAACAAGCGAAAGACAAAGCGAAGCGGCAGCCCTCGCAAAAGAGTCCGACATTATGATAATAGTCGGCGGCAAGCATAGCTCTAATACGCATAAGCTTGCGGCGGTATGTGAAAAGTATTGCCCTACATATTTGGTTGAAACGGCAGACGAGCTTCACAAACTAAATTTCGGCGGCGCCGAAAAAATTGGGATTTCAGCCGGTGCTTCAACTCCGGCATATATAATCAAGGAGGTACAACAAACCATGAGTGAAATTTTAAACACTATGGAAGAATTTAACCTGGAGGCAATTGACCAGAGCTTTCAAAAAATATATACGGGGAAAAAGGTAACTGGTATCATTACTTCTGTTAATAACAGTGAAGCTATGGTAGACATCGGCACAAAGCATACCGGTATCATTCCATCGTCAGAGCTCTCCTATGATTCTTCCGCAAAGGCAAGCGATATCGTAAAGAAGGGCGACGAGGTCGAACTCATCGTTCTCAAGATTTCCGATAAGGACGGCATCGTAACGCTTTCCAAGAAGCAAGTGGACGCTGCCAAGGGCTTTGAAGCAGTTGAAAAGGCTCTTGAGGACGGCACAGTCCTCAAGGGAACAGTAACAAACGTAGTTAAGGGCGGCGTTATACTTAACGCTAACGGCGTGAGAGTGTTTGTTCCTGCATCTCAGGCTACAGCAAGACGTGACGACAAGCTTGAAGACCTCGTAAAGAAGGAAGTTGAGTTCAAGGTTCTTGAAGTCGTTGCCGCAAAGAGAAGAGTAGTAGGCTCTATCAGAGCTGTTGCTAAGGAAGCAAGAGCCGCTGCAAGAGCTAAGTTCTTCGAGAACGCTCAGGTAGGAGAAACAGTAAAGGGTACAGTTAAGTCTATCACTGACTACGGCGTGTTCGTTGACCTCGGCGGAATTGACGGCCTTATCAGAAAGATTGACCTTTCGTGGAACAGAGTGAAGCATCCTTCCGACGTAGTTGCAGTAGGCGACGAAATCGAAGTTGTCATCAAGGACATCGACGCTGAAAACGGCAAGATTGCTCTTACATACAAGAAGGACAGCGAAAATCCTTGGAACATATTTACTGCAAACTACGAAGTAGGTCAGGTAATCGAAGCTACTATCGTTTCCATTACCTCATTCGGCGCATTTGCTCAGATCATCGAGGGCGTTGACGGTCTTATCCATATTTCCCAGATTGCTAACACAAGAGTTTCTAACGTAGCTGAACTTCTTGAGGTCGGACAGAAGGTACAGGTTAAGATTACTGAGATTGATACAGATAAGAACAGAATCAGCCTCTCAATGAGAGCACTCCTCGCAGAGGACGAAGCTGAAGAAATCGAAGAAGCTCCTGTGGCTGAAGAGGAATAATCAGATTGTAATTAAGGGGGCGTAACATCGTCCCCTTTTCGTTTTTTACAGAAATTGCAAAGGCCTCCGCAATACTGTCCTTGGCATTTTATGAAGCTTTTGCAGAATAATAAATGTAAATATGCTTTTGCAATTATGAAAGAACAAACCTTGAAAGGCTAAGTTTTAATTATGGAAAATAAGAAAACTTCACTTGCAAAGAATAAAACTCTCAAAACTACCAAGAAAATTTTCGGCGTTTTGGGAACGCTTCTTTGCTCGCTTATCTTAGTTGTGATAATTACAGGCTCTGTGTTTGTAACTGCAATAACTGTGTATGTAATGAATTTTGCCGAGGCGACAGACGACTATGTTTCGCTTGAAGACATCGAGCTTACCTATACGTCGCAGATTCTTGCACCAAATCCGGATTATGACGGAACAAACGACCAGTGGCAGGTCTATTACACAATGTCGTCAGCTGGAGATAAAATGGTCTGGACTGACTTTGAAGACGTTTCAAGATATTTAATCGACGCATTCGTCTGCTCCGAGGACGAAAGATTTTATGACCACGACGGTGTAGACTTCAAGCGTACATTCGGTGCGTTTGTGAATATCTTCATACCGATTTATGGTAATATGCAGGGCGGTTCTACGATTACCCAGCAGACTATCAAGGTTATTACAGGCGACGATGCCAGAAACGGCGTAGAAGGCGTGTCGAGAAAAATCCGAGAGATACTCCGCTCCATTAATACCGAAAATACCTACGGCAAGGACGATATTTTGGAAGCCTACCTCAACGTAATCTATCTCGGACGTGCCGAGAGCTGTAACTATTACGGAGTCCAGTCCGCTAGTAACTTCTACTTCGGTAAGGATGTCAAAGACCTGACTCTTGCACAGGCGGCTACGATCGCCGCAATCAATAAAGACCCAACATACTATAATCCTTATAGAAATCCTGAAAATAATAAAGGAAGAGCGCAGTATATCCTGAAAACCATGTACGAAAACGGAGCAGTTTCTTCTGATGAGTATTATCAGGCGCTCGCAGACCTCGAAACTCTTGAAATAGTCGGCGATACAACCTATTCGGCAGACGGCGAACAAATTACCGCCCAGTCAGCAGTAACCTCGTATTATGTCGATGCGACAATCAACCAGGCTATCGAAGAGCTTATGGATATCTACGGCATTGACTATGATTCAGCGTCTTCAAGACTTTACAGCGGCGGCTACAAGATTTATACAAACGTAGACCTCAATATGCAGACTAAGCTTGAGGAAGAATATAAGGATGATACAAACTTCCAGTCATACGAGCTGCAAGAGGACGAACTCCTCAGCGCATTTATCTGTATGGACTACGAGGGCAGGGTACTGGGCGTTATCGGCAACAGAGGCGAAAAAACTTCCTCCAGAGTCTGGAACAATGCTACAATGGCAACCCGTTCACCTGGCTCAACTATCAAGCCGATTGCTTCCTTTGCACCTGCTATAGAGCAGGATATGGTGACCTGGTCAACGCTTTTAAAGGACGAACCTATCGACCTCGCCGCCGCAGGAAGTACGGAGAAGAACCTCTTCCCGAATAACTACTCTGCGTATGGCGATGACGACCCGCACTGGACGCATAAGAATATGACAGTCCAAAAGATGCTTGAAACATCTACAAATACAGGTGCCGCACAGCTTGTAAGAATGCTCACACCGTCATATTGCCTCAACTTCCTCCAGGGAAGCCTTGGCTTCTCAAGCCTTGTACAGCATGACGACGGCGGACGTTCAGACGCCGCATATTCTCCTATGACGGTAGGTTCTCTTACAAACGGTATGTATCTTTCTGAGCTTGTTGCATCATACCAGATTTTCGGAAACGGCGGTATGTATTACGGATATTCTTTTATAAATAAGATATCCGATAAGGACGATAAGATTGTCTACGAGTTCGACCCGTATACAATTAAGGCTATCGGCTCTGATACAGCCTATATAATGAACAGAATGATGCTCCAGGTCGTAGAGGGAAGCGACGGTACAGGTAAGGCTGCAAATCTCGACACAGTCGAAGTTGCCGCTAAAACCGGTACTTCCGAAAATTGGGAAAACCTCACATTCGTTGCCTGCACACCGCAGTATGTAAGCGGTATCTGGGTAGGCTATGAGAATCCGGATGTTATTGATACTTCAAAATATCAGAGCATCGCTAAGATGTGGAAGAACGTGTTTGGAGAAATTGCAGACGCAGGTACGGTCAAGACCTTTAAGGGCGATTCAAACGTTACCCAGCTCAAATATTGTACCAAGACCGGTCTGATTGCTACTGCCGACTGTCAGTCTACCGCAATCGGATACTACAAGAATAACAATATCCCCGATACCTGTCACGAATGTCTTGTTATCGACGACAATGCCGGCGATGACTGAAATGCGGACGGCGATTCAGATATCTGAGAAATTAAATATGATTCAAATGCCTTTGTCATTTTCGGCAAAGGCATTTGCTTAGTAAGATAAATTTTATGAGAGGAGAAACACATTCTCCGTGTGTTGAATGTGCCAAATCGTATGGATAAATTAAGAATGTGCTGCCCATGCCACTTCGGACTTGAAAGCGTACTATCTTTTGAAGTGAAAAAAATAGGCGGCGAAAACGTAAGCGTTACAGACGGCAAGGTTTGCTTTGACGGGGACATTTCAACGCTGGTGAACGCAAACCTCAGAATAGCGACCGCCGAAAGAGTTCTTATCGAGCTTGCAAGCTTTAAAGCCGAAAGCTTTGAGGAGCTGTTTCAAGGCGCAAAAGCAATCGAGTGGGAAAGCTTTGTCGGCAAAACCGACGCCTTTCCTGTTAAAGCCGGACATTCTCTGCATTCAAAGCTTACAAGCATACCCGACTGTCAGTCGATTATAAAGAAAGCCGCAGTCGAGCGATTGAAGTCAAGATACGGAATTTCGTGGTTTGAAGAAACAGGCGCAACGCTTCCGATTAGGTTCAGTATTTTTAAAGACGTCGCAACAATCTATATAGATGCAAGCGGAGAGGGACTGCATAAGCGTGGATACCGCAAAAAATCAAACGACGCTCCTATCAAGGAAACCTTAGCCGCAGGAATCGTAGACCTCGCAAGAGTAAGGCGTGACAGCGTCGTCTGCGACCCTATGTGCGGTTCAGGCACATTCCTCATAGAGTCTGCCTATAAAGCCCTCGGCATTGCACCCGGTATAAGAAGAAGCTTCATTTCACAGGGATGGGGATTTATTCCCGAAAATATCTGGACAGAAGCACGACAGGAAGCGATTTCCTCGATTGATAAGCTGGGTAAATTCCACGCATACGGCTCCGATATAGACGCAGCCTGTGCATACCTCTCTCTTTCAAATGCAAAGAAAGCAGGAGTCGCTTCAAAAATATCTGTCGAGCATAGAGATGTCAAGGACTTCAAGCCACACAAAGGCGCAATTACTATATGCAATCCCCCCTACGGTGAAAGATTGCTCGAAATCAAGCAGGCGGAGGAGCTTTACAAAAAGCTCGGACAAAAGCTCTCACCGTCAAAGGATAACCCTTGCTACATAATCTCTCCCCACGAGGACTTTGAAAAGTTTTTCGGAAAGAAAGCCGATAAGCGCAGAAAGCTATACAACGGTATGATTAAGTGTCAGCTTTTTATGTATTACCTGTAATCGAAAAGTCAGAATTTATAAATTTCTGCGCACAACATTTTGCATTTTTGTATGGGCGGTAAAAGTTTTGAAACGAGGTGTCAAAGACCTTGACAAATCGTATAAAAACACCGTATACTTTATATTGAGATGTTGTAAACAGCGGAGAATATGCTGTTATAACAGTAATATTTCTATGAGAGGAGGACACATATTCCATACTTTGGAATGTGGTCAGAATATATGTCAGTACCTGAGATTTTCGGCTGCGATGTCTTTAATGAAGCCGTAATGAGCGAAAGACTCCCCGCAGACGTCTATGCGTCACTCAAGAAAACAATAGAAGAGGGCAAGCATCTCGACCTCTCCCTCGCAAATTCCGTGGCTGCCGTAATGAAAGACTGGGCAGTAGAAAAGGGCGCAACCCACTATACACACTGGTTTCAGCCAATGACGGGTATTACCGCTGAAAAGCACGACGGCTTTATCTCTCCGTCGGGCGACGGCCATGTTATTATGGAGTTCTCCGGTAAAGAGCTTATCAAGGGAGAAACAGATGCGTCATCTTTCCCCTCAGGCGGCCTGCGTGCAACCTTTGAAGCAAGGGGTTATACAGCCTGGGACCCTACATCGTTCGTGTTCATTAAGAACAATATTATGTGTATTCCTACAGCATTCTGTTCTTATAACGGAGAAGCCCTCGACAAGAGAACGCCGCTTCTGCGTTCAATGGAAGCTATCAATAAATCCGCAATGAGAGTCCTTAAAATCCTCGGAAGCGACGCTACTCACGTTACGCCAAACGTAGGCGCAGAGCAGGAGTATTTTCTCATCGACAGGGAAATGTATTCCAAGAGAAAGGACCTCATCTATACCGCCCGTTCCCTCTACGGCGCAAAGCCGCCTAAAACTCAGGAGCTTGACGACCACTATTTCGGTACAATTAAAACAAGGGTATCTGCATATATGGACGACCTAGATGAACAGCTCTGGAAGCTGGGAGTCCTTGCGAAAACAAAGCATAACGAGGTCGCACCTTGTCAGCACGAGCTTGCTCCTATATTTACAGCCGCAAACGTCGCTACCGACCATAACCAGCTTACAATGGAGGTTATGAAGCGTACCGCAAGACGCCACGGTTTTAAGTGCCTGCTTACTGAGAAGCCCTTTGAATACGTTAACGGCTCAGGAAAACACGTCAACTGGTCGCTGTCTACAAATACTGGTGAAAACCTGCTCAAGCCCGGTAAAACGCCTCTGGAAAACGCACAGTTTCTCCTGTTCCTATCCGCCGTAATAAAAGGCGTAAATAAGTATCAGGACCTGCTCCGAGTTTCTGTCGCTTCTGCAAATAACGACCATAGATTAGGTGCGTCCGAAGCGCCGCCGGCAATCATCTCCATTTTCCTCGGTGACGAGCTTACCGCCGTCCTCAACTCTATAGTAAAGGACGAGGAGTACCACTCCGCAGGAAAGCAGAATATGGAGGTCGGCGTTGATATCCTCCCTAACTTTGCAAAGGATACGACCGACAGAAACAGAACGTCCCCATTTGCTTTCACAGGCAATAAGTTTGAATTTCGTTCACCGGGTTCAAAGCTGTCTGTCGCAGGCCCTACAACCTTTATCAATACTATCGTCGCAGATGTCCTTGACGAATTTGCCGATGAGCTTGAAGGCGCAAAAGAATTAAGACCTGCAATTTATAAGCTTATCAAAAAGACAATTGAAGAAAACGGCGAAATCATCTTCAACGGCGACGGATACAGCCAGGGCTGGGTAGAGGAAGCAAAAAGACGTGGACTCAAGAATTATCCTACAACGCCCGATGCGCTGCCGCATTTTGGCGATAAGAAGAATATCGAGCTTTTTGCAAGACATAACGTTTACAGCGAAACTGAGATCCGATCAAGAATTGAAATCCTCTTTGAGGAGTATATCAAGACGATCAAAATCGAAGCAAGAACGATGCTCGATATGGCTAATAAGGATATCTTCCCGGCGGTATCAGAATGTGTAAGAGATTACGCAAAAACTGCAAAGCTTGTTTCCGATTGCGGTATGTCGGCAGAGTTTGAAATGCATATGGTAAAGAAGCTTACAGAGCTTACTTCTAAGATGCATAAGGCTTATGAAAAGCTTGAAAAGGTTACTGAACACCTGGAAAAGCATATAAACGAAGGCGAAGCAATCGCAATCTACTGCAAGGATACGGTTATCCCTGCAATGAAAAAGCTCCGTGCCCCTGCCGATGAGATTGAATCTCTTGTCGGAAAGAAGTACTGGCCTTATCCTACATACGGCGAACTCCTGTTCTATGTGTAAATAATTTGTGACAAAACCGACCCATAGGGTCGGTTTTTTGTTGTGTTTTTTAGTCAAGTTTAACAAATATTAGTCAACATATTTGAAGATATTGCAATTTGCAACAATAGATGCTACAATTGTCTTAATAGGTTATGTCTGGTTAACAAATGAGAGGTGAGAGTATGAACACTGATAGCATCTTGATTTTCTATAACACCAAAAACAGAACATTTGTCTACAACAGCGATATGTCTGTACTTGCAGGATGTTTTGACGAGCGGCCAATGTGGCAGGTTCTCGCTGAAGACAAATTTGCTTCCGAAGGAAGCGTAAACAGATTTAATTCAAAGCTTGAAGAAGTGTCCGCATCATCTTTACCAAAAGCCGTGTATACAGAGCTTTCTCTCAAAAGCGCACAGGGACTGTGGCACCGCTGGATGGCAGGCTTTATTACAGACGGAAAAAGCGACGTAGTTACAATAACTCTCACGGACACAGGTAACGTAGTTACGGCACGAATCGACGAGCTTACGGGTCTGCGTACACGAAAAGCGTTCTGTAACGAAATTAAATCCGTGCTTGCAAACAATATGGAAAAAGCGGTTCGTGGAGAATATGTCATCATCTATCTTGATATTATTAAATTCAAAGCTGTAAACGAAGCGTTCGGTATGGAAAAGGGCGATGAATTTCTAACGTATATCGGTAAATCGCTAGACGGTATGATAGGGGAGAACGGCATATCTTGTAGAATTGAGGCCGACCGCTTCGCCGCATTCATCGACATTGCAGAAAATACCGCTGAAACAGTTATTAATATGCTCGATGAAGCAATCACCGCATATGATATCCCTATTGAAATTATGTTTAACGCAGGCGTCTATGTTATAGGAAAGGAAGGTATTTCCGTTGACGCAATGCTCGACAGGGCGATTCTTGCACAGTCTACGATCAAGGGTAACTATAATGACCTCTTTGCTTATTATTCCGAAGAATTATTGAGTGATATGCTCGGAGAACAGGAAATAGTAGGTATGATGGCGGCCGCCCTCTCAGATAAACAGTTTGTTGTGTATTATCAGCCTCAGTATAACCATACCACAGGTATGATTATAGGTGCAGAAGCCTTGGCAAGATGGAATAACCCTGAAAAAGGCTTAATCTCGCCGGGCGTGTTTATTCCTATATTTGAAAGAAACGGCTTTATAACCAACCTTGACCTGTATATTTTTGAATCTGTATGTAAGTTCATACGCAAATGTATAGACAATAAATACGTTCTTATTCCTATATCAACAAACTTCTCAAGATATGATATATTCTATCCGGACTTTGTTGAAAAGCTTGAGGAAATCCGTAACAAGTACGACGTGCCGGTAAAGTATCTCAGGGTTGAGATAACCGAAACCTCTATCCTGGGCGGAAGTATCCGCACAAATGAAGTTATAGCAAAGCTCCACGAGCGTGGCTATGTAGTGGAAATGGACGACTTCGGAAGCGGATATTCCTCGCTTAACGTACTAAAGGATATCGAGCTTGATATCATTAAGCTTGATATGCGCTTTCTCTCAACCGGACAGGACAATAATAAGGGCGGCACGATTATAAGTTCGGTAGTAAGAATGGCAAAATGGTTGAGTATGCCCGTTATTGCAGAAGGCGTAGAAACAGTACAGCAGGCTGACTTTTTGAGAAGCATCGGCTGCGACTATATCCAAGGCTTCCTGTATTCAAAACCGCTTCCAGAGGATAAATATGTAGGACTTATAAGTTCAGGCCTCGTAGGAGCCGCCATACCTCAGATGAAGCTTATCGAAAATCTTGACGCCAATAATTTCTGGAATCCGTATTCGCTCGAAACGCTTATATACAGCAATTATGTCGGCGGTGCGGCAATCTTCGATTACCATGACGGAAAGATTGAAATTCTTCGTGTTAACACGAAATATCTCAGCGAAATTTGTATGAATCTCACCGAAAAGGACCTGATAGAGTCAGATCCGCTTGAAGTGTTTGATGAGGAGAATAAAAAAATCTATCTCGATATGCTCGAAAAGGCTATTGAAACAGGCGAAGAACAGGAATGCGAAACATGGAGAACTCTCTCGTCGGGTTGCTGTGGCGATGAATATGTTTGCATACGTTCAAATGTCCGTATGATAGGTAAGAGCGAAAACAGCATAATGTTCTATGCCATGATCAGAAACATTACTACCGAGAAGCATTATTACGATTCAATCCTAAATAGCGAGCGCATTTTTAAGGCTGCAAGCGAACAGGTTGGTATCTATTTCTGGGATTTTATATTCGCAACAAGGGCTATGCACCCGTGCTTCCGTTGTATGCGTGATTTGGGACTGCCTCCGCTTGTAACAAATTATCCTTATCCACTTATCGAACAGGATATATTCCCACCTGAGTATGCAGACATATTTGAAGGCTGGTGTGAACAGATCCGTAATGGCACTAAGGAGGTTAGCGGAGTAGTACCTCTGACATCTGACAGAATACCGTTTTTGATTCGTGTTACAGGCGAATACGACGAAGTAGGAAACCCTGTGAAAGCATATTGCTCAGCTACGTTAGCAGGATAAAAAATTAATAGTTTACTCTACTAAATAGCATCGACCCTTTGCCATTTTGGCAAGAGGTCGATGTTTTGCTTTTTACTTCTTGTCGAAGCTGGGATTGTATGCGTAGAAATTCTTGGAGTCAAGCATATCCTGAACAAGTCTGAGTCCCTCGCCGAAACGCTGGAAGTGTACGATTTCACGTTCACGCAGGAACTTGATAGGATCTCTTACATCAGGGTCGTCTATGAGCCTTAAAAGATTGTCATAAGACTTTCTTGCTTTCTGCTCTGCTGCTAAATCCTCTGAAAGGTCAGCGATCGCATCGCCTGTAGACTGGAAAACCTCGGCAGAGAAGGGAACACCTGAAGCCGCAACAGGGTAAATACCCGTTGTGTGGTCTACAAAGTAAGCGTCAAATCCGCCCTGCTTTATTTCCTTTTCGGTAAGGTTTCTCGTAAGCTGGAAGATGATTGCTGAAACCATCTCCATGTGACCTAGTTCCTCAGTGCCAATGTCCGTTAAAATTCCCTGTACCTGACGGCATGGAGCAGAGTATCTCTGATTTAAATATCTCATAGAAGCGCCAAGCTCGCCGTCCGGACCGCCAAGCTGACTCATAATAAGCTTAGCAAGCGCAGGATCCGGATTTTTGATGTTAACAGGATACTGAAGCATCTTTTTGTATTGCCACATCAGCTTTCACCCCTTTCCCAAGGAAATGCGCAGGTGGACCATGTCCACTTGCCCTCGTTTACTACACCCATCGCTGTAATCGGACCGTATGTCCGTTCGTATTCCTCTATAAGCTTTTCTTTCATTTCCCTGTGCTTGTGATAGTATTCAAGCGCCTCCTTGCAGGTAGGATGGCTGTCAAGATAAAGCATTACGTCATAAAGAACAAATGCCTGATCCTGAATCTTTCTCATAAGCTTCTGTTTGTCAGATAGAGCCATTTGAGGAGGCCTCCTTTCCTAAAAACGGCAGGTCAAGACTCGGGAACATTGTGCCTCTGGAAAGGGCAAGCTCCGGGTCATACGGCTCTTCCCACTTCTGGAAAGGCACGTACATCATGCCGATAGGAGTGCTTTGTGGGAATTTGCCTGTAGCAGTCTTGCATTCGCTTACTTTTGCCGGGCTGTTTTCATTGCTTCCCCAAAGCTTCATTGCAAGCTCGTTTGTGTTTAATTCCACAGTAAAAATCTCCTTTTGCTGAATTGTAAGGTCTTTGCAACCTCGATACATAATATTCCATAATACGATATAATGTGACAAAATCCCTATCAAGATTTTTTCTTAAAACCCCTTGCAATTTTAAAGATAATGTGTTATACTAAATAGGTATGTTAATGTGAAATATCTATGGAGGTAAAACAAATGACAACAGTTGAAATTATTCTCGGCGGCGTGCTTTTAGTTGCTTGCCTTATTATCATTCTTATAGTTCTTATACAGGAAGGCAAGGATCAGGGTCTTACTTCTGCTGTCGGCGGTGGAAACACTGATACATTTTTCGGCAAGAACGAAAGCAGAACAAAGGAAGCAAAGCTTAACAGATGGACAAAGATTGCAGCTTTTATCTTCTTTGCAATTGCTCTTGCAGTAAACATCGTAATTCCTTTTGTAAAGTAAAAATTCGCCTCCTGCTTATGCGGGAGGCTTTTTCGTAAAATTAATGTAAGAATAGAGCGTATCAAGCAATAATAAACATAAGTCCTTCAAAAAGGAGGGAATGTTAAATGAAAAAGACAGATAAAACAGATTACGAAAAGCTTATTATTCATAAAATAACAAAGCAGGGCAAGAAGCCTGTTAAGTTTAAAGTCCTGCTTTCCGATATGAAAAAGTCAGTCCATAAGTTCGATTTCGACGCATTTACAAAGTCACTCGAAAAGCTGAAAAGAGAGGGCAGGCTTATCGAAGGCGACAAGGGAATCATATTAGCTGATTTAAAGAAGCTAATAAGGTGCGAGGTCGTGAGAGTGTCTAAAACCTTTGGCTTTGTAAGACGCCTAAAAGATAATACAGAGTATTTTGTCGCAGGCAGGGCATTAAAGGGTGCAATGCCGTCAGATATAGTCCTCTGCCGTGAAGTGAAAAGTAACGGAAGCTCGCCCGAAGCCGAGGTAGTAACCGTCGCAGAAGAAAACTGCAACAGGTTTACAGGCGATATAGTTAAGGAATTCGGCAGGCTTAGGGTTATGCCAGATAACCTTTCCAAAAACGCAATGGATTTCAGAAACGACGACGGCATAGCTGTCGCTGAGGGCGATAAGGTAATGGCGGAAATAGTAAAGCGTGGAAGTTCCCACAGCGAGCATATCTGCCGTATCTTGTCGTCATTCGGCAGTTCTCTCAGAGCATCCGTATGCGCATTGTCTGTACTCGACGTCAACGGCGTAACGCCCGTTTTTCCGCCTGAGGTGATAGCAAATGCAAGAGAAGTAAGCGACTATCGTGAAATCTCAAGACAGGGCGAAAAACGCCTTGACCTGAGAGATAAGAAAATCTTTACGATAGACGGCGCAGATACTAAGGATATCGACGATGCAATATCCGTTTCCAGAACCGATTATGGCTACGAGCTGGGCGTCCATATCGCAGACGTTTCCCATTACGTCCGCCCAAGAACAGCACTCGACGATGAAGCGTTCAAAAGGGGTACAAGCGTCTACTATGCAAACCGTGTAGTTCCTATGCTTCCAAAGGAGTTGTCAAACGGTATTTGCTCCCTCAATCCAAATGAGGACAGGCTTGCGTTTTCCTGCCTTATGAAGCTGGACAGCGACGGTATTGTTATAAGCTTCGATTTTAAGAAAACCATTATCCGCTCAAGAGTCAAGGGCGTGTACAGCGAAATAAACGAACTTCTCGAGGGCTTTAATTCAAAAGCGCTTTCCGAGAAATACTCCGAAGTGATGGACTGCCTGCCTGTAATGGACGAGCTTGCAAAGAAGCTTAAAAAGCGTAAGATAAGCCGTGGCGCACCGTCTCTCGAAAGCGTGGAAAGCAAGCTTGTCATAAGCGACGAGGATATCTGCGTTGACGTTATGCCGAGAGAGCGTGGCAGAAGCGAGGAGCTTATCGAGGACTTTATGCTGCTGGCAAACGAGTGTGCCGCAAGATTCGGCAAGAGCCATAAGCTTCCGTTTGTTTACCGTGTCCACGAGGATCCAAGCGCAGAAAAGCTCGGAACATATAAAGGCTATCTTACGCTCCTTAATGTCCCGTTCCCGAATAACAAGATGAAGTTTGAGCCAAAAGACTTTTCGGATATCCTGAAAAGCGTGAAGAACACCAAAAACGAGCTTGCCGTTAATAATATGACGCTCCGCACAATGGCAAAAGCTAAGTATTCGGTAGAGCCTATCGGACATTTTGGACTAGTCCTCTCTGATTATGCGCATTTTACATCTCCGATAAGGCGTTATCCCGACCTTGCAATTCACCGCATTATGACAGCCTACCTCGCAGGGGTTTTCTCCTACGATGAGTGCGTAAAGCGGTATGCGTCGTTTGCCGATTCTGCCGCAGAAAATTCAACTAATGCCGAAATCCGCGCGATGACAATCGAACGTGACTGTGAGGAAAGATACAAAGCGGAGTATATGAAATCCCGGATAGGCAATGTGATTGACGGAGTCATCTCATCGGCTGCAAGCTTCGGAGTTTTCGTGATATTGCCCAATACCTGTGAGGGCCTTGTCCATATTGATACCTTGCCCGAGGGCGAGTATTATTTCGACGGCGCAGTATCCCTCCGTAATATGAACACAGGCGTTAAATATGCAGTAGGCGACCCTATGCGTGTAAAAGTTACAGGCGTCAACGTCAGCGCTGGAAAGGTAGATTTTGAGCCTGTTTTCTCAGAAGAATAAAAATAATCCACAGCGTTCCGATACACTTCAGTATCCGAATGACTGTGGATTTTTATTTTATCAGTGATGCCATATCAGACGGAATGTCCGCCTCAAATTTCATTTCTGTATCAGTAACAGGGTGCCTGAGAGTCAGCTTTCTGCAATGAAGAGCCTGCCTATGAATAAGCGACCTGTCGCCTCCGTACAGCTCATCTCCCATAAGAGGATACCCGATTGCGGAAAAATGCACTCTTATCTGATGCGTCCTTCCCGTTTCAAGCCTTATGTCAAGCAGCGTGCATCCGTTCCTGTACATAACGGGGGAGTAGTGCGTAACAGCCTCCTGCCCGTCATTCCTGATGCACCTCTTTATGATGCTTTCCTTTTCTCTGGCAATGGGCAGGTATATCGTGCCGCCTTCTTTTATCTCTCCGCTTACGATTGCGCAGTATACCTTGCTTATCGTGTGCTGAAGCTTTCTTGCACTGTATGCGTCCTTTGCAACACAGCATAGTCCCGATGTGTCTCTGTCAAGCCTGTTTATCGGGCGGAATGTAAGCCCCTTGCAGTGATGCGAAAAGAAGTTGCCGAGCGTGTCGCCCTGATGCTTTACAGAGGGATGCACAGGCATAAACGCAGGCTTGTTAAATATGATAAAATTCTCATCTTCGTATATTATAGGTACGCAAAGCGTGTCTGCCGCATCAAGTGTCTTTTGGTCGGGCAGGCATATGGTTATCCTGTCGCTCTTGCCGGCAAGGTCAACAGTGCGTGTGTGCCGTCCGTTTAAGGTTATGCCGTTTTCCGTCCGCTTGAGCTTTGTGATAAGCCTCCTGGAAACACCGTTTTCCCGAAGTACGCTTTCGACCGAAACAGCGTTTCTTTGAACGATAAAATCAATTTTCAAGCCTTTTTCTCCTTTTCTGCAAGGTATTCGGAAATCTTTTCGTCCGTTACAAGGCTTCGGCAGAATATCGCAATGCTCATATTGTAGTAGGGCAGAACTACAATAATCGGGAATATCAGCAAACAAAGCAGAAAATATTTAACAAACGATAATATAAACAGAATGTATCTTAATACATTTCCTTCCATAAGTCTTGCCGAAAGCATAAAAGCGTCGAATATTTTAAGGTCGTTCTTGGCGGCTAAAATAAAAGGCACAAGCCTTATCTTTATGGTAAGAAATATGTAAAGGAACAAAAACAGAATAGAAGTCAAAAGACTGAGCATAAACATAATAAGGTTAGTATTGTTCATCTGCTCTCTTGCTTCGCCGATGTAGTAGGTCACGACGTAAACGGATATTGCAAACGGAGCAAGAAGAACGACATGATATAGAATTGAAATCGTCTGTACGAAAATCGCCTTGATGTAGTATTTTATGCCAATATGTCTTAGCGCCCACCTTACTCCGATAAAGCTTTCGCCCGCCGAAAGGCTTGCGTAAATTGTCCGCATATAGTTTATCTCAGGCACAAAAATCAGATAGTATGCAATCACTCTGCAAGTAATAAGCGAAAGACCGACAGGCGAAGCTAAGAATGTGTAATAATTCTCGTCAGGGTATAAGTATGAAAAGCCGTTGTATATAAGAATTTCGCCAAGGATAACAAGAAGTCCCATAGACAGCATAGTTACACCAAGAGCAATGCAGTTGCCCCAGTTGCCGCTCAGCCTTATTGTTGCAAGCCTTTTTATCTGCGTGTTATTCATACTACGGCGACCTCCATTACCGTTATTTTTGAAATATTATTCCTTTTCGTCAGACAAGAGATACGGGAACTTCCCGATTATTTCAAATGCGTTTGAACGCTGCCACATATCGGCGGTGACAAGTACCTCGTACCCCTCGCCGAAATCGCAGGGCAATTCCATAGGCGAAAGCTTTGGCAGTCCGAAGCAGCTAAGTATGTTCATAATGATACCGCCGTGCGTTATAACCGCCGTGCTTGTAATGCCCAGCTTCATCATATCCGTGATAATGAAATCAGCTGCCCAGTAGCACCTTTCAACAACGTCCCTCATAGATTCGCCGTTAGGTGCAGGATTGTCAAGACCGCCTTTTAAAAAGCTCTTGTAGTCTTCTCTTTCCATAAGGTCAACGGCACGCTTGTTTTCAAAATCGCCGAAGTTCATTTCACGAAGCTCAGGTACAAGCCTCATAGTGCAGTCGGAGTAAATAAGCTCCGCAGTTTCCCTGCATCTTTTGAGCGGCGAAACATATATCTTTTCGGCGTGAGGATAGTTGTATTTTTCAAGCTTTGCCTTTATCTCGTCAACGCCCTGACTGCAAAGCCCTTCGTCGGTGATTCCTATGTATTTTCCATCAAGATTGCCCTGCGTCAGTCCGTGCCTTATAAATTGTATCCTATATGCCTTCATTTTATCAAATCCTTTCAATTGTGTGTATTTTTTACAAAAAAACACTTTACAAACGGAGAATAATCGTATATAATTATCTTTATAGTTTAAATATAGTTACTGCTTATATTGTATCATATATTTCAAATAAATTCAACTGTCCGCAGAAAGGACCGTGCATATTGAAAAGAATAAATAAATCAGCAGGCGTTGTTGTAATCATACTGCTGTTGTCTCTGGCAATCGTCCTCGCACTGTGGTACAGAAGCAATAATAAGACGTTTGAAACGCAAACGTTTTTCGCAATGGACACCGCCGTTACAATAAAAGCAATAGGCGCAGATCTGAACGAGTGCAAGGAGCTTCTGCAAAATCTCAACGGCGAGCTTGACGCATACAAGAAGGGCAGCACGCTCTATAACCTGAACAGGAACGGAAAAGGCGAGTCGGAGATTATAGCGGAGCTTATATCTAAGTTTGATAATACGGAGCATAAAAGCGTAGATGCAGCGTCGGGAAA
Organism: Ruminococcus sp. Phil15; assembly: GCA_001940995.1. Lineage (GTDB taxonomy): Bacteria > Bacillota > Clostridia > Oscillospirales > Ruminococcaceae > UBA7477. The sequence continues at coordinate 38,247 of MSHC01000028.1, forward strand.
GCTTATAGAGCTTTGGCATGATGCCGCCGAACAGGGGAGAATACCGAGCGACGGCGAAATAGAATCGGCTCTTTCTACAATTAATTCGGATAATATTTCAGTAATCGGCAATGAAATCACCCTTTCAAACGGCGCCTGCCTTAATTTCGGATGCTGCGCAAAGGGATATGCGTGCGACAAGCTGAAAGAGTATTTCGAGAGGTGCGGCGCTGAGTGCGCGATAGCGTCCCATGGTTCGTCATCGCTTTTCTACGGAAAAAAGCCCGACGGCTCACGCTTTACAACGGCAATCACAAACCCGTTTGAGCCGTCAAGTACAGTTCTCAAGGTCGAAACGGGCGAGTGCTTTATATCTACCTCGGGAGCATACGAGAGATTTTTTGAGATAGACGGCAAAAAATATGGACACATCTACGACCTTGATACAGGCTATCCCGTTGATACCGACCTTTCATCAGTCACAGTGATATGCGACAGCGGAATTGCTTCGGACATTCTTTCGACAGAAATATTTATAGGCGGTACGGCAGGCTTGCAAAACCGCCTAAATGATGAATCGTACAGCGTAATAGCGATAGACGAAAACAGAAACATCTATGTAAGTCAAGGTATAGTCAACGATGTAACGCTCACAGACAACAGCTTTAATCTTATAAAAACGGAGGAATGAATATGCTATTTTCAGGAATATCCCTTGACCATAAAAAGGGAACTGCGTCCTCGCAGACATTGCGCCTTCCGCTCCCTAAGAGCGTCAGAATACCGATGTCACAGCACATGGGAACGCCCTGCGACCCTTTGGTGAAGGTGGGCGACATTGTTTCTGTCGGACAGAAAATAGGCGACAGCGCCGCATTTATGTCTACTCCCGTGCATTCGTCCGTGTCTGGCAGGGTGACTTCCATCGAGGATTACCTGTTGGCAAGCGGTAAGGTCTGTAAGGCGGTAGTTATCGAAACAGACGGAACTCAGACTGTGTCAGACGAGGTAAAGCCGCCGGAGGTTTCCGATCTTAAAAGCTTTGTTGAAGCTATAAAGCAAAGCGGATGCTGCGGCCTTGGCGGCGCAGGATTTCCAACACATATAAAGCTTAATGTTGATATTAAGGAAAAGCCGATACATTCCCTCGTTATAAACGCCGCGGAATGCGAGCCGTACATAACGAGTGACTGCCGTGAGCTTTTGGAATCTCCCGACGACGTAATAGACGGAATTGAGAAGGTTATGCATTACCTCGAAATTCCGAATTGCTATATCTGTATTGAAAAGAATAAGCCTGAGGCTATCAAGCTAATGAAAGAGAAAACCTCAAACAAGAGCGGTATAAAAATCGTTTCGCTTAAATCTTCTTATCCTCAGGGTGCAGAAAAGGTAGTAGCGTACAGCGCAACGGGAATAGTCGTAGGCGAGGGCGAGCTTCCTGCCAGCAAGGGAATCATCGTATTGAACGTTTCAACATCAGGCTTTATATCAAGATACCTCAAAACGGGTATGCCGCTTGTTGAAAAACGTCTAACGCTCGACGGCGACGCCCTGAGAACGCCCTGCAACGTGTTTGTCCCTGTCGGCACAGCGGTAAGCGAGCTTATCTCTTTTGCAGACGGTTCGCCTGAAGCAATAGCTAAGCTGTTGGCAGGCGGTCCTATGATGGGTATGTGCCTCTATGATATAAATACGCCCGTCACAAAAACCAATAATGCAATTTTAGCATTTACCGAAAAGCTAGCTAAAGATAAATCAGATAAAACAGCCTGCATAAGCTGCGGAAGATGTGTAAGAGCCTGCCCTATGAAGCTTATGCCGACAGAGCTTGAAAAGGCATATATCTCAAAGGACAAGGAAATGCTCAGAAAGCTGAAGATTAACCTGTGTATGAATTGCGGTAGCTGTAGCTATGTATGTCCCGCTAAACGAAACTTAGCAGAAACAAATCAGCTTGCGAAAGATTTTATAAGGTAAGGGAAAGGGGAGTGTATTAAAAATGGAAAAGCTTATAGTTTCCCCGTCGCCGCATATCAGAAGCAACGTTACAACCGCTAAGGTGATGAGTCACGTTATGATAGCTCTTGTTCCTGCGGTAGCGGCTGCAACCGTTATTTTCGGGGGCAGAGCGCTTATGCTCATAGGCTTCTGTATCGCAGTAGCCGTGGTTCTGGAAAGACTCTGCGGAATTATTATGAAGCGTCCCGATACAACGGGCGACCTCTCCGCCGCAGTAACAGGTCTTATCTTTGCACTTAATCTTCCGCCGACTATCCCTTTCTGGATAGCCTTTATCGGCGTGTTCTTCGCAATCGTAATCACAAAACAGCTTTTCGGCGGACTAGGCTGTAACTTTGCAAACCCTGCGATTGTCGGAAGAATTGTTATAATGCTTTCTTTTCCGGCAGCAATGACAACATGGGCAGAGCCTTTTACAACAGATATCACGACCTTCGCAACACCTCTTGCCTCCAAATCTGCAAATATGCTTGATATGTTTCTCGGTATGACAAGCGGATGTCTCGGCGAAACCTGTTCGGTAGCTCTCATAGTGGGCGGTATCTACCTCTGCATAGTCAGAGTGATCACCCCGTCAGCGCCGCTTGCTTTCGTTGGTACGGTTGCCCTGTTTTCATTTATAGCAGGCGAGGATCCTCTCTACCAGGTGCTTTCGGGCGGACTCTTGCTGGGCTCAATTTTTATGGCGACCGACTATGTTACAACGCCCATTACCCAGACAGGAAAGGTCATCTTCGGTATCGGCTGCGGAATCATAACCTGCGTTATCAGATTTTACGGTTCGTCACCGGAGGGCGTCTCCTATGCAATACTCCTTATGAATATCGTTACTCCGTATATCAATATGCTTTGCAGGACAAGACCGGTCGGAGCAAAGAAGCCAAAAGCACAGGAGGGAGAGAAATAGTGAAAGAGAAAATCATGCCCTCAATTGTCCTTTGCCTTATCTGTTCAATCGTGTGCGGACTTCTGGTTTTTGCCTATGAAATTACCTATGTAGATAATACAGGCGTAATGACAGACGAGCTGGTCGCAGGCTGCGAAAGCATAAATAAGGACAGCGAATATGAAATCTTGAAGGATGAAAACGGCGATGTCGTAACCTTAGACGGCGTAACAAATGTAATCGTGCCAACCTCGGACAGCAAGATCTGTATCTTTGAGATAGAAGCAGACGGATACAGCAAGGGTGGTATACACGTCCTGATAGGCGTTAACGAGGATCTGACCGTCGCAGGAATTTACTATATCAGTTGCAGCGAAACTCCGGGACTTGGTACAAAAACGACCGATAAAGACTTCCTCGAAAAGTTCACTGGAACAAATAAGGAAACCTTGTCTGAGGTTGACAATATCACAGGCGCAAGCTATTCCTCAAAGGGAATTAAGAGCGCAATCACCCTCGCAATCGAAACCTACGAGGAGAATAAGGAGGCGATTTTAGGTGAGTAACAGTACCGAAAAGAAAAGCTCCCTATTTGAGCTTACAAAGGGTATAATTAAGGAAAACCCTACTCTCGTAGGACTCCTCGGAATGTGTCCTACACTCGCAGTCACAAACCAGGCTATAAACGGCATCGGTATGGGTCTTGCAACAACATTTGTGCTTGTCTGCTCAAATACCGTTATATCTCTCCTGAAAAAAGCTATCCCGTCAACGGTAAGACTTCCAAGCTTTATCGTAATTATCGCAGGCTTTGTGACTTTGATTGAATTTCTTATGAAAGGCTACCTGCCCGACGTCTATTCCTCACTCGGAATATTCCTGCCGCTCATTACGGTAAACTGTATAATTCTAGGCAGAGCGGAAGCCTTTGCATCCAAAAACTCAGTCGGCGCATCTGTACTCGACGGACTCGGAATGGGAATCGGCTTTACCCTTGCACTCACAGTTATGGCAAGCATTCGTGAGATATTAGGCTCAGGAAGCTTTATGGGCATTAAAATCCCCGTCCTCTGCGATAACTCGATGCTTATGTTCATTATGCCGTGCGGCGGCTTCTTCGTTCTCGGCTGTATCATCGCTCTCGTAAATAAGCTTGCAAACAAAAAGCCGCCTAAGGAAATAAGCTGCGCAGGATGTCCTCATGCCGCTATATGCAAGGGCGCAGGTTCTAAGTCGGACGAATGTCAGGGAGGTGTGTAAGCAATGGAATATATCCTTATACTCGTCGGTACTGTCTTAGTAAACAATATCGTGCTTTCACAGTTTATGGGAATATGCGCTTTCCTCGGCGTATCAAAGCAGATGAAAAGCTCGCTCGGTATGGGAGCCGCAGTTATATTCGTTATGGTATGCGCTACGCTTTGTACCTATCCGATTTACATTCTGCTTGACAAATTCGGAATTACATACCTCAAAACCGTAGCATTTATCCTTGTTATCGCACTGTTCGTGCAGATGATTGAGATGATACTCAAAAAGGTTATGCCGCCTATGTATAAAGCTCTCGGCATATATCTTCCGCTCATTACAACAAACTGTGCGGTTCTCGGCGTCACAATCACGAACGTCGATGAAAGCTATAATCTTGCACAGTCTGTAACCAATGCGCTCGGTACGGGTATCGGCTTTACTCTCGCACTGTTACTGTTTTCAGGCGTGCGTTCGAGAATTGACGACTCCAAAATTCCCGAAACATTCAGGGGCGTTCCCGCAACCCTTATTGCCGCTTCGATAGTCTCGCTTAGTTTTATGGGCTTTTCGGGACTTATCGGGTAGAAAGGGGATATAGCTATGATGACGTATATTATCCCTATTCTTATTTTTGCAGGACTTGGTATTCTCTCAGCAGTATTGCTTACCGTCGTGTCAAAGGTCTTTGCAGTAAAAACAGACGAAAGACTCGAACAGCTCCAAAATGCCCTGCCTCAGATCAACTGCGGCTCATGCGGTTACTCAGGCTGTAACGCATACGCAGAAGCGATCTTTAAGGGAGAAGCTGACGCAAACCTCTGCAAACCGGGCGGCAATAAATCAGCTGGTGAAATTGCCTCGATCCTTGGCATTGAGGTCGGAAAGGTCGAGCAGCAGACGGCATTTGTACGATGCGGCGGCAACTGCGAGGTAACAAAGCATAAGTATGTGTTTGACGGAACACAAAGTTGTAAATCCTCAAACAGATATTATAACGGAAGTAAGGTCTGCACAAGCGGATGCTTAGGTTACGGCGACTGCGTAGCGGTCTGCCCGAGCAATGCTATATCTATAAAGGACGGTGTTGCGGTAGTTGACCCAAGGGTCTGCACAGGATGCGGAATTTGTGCAAAAGCGTGTCCTAATGCGCTTATCGTAATCAGAAGCAGAAGGCAGGTATATGAGGTGTGTTGCCGTTCGACCGCAATAGGCAAGGTTACAAGAAGCGTCTGCGGTTCGGGCTGTATCGGCTGTAAGCTGTGCGAAAAGGCTTGCCCCGAGGGAGCAATCACAGTAACCGATAACTTTGCGAGAATTGACTATTCCAAGTGCATTAACTGCGGAGCCTGTGAAAAGGCGTGCAGGGTCGGTGCAATCAAAAATATTCTCTGCGTGTAAAAAGCAAACGACGTTATTGTTATGCAATAGCGTCGTTTTCGTTTGTATTGAATACTAAAGATCGTAAGTCGAGCTGCTGTAAAAAAGAGAAGTCCGGGAAGAAATAATATCTTCTCGGACTTTTGTGTATCTGACTGATAAACCGGAACTTATAAGTTTTTCAAATTGTCTATTCTTTCGGGGTTTTCAGAACTTGCCCACTCTTTCAATTTGTCACAAGGAAATTGCTCGCACTTTCCGCAATGGTCTTGCTTTTTAGCGGCATTACATTTGTATAATTCGCACTCGCCCCAAAAAACCTTGCCTTTAATTTCTCTGCAGCCTTTACAGCCCTGTTCATATTTAAACTTGCAAGTATCACAATCAATTCCGCAAACACTGTAATTCGCCATGATTTTTCTAAACCCTCCAAATTTTGATTTATTTTCCTGCCGATTTTAGCAGAATGACCGTCCACCTATCTCAGTGGGATCATGCTTATACAAACTTATCAATCGTGCCGGCGTTGTACTGAAGTATCATAAGTGCGTCAACAACATCTGCAAAGCCGTCGCCGTTTACATCTGCCGCAAGCAGCTGTGCTGGAGTAAGCTCGGTGTTTCCTGCCGTGTACTGCATAATAATCAGCGTGTCAACCGTGTCGATAAATCCGTCGTCATTGACATCTCCGTAAGTGAAGTGCATCGTATCGCCCTCACGCAGAATATTCAAAGTATAGTCACGCTTTGAACCCGACGGTGCTGTGACAGTAATAGTGAACGTGTTGTTTCCGGTTTTAAGCTGGACAGTTCCGGTTCCCGATAGACTTGCCGCAGACGTGTTTGTCGTTGCGGAAATTACAACCGACTTTACGTTTGCAGGAACAGTGAGCGAATAGCTCTGAGTGTATCTGTTGAATGTCGGAGTAACGCTGTATCCCTTTACCGAAATTGAGGAAAGAAAGTTGTTGTTCGTTCCCGTCGATGTAGGCTTTACGCAAGCCGTCTTTGGCATATTGTCGTAAACAGGTATAGTGAATACAAGAGCGGAATTTAAAATCTCGCTGTTGTATGCCTTCTTCATGTGCGCTGCCTCGGAAGCCGCAGCCTGTATGTTTGTCATATACTGATGAACATAGTAGCCGTTGCCGCCGTCTACCATATCAAATTTCTGTAAGTAAAGCGTGTCCTGACCACGATTTATGTAACTGCGTCCGATAAATGTCGAACCGCCCATAAGCGCCTTTCGCTGATTTGTCCAGGGCAGAGAATATGCGGCGTTGCTTATTGATGCGTATTTTGCGCCCATCTGCTGTGCCGTAAGGGTAGAAGTCGCATAAGCCTGAATGTTGAAGAAATTGTAGTAACCCTCAAATCCGGGAACAGTGCCGTAAGCAAGAGGCGTTCCCTGAGTTCCCATTTCCTGCCTTGCCCTAGATGCAAGATGATAAGGACTTACACCCGTTGCATATGCCGCATCCATAAAGGTTTGCGCATAGCTGTATGTTTCATTGGTATCAGGCGTAGTGTATGTCGAACTCATAAACGAGCCTGCAAGTATCGCCTGTACGCCCTCGATTGTGTGTACCTGTGAATCATAAGAAAGCTGTTCAAACATAAATATCGAGGTTTCGTCGAGGAAGTTTCTTGGGTCCATATAGTAAGCGACAAGCTCCTTGGACGCCGCTACCCAGCTTGCGCCGTCAAGACCGTACCATGTGTTTGTGTTCCAGTTGTACGCACCCTTTTCCATAGACTTCCATGAAGCAATGCTGTTTTTTGATACAAGACTTACACCGACCTGCGATTCTGCCGCAAGAGCAGTTGACCAGTCAATGTTAAGCTCCTGCGCCTTGAATACCCAGTTGGGGTGAATTGCGTGTAGCGACCTCAGCGAATCCTTGTAGCTTTCAGGAAAGCCCTGTTCGTCAAGATATGCCTCGAAGTCCATATCCTCTGAGAACGTCGGAGTATCAGGTTTTGTTTCAACGCTTCCCGTAATTTCAACATACTGCGAAGAAACATAGCCCGTCTGACCCTTGTATTCTATCTTGTACCATACCTTGCCGTCTGCCGCAGTGTCCTGACCCAAAATCGTAACAGACGTGCCGCTTGAAAGATATCCGAGGGTCGCAAATGCTGTTCCTGCGCCCGACCTTACTCTTAGGGAAGAAGCGTAGACTGTTCCGACAGATACGGAAACAGCAGACGCCACATTATTTTGAGCAACAAAAGAAGCACCATATGAAAAACACATAACGGTGCTGATAGCTATAGCCGCAAGCTTTTTTATTCCTTTTGTAAAAGCCATTTTGTTTGTCCTCTTAGTTAAGTGTAACTGCTCGTTTATATCTCTGTGTCTTTGTATTAAGCGCCAAAACCACGGCACAATACCTTAGTTTATATTATAAGTGCAAAAAGCGAAAATTGTCAAGTGAAAATTTGCGTAAAATCTCTGTTTTATGAGTTCACAAAAAATTTACATTTAGCATTTTCTTAACATATTTAAGAAAATTTGTGCTTCAAAAATATAAAAGCAACTATATCTTGTACCCGAAAACCGCAAAACCGCAGAAACAGGGCGTTTGAGAACTGAAATTAGCGATAATGTAGAAAAAGCAGATGAAAATTATAGCAAATTGTCTATTGACAGATTTTTTCATAATATGGTATAATTACTCTACAAAACGAAAATTATGTCAAAAGATAGAAAAAAGACAGAACATACAAGAGAATTGTTTCACACAGGCTTGCTTTTTTACAAAGCCGTGACAGAAATAAGGAGGCAAAAATGAATATTGGATTTAAGAAGGCTGTTATCTCAATCGGTACGGCCGTTGTAATGCTGACCTCGGTTTTTGCAGGGTCGGTAGTCGCTTCATCAACAAATGAAATAACCGTTAGTCCGTCGTCCTCAACTGTAAGACCGGGGGAGAGCTTTGACGTGTCTGTCGGATATGAAGCAGGAACCAACGGCGCGTCGGGATTTCAGCTGTTTTTGCATTATGACGACGAGCTTCTTGATGTTTACGTTCCGTCAACCTCCGAGCTTTCGAGTAAGTATGACGTAGGAAGCAGATTTTCGGTAATTACAAATTACTCGTATGGTGAAGGCGTCGTAAAGATTGTCGGCGCAAACATGAGCGCAAATAATATTACAGTAGATACAGCGCTTTCTCTCGTTTCTTTTAAGGCAAAGAGCGGAGTATCCGGTACGGCAAAAATCTGGATTGAAGTCGAAAAGCTTGTTGAAAATAAGGACGGCTCTATGGTCAGCACACCGTATAGCGCACCGACATCGTCAAGCCCGATAAAGGTTAAGATTTCCGCACCAACTACCACAACTACCACAACTACCACAACTACACCAACTACTACAACCACAACCACTACAACAACCACTACTACGATAACTCCGACATCTACAACGACTACAACAACGTCTCAGTCAACAACCACGCCTACAACGACTACCACAACTGAGCCGACCACTACAACCACAACAACGTCAAAGGTGACAACGCCTACTACGACTACAACGACATCCAAGGCAACTACTACCACAACAACTACTTCAAAGCCTAAGACAACAACTACTACTTACGCTTCTTCTGAAGCAGAAGGAAGCACATCCATTTCGACAACAACATCTGCAACAACGACCACAACGTTAACTTCAACCCAGTCCCCGCTTACAAGCTCGGATAATCAGTCCACGTCCGATACGCCTGTTACCACTGTAAGCGAAACTGTGACAACTACTACTTCAGCTACTTCACAGCAGCCGTCAGAGCCATCTGAGGATGCAATTGTAATTGAGAACAACGGCGACGCACTCTACGAGCTTTCTCAGGGTGCAGAGGCTTACGATGAAACAAAGGTTGACCCATACTGCGTGGACCTCAGAGATTATATCGAGGATTTTGAACAGAATTATAACGTTAAGGTTATAGTTACCGCAGACGGCTATGCCAGCGGTTCTATCAGCATGAATGATATAGACGGCAACTGGACAAAGTATTACCAGAATACCGACCAGACTGTTTGGGAAGCCCAAAATATCTCGCTCGATAAGAACGACGCACTTGTGTTCGTACAGCTTTTCTATCTCAAAGAAAATTCAACATTCACAATTGAAAGCATCGAGATTACCCCTTACGAGCCGAAAGCAGACTCAAACGGAGATACCACAGAGGATCTCAATGATACAAACGTTACAATTCCTGAGGATCAGAAGAACGACAATATCTCTCAGGAAGATATTGAAAACGCAGTTGAGAATATGCCTGAGAATGACAACAACCCACAGACTGACGATACTTTAAGAAGCGTTAAGGCGGTAGGTCTTGTGGTTCTTGAAGTTCTCGCAATGGCAGGAACGCTTTTCTTCTTCGGAAAGAATAAGGAAGTTGAAGAACCGGTTGAATAATCCGAAAATTACAGCCCACTAAATATCAGTGGGCTGTTGAATTTTATGAAAGGGGTGGTAACAGTGCAGGATTTGTCAAATCGTAATTTTCAGGTCGAGCTTGAAAAGCTTATCGAGAAGCAAACATCAAAACCTAAGCTTATGTTGCACGCCTGCTGCGCTCCCTGCTCGTCATACGTCCTTGAATTTCTGTCACGGCATTTTGAAATTCTGATGACATATTATAATCCCAACATAACACCCGAAGCCGAGTATTCAAAACGGCTTACAGAGCTTGAAAGACTGCTCTCCGGAGCGCCGTTTGCAAAGAACGTCACACTCATCCCCTGCGAATATAATCCGAGTCTGTTTTTTGATATGGCTAAGGGTATGGAAAATTTGCCGGAGGGCGGTGATAGGTGTACAAAGTGCTATAAACTCAGACTTGAGCAAGCCGCAAAGCTCGCTAAGGAGCATAACTGTGACTTCTTTACGACAACCCTCTCTATTTCACCGTATAAGAATTCTCAGAAGCTTGCTATGGTGTCATTGGAGCTGGAGCAGGAGTATGGCGTAAAATGGCTTCCGAGCGATTTCAAAAAGCGCGGCGGCTATAAGCGTTCAATTGAGCTTTCCAAGGAGTATAACCTGTACCGCCAGAATTACTGCGGATGTGTGTATTCAAAGATTCAATCGGAGAATAGAAAAAGATAATAGTTGTTTTAGGAAGTTGCAGAATTTGTAGCTTCCTTTTTTATGCTGTTATTTCGGCTCTGTAAATTTCTGGTTATATATAATTCTCTTTTTCTGACTATTTTAATATAATCAGATTTGATATATACTAATTACATGAACATCAAGAGGTGACAGAAATGGAAAAGAAAAACTCCACTCAAAGAATAGTTATGGCGGCACTGCTTGCATCGCTGACCTGCGTTGCAACAATGATTATCAAAATACCGTCCCCTTTAAAGGGATATCTGAATTTTGGCGACTGCATCGTCCTGCTTTCCGGTTGGACGCTGAATCCTATATATGGCTTTCTTGCTGCTGGGATTGGCTCGGCGCTTGCCGACCTGTTTTCGGGATATGTTGTATATGCGCCTGCAACCTTTGTGATAAAGGGACTGATGGCGATTATTGCCTGCTGCGGCTTCAAACTGTTGCATAAAAAGATCGGCAACCTCCCGTCAAGAATTATTGCAGGAGTTGCCGCCGAAGCGGTTATGATACTTGGCTATTTCGTGTTTGAAGGATTCCTGTACGGATTCGGTCCGTCTGCCGTGAATATCCCTGCAAACGGCTTTCAGGGCGCAGCCGGTCTTATTCTAGGATGTGTACTCGTTAAGATGTTTGAAAAGGGCAGACTGATAGAATTTTAGTGTTGTATAAGTTGAAGTAAATGAAATTGCACTAGAAGAAGCCTACAAAAAATACTTCCCTATGGAAATATCCACAGGGAAGTATTTAACTGGTGAGCTATCCGGGATTCGAACCCGGGACCCTTTGATTAAAAGTCAAATGCTCTGCCAACTGAGCTAATAACTCGTGCCGATTTAACAGCTTTTATATTATATCAAATTTAATTGAGAAAGTCAAGCCTTTCAGCACATTTTTTAGTTTTCATGTTAAAACGTCTCTATAAGCTGCTATTGATTTCCTCCAGCAGCCCCTTACAGCCACGCAATATGTCGCCGTATGTAACATCAAACCTGCCGCAGTACCAAGGGTCTGCAACATCACCGCCGCCGGCGTAATCCATCATCTTGCGTATCTTGCAGTCTGGGTCGCCGCCCAGTATGCGAATCATATTTCTGATGTTTGCACTGTCCATACCGATGAATAAATCGTATTTGTCATAATCCGATGCCGTTAATTGTACAGCACGCTTGCCATCACAGCCTATCCCGTGCCTGCGAAGCTCCTCTTTTGCAGGAGGATATACAGGATTGCCCTTGCCGCAGAAAATCTCCTCTGTGCTTGTCGCAGAGGAACAAATGTAAAGCCTGTCGCTGATTCCTGCTTTCTTTGCAAGGTCTTTGAGTATAAACTCCGCCATCGGAGAACGGCAGATATTTCCGTGACATACAAACATAATTCTCAGCATATTTTCTATCTCCCTTTAATACAGTATAGCACATTAAAAACAATATTACAAGAAAGCGACAGCCAAATCTGACTGCCGCCTTTGTTTTATGAGCAAAACCTGTGCTTGCCAATCGTCTTGATAACAGGTCTGCTGTGTATAAATTTGTCGTTTGTCTTAGCAGGGTTGTAGTAGTATATTGCGCCGCCCGACGGGTCCCACCCGTTTAGAGCGTCTCTTGCCGCATTGTAGGCGGAATCTGAAATCGGTTGGTTGAACTGTCCGTCTGTTACTGCCGTGAATGCACCTTTCTGGTATATTACCCCGGCAAGCGTGTCAGGGAATGACGGATGCTCAATTCTGTTAAGCACTACCGCACCGACAGCCACCTGACCCTCGTAGCTTTCACCTCTGGCCTCCGCCGAGATAATCCTTGCAAGTAAATATACATTGGATTCAGTAGCCGCAGGTACTTGGCCAACAGTAATTCCCATAGCTGCAAGCGTCTGTGGTCCTGCTACTCCTGTCTGACTTATGCCCTTGAGCTTCTGAAACTTCTTGACTGCCGCAGTGGTTTCTTCCCCGTAGTATCCGGTTACATCACCGCTGTAAAGTCCCCAGTCAATAAGAAATTTTTGTATAGCCCTTACCTCCGCACCACGGGAACCGATTTGTGAAACAGTTTCCTGCGCACCTCCAAAATACGATGTCAGAATGTAGAGCATCGAGAAAACCATTATAAAACCGGATAGAATAAGCGTAAATGTGTATATCCTTCTTTTTAGCATAACATTTGTCCTTTCTGTTATCAGAATATAACTTGATATTTGTATTATTGTCCCTAAATATCTCATAAATATCCGTCAATAGCAGGGGAATAATCTTCCGTTTTCCTATCGGTGTGTGCATTTTTAACATATTCTTTCACAAAACCATTCACTTTGCTGTCACAAAGCGAAAACCGCAATTTTTTGTCAAAAAAGTGTTGACTTTTTCATTGCCAAGTGATAAAATATAAAAGTCGTCAAACGAGAGCCAAGCAAAACTTCAAAAAAACAAAAAAGTTTTTGAAAAGTACTTGACAAACTGAAAACGATGTGATATAATAATCAAGCTGACCC
>MSHC01000029.1 GCA_001940995.1 Ruminococcus sp. Phil15
CATAATGAGAATTATCCCGTCTGAAAATGACAGATTCGTGCTTGTCCTTTTTGATTTTGCCTTCCTTGATGAGCCGCTGTTTCTCCGCCCGGATACGCTCCAGCAGAGCCTCTGCAGGCTCGTCAGACGGGTCTTGTGGTACCAGCTTGCCCTGAACTGCCTCTTGCAAAATCGACTTCTTGAGGGCTTCTGGAAAAGAGTTCTGCAAACGAGATAACTGACTATGCGTTTCTTCGTACTTGTCGATCAACGGCAAAGTTAATTCGATTGCCGTCACTATGCGCTTTTGCTCAGCCAGAGAGGGTAGCCCCCAGACAATTTCCTGCACAGCGTCCATATCCACCGTGGGCAGTGCAGTTCCCTTGTAATACTTTTGAAAGTCAACTGTTGAAAACAGATAATAGAAGAACTTCTCATCCATTTGAGAAAATGGCGTGTAGCTACCCGTATTAAGGTCAACCAAGGAATCTTGTCCTAATATCCGTTTCTTGTTTGTAAACACCGCACCACCGTTTTTGGGGTACACCACTGCACCCTTTGAAAATAGCTTCATCGAATTTGGCAATTTCAAAAACGAATTAGAATTGCACAAATAGACTTCATTTCCGGTAGCATTCATATCTGCGACCTTAAAATATGGGATCGTTCCAAATTTGCTTAATTGATCTGGTGCTGGTGTTTTTCCAGAGCCAAAGAAGCCGATGTCCGTTGGATGTACCCATACCCAACCATCGGGAATATCAAAAGGAACAGCCAGCGACCGCACTTCATCGCCGATTTTCTCATAAGGAGTATTATCAGAACTCGGCTGTTTAACGATTACCTCGGTAGTTTAACGAATACTCCAGTAATTCAACGATTACCCCAGCCGTTTAACGATTACAACGCCGCAGAAAGCAACAATCCTCATAAAACGCACGAAACCCCGCCGCAGAATTGCCTGCAGCGGGGTTCGCTTATGTGCTGAAATAGCCGAAAAGCCCTATTTCAAGCGGTTTTCGGGCATAGAAAAAGTCCACCGTAATTCTATCAAAATTACGGTGGACTTATGGTGCCGGTGGCGGGGGTCGAACCCGCACGGTATCGCTACCACCGGATTTTGAGTCCGGCGCGTCTGCCAATTCCACCACACCGGCAAAAATTTGGCACCCTGAAAAATTACCTTGATAATTATATCACAAAGCTCGCAATTTGTCAACTATAAAAAATAAAGTTCCATAAAAAACGAGCGTGTAATTTGTGGATAATAACAACAAAAATATATGAAACAGACACTTGCAATTTGTGAATTTTTATGGTATTATAGATGTATGCAAATAAACTTAACAGGAGGATATATTATGACTATAAATGAAATGTCCGTTATGATTTGTGACGACTCTATGTTTGCAAGAAAGAAGCTAAAGGATTATATCCTTTCACTCGGCGTGGCCGCTTGTTATGAAGCTGCAGACGGGGAACAGGCTGTTGACAATTATAAGGAGTACAAGCCTGATATCGTGTTTATGGATATCGTTATGCCTAAGAAAACAGGTATCGAGGCTGTTAAGGAAATTATTGAATTTGACGCAAATGCTAAAATAGTTATGGCTTCCTCGGTAGGTACGCAGAATCACCTCAAGGACGCTATCAACGCAGGAGCATTTGAATTTTTGCAGAAGCCTATATCAAACGACCAGGTTCTCAAGCTCATTGAAATGGTTGCGAAAGGAGTCTGATTATAATGTTTGCTCAATTTTTCGGAAGCTACCTTCTCAATGAAGGACTCGTTACACGTCAACAGCTTGCTAAGGCTCTCGACGATAAGAAGAATACAAAAACAAGACTTGGCGTTCTTGCCATTAATGCAGGCTATATGACGGCAGGTCAGGTGGAGTTTATTCATCAGGTGCAGTCTACCGTCGATAAGAGAATAGGCGATATAGCAGTTGAAATGGGCTTTGTTACAAAGGATCAGGTGGAGGAGCTTTTGTCAAAGCAGCCGCAGGATTACCTTGTTTTAGGTCAGACTTTGGTCAACAACAACGTGCTTACAAACGCACAGTTTGAAAAGGCGCTGGGCGACTATAAGAGCTGTAATTCCCTCTCGGAGGACGACCTCAACGGCGACAAGACCGATAAGCTCGATAAGATTATCGCAGACTTCTATAAGGTCGAGGGTACAGCCGATACGGCAAGATATACAACCTACCTTACGCTTCTCCTTAAAAACCTCATTCGCTTTGTAGGCGATGACTTCACGCCTCTCTCCGCAAGCGTTGTTTCCGATGCAAACTATGAGAATACGGTGGGTCAGAAAATCAAGAGCGATAACACCGACGGCTATACCGCAATCTGCTGTGATACGGATATCTATATCAAGTTTGCAGAAAGGTTTTCCGAGGAAAAGCTTGATACCGCCGACGATTTCGTTAACGCAACGGTAGGCGAGTTTCTTAACCTGCATAACGGTCTGTTTATCGTAAACCAGTCCAATGAGTTTGGCGAAGAAATGACCCTCGAACCTCAGGAGTTTGTGTATAAAACGGCTGTTAGCTTTGATAAAACAACTATCGACGTCCCTGTCGCATTTTCTTTCGGTACAGTCCACTTTATTATCTCAAATATCTGATTGTACATATTAAGCCGCTTCCTTGCGAAGCGGCTTTTTTGTGCCTGAAGTGGAATTTTGAACAAATTGTATTATGCTTTTTTCGTGATAAATGCCTATGACATAAAATGCGTTTTTGTGATATAATCATAGTAGCGGATAATCGCCATTTTTCGGAAAGCGAGGAAATTAAAATGTACGAGGTCGGACAGTGCGTCGTGTACAAAATAGCAGGCGTCTGTAAAATTGTCGGCTACGAACAAAAAACGTAAGTGGTAATGGGATATATCAAAACAAAAATTGAAAATGAATAAAATAAATGCGAGACAGTTTTCTGCCTCGCATTTTCTATGCCTTAGCCCTTCTGAAAACGGGCAGGGGAGCAATATGCTCTTTGAATATTCTTCTGCTAACGTATTCCTCCACAATTATTCCCAGATATGAAATTCCAAACCAAAGAATGGAAAACGGCAGGCAAATCTGCCCCATAAAGTTAAGCGGCATATCAGTGTAATCCCATATCGCAAGTCCAAGATTTAAGTTTATTATAAGTCCGCAAATCAGCTCCGCAGTTGTTATAAACAGCGTTATTACAATAAGCTGTTGAAGCAGCGTTACACTTCCGCCCCTGCGTAGTACGCTAGTGCAGCTTATGAATAAGAAGCTAAGTCCGCCAAGCAGCCCCATTGAAATGTGCGTGAAGCCCCTAGTCATAACCTCCATAGTTCCGTATCCAAGCGCACCGATAAAGAAAAGCGTCAGCAGCTTTATCGCCTTTGCAAGGCCGCCCGTTATATAAACCCTTTCCGTAAAATCCACCCTCTCAAACAAAATTGTACTGTAAATATAATGTGTCCCAAAATGGCAGAATTAAAACCAAAGTTCACGAATTTTTCTGCGGAAATGTGATTATTCCTTTTTTTAAATATCTATCCATATTTTTAGTGTCTCAGTAAGTTCATATTGCCAATCCAGCATAGCTAAATCCAATTTGCAAGCAGCATTTTCAGGTGCAAAATCATGAACATTTTTCCATAGCAAAGATATGTTTTTGGCTTTTATTAGTAGCACTTAAAAATTTGTCCGTTTTCTCATAAGATTTCCCCCTTATAATTCTTCTCAATATATTCCTCTTTGACGGATATCTGATACTGTAATTATACCCTCTAAAAGGATTTATGCCAATTCGTTATGAAAGGCTATCCGGCTTTTTCCAGTAAACTTTGTGCGCATTATGGCTAGCATGGTTCTGATCGGTTCGGCAAGCCTGACAGCCTGCGCAGACGATATGCTTGACAAGGACTACATTGTCAGAGGACTTTTGGCATGGGATAGTCGATGATCCAAATCATCTGCCGGTTATTGATCCCTATTCCGTTTTCATACGATAACGTTCAGCTACAAAAACTACACGGTCATAAAGAATGATTAGGAATATGTAGAACTGTTCATTTAGCGTCTGGAGAAGTATACTGACGTGCAGGCGCTTACCCTTGAGATGTGCTTCAAAATCACCAAAGCGAAATGCTTGGATCTTGTTTCGCTGAAGGCTGCATAAATAAAAATCCTCCCCGATTACACTCGGAGAGGCTTTACATAAACTATTCAGTAAAGACCAAATTGATAACTTGATCGCCCAAAGCCGCATAAATACGAGGTTTGGGAGGGCTGAAATTATCTCTTTGAGAACTGTGGTGCACGACGTGCAGCCTTGAGACCGTACTTCTTTCTTTCCTTCATTCTTGGGTCACGAGTGAGGAAGCCTGCCTTCTTGAGTTCAGGACGGAGCTCGCCGTTGAACTGGAGGAGGGCTCTTGAAATACCGTGTCTGATAGCGCCTGCCTGACCTGTAACGCCGCCGCCTGCAACTGTGCAGATAACGTCGAAGTTTTCGGTGTTGTTAGTAAGAGCGAGAGGCTGACGAACGATGAGCTTGAGTGTTTCAAGACCAAAGTATTCATCAATGCTTCTGCCATTGATTGTGATATTTCCGGAGCCTGGGTAAACTCTTACTCTGGCAACAGAATGCTTTCTTCTGCCTGTGCCGTAGTAGTATGGTGTCTTTGATTCGTACATCTTAAATTAGCTCCTTTCTTAGAAATTGCACTCTACAGGGTTTCTGGAAGCCTGATTGTGTTCAGCGCCCTTGAAAACTCTTAAACGAGTAGCAGCCTTGCGACCAAGCGTGTTGTTTGGAAGCATACCTGTGATTGCGATTGTCATAGCTCTGTCTGACTGCTCAGCCATCATCTTGGAATACTTGATTTCCTTAAGACCGCCGATCCAGCCTGTGTGCCATCTGTAATACTTCTGCTCAAGCTTTCTGCCTGTGAGAACAGCTTTGTCAGAGTTGATGATGATTACATAGTCACCGCAGTCAGCGTGAGGAGCGTAAGTCGGCTTGTGCTTGCCGCGAAGAATCGTAGCTGCCTTAGCTGCAACTCTACCGAGGGACTGTCCGTCAGCATCAATGATGTACCATGTACGGTTAATGTCGTTTGCCTTTGGCATATAAGTTGACATATTTATTTCCTCCATTAATTTTTATTTCTTTCAATCTATTCCGACTGAAACAACATTATTTATTATATAGATATTTTTACCGCTTGTCAATAGTTATTTTGCCGAATTTTTAATTTATATCCCTCTAACGCTTAAAATCTCTGCGTTTTTCTCGATTTCTCTGCGTTTCTCGTCTGTCATTTCATTTTTGCATTCTTACAACAAACCTCCCTCAAAAGCCGCTTGTTTGGGTGGATTTCACCATATAGCCTATAAAAACAGCACCGAGCGGTCGTCCGCCCGATGCCGTAGAGTACTGTGTTATTGCTATATTCGTGCCGCTCCCGACTGCCTTGCAGCCTGTGCAACAGCGTCTGCAACCGCCCTCGCAACACTCCTGTCAAGCGCAGATGGAATGATGTTTTCCGCAGAAAGATCACTGTCAGGAATAAATTCCGCAATAGCCCTGGCAGCAGCAACCTTCATCTCGTCATTTATGTTGCTGGCCCTTACGTCAAGTGCACCCCTGAATAGGCCCGGGAATACAAGCACGTTGTTTATCTGGTTAGGGAAGTCGCTTCTGCCTGTTCCGACAACCGCAGCACCTGCATCCTTGGCAAGGTCGGGCATAATCTCAGGATTAGGATTTGCCATAGCAAAGATTATCGGCTTTTCTGCCATAGTCTTTATCATATCCTGTGTCAGAAGATTCGGCCTTGACACACCGACAAATGCGTCAGCGCCGATAAGCGCATCAGAAAGCTTTCCCGAAAGTCTGTTTTTGTTTGTGATTTTCGCCATCTGTGCGTGTGCGTCGTTTAAAAATTCTCCGCCCTCGCAGAGTATTCCGTTTATATCAACCATTATAAGATTGCCGACGCCAAGCGACAGCAGAAGCTTTCCAATGGCAATTCCTGCCGCACCCGCACCGTTTATGACGACCGTCATATCCTCGAATTTTTTGTTCACAACCTTGCAGGCATTCATAAGCGCCGCACCGACAACAATTGCCGTGCCGTGCTGGTCGTCGTGGAAAATAGGAATGTCACAGCATTCCTTCAGCTTCTTTTCAATCTCAAAGCACCTCGGCGCAGAAATGTCCTCAAGATTTATTCCGCCGAACGAGCCTGATATCAGGCTTATCGTTTTTACGATTTCGTCAATGTCCTTAGAGCGTATGCAAAGGGGAATAGCGTCAACATCGCCGAATGCCTTGAAAAGTGCGCACTTTCCCTCCATAACAGGCATGCCTGCCTCAGGACCAATATCGCCGAGTCCCAGTACAGCCGTGCCGTCGGTTATTACCGCAACAAGATTTGAACGTCTTGTAAGCTCGTAGCTCTTGTTTATGTCCTTTTGTATCTCAAGACAAGGCTGTGCAACGCCGGGAGTGTATGCAAGAGAAAGGTCGTCCCTGTTTTCTAAAGGCGCCCTGCAAATAACCTCGATTTTGCCCTGCCATTCGTAGTGCTTTTTGAGTGATTCTTCTGCGTAATTCATTGTAGTAGCTCATATCCTTTCAAACAAATACAAGCATATTGTAGCACAGTTTTTATCATATTGCAACTTTTTTCGTAAAGAAATAACGTAAGTTTTGTATACCGATACAGTATACAAATGACAGGATTTCTGCTATAATATGCTTATAAGGATTAATATGATAGATTTTTGGATATACTGGATTTAGAAAAATATAATAAGTCAGGAGTAGATATTATGAAATTTGCATTTTTTGACGCAAAACCATACGACAAGCCGTCATTTGAGCTTTACGGCAAGCAGAACGATATCAAGTTCAAGTATTATGATACAAAGCTCAACGAGGATACCGCAGAGCTTGCGAAAGGCTGCGACGGAGTTTGCGTTTTCGTAAACGACGACGTTAGCGCAAAGGTTATCGACAGGCTGTATGAGCTTGGCGTAAAGCTTATCGCCCTCAGATGCTCAGGTTACAATAACGTTGACGTAAAGCACGCATACGGCAAAATCCATATCGTAAGAGTTCCGGCGTATTCGCCGTACGCAGTAGCAGAGCACGCTATGGCAATGCTCTTAACTTCCATACGAAGAATACACAAAGCGTATATCAGAACAAAGGACTTTAATTTCAGCCTCAGCGGACTTACAGGCTTTGACCTCCACGGCAAAACCGTCGGAGTTGTCGGCACGGGTAAAATAGGCCGCATTTTTATAGACATCTGCAAGGGCTTCGGTATGAATGTAATCGCCTACGATAAGTTTCCTGCAAAGGACAGCGGCATTAACTATGTACCGCTTGACGAGCTTTACGAGAGAAGCGATATAATCTCGTTCCACTGTCCGCTGACCGAGGAAACCCACCATATCGTGGATAAATCCTCCCTCGACAAGTTCAAGAAGGGCGTTATTCTTATAAATACCTCAAGAGGAGCGCTTATCGACGCAGAAGCATTGCTTGAAGGCATTAAAATGCGTAAAATAGGCGGTGCGTGCCTCGATGTTTACGAGGAAGAAGCCGACATATTCTTTGAGGACTTCTCCGGTCACATTGTAGAGGACGATACCCTTGCAAGACTTATCTCAATGCCAAATGTTTTAGTAACCTCACACCAGGCATTTCTGACCGAGGAAGCGCTTGATAATATTGCAGAAACCACCGTGCATAATATAAACGAGTTTTTTGCAAACGGCGCCTGCACAAACGAGCTTTGCTACCATTGCGGCAAAATAGGGGAGTGCAAAAAGAGCAGACTCTCCAAGTGTTTCTAATTATGACATTCAAAAAAGATCCCACACAGGAGTTTTCCTGCGTGGGATTTTTTAATTCAGTTCAGATTATAGCGTTGCAGAAATTTGCTAATCGTCTATGACAGTACCCGAAAGGTTAAAGTTGATATCGCCTGTTTCGTCATCGCCTCTAAGAGCGTCAAACTTCTGCATAATTTCCTGGAGAGTTTCTTCTCTTATTACCGCCCCTGACAAATCAATGTTTACCTTTCTTGCGGAATTGTTGGAATGCATTTTGCTGATATCAGCTTTAATCTTCTCGCAAAGCTGAGCGTAATCCATATCGGGAAGCGAAGCGTATGCCTCGTTGTCAAGAGCAGGCATAATGCGTGCTTCTGCGTGCATTACGGCAAAAGAGAAAGTAAAGCTGTCGCAGTCGCCTGTGTTAAACTGTACTTCAAAGACCCTCAGCCAGCCATGTTCGATATTTGTGCTTTTGCTGAGAACGGGTTTGTATGCTGACTTTGCAAGATTGTAACCGGTGTAATCGTCCTCGATACCGCTGTTCTTTGTGATGATAAATCGTGAAACAGCGTCAAATGTGTTGTTGTAGCCGCCTGCAACAGCAAAGCGGAACAAATAATCTGTGTTTTTCTCAAGCTTTGCATCGCTGTCGATCTGACACCAACTCCATTTCCAGTCGCCTATCTTGTAGGTAGACAGGTTGTTGAGAAAATCGTCGGTAATTACTTCCTTTGAGTAGCTTGAATTTCTGCACTGTGGGTTTATTCTGAAATCGCTTGGGTTAAAGTTCAATATGTTCATGTTTCTTTCCTCCGAAAAATCAAGATTGTTTTCGGCCGGAGAGAGGTCGAGTAGGCGAATTTCCGTGTCGTCGACAATCTCTGCCCGACCGTGTTTAACAAGCCCCTTTACCCTCTTAGGGTAAGTGTAGCCTATAAGTTCGCCATTCATATTTGTAACCCGTATGTTTTTTGTTATGGGTGCCGTCCCCGCTTTCATTGTAGCATAAATACATATCTCTGTCAAGCCCAGTCAAAAAGACGCAGAATCATAAAGCAAAGACCGTTCCGCCGCTTTTACCCGACAAATATCCAGCTGTCGATTTCGTCAGCCGTGGGAGGCTCAAACATAAGCTTTACCTTTTCGATAAGCCCCTCGTCGACATAGTAAGCGTCGGGCGGATTATCCCGATTGCGCTTTTCGATCCGCCTGTGCCATTCAGCGTCCGAGATGTCAAGGTAGTGGAACTCGCAGGGGATAGAGTGGCTCTCGAAAAACGCCTTTGCATACTGCCGCTTTGCCTTTGTCCAAAGTCCCCAGTCAAGCACAACGTCCGTGCCTGCGTTTAAAATTCTCAGCGCAACGGTGTATAAGTATCTCTCTACCTTTGCAAGCACATCGTCGTGCCTGTCGCAACTCACGCCGCCCATTACGCCAAGCGTTATCTCATCGCAGGAAAGAAGAACTGCGTTTCGCTCCTTTATGAGCCTGTCGCAGTAGGTGGTCTTGCCGCAGCATATCTTTCCGCAGGTTATAATGCAGGTAGCCATTATTCAGCATCCTCTTCGTTTTCCGCAGTCTCGTACATAAAAAGCTGTTTTATGAGATCGTCTTTTTCATCACCTGAAATATCTCTGCCGCCGAGTGAAACGCTTTCTATATCCATACCCTTAAGGCAGTATCCGTCATGGTCAAGAGAGAAAACTATCTCTAGCTTCTCTTTCTTGTATGTCGCAGACGCAGTAACATAACGCACGCCGTCAATCTTCTCGGATGTGTACTCTACATCAGCCTTTTTCTCCTCGCCTGTGTAGGTGCTTCCGTAGCACTTTTTCTTTAATATCATATCAATGGTGTCGTCATCGTCAGGGTAGAAATTTTCTTCGTCGGGGAGATTTGTTATGTAGCTGGAGTAGTATTGACTTACATATTGGCAGTAGGTTTCATCTGTCGCAAGAGCCGTCTGTACAAATCCGTTGTTTGTAATTCCAAACAGCAGACAGCCGCCGGCAACCATAATTATTGTGGATTTTCTTTTAAGAAATCCCGTCCTTTTAATTATGTACACAAAAGGCAGTAATACGGTAGGCGACACCTTGTCCTGCTGCCACATTCCCATTTTTATAAGCTTTTTGTTGTCGTAAATGCAAACTCCTATCCTCAGAAGAATTACAAGCCCCCACAGAAGAAATCCGTGATACTTGTTTTCGGCGTATATGTTTGCAAACAACGCAAAAGCGGGAAGAATAGCCGCATACCATACCAGCGAGTTGTCCGCAGTAGGTATCTTTGTTATGTCAATTGTTCCGCCGCTGTTCTCATTCATCGCAGAATTCAGCCTCCTTTTTATTTTCCTTAAAGCCCCATCCGTCAATTCCGCTGCGCCTCAGAGCGCCGAAAATTCTGTCCGTAAAGCCCTTGTCATTTTTCTCCATCTGCGCAAGATAGTTTTTCATATCTTCACGCTTTGTGTGTCCGTCAACAGGACATTTCGATTTTATAACGGTAAGCTCGTTTCGGTTTGCCGCACGCCTTATGTCGCATTCGGGTGCAAGAACCATAGGACGTATGAGCGTCAGGTCTTTTCTTGAAAGATAGCTCTTAGGCGAGAAACAGCCTATCCTGCCCTCGATAAATAAATTCATCATAAACGTTTCAACCGCATCGTTGAAGTGATGACCAAGTGCCACCTTGTTGCAGCCGTGTTCCTTTGCCGCATCGTGAAGTGCGCCCCTCCTCATTCTCGCACACAGCGAGCAGGGGTGTTCTTCCTTCCGTACGTCAAAAACGATCTGTCCTATCTGGGTACGCTTTAGAACGTACTCGATGCCCATTTGCTCGCAAAGTTCCGAAATTCCCGAATAATCGCCCTGAACGCCGTCAAAGCAAGGGTCGAGGGTTACAGCAACCATCTCATAGTCGACGCCTATAAATCTCCTCAGCAGACAAAGTCCCCTGAGCATCACTACACTGTCCTTTCCGCCCGAAACGCCGACAGCGATTCTGTCGCCGTCCTGTATAAGGTCAAATTCAGTTATAGCTTTTCTCATATAACCGAGTATCTTCTGCATAATAATTTCTCCATGTTAGAGTGTTGGAATAGATACTATCATTATATAACATTTCTGCCGACTATTCAAGTGCTATATTTCAAAATAAAATCCTGCCCCGAAATTCACAAGGCAGGATACAATATGCTATTCGTCATCGCCAAGATATTCTTCAACAATAAATCTCGGCCTTTGTTTTGTTTCAAGATAAATCTTTCCAAGATATTCTCCTAAAATACCCATAGAGAAAAGCTGGAGTCCACCAAGCGCCCAGATTGATACCGCAAGACTCGCCCAGCCGACAACCGTGTGGCCCGTAAAAAACCTTACGACGAAGTATATAAGCATTATAAAGCTCACCATAAGAGCTACAATACCAAGCCCTGTGATAAATCTCAGAGGTTTGACCGACAGGGAAGTAATTCCCTCTATTGCAAGTGCAAGCATCTTTTTGAGCGGATATTTGCTCTCTCCCGCAAGCCTCTCCTTGCGTTCGTATTCTACGATAGTGCTTTTGTAGCCTACCATCGGCACCATACCACGCAGGAATATGTTTACCTCGTGAAATTCCGAAAAGCTCTCCAGCGCCCGCCTGCTCATAAGTCTGAAATCAGCGTGGTTGAATACGATCTTCGCACCCATCTTGTTAAGAATCTTATAGTAGCCTTCTGCGGTAAAACGCTTGAAAAAGCTGTCCTTTTCTCTCGACGAGCGCACGCCGTAAACAACATCGTAGCCGTTCTCGTACTGCTCAACCATAGCGTCTATTGCGTCAATGTCGTCCTGCAGGTCGGCGTCAAGCGATATAACAGCGTCAGCCTTGTCACGGAGCGTCATAAGTCCGCCGAGAAGCGCATTCTGATGCCCCCTGTTGCGTGACATCTTGATGCCCTGAAAACGTACATCCTGACCGTGAAGTTCCTCAATAAGCTCCCATGTTCTGTCCTTGGAGCCGTCATCTATAAAAACGATCCTGCTGTCTTGCGAAATCTTGCCTAGAGCCTGTAAATCGTCAAATTTTTTCAGAAGCTTCTGAGCAGAGTCGGGGAGGACCTCCTCCTCGTTGTAGCAGGGAATTGCAAGATAAAGCTTTGTCAAAGCTATGCACGTCCTTTCATAGTCGCTAGGAACTATGATACCACAAATTTAAACTAAAGTCAAATATTTTAAGACTGACCGCCTGCACCCAAGCCGAAGGATATCTGAAGCGCGCTGTTTATCTTTGTCATAGAGGTAGGGTCAAGCTCTCCCATCCGCTCTTTCAGCCTTTTTTTGTCAAGCGTGCGTATCTGCTCTAGAAGAACAACCGAGTCCTTGGCAAGACCGCTCTTGCCCGAACCTACTTCAATGTGGGTAGGTAGCTTTGATTTGTCACGCTGACTTGTTATCGCAGCCGCAATAACCGTAGGACTGTGCTTGTTGCCGACGTCATTTTGAACGATAAGTACAGGACGAACCCCGCCCTGCTCCGAGCCGACAACAGGGCTTAAATCGGCATAGTAAATTTCTCCACGGTGTATATTCATTTTTAAAATCCTCCTTTCTGCCGTGTATGTAGTGGCAGAAGCTGTAATGCTATTATTGTCCTGAAAGGGTAAAAATAATCATATCCGCCGTCTGTAATATACTATGCCCCTGAGTCCTGTGTTGTCATAAAATCGTGAACATTCACGATTTGTGTAATATGCTGTAAGAAGCGTTTGCTTTTAGAGCCTTTTCAACAAAATTATTCGTCACCGTTTGACATTATTATTCCGATATGATAAACTAATATTAGTTATTTTTGCAAACTTTATATACGGAAAAGAGGATTGTTCCAATATGGTATGTAAAAAGTGTAAGGAAGTTTTACCCGACGACGCAACCGTCTGCACCTGCTGTGGAAATAAAATAAAACAGAAGAAGGATAAATCAGCGCCGAAAGAGAAAAAGCCGATAGATAAAGCCGGGCTTATCGCAAAGATAAAGCTTGCAGGAGTCATCTTAGGACTTGCTATCGTCATTATCGCAATAATCACCCTTGTTGTCGCACTCGTCAACGATAACGGAAAAAATACCGCGGAAACCCTCTCTGAGTATATCGGCGAAAGTATGCTCGACGCAATCAACGAGTCTAATATAAAGGTAGCGGACGAGTCCAAATTCTCCGCAGTAAATAACGCTATGAAATTTGACTACCTTGTAGAGTCCGAGGATTCCGTAAAGGTAGACGGCATAAATTTCCCCGAATGGGTAGTTACTATCTGCCTCAATGAGGACGAGGAAATAGTAACAGTTACCCATACCGACTTTACAGTCTGTGAGAAAAACCATAAGGGCAAGAAAGCCGATGCCGAAATCAACCTCGATAACGTCAAGAAGAATTTGAAGTATAAAAAAGTTCTCGACGAAATTGACCTCGACCCGTACAGCATTACCTATGAGAATGCGTTTGTGATGTATACATATAAGTATTACTACGAGGACGAAGCCGAAAATGAACAGGCGGTAAGACTCACTGTAACATATAATAACGATATGGAGTATCAGTATTATAACTCAACACCTGTGTATCCATCAGACATTTAAGGCTAAAACAGACGGACTTTTTGTTACAGTCCGCCTGTTTTTTGTTATGTAACTGTTACAAAAAGGCTACAAATTGTTGCTGAAAGTTCACAAAATCCCGTTTTCAGTTGACTTTTTTATATGCTGTTGTTATCATAAAATAAAGTATGCACGCATACTTTGTTTGTGTTGTGTGCGTTTATCAAAAGAGGAGGGAAGGCTTTGGACAGTAATGAACTCAATCTGTGTCTGGGCTGTATGAACGAGCTTGAAGCAGACGGAAGCTGCGGCTATTGCAGTTACGGAAACAACGTGCCGAGAGTGCAACCGTATCTCTCAGCAGGTACAGTGCTTGATAACAGATACCTTGTCGGAAGACTCCTTACATATAACGGCGAAGGCGCTTCCTATATCGGTTATGATAAGGTAGCACACGAAAAGGTCGTAGTGAGAGAGTATTTCCCGGATACCTTCTGTACAAGAAGCAGAGGCTCGGATGTAGTGTCGGTAAATCCTGACTGCCTCGCAAAGTATAAAACCTATATGTCCGAGTTTGCCGAGGTTAATAAAACGCTTTCAAGGCTAAGAACTCTGCCGAATATTGTTCCGGCAGTGGATATGTTTGCCCAGAACAATACGACCTACGCAATATACCCTTATGTCGAGGGAGTGTCACTCAAGAAATTTCTCCAGTCAAACTCCGGAAGATTATCGTGGGATATGATTAAAAAGCTGTTCCCGCCTATTTTTACATCTCTGAGCCTTGCTCATAACGCAGGAATCATTCACAGAGGTATCTCGCTTGAGAATATTATAGTTACGACAAAAGGCGAACTGAAGGTTATCGGCTTTTGTATAAGCGCAATCAGAACGTCAACCTCCGAGCTTACCCCGGAGCTGTATTCAGGTTATGCCGCTCCCGAGCAGTACAGCTCGCTCGAATGGCAGGGACCTTGGACAGATGTCTATGCAATTTCCGCAGTCCTGTACAGAATGCTTACAGGCTGCGTCCCGACAGAGGCTTACAGAAGAATAGGAAACGATGACCTCATAGCCCCTATCAAGGTAAATCCGGAAATTCCTGCCGGCATCTCGCATATCATTATGAAAGGTATGTCGGTAAAGAGCGAGGAAAGAATACAGTCTATTACCGAGCTTGTCACAAGGCTGTTTGAACAGCAGGAGAATTATGTGGAACACGAAAAGGGCGCTACACAGACTATTCCCGTGCAGAAGCCTGTAACAACCGCCGTATCTGCTAAGCGCAATACCGAAGAGGAGGAGCAGTCCGAAAGAGCAAAGTCGATTACGATTGTTTTGCTCGCCGCCTGCTTTGTGATCCTCGCAATAGTTTTGCTTGTGGTAATGTTCAGCGGAAGCGACGACGACGGCGCAGCTTCGAGTAATCCTACAGGAACGCCGTTCCATACAACAACCACCACTACAACAACTCCGCCGCAGAACGACAGCGAGCCGGATCAGTCCACCGAAACGTCATCTACAATAAGCGGTCTGGGCGAAGGCTCTATCGTTCCGAGTCTAGTAGGTAAGAACTACAATGCGGTCAAGGACTCTATCGCTACTGCGTTTACGGTAATCGTAACCGAACAGTATGATAACTCAGAGTTTCCTAAGGGCTACATCATAAGCCAGAGCATCGAAGCGGGCATTCAGTTTAACGCTGAAAACAGGCCCGAGCTTAAACTTGTAGTCTCGGCAGGCCCGTCAAAGCTTGTAGTTCCTACGTTTTCAGGTCTTACACAGGAAGTTTATCTCGATATTCTGAAATCCGAGGATATTGCATTTGAAACAAAAACGATGTACTCCTCGTTCGTAGCGGAAGGCCTCGTGTGTAATACAAGCGTCCTGCCGGGCGAAACAATAGACGTAACAAAGAATGAAATTCTGATAGTCTATATCTCACTTGGCGTTGACCCTGCAACAACAACTACTACAACTACCACAACTGTTACTGAACCTGTAATTTCCGACCCCGTGTCAGATAATACCTCCTCGGAATCACAGCCGGCAGATACACCTCAGCAGCCCACGGCATAATAATACCTCCTATGGTAGTTCCTTCTGTTCTACCATAGGAGGATGTTTTTTACTATGTCAGCTTTTTTATGACTTGTGTAAGAGAAGCCTCGGCCTGTTATAGTTTTATGAAATACGCATAAGATATAGGTAAACGTTACCGCAAATGCAGTCAAAACACCTAAACTGCTAAATATTCCTTGACAATTTGGTGTTAATTGTGGTATTATTTATCTTGTCGGAGTGCGATTGCAAGAGCAATATATGCACCGTTAGGACAAACTTAACCGCTTTTTGACAGCGGAAATTATAATAACTTTTTCAGAGAGGAGGCATCATTTGTAATTTATGAAAGTGCAAATGATGGTGAAATCATGGCAAAGGCAATAGGAATTTTAACCAGCGGCGGCGATGCTCCGGGAATGAACGCTGCTATCCGTGCAGTAACAAGAGCGGCCCTTTCCAAGGGAATGAAGGTTTTCGGAATCAGGAGAGGCTATAACGGACTTATCAACGGCGAAGTCGTAGAGCTTGGCGCAAGAGACGTTTCAGGTATTATGCAGAGAGGCGGCACAGTCCTCTATACAGCAAGATGCCCTGAATTCCGCACAGAAGAAGGCATTGCCCGTGGTGCTGAAACCTGCAAGAAGCTCGGTATCGACAGCATCGTGGTTATCGGCGGCGACGGCTCGTTCAGAGGTGCGGCAGACCTTTCAAGACACGGCATTCTCTGTATCGGACTTCCGGGTACGATTGATAACGATATCTCCTGCACAGAATATACGATAGGTTATGACACAGCTATGAATACGGCTATGGAAATGATCGACAAGCTCCGTGACACAACGCAGTCCCACGACAGATGTACAGTAGTCGAAGTAATGGGCAGACGTGCAGGATATATCGCACTCAACGTAGGTCTTGCATCAGGTGCTGAAGCAGTTATCGTTCCTGAAGAGAAATATGACCTCGACGAAATCGCTAGGTCTATGGTTGAAGCTACTAAGAAGGGCAAGAAGCACTTTATTATCGTTGTAGCCGAGGGAGCAGGCAGAGCAGAGGAAATTGCAAGAGAACTCCAGGAAAAGACCCAGATTGAGTCAAGAGCTACAATCCTAGGCCACGTTCAGAGAGGCGGAACACCGACTCTCCGTGACAGAGTTTATGCAACAGAAATGGGCTACTATGCAGTAGAGCTTCTCGAGCAGGATATCTCAAACAGAGTCGTAGGTATGAAGGACGGCAAGGTTTATGACGTGGATATCCAGGAAGCGCTTTCTATGAAGAAGGAATTCCCGTATAAGCGTTATAAGATTGTAACAGATACAGCATTTTAATAAGAAACGAATAAAATCACACAGAGTAGAAAACCAAGCGTGAAGTGTCAGGCAGACGGGGAGTTGTTGCCTGAACGAAAAGGAAAAAGCCTTGCGGTTTGGTTTTCGCATCCCGCTGAATGTGTAACCGAGGCTCTTCAGAATCCCCCGATTATGCATAGAGGCAGAAATATTGCTCAGCATAATAGGAGGTATAAAAATGAAGAGCTTTTTTCGTATGTTTTTAAGATCCGCACAGGAATTTAAGTCGGTAAGATGTATCACCATGACGGGTATACTTATCGCAGTCTCAATGATCATCGAGATGTATTCGATCGACCTAAACTTTGTAAAAATCAACTTTGCATTTCTGGCAATCGCCGCAGTTGGTATGCTTTTCGGCCCGACAGTCGGACTTTTCGCAGGACTCGCAGGCGACGTAGTGGGCTTCCTTGCCCACCCGACAGGCCCGTTCCTGCCGATTTACGTCCTCGTCGCAGGACTCCAGGGACTCATATACGGAGTGTGCCTGTACCATAAGAACGACAGCTATTCTATCAAAGTCAAGGGTAAGGATATTACGCTCTATGTCAGAGCCGTTATAGCAAGACTCATCGATGTTTTATTTATAAACCTTTTGCTTAATACGAAGCTCAATATGCATTACGGATTTATCCCGGAGCAGGCATTTTCTAAGGCAATCGCCGTAAGAGCCGCAAAGAACGCCTTGGAGCTTGTCGCAGATATACCGCTTTTGTTTGTAATACTCCCGGCAGTTCTCGTAATATATAAGCGAATGTCAGTAAGCGAAAGAAAAACAAAATCCGCATAAAAATAATCCGAGAAGTATTAAAGCTTCTCGGATTTTTGTTTCTATTCCTGTTCAAGCGCCTGTGCAACCTTCATCATTATCGCACATTCGATTCGCTTCTTGAAAAGCCTGCAGCCGTATTCGTAAATGCCCGTTATAGAGCCGGTTGCGTGATATGCGTTAGCCGCACAGCCGCCGCTGCAATAAAGCTTTGCCCAGCAGTCCTTGCAGTCCTCTCTTGCATAAGCGTTGCACATCTTGAACTCGTTTTGCAATTCTGTGTTCGTAACGCCTTTCCAGATGTCGCCCATACTGTAATTTTCATCGCCGACAAACTGATGACAGGGATAAAGCTCTCCCCAAGGCGTAACGGCAAGGTATTCGGTTCCCGAACCGCAGCCCGAAATCCTCTTGTATATGCATGGCCCGCCCTCTAAGTCTATCATGTAGTGATAGAAGGTTATGGGCTTGCCCTCTTTTTCACGTTTAAGCATCTCAAACGCAAGCTTTTCATACTGCTCGCAAAGAACAGGAAAGTCCTCCTCGGTAAGTGCGTAAGGGTCGTCGGGAGCGCATACAACAGGCTCCATAGACAGCTCTGTAAAGCCGAGGTCTGCCATGTGAAGAATGTCGTTTGTGAAATCAATGTTGTTGTGGGTGAATGTTCCTCTGACATAGTAGCCCATGTCCCCACGTTCCTTTACAAATTTCTGAAACTTAGGAACGATCGTGTCATAGCTGCCCTGACCCGTGTAGGTCTTTCTCAGACGGTCGTGAACTTCTTTTCTTCCGTCAAGGGAGAGGACAACATTGTGCATTTCTTTGTTTGAGAATTCTATTACATCATCGTCAATGAGCATTCCGTTTGTAGTAAGCGTAAAGCGGAAGTTTTTGTTGTGCTTCTTCTCAAGCTCTCTGCCGTATTTTACAAGTTCCTTGACAACCTCAAAGTTCATAAGAGGCTCGCCGCCGAAAAAGTCGACCTCCAGATTTGTCCTGCCCTGAGAGTTTTCGACAAGAAAATCGAGCGCACGCTTGCCCGTTTCAAGGCTCATTATCGCCTTCTCGCCGTGATACTTGCCCTGACTTGCAAAGCAGTATTCGCAGTTTAAGTTGCAGGTGTGAGCAACGTGCAGACAGAGAGCCTTGACCTCGGTGTGCCTGTTCTTGAAATCGAATGCCTTGTCAGCGTATTCGTCGGCTGTGAACAGCTTGCCCTCAGCCTTGAGCTGCTCTATATCATTTATAGTTTCGGCAATATCTTCTCTTGTCGCATCGGGATATTTTTTTGATATTTCAGATATTATCTCGTCCTTACTGCTGTTTTCATAAAGCGCAATAACATCGTATGCAAGGTCGTCAACGCAGTGAACACTGCTGCTGAACGTGTCAAGAACGATATTATAGCCGCCTAGCTTGTACTGATGTATCATAAATAAAGACCATATTCCGCCGTTTTGGGAATATGCCTCCTTCCGGAAAATTTAAAGCCGCAAAAGCAATGCCGCTTGCATATAAGTGCAAACGGCACAGAGAATTTTTGTGTCAAAGAAAAAGCTTAGTCCTTCTTGCCGCACTTCTCGCACTGCTGGTTAGCAACGCCGCAGGATGTCTTGCAAGCAGACTGGCAGGATGTCTGGCATTCGCCGCAGCCGCCGTGCTTAGCGCTTTCCTTCATATCTCTTGTCTTGATAGTAACTATTCTTTTCATAGTGAAAAACTCCTTATTAAAATCATTAGGAACATTATACTCCATTTTTATATAATTGTCAAGTGCCGATAACCCCGATAACTCCTTTTTCACCCTCAAAGTGAACGGTGATGCCGCTTGCTTCGTAAAGCCTGCATTTTGAGACAATTTCTTGCGTCATTACTTCGCCCGGAGCAATGATCGGTATACCCGGCGGATAAACCCATATATATTCGCCCGATATCCTGCCCACAGCTTCGCAAAGTCTCAGCTTTTCAAGTGCCTTTCGTCTAGCTTCGTATGCCGTCATTCTGACGTCGGGTACTGCGGAAAAAACCTGCGGCAGGCTCTCCCCGCAGGTTTTCCTGCCGACTGCCTCGCCGTCTATCACGTTAAGCGCCGCAGCAAGCCTGTCAAAGCCCTCCTGAGTGTCGCAAATGCTCGTCATCGCAATAACGTAATCTAAGCTTGCCATCTCGCATTCTATCATGTATCTGTCACGAAGCAGGGCGAACAGATCTACGCCCGTTATACTGCATCCGGCGCAGGATATTACAAGCTTTGAAAAATCAAAGTTTTTGTCGCCCTTAAACAGAATTCTCAAATGTCTGAGTCCTGCCACATCTGCGTAAAACTTTTCGATCCTCTCATGGTACGACTTCGCAAGCTGTGCGCCACGCTTTTCAAGTATGCTCATACATCTGTCCGCCGACGCCATAAGCGGATACGATGGACTCGACGTTTCAAAATTTCCGAGCGATAACGCAATTTTCTTCTCGTCAATGCCGTCAGAAAATATGTTAAGACAGGCGACCTGCGTAAGGCAGGGGAGCGTCTTGTGCAGGCTTGTGACCGCTATATCAGCGCCGTATGCAGACTCAAAGCCGTCAAAAAGCGGCAAATGCGCTCCGTGTGCCATATCGCAAAACAGCCTGACATTATGTCTTTTGCAAACCTCGGAAATCGCAGCCGTATCGCTTATGATACCTTCGTAGGTAGGGGAGGCGATTACTGCAAGCCTCGCATCGGGACAGCGTTCAATCGTCGCTTCGACCGACGAAGCCGTTACCTCGCCTAAAATCGAAGCCTCGGATGTCTTGTTTGGGTAAATCCAGCAGGGCTTTAAATTATAAAGCTCAATAGCCCTGTAAACCGACTTGTGGCAGTTCCTTGCGACAATAATTCTGTCTCCAAAATCACAAAGCGCAGTAATGCCTGCCATTATTCCGCAGGTACTGCCGTTTACGAGAAGAAAGCTCCGTTTTGCACTGTAAAATTCAGCCAGCCTGTCCTCAATGTCTTTTATGACGCCGTCTGCACCGTGCAGATTGTCAAAGTCCGTTATCTCGGTTATGTCAATCTGATAGGGAAGACCGCCGCCAAGCATTTCGGTGTTTCGCTTGTGCCCGGGCATATGAAACGGATAGCTGTCAAGTCTGCTAAGCTTTTCTGAAAGTCTTTCCATAACTGCTCCTAAAGTGTTCCCAAAATCTGCATAATTTCGCTCTTGGTTGCTAAAAATCTCGAAAAGGTGCTTGCGCTTCCCGATGCAATGCCCATTTTAAATGCATGAGAGAAATCGTTCTTCTCAAGATATCCTGCAAGGAAGCCTGCAACCATCGAATCTCCCGCACCGACAGAGTTTATTACGACTCCCTTAGGTGCTTCTGACATAAGTTCCTCGCCGTTTTCGGATATGAACACAGCGCCGTCGCCTGCCATAGAAACAAGCACGTTACGAGCGCCCATATCCTGAAGCTTTTTGGCATATTTAATGACCTCAGACTTGTCATAAAGCGTGTCCACACCGAAAATCTCCGCAAGCTCAAAGTTGTTCGGCTTTATGAGAAACGGCTCCTGCGCAAGTACATTGAGCAGCAGTTTTTTTGAAGCGTCAACGATTATGTTAACGCCGCTTCCCGAAAGCGACTTCATAATGTCTTGATATATAGTGCTTGGCAGAGATGACGGTATGCTGCCTGCAAGAACAAGATAGTCGCCCCTATTCAGCAAACTCAGCTTCTGCATAAGTGTAAGGATACTGTCCGAGTCTATCTCGGGACCGCTTCCGTTTATCTCTGTTTCAACATCGTCTTTTATCTTGACGTTTATCCTGGACATTCCGTCTTTCAGCCTTATGAAATCTGAACGAACTCCGCTTTCCTCTATCAGCCTCTCAATTTCGTTTCCTGTAAAGCCTGCCGTGAATCCGAGAGCAACACTCTCACAGCCGAGATTGTGAAGCACGGTCGATACGTTTATGCCCTTGCCGCCGGGGAGTATAGTTTCCGACGCCGTGCGGTTTACAGCGCCGAGAGTCAAGTCGCTTGTAGTTATCGCATAGTCGATCGAAGGGTTGAATGTTACAGTATATATCATAAAGCTTCCTCCGGTTAATCCATAATAAAAATATAATAAACGCCTTTCGTTTATTATACAACAATCAGCCATATCGGTCAAGCGGTCTACGAAGAGTTTGTTGATTTTGGGCGATATTTATGTTAGAATAATGAGGAAGTAAACTAAAGAAAGGATAATTATTGAAATGTGCAGAAAAACAACAGGCGAGATTATAAAGGAACTCAGAGCAGAAAAGGGTCTTACCCAGAAACAGCTTGCCGATATGATTTTTGTCAGCGACAGAACGGTATCGAAATGGGAGAGAGATTACGGCTGTCCGGATATGTCGCTTATCTGTGATTTGGCAAAAGTCTTAGATACAAGCGTCGATTACCTTTTAAGCGGCGAAATTGCCCGTCAGAGCGGATCCGTCAGTATGAAAAAAGCAAAGCTCTACAGATGCAATACCTGTCATAACGTATTTGTCGCAAGCACAAGTGCGGAGGCAACCTGCTGCGGCAAAAAGCTTACGCCGCTGGAGCTTAAACCCTGCGACAGCGGGCATAAAATAGATATTACGCTTTTTGACGGCGAGTATCTCCTCACAACAGATCACCCCATGACAAAAGAGCATTATATCGAGCTTGTCGCAGTTATTAACGATAACTCGCTCCTTCTTTGCCAGCAGTATCCGGAGTGGAGTATGCAGGCAAGAGTGCCTTCCTCGATGCACGGACTGCTTGTCTGCTATTGCAGCGAGCACGGCGCATTCTGGCAGAAAATCTGAAAAGTTAAATTAAAAACGGGAAGCTTTTTTAGCTCCCCGTTTTGATTTTGTACTTAGATTACATAATTCCTTCTTCGTCATCGTCAGCAATCTCACCGAGCATAATTGACTTTAGCATCTCAAATTCTTCAGCCGTGAGGGTAACGCCCTTGCCCATCCTTGTGTGGTCAGGGGACCATTCTCTCAGGTCGTACTTAGCCTCTCTGCCGTTCCAGCTGACAAGGTTTAATTCCTTAGTCCAGCCCTTTGCGTTTTCAGAAAGGACTCCCAGCGTTTCTGTGATTTCATAAGTAAGCTCTGCCATTTTTAAATCCTCCTTATTATTCTTAAAAAATTAAAACCTGTTTATAAACGGCACAAAGCGTTGCAGCTTCTTCGGAAGAATTTTCCTTGCCATTTTAAGCATACATTTGTAGTTGATTATAAGAACTGTTATAAATCCTAAAGACAGTATAACGTATCTTAAAACAATACCGAACGAGTTTACGCTTACCGCCATAACCGCAAGTATAGCAGTGTTTACAACAACCTTCATCACCGAAAATTTAAATGCAATAAATCTCCTCGCATCAATACATCTTATGATGAAAACAACAATGTATGCCGCAATAGTCGATACAACTGCGCCGCCGATGCCGATTTTCGGAATAAGCCACAGGTTTATGGAAACGTTTATAATGCCTGCAATAAGGCTCGTGAAAAGCGAGTTTTTAGAACGCTTTGTAACAACGTAAATCGTGCCCATAAATGTTGTAAAGCAGATAAACACAGTTGAGAATACGAGTCCGGGGGCGTACAGAACAGACGGCTGAAATTCGTCGCCTATCCATACCATGGTTAGCGGCTGTATAACGAGCAGTATTCCTGCCGCAATGATATATAAAACCGACTGGTTTACATCGAAAACATTCGTGTAAAATCTGTCTCTTTCCTCCGAGTCGTTTTCGGTGATCGCACTCATATTCCATGCCTGCCCGAACATCATATATATTGTGGTCAGAAGATTAGGTATTTTATAAGACGCAGAAAGTATACCCGTGTTGTCCATTCCGAGGTAGTGGGTTACCATAAACGAGTCTGACGAGTTTGTTATAAGCCACATAAGCTGCGTCGGAATAAGCGGAATACAGTAGCTAAGCATCGCCCTTGCCAAGCCGTCGTCAAACGGATCATCGGAATTTCTGAAAATAGGAGTAAAATACCGCCATAGCTTTTCTTTGAACATCAGGAATATAATCGAGCAAAGGTCTGCAAGCACAATCGACAGCAGATATCCCGTAACTCCCATTTTGAATATCACAAGGAAAACCACATTGAATGCGAGAGTAAAGAAGGTGCAAAGTATCCCGTTTACCGCAAACAGCTTTACCTTTTCCATCGCCCTTACAAACGTCGCATAAAGAGTTTTCAGGCTCGATATCGAAACATACACAAGGAGCAAGAGCGAGTTGTCGCCGATGTACTTATGTACAAAATCAAAATCGTGCAGAATAATTATCGCTAAGGAAAGCATTGCAATACCGCATAGGATTACTGTGTTTGCAATCGTGAATATTCGTTTTTTGTCATACGCCTCGTCAAGCCCGAATCGGATAACCGCTTCGGAAACTGTCAGCGAAACGATAGGCAGAAGCCAGTTTGCAACCTGCGTAAGGTTGTCGGTAAGACCAAGCTCGCTCCTTGAAAGAATGCCTGTGTAAAGGCTTACAAGGATAATAGCAAGAACCTTGGAGCTGAATGAGCCTATCGCAAAAATAATCGTGTTGGACAAAAGACCTTTGTAGCCGTCCTGCTCTTTTTTTGCCATAAAGTTTTAATTCCTCGTTCTGGATTTTTAAACGTTGTATCTTATTATATTATACCATAAAATCGAAGATTNNGTCCGATACGCAGGGAGCAAATCTAAGGATTTGCGTATCTGCGAGGACATAAGAATATAATAAACGCCCTGCGTTTATTATACCACATTTTTCATAAAGTTGCAACAGAAAATGGCTTTGCGGTAAATAATATCCGGCAAATTTTTTTACAAATCCTATTGCATTTTTATCATTTTGCTGATATAATGAAAGCATATAAAGAAAAGGACAAAAAAGGTGTAAAGAACAAGGAGATAAACGCTATGAGAACTTTATTAAACATAACCGCAGTTGTATTAGCAGTTGTTTCGGCTTTTGTAGCTGTTAAGCTCGCATTTAAAGTAATCGGAGTATCTACCGCAACATATTATCCGGTTGACGACAATAACTAAAAAGCGGCAGTATCTCGACGGATAACTCCGTCGAGATTTTTTGTTTTGCGAAAAAGGGGAGAAAATCATGTTCAGCAAGTTGTGCGATATGATATGTGATAAGCTTCTTGATAAAATGAAAGAAGAGTATTATATGATGAAAAGCGAGGACAGGGAATTTCTCCTGCGCGAGCTTAAAAGGAAGGACGAGAGATTTTCCTCGGCCAGCTATTTTGCCCTGTTTTTAACGCTTGTGCTTATGGGCTTTTATATGTGGACAATTGTCCTCGGCGGTATGCTGGCAACGGATCTCGGAATTATATCGAGCGTTTATATAATTATACCGTATATAATCTTCCTTGTATTTTTGTTTATTGAATCCGCCGCAATGCGTACAAATTCCCGTACAGCTCCCGTAGTATTTTTCGTAACCGCAGTTATCGGCACAATAATAGTTCCTGTTTTTATTGCGGTTATAATCTGGTTTATTCTGTATCTGCCTACTTGGAGGAAAATGCAGGCTATGAGAGAAATCCCCGGCTATCCGAATTTTGCGCCGCTGCAAAAGCCGGATAACGAGTATGTTCTTAGTGAAAGTCAGTTTGCTGCAAGCGAGAGAAAAAGAGTAGCAGATATGGACGACCCGCAGGCCGCAATGGTCAAAAACAACGAAAATCTAGAGAAAATACTCAACGGCGAAATGTCGCTGGACGAGTATTTTGATACATAAAAAGGAAACGGAGAATTAAATGTCAAAGCTTAAAATCAGCGGAGTAAGAAATTTTAAGGATATCGAGCTTGTGAACGAGCTGTCGCCCGAATATGTCGGACTCGTTTTCTATGAGGATAACCATAGGATTACCGCAAATATCGCCTCAAAGCTTGTTTTTGGACTAAGACCCGAAATTGATACGATAGGTATGTTCAGGAACCATGAAATAAGCGTGATCACAAGCCTGCTCGTAGCAGGGCTTGTCGATATGGTGGAGCTTTGCGGAGATGAAAACGAGCAGTTTGTAGAGAAGCTGAAGCTCCGTGTCGAAGCTAAAATCATAAAACATTTTGAGCTGAAAACAAAGGCTCAGGCACTTGCCGTAAACGATAGCAGGGCAGATATAGCGTCGCTTTGCATAGAGGACGTGAGGCGCAGCCGTGAGCTTGCAGATTTGATAACTAAGCCGGTCATTTTGAGGTGTGACGGAAATTTCGGGAATATAAAATCCTGCTGCGAGGGACTTAATATCTTCGCAGTCGATTCGGACGATTTGTTTGACGATAAGGGCGTGTTGAGCCGCCAAGACGTTTTAAAGCTTATGAACGAAATCAACTGATTTTCGGATTGGAGATTATTATGGAAAGACTATTCTGTAAAGGCTATACATGGGGCGCATTTTCAAAAAGCGGAATATACAGAACCGAGGAAGCCCAAAAATCAATGGAAAGACTTTGCTCAAACGGTCTTGACTGGATCTGTATTCCTGTCAACGCATATCAGGAATCCTATATGTCCACGATGCTCCACCCCGTCTACGGCAGAACGCAGACAGACGAGGACGTGGTTTTCGCAATCGGGTATGCAAAGAAGCTCGGTATGAAGGTCTGCTTAAAGCCGATGGTAGACTGTATGGACGGAGTGTGGAGAGCGAAGATAAGCTTCCCTGAGGAAAGCCGTGTAAATTACTGTGACAGGTGGTTTGACTCCTACCTTCAGTTTATGCTCCACTATGCCGAGATTGCCGAAAAAACAGGCTGTGAAATGCTTTGCACAGGCTGTGAGCTTGACGGTATGGATATGCACGCCGACAGGTGCGTTAACGTGATTTCAAAGGTCAGGGAGGTATATCACGGACTCCTTATGCACAATATAAATCATGGCGACGAGTTCAAGTATCCTTGGCTTTCTGCCGTCGATGTTATCGGAATTTCAGCCTATTACAGACTTACAGACGGCAAGGACGTAAGCTTCGAGCGTATGCTTGAAGCGTGGGCGTCGGTCAAGCAAAGAGTAAAGGCGGCTCACGAAAAGTACGACAGACCTGTTATGTTTGCAGAAATAGGTATCAGAAACGAGCATGGCTGTTCTGCATACCCTTACGATTTCCACTACAAATACGACCTGCCTCTGGACGAGGACGAACAGGCAGATTTCTATGAATCGGCGCTCGCAACCTTCTGGGACGAAGAATGGTTCAGCGGCTTTTTCTGGTGGGACTGGAAAGCCGTACTTACTCCGGACGATAAAATTCACGAAAACCGTGATTTTACCTGCTATGGAAAGAAAGCGGAACAGGTGCTCAGAAAGTGGTATACCAAGTAAATTAAGACAGAATGATCCTCGCTTGTCATATAAGGTAAGCGGGGATTTTTATTAATAATTTATTGTAATTTAATATGAATGTAACAAAATGTAACAAAGAACAGGCGTTTTGTAATCAAATTGTACGATTTTGTCAGTTGAATTGAAAAATCAAATATGTTATAATGATATGTGTAAAAATAGATTGTAATATTTAGCATTGTTTACTATATACTATATTGTGATTTTAAGAAAGGACGTAACATGGCAAATAATATCGACATTTCAGGCCGCAGAGACAGCTCTGATGAAAGCCTGGATATAAGGCTCACATCCGGTCAGTCATCGGGCTGTGCCGAAAACGATCCGCCGCAGCCGAATTCTGAGGAGAATAAAAAGCTCCGTGCGCAGGAAATGGCTAGACAGATTGCAATGAATATCGGTTATGACAAAGATGACGAATTCGATGTGCGGTCAACTAGAGAAAGGACAGCCGAAGCTGTGCAGCATCAGGCTTACGATGCTGTAAGGGAAACGAGAATGCCACAAAGATCTACACCAAGAACATCTCAGAGATCCGGAAACGGTGCGCAGAGAAGCTCCTCATCCGGACAGAGGAGAACTACCTCTCAAGGTCAGAGAACCTCAAACGGACAAAGACGTCCGGCATCTTCAGCTTCCCGCAGCGGTCAGAGACCATCTACAAGACCTCAGTCGGCACAGCAGAGAAAAAGAAGAAAGAAGAAGTCCTCAGGCGGTAAGACTGCGACATTTTTCCTGCTTGGATTCTTTATACTCCTGCTTGGTATGGCTTACTTTATCGGACTTGTCCTCACGAACGGAAAGTTTCTTCCGAATACAACGATTAACGGCATAGACGTAAGCTCTATGAGCTTGCAGGAGGCAACGCAGACTGTCGATAACAGCAGTACCTATTGCACCCTCGTCGTTACAAACGAGGATACGACGCTCTATACGCTGAACCTCGACGAGTTCGGTTATTCATATAATATCGACGAGCAGGTGCAGAAGCTTTACAGCGGTATTAACCGCAAGTTCTGGTTTACATCTCTCTTTAAGACAACCGATTACAGCCTTGGCTCTGCGCTCAATTATGACGAGGAGAAGCTTGAAAAGCGGCTCAGAAGTATACAGTGGGCGACAACCGAGCCTCAGAATGCGTTTATCACGAATACCGCAAACGGCTACCAGATTGTAGATGCAGTTGACGGCAGCGAGGCGGACGCAGAGGGCATTGTTACACATATCCTCGGAGAGGTAAGAAAGGGTAAGCTCAAAGTAAATATCTCCGATTATTTCAGCGTAAAGAAAGCGGAAATACAGGGCGAGGATCTCCAGGATAAGCTCAGCTATTACGAGAAGTTCAAGGATTTCACTATTACTATCGACTTTGATTATGCACAGGAAACCCTCTCAATGGACGACTACCTTACATGGCTCACGTTCGACTCTGACGGAACTTATTCCGTTAACCAGGACGAGGTTTTACACTATGTGTCATACCTTTCGGATAAATATGATACCTACGGCACAACAAGAAGCTTCCACGCAACCATTCAGGGCGATATCCGTGTTCCGCAGGGTCCTCAGGGTACCTACGGCTGGATGATAGATAAGGAAAAGACGGCAGAAAAGCTTAATGATCTCTTAATTGCAGGACAGAGCGAAACCATTGATCCTGTTTATGCAACAAGAATAGGTTACGACGGCACAGTGTTCTTTACCTATAAAGGCGAGGAAGACGCTAGAAGCGAAAACGACGATATCGGTGATACCTATATCGAGGTTGACCTTAGCGCACAGAAAATGTGGTA
The DNA here is from genome assembly GCA_001940995.1 of Ruminococcus sp. Phil15. GTDB lineage: Bacteria > Bacillota > Clostridia > Oscillospirales > Ruminococcaceae > UBA7477. The sequence continues at coordinate 28,762 of MSHC01000029.1, forward strand.
CTATGAAAACGGAACCTGTAAGTTTACAACGGACCAGATAGTTTCGGGACTTGCATCAGAACCAAGCAGAAAAACTCCTGCCGGCGTCTATGAAATTCTCGAAAGAAAGAGTCCTGACTACCTTTCGGGTGACGGCTATTCTAACGTTTATGTTAAGTATTTTATCAGAGTTTCCTATGAGGGTATCGGATTTCACGACCTCAGCAGACGTTCTTACGGCGGCAACACATATCTCACAAGCGGCTCGCACGGCTGTATTAATATGAAGCTTGCCGAGGTGGAACAGCTCTACGGAATGGTAGCGAAAGGAACACCAGTAGTTATGTACTACTGATGACTAAAACTTGATAGTTGTAATTAAAACAGCGAAGTGATTTTTAAGTCACTCCGCTGTTTGTTTTATTCTTGGTTATCGGTAAGTTCGCAATTCTTGTAGTCGGTAATTGCTTCCTCGAAAAGTCTGCGCACTTCGTGTATAACGTAACTTTCACGGCCGCCGAGCTTTTTGCCGTCCGCAAATCCCCCCGCCATTCTTGCGTGTCCGCCTCCGCTGCCTATGCCGTTAAGCGCCTTGAAGATTATCTTTCCTGCGTGTAGAGAAGGTATCTCCGAACGTACAGAAAACTTGTAGCCGTTATCTCTCTTTGCATATACAACACTGAATTCAATGATGTCAAGAGCAAGTATGAAGTCTGAGATCATCGCAATGAGTGCGTCAGGACATTCAAAAGGAATGTATGCGTAGCCGACATTTCCGTATACGCTTATGTTCTCAATAGCCGAGCCGTATGCCTTGAGGTCGGCAAATCCCATAGTGTTTAGCTTCATTCTGTCAAGCAGGTCGTTGTCGGCGTGGGGGAAAAGCCACGCATACATATGTGCGTCAAGCTCTGTTACACCCCTCGAAAAATCTGCCGTGTCCATCTTTATTCCGTAAACAAGCGCTGAAGCCACATTTCGTTCAAGCGGAATGTTGTTCCTTAAAAAATATTCCGCAATAAGCGTAGCGCAAGCGCCTGCAATGCGCACGTCCTTGTACTGATATTCACATTCTATCATAGTGGGGTGATGGTCGATGCAGGCAACCTCGTCGCCGATAAGATCTGTGAGATTTGAATTGTATTTCTGAGAGTCAACTGTGATTATTTTGTCTTTCCTTGTCATCTCGCTAAGCTCGTTTTTCGGCGTCATCTTAATGCCGAAGTTGTCAAGCATAGTAAGCGCAGAGAGCTTTTCGGCAGTCCCGTCATAGCAGATTATTGAATCTATGCCGTAATGCTTTAAAATTGTCTGCAAGCCGAACGCCGAAGCAATGGCGTCGGGGTCAGGGTAGTTGTGCGTCTGAATATAAACATTTCCGCTGGATACAATTTCAATGAGCTGTTCCAAATCTTTCATAAAATAAAATTCCTTTCTGTATAATTTTGTATTAAAAATTTCACCTGAATTTCATAAAGCTATCTGTTTTTTGTCATCTGAGTTGCTACTATAATGATTATACCACATTATAGTAAAAAAACAATGTAAATTTTAGGTAACAAGTTAGTTAATAATCTAAAAGTTAGATATTTCTATTGACAAATCAGACGTGTGGCTTTAGAATATACTAAGGGTCGTAGATGTCGCTGTCCGCAACGCCCTGTTGTAAGATTTTAGACAGCCATAAGAAAAGGTAGAATTAATATATGAAAGAAAAGATGACTAAACTATATAACGGCATAAAAAAGTTTTCCTGCGAGAACGTGCTCTTGCTGGTCTACATTTTTTCGACAATCGTAAATTCATACATATTAAGAGCATATACGGTAAAGAACTATTTTGCAGTGCAGCCTGTATTGGCAGAGCTTGGAATGGCTGTCCTCTTTGCAGCAATAGGTTTTTTAATCAAGCCTAAGAAAAGAATAATCTATTACTCTGTTTTGTCGGTCGTGTTCGCATTTCTCTGCGGAGCAAATTCGGTGTATTACACAAATTACCGATCGTTTATCTCGTTTTCGCTGCTGGCAACAGCTTCACAGCTGGGCGGCGTTGCAAATGCAGTAACAGGATATATTATGGAGCCTAAGGACCTTGTATTCATCTGGGCGCCTATCGCAGTTATTGCGACACATTTTGTCATCAAGAAAAAAGCTCCTAATCATTATGAGAATACACAGAATGTTCAGAACGGTAAGAAAATGCCAATAAAAGCGCTTATCTGCGGACTTTGCGTACTCGGCGTGTTTGCTGCGACTCTTACCGGAACAGACTGGTCAAGACTCCGCAAGCAGTGGAACAGAGAATATGTCCTCGGAAAGTTTGGTGCTTGCATCTACCAGATCAGCGATATAGTGTCAACTGTCGCCGCCAAGTTCAATACAATCTGGGGCTATGAAGAAAGCCGCCAGACCTTTAACGAGTTTTATGAGGAGCCTCACTACAGCGACGGTAAAAATGCCTATACCGATATTTTCAAGGGCAAGAATATTATTGTAATACACGCAGAAAGTATCCAGAACTTTACGCTCGGTACTTTTATGAACGGCGAGCAATTGACCCCTAACCTCAATAAGCTTGCTAAAGAGGGTATCTACTTCTCTAATTTCTATGCACAGGAAAGCGTAGGTACAAGCTCCGACTCGGAGTTTACCTTCTCAAGCTCGCTCCTTCCTGCGACAAGCGGTACCGTCGCAATAAACTACTGGGACAGAAATTATGTAACGATCCCTAAGCTTTTAGGAGAAAAGGGATATTACGCCTTCAGTATGCACGGCAATAACGGATCATACTGGAACAGACTGAATTTTCATAAATCTTTTGGATACGACAGACTCTACCATTATTCAAACGACTTTGTGATAGATGAAACTATCGGACTCGGTCTGTCGGATAAGTCGTTCTTCCGTCAGTCTATCTCAAAAATCCAGCAGATTGCTAAGGATAATGAGAACTACTACGGCGTAATGATTATGCTTACAAACCATACGCCGTTTACCGATATCGAGAATTACAGCGACTTTGAAGTTAATTTCAAGTATAAGAAGTATAACGAGGAAACAGGCGCATACGAGGAGCAGTCGGCTGATTTCCTCGAGGGAACTTCTATGGGAAGCTACCTTAAATCAGTCCACTATGCCGACGAGGCAATCGGTCAGTTTATCAACGACCTGGACAGCGCAGGACTCCTTGACGATACCGTTATAGTAATCTACGGCGACCACGACGCAAAGATTAAGGAAGAGGAGTACGAGTATTACTACAACTACAATCCGTTTACAGATGAAACGCTTGACGAGGACGACGAAGGATATATCGCAATAAACGACTTTATCTATAACATCAACCGTGAAGTCCCATTTATCATATGGAGCAAGGATATGCCTTGCGAGCCTGTTGAGGTTACAAAGGTTATGGGTATGTACGACTGTCTGCCCACGCTTGGAAATATGTTCGGATTTGAAAGCGACTACGCACTCGGTACGGATATATTCAGCCTTGGCAAAAACGAGGAGAATGTCGTAATATTCCCGAATGCAAGCTTTATTACCGATACTGTCTACTACGACAGCCAGACGGGCGACTACTTTGATATGACAGGCTATGAAAACCTCTCTACAAAGGTTTCCTGTAACCAGATTTACTGGAACTATACAAGTCCTGTATACAGCGAAACCCGTGACGGAGCGTTTAAATCCGAACAGAGCGTGTACTCGGAGGAGCTTCTAAAAGAAAGGATAAATAACGGAGTCGTGTCCGAGGACTATATTAATTACTATACCGAGTACGCCGAAAAGCGCATCGAGGTGTCTAACGCTATAATCTTCCACGACCTTATCAAGTCAGAGAGTGACGGAAGCGGAGGCTCGGTAGGGGACTACTCAAAAGCTAGCTGATAAAAATAATCCGTAGGTGATAAAAGTATCGCCTGCGGATTTTTTGCAGTAAATCTCAGCTTGCAAAAATAAAAAGCGCCGCTTTTTGCGACGCTTCTCTTTCGGATAGCGTATATCTTAGCTGAAAGCAATTAAGCTCTTTCTACCTTGCCGGAACGCAGACATCTTGAACAAGCGTAAACGTGACAAGGAGTGCCGTTAACAACAGCCTTAACCCTCTTAACATTTGGCTTCCAAGTTCTGTTTGTTCTTCTGTGAGAATGAGAAACCTTAATTCCGAAAGTTACACCCTTTCCGCAAATATCGCACTTTGCCATCAGGTTGCACCTCCTTTTCAATAATCAAAATATGCAACATTAGTATTTTATCAGAAATCATACAAAATTGCAAGCCTTTTTTTGAATTTTTTTTAAAATACCTGAATTTTTAAAAAACTTTATGGGTTATTACAAAAAAATGCCCGTTCCAGCCTTGTAATTTTACTTAAAATATAGTATAATACTTAATATATCTGTGAAAAAATCACCTCATTGCGAAAGGAATATCTATGAACGCACAAACTATAACCGAATACGGCTCAAGACTTATTATAATTTTTATGATTTTGCCTATACACGAGTTTGCCCATGCGTGGAGCGCATACAAGCTCGGCGACAATACGGCAATGTATAAGGGCAGACTTACAATGAATCCGCTTGCACATATCGACCCTATAGGCGCAATCTGCCTCTTGTTTACGGGATACGGCTGGGCTAAGCCTGTTCCTATTAATCCGCTCAAATTCAAGCATTACAGACGTGATATAGCTCTTACCGCTATGGCAGGTCCTCTCTCCAACCTTATCGTTGCATTTGTCGGAACAATAGGCTTGCAGACGGTAGTAGCAATGAACGACAGCTACGAAATCAGAGACGGCATCATATACTATATCGTTGGCACAAACGATACTCCTGCGTATTATGCAATCCTGCTTTTGTACTTTGTCGTTGTCGTAAACATAGGACTTGCCGTTTTTAACCTTATCCCTGTCCCGCCGCTAGACGGCTCAAGAATTTTAAGCTATTTTACTCCGGCAAAGTATGATAAATTCTTAGTACAGAACCAGATGATTATATCTATCGTTTTCCTCGCACTCGTGGTTACGGGAGTGCTCTCTATTCCTCTCGGCTTTTTGCGTGACCTTATATTCGACCTCTACCTGTTCCTTACAGGCTGGGTGCCAAAACTTGTGGGGTAGCGAATGGAGAATAACCTCACCTTTAAGCTTTCCTGCTTTGAAGGACCGATGGATCTGCTGTTGTTCCTTATCTCAAAGCATAAGCTTAATATCAACGATATCGAAATTGCAGTGCTTTTGGAGCAGTATCTCCTCTATATCGAGGGAATATCCGAAACGGACTTTGAAACGGCAGGCGAGTTCCTCGAGATGGCTGCAAGGCTTATCTATATCAAGACAGTAAGCCTCCTGCCAAAGCCTGAGGAAGCCGAGGTGCTCAAGAAAGAGCTTGAGGGCAGGCTTATCGAGTATTCGCTATGCAAAGCCTGCGCACAGAAGCTTGGCGCACTCTATGTAGGTTCAAAAAGCTTCGTAAGAGAGCCAATGAAAATCGAGGTAGATAAAACCTATAATGTGATAAGCGAGCCTCAGGTGCTTGTAGACGCATACCTCGCAATCTCTCAAAGAGTCAAACGCTCCGCACCGCTTAAAGCGTCGCTCTTTGAGCCGATAGTGTCGCATAAGATTGTTTCGGTTACATCAAAAATAATCTTTATCCTAAAGAACCTCTACACCGTCGGCAGTTGTCCTATGGACAAGCTGTATGACGGAGTTAACGATAAGAGCGAAAGAGTCGCAACGTTTTTAGCTGTTTTAGAGCTTACAAAATCGGGCAGAATAAGGATAAGCGACGACAACTCTGAGCTTTATTTTGTCGGACATCTGAGGAGTCAGCGTGCCGGACAAAGAAGAACCGCAAAATCCGCCGAGGCATCAGATAACGTGGACGAGGCAGATGAAGCGGCTGGGAAGATAACGGCAGATGACCACGAAGCAAAAATTATCCCTTCGCTGAAAGTGAACCTCTGGAATAATCCGAGTGCAATTCGGCACTACCATATCGCAACAGGCGCACTCAGAAAAACAAATCTCTGGGGATACATAAATAAAGGCAACAGATAACCATACAGGAAGGAACTTTTGAACAGTATGCAGATAGATGAACTTGTAACCGCCGCAGAAGCAGTGCTTTTTGCAAGCGGTGAGCCTATCGAAGAAATAAGACTGGCACAGGTTTTGGAAACCGAGCAAGGCGACGTGCCGAATATTATAACGCTTTTGAACGACAGATATGACGAAATGGGCAGCGCGCTTACAGTTTTGAAGCTTGAGGACTCCTATCAGCTTTCGGTTAAGCTGTCGCATGGAGAGTTTGTGAAGAAAACGCTTGAAACCAAGCGTAATACAGCGCTATCTCCAGCCGCAATGGAGGTGCTTACAATCGTAGCGTATAACCAGCCTGTTACAAAAAGCTTTGTCGAAAATGTAAGAGGCGTAGACAGCTCCTCAACAGTAAATTCTCTTGTCGAAAAAGGTCTTGTTACAGAAGCAGGCAGACTTGATTTGCCCGGCAGACCGATAGCATACAAAACAACGCCTAATTTCCTGCGATGCTTTAGTCTTGAGTCGCTCAGCGAATTGCCTGAAATACCAAGAAAGAGCGAGCAGATGAATATCGACGAAATTCTGGAAGATAATTTGCCAAAGGAACAGTGACTAATACATAACTTTAATAGAGAAGGAGATGATAACGATAATAGCCCTATATATAATTTTAGGAATAGTAGCGCTTATCGTCATACTTCTGCACTTTTCCGTGAGAGTAACGCTTAAAGCAAAAACAGGCGAGAAACCGTTTGTTGAGGTAAAATATCTGTTTTTCACAATCTTTCCAAGAAAGCCCAAGAAGCATAAAAACGGAAAAGAGCCTTCGGAGGAGAATAAGGAGCAGTATAAATCCGAGTTTACGGACGAGGATATAGAGAAGCTTCTTGAAAATGCGCAGGCAATAGATGCCGAAGAAGAAAAGAAAGATGAAAAGCCGGCTGTCGAACTAGTCGAGATAAAGGAAGAAACAGCAGTTCCTGAAGTTTCAGAAATTGCAGAGCAGGCAGACGAGGCGGAAGCCCAAAAGAATAAATCGGAAGCTGGCGAGGTTTCCGAAGAACAGTCGGAGGAAAGCGGACTTAAAAAGCTAAAATCAAAGTTTTTGATGATAAAGCCGTATATCCCGATGGCGTGGAAGTATTTCAGGAAGATACTTAAAACAATCAGAATTACTAAGCTCGATATTGAAATAACAAGCGGTAAAGAAGATGCCTATGAAGCCGCAATGATGTACGGAAAGCTTAATGCCGCCCTCTATAACGTCATCGCGCTTCTCAGCAGAATTTTTACGGTGAGAGTCCTTAATAAAACGAAGGTCAACTGCGTGTTTAACAAAAAGACCTTCGAGTATGACGTTTCAACAGTCGTGCTTGTAAGACCCAGTACGCTTATCGCAATAGCCTTTTGCGTAGGAGTTAATTTCCTCAGAATTTTCATTCCGCAGAAATTCAGAGCATGGAGAAAGAAAAGACGTGAGGAAAAGGAAAATAAAAGGAAATTAAAAAATACAGAAACGGAGTTGTTAAAAAATGAGTGCAACTAAAATCGAAACCCTCGTACAGACAGCAATTGAGAAAATCCGTGAGCTGGCAGACTGCCAGACAATTGTAGGAAATCCAATCACAGTAAACGATAATACAACAATTATCCCTGTGTCTAAGGTTTCCTGCGGATTTGCATCGGGCGGCTCTGACCTGCCTACATCTGTCGCAAAGGACTGCTTCGGCGGCGGCTCGGGCGCAGGAGTTACCGTTACGCCAATCGCATTTATCGCAGTAACGGACAGCGAGGTAAAGCTCCTCCAGCTCTCAATGAACGCACCAAAGGAAAATGCCGCAATCAATATGCTTCCGGAAATTATTGACAAGGTAACCGCTTATCTCCAGAAGAAAAAGGAAGAAAAAGCCGAATAGCTTTTTGACGTATTATTTTCGTAAACCGGCATAGATTACTCTTGTAAGCTAAGTAATCTGTGAGGTTTTATATGAAAAAAGTTTTTAGTGTATTACTCAGTCTGTGCCTTGTTTGCGGCATTGTGCCGACAGATAGGGCATTGGCTTTTTCACAAAGCGATATTTCGGCAGGCTCTGCAATCCTTGTCGAGGCAGAGTCGGGCAGAGTCATATTTGAAAAGAATGCGTATGAGCGCCGTCCTATGGCAAGCACAACGAAGATTATGTCAACCATACTCAGTATCGAAAGCGGAGACCTGGATACCCGCTTTACTGTAGACAGCGAAGCAATAAAGGTTGAAGGCTCGTCAATGGGTCTTGTCGAGGGGGATTCAGTCACAAAGCGTGATTTGTGCTATGGTATGATGCTCCCAAGCGGAAACGACGCTGCAAACGCAACAGCCGTCAAGGTAGCAGGGAACGTTGACGCTTTTGTCCGTATGATGAATGATAAAGCGTCGGAGATAGGACTCTCCGATACCCACTTTGTCACTCCGTCGGGACTCGACGACTATACCGACGACCACTACTCGACCGCATACGATATGGCTATGCTCGCACGCTACGCAATGCAGAATGAAACATTCTGCGAAATTTGCGGAACGGAAAGCGTCTGCTTGGAGTATGGAAATCCGCCTTATAAAAGATGGCTCACTAATACAAACAAGCTGCTTAAAACCTGCAAGGGAGTCTGCGGCGTAAAAACAGGCTTTACCGATAAGGCAGGAAGATGCCTCGTGTCCGCCTGCGAAAGAGACGGCGTGAAGCTTATCTGCGTAACATTAAATGCCCCTAACGACTGGCAGGACCACAATAGGCTATACAATTTCGGCTTTTCAAAGCTTGTGAATACCGAACTGCCATGCGACTATTATGGCTTTAACATCGATGTAGTGGGCGGCAAAATTCCTAATATTATCTGCTCTGTCGAAGAAAAGCCGAGAGCGACTATGTATGTAGCAGAAGCTGATAACGTCACGAGCGAGGTAATCCTCCCTAAGTTTCTCTATGCGCCTGTTGTACAGAATGAAAAGGTCGGAGAAATAAGATTTTACAGCGGTGAAATAGAGGTTGCCTGCGTCGATATAATCGCAAAAGAGTTTGTGGAGGCGGAAGAGCCGGAGGAAAAATCTCTGCTCGAGCGTATAAAGGATAAATTTATTTTTGAATGGTAAAAAATGCCGATACCCTGCCTTTTTACGGGCAGGGCAAGGCTTTTTGCAAAACACCGCAGGGATGCGGGAAAGGACTGACAGTTATGGAAAAAATCAGAATTCAGAAAATCATTTCCGAGGCAGGCTACTGCTCCAGAAGAAAGGCTGAAGAGCTTATCTCAGCAAAAAAGGTAAAGGTCAACGGCAGACCTTGCAGTCTGGGCGATAAGGCAGACCCGTTTAAAGACCTCATAACCATCGACGGCGAGCCGGTAGTTGTGGAAAAGAAAAGAGAGCTTGTCTACCTTATGCTTCATAAGCCGAGAGGCTACATAACAACCGCCAAGGACGAGCAGGACAGAAAATGCGTTACCGATTTGGTGAGCGATGTCGGAGTCAGAGTGTATCCCGTAGGCAGACTGGATAAGCAGTCCGAGGGCCTTATATTTCTCACAAACGACGGCAAGTTTGCAAACGAAATAATGCACCCCTCTCACCATGTCAGCAAAACGTACAGAGTAACCGTCCGCACTCAGCTAACGGACGAGGTCCTTGCAAAACTTTCCGGAGGCGTTGAAATCGACGGCAGAATGACTCTCCCTTGCACAATAACCGTCCTCACGAACGAGCCTGAAAGAGCGGTAATGCTTATGGTAATCAAGGAGGGCAGAAACCGTCAGATCAGAAAGATGTGCGAGGCTGTAAATTTAGAAGTCGCAAGACTTAAAAGAACCGCAATCGGGCCTGTAAAGCTTGGTATGCTTCAGCCGGGCGAGTACAGAGAGCTTACCGCAGAGGAGCTTCGTGCGTTAAGAACGGCTCTTGCAAAAGGCGCTTCGCCAAATATACCTGTAAACAACAGAAAAAGGAGATAACATATAATGCTTCAGATCTTGCAGACAAGAAACCGCGAAAGCTATAAGAATAAAATTGAGGAGCTTTCTCTTACAGACAGTTTTCCGAGCGTCGTAGAAGCCACCGATAATGACAAGGTGATCGGCGTCGGCATCTATCATATGGATTTTGAGAAGGGCGCAGTTTCTATCGACTATTGCGAGTGGAATGACGATATAATGCTCTTAGACGGCATCATAAGAAGCATACTCTTTCTCATGATGCTCAGAGGTATAGAAAAAGCCGTTTTCTCAAAGGACCTCGAAAATGAGTGCAGAAAGCTCGGTTTTGTAAAGGACGATACCCTTATGCTGGACGGCATAAGCGGTATGCTCGACGGATGTAAGCATTGTAAACATAACAGCGAAAACTGACATTTTGAAAAGGACAGAGTAGCTTTCTGCTTTGTCCTTTTTGCTTTTGTAAAATTCGCCCTCTTTGCCGTAATTGAAAGCCCAAAATTGTGAAAAATGTAAAAAGTCGGTTAACTCTGCATATTTTACTTGTAAATCGAGCTGAAAAATAGTATAATGTAATTTGTATAGTTGTGATTTGAAAGAGGTATATTTTCCCTTGTTTCAAGTACAAAAACAGTTTGAATGGAGGATACTATATGTCTGAAACAGCAAGACAAAGACTGGCATATTTGTTCGATAGCGGTGAGTTTACAGAGCTTTCCGCACTTGCAAAATCCGGAGATGACGCAAGCGGAGTAGTTACCGCATACGGATACGTTGAAGGCAACCCCGTGTATGCATTTTCTCAGGACGTGAGCGTTAACAGCGGCGCTCTCAATAAGCTCCACGCGTCAAAGATCGCAAGAGTCTACGACCTTGCGTCAAGAACAGGAGTACCCGTTGTCGGCATTTACGATTCCTGCGGCGCTGACCTTAACGACGGCTTCGGCGCAATGGACGCATACGGCGAGCTGCTTATGTGGGCTTCAAACCTCTCAGGAGTAGTTCCGCAGATTTCCGTCGTAGCAGGTGTCTGCGCAGGATGCAGTGCAATGATGGCTGCTTCCGCCGATTTTGTAGTAGCTTCAAAGGATGCAGAAATTTTCGTAGCGCCAAATTCAAAGGTTTCCGACCTTTCTCTCAATGCCGCAAAGAACGGCGTTGTGGCAATGCTTGCAGATAACGACGAGCAGGCGGTTTTGGCCGCTAAGGATATCCTCACAAAACTTCCGCAGAATAACCTCTCGCCCGTGCCTATGTACGAGTATGAACAGCCTTCCGAAGCCTTCGGTCAGACCTCGGCAGAGCAGGCTAAGGCAATCTGCGACAGCGGAAGCGTTACAGAGCTTTATGCTGATTACGGCACAGCCGCTTTCACAGCGCTCGGAACAATAGGCGGCTCAACAGTAGCAGTCTGCGGTACAGACAAGACAGACGCAAAGCTTTCCTCCGACGACTGCTCGAAGCTTGCAAGATTTGTAAGAACCTGCGACGCCTTTGCTATCCCGGTTATAACGCTCGTAAATACCGTGGGCTTCGATACGTCTGACGACGCCGAAATCAGCGGTGCGGTAAAGAATATGGCAAAGCTTGCTCACGCTTATGCAGAAGCAACGACAATCAAGCTCGCAGTAGTTACAGGCAAGGCTTACGGCTCGGCTTATATCGCCCTCGCAGGCAAGAATGCAAACGCAGATATGACATTTGCTCTCCCTAAGGCAGTTATCACACCTGTCGCTCCTCTTACAGCAGTTGAACTTCTCTCGCACGACGAGTTAAAGGGCGCAGATGATACGGAAGCTAAGAGAACTGCTCTCGCAACCGAGTACAGCCTTACTAAGGCAAGCGCAAAGAGCGCCGCAGAATACGGCAGTATCGAAGCTGTCGTAGAAGCCGACGACCTCAGAGCAACGCTTGTAGGCGCATTAGATATTATGGCAGGCAAGCGTATCTCAAGACTGCCTAAGAAGCACAGTAATATTCCTATGTAATTTATTTTATTGGAGGAAGTAAAGATGAAAAGATATAGTATTACAGTAAATGGCAAGGCATACGACGTAGCGGTGGAAGAATTGGGCGCAGGCTCTCCTGCTCCTGTATCGACACAGGTTCCGGCAGCGCCGGCAGCTGCTCCTGTACAGACATCAGCTCCGGCACCGGCAGCAGCTCCGGCTCCGTCGGCTCCTGCAGCAGTTGCAGACGGCACAAAGATTACCGCTCCTATGCCAGGCACTATCCTCGACGTTAAGGTGGCAGTGGGCGATACAGTCAAGTTCGGTCAAGCTCTATTCGTGCTTGAAGCTATGAAGATGGAAAACGATATCAGCTCTACCTGCGACGGTACAGTCCTAAGCATTAATACAACAAAGGGAACAAGCGTTGAAACAGGCGCAGTTCTTGCCGTAATCGGCTAAGCTTTCAAGGCTCATAAATTTAATTTGAAAGGACAATTTAAATGGCTAAGCTTAAAATAACCGAAACCGTCCTTCGTGACGCTCACCAGTCGCTTATCGCAACAAGAATGCCTATCGAAGATATGCTTCCTATTCTCCCTCAGATGGATAAAATCGGCTTTTATTCTGCTGAAGTATGGGGCGGCGCAACATTTGACGCCTGTATCAGATTCTTGAACGAAGACCCTTGGGACAGACTCCGTACAATCAGAAAGGAAATGCCTAATACTAAACTCCAGATGCTTTTCAGAGGTCAGAATATGCTCGGCTACCGCCACTACGTCGACGACCTTGTAGAGTATTTCGTCCAGAAGTCTATCGCAAACGGTATCGACATCATCAGAATTTTTGACGCACTCAACGATATCCGTAACCTCGAAACAGCTATAAAGGCAGCAAAGAAGGAAAACGGTCACGCTCAGGTTGCTATCTCGTATACAACAGGCGACGTTTTCACACACGACTATTATGTAAATTATGCTAAGAGCATCGAAAGTGCAGGCGCTGACTCTATCTGTATCAAGGATATGGCGGCACTGCTTACTCCATACGAAACAGGCGAGCTTGTTAAAGCAATCAAGGACGCAGTTAAAATTCCTGTTCAGCTCCATACGCACGCAACCTCAGGTCTTGCGTCAATGTGTATCCTAAAGGCTGTCGAAGCAGGAGTTGACATTGTTGATACGGCTATGTCGCCGCTTGCTTTAGGTACATCTCACGCTCCGACAGAGTCTATCGTCGCTACATTCCAGGGTACTGAGTACGACACAGGTCTTGACCTTGTGGCTCTCGGAGAAATCAGAACTTACTTTATGTCACTGCGTAAGAAGTATATCGAAAAAGGACTTCTCGACCCGTCTATGCTCGCAACAGATACAAATGCGCTTCTCTACCAGGTACCGGGTGGAATGCTCTCAAACCTTCTCTCACAGCTCAAGCAGGCAGGCAAGGAAGACCAGCTCGACGCAGTATTGCAGGAAGTTCCGAGAGTGCGTAAGGATTCAGGATATCCGCCGCTCGTTACTCCGACATCTCAGATTGTCGGAACACAGGCTGTGTTCAACGTAATTATGGGCGAAAGATATAAGACCGTTACTAAGGAATTTAAGGGTATGGTAAAGGGCGAATACGGTAAGACTCCCGTTGAAATCAGCGAGGAGTTCAAGAAGCAGATTCTCGGTGACGAGGAAGCAATTACCTGCCGTCCGGCTGACCTCTTAGAGCCTGAATTTGACAAAATGAAACAGGAAAGCTCCGAGTGGACACAGCAGGAGGAGGATATCCTCACATATGCTATGTTCCCAAAGGTCGCTCCAAAGTTCTTCGAGCAGAGAAGAAACGAGCGCTTCGGAATCGACAGCCACGCAGATACCGAGAAAAAGGTAATGCCGCTCTGATCTGCAAAGTATTAATTGCTATGTAAATGCAGCTCCGACAGACTTGCGATTATCGTGCAAGTCTAGGCGGAGCTGTTTTTCATGCAAGACATAAGTTGTCTTTTTCTGCTTTTTCAGTAATCGGCATATACATTCTAAGCGACTGTCCAAACATAAGCGTAGAATTTTCTGACATTTTCGCTATTATGTACGGCGGGTATAGGGCAGTTAGGCATTATTTGTAAATAATATCTCCCTTGCATTCAGCATCGCCTTCAATTGTTTTACATTCAATGTTGCTGTCACAATAAACACAGCCGTTTATGTCACCGTTACAGGAAACACTGTCCTTACATTCCTTTATATCGCCGTTGATTTGATTACATTCAATTGTGCCGTGGGAGATAACATCGCCGTTAATACTTGCATCACAGAAAACATTACCAAAAACTTCAACTTTAAAATATTGCCTTGTGGTTTCGTTGCAGTTCTTTGGAAAAGCTATATCAATAGTTTTATTCATTTCGTCAACGGACAATACCTTTTTGCCCTTGGCAACTACAACACGGAAAATATCATCATCACGCAGTGGAAACTGTACACAAACACCGTTGACCGATGGTTCTCTGCCAAATAATTCATCTATACTTATCCCGAATATATCAGCAAGTCTAGGTATCAAGCTGATATCAGGGCAACACTGCGCCGATTCCCATTTTGATACCGACTGGTTGGTTACGCCCAGCTTCACGGCAAGCTCCTCTTGCGTAAAACCTCGTTTTTTTCTGTGGAAACAAATAGTATCATATAGCTTTAAATTATCCATAAAAACACTCCTTTGCGTTTCTTGCAGCTACATTTATATTTTAACAGATGTATCTAAGCAAATCAACAACTCAGTTGTTGGGTTTCCCAACTTTGAGTTGGATTATGCTTTGACATTATGCCGCCGCTGCCAACGGTCGGCGCTTATGGCATAGACCGTTCGGGTCCGGTCTATTACATAATTAGCCCTGTGATATTGATGCTTTTAAGCAATGCATAGGTCAGGGCATTTTTGTTTTGCATAAAAATAGGGCCGTTACAAATAACGTAACAGCCCTTAGCTTTTGTGTTATAACGATTTTTTCAGCGCCTGTGCAAGCTGGTCGGGACAGGATGTCTTTTTAAAGCCGCAGGTCATGCCCTCCAGCTTTTCGATAACATCTTCTACCTTCATTCCCTTGACAAGTGTTCCAATGCCCTTGAGATTTCCGTTGCAGCCGCCGAGAAACTTAACGTCCTGAACAATTCCGTCCTCGACCTCAATATCAATTCTCTGCGAGCATACTCCTCTCGGAGAATAGCTGTATTTCATAGTGTACCAATCCTTTTTACTTTTTCTGATTAGCAGCAATCGCCTTGAAAAGCTTTTCAAGGTTTTCATCGTCTGTCGTGCGGCTGCCGATGTATGTTGGATGCTCGTTGTAAAGTCCGTGGAAGTCAGAGCCGCCCGTAACAATGAGATTGTATTTCTCGGCAATAGAGAGAAGCCTCTGCTTCTTCTCGTCCGTGTCGGCAGTGTAGTGATTTACCTCAATGCCGTCAATCTTTCCTGCCTCGCAAAGCTCCTCCAAAAGTCCGACGCTGTCGAACATATAAGGGTGCGCCATAACTGCAATGCCTCTCGACGAGTGAATGAGGTCAAGCACAAAGTTTACGTCAGGGTATTCTCTTGTTACAAGACAGGTGCCGTTTTCACGGTTGAAAAGCTTGTGGTCAAGCTCGCCGTAGAACGAGGTAGCATAACCGTAATTTACAAGCGCACGCATAATGTGTTGCTTGAAAATGCTCTTGCAGCTCTTTGTGTACTTGAGTACGGCGTCAGGAGTAATTGGATAAAGCTCCATAACCTTTGCAATCATATCGTTTGACGACGACTTCCTGATTTCACAGGATTTAAGACAAAGTCCCTCCAGCCTGTCTGGCTTCTGCGGAGCGTAGCAGAGAATATGTACCCTGCAATTACGCTTCTTGTCCCAAGCAGAAAGCTCAACAGCAGGAATTATTGTAACGCCGTATCTGTCGCCGAGAATCTGCGCCCTCTGCGATGACGACAGCGTGTCGTGGTCAGTAATTGCGAGAACATCAAGTCCTACACGCTTTGCCTGAACAATGGTTTCTTCAATGCCAAGAGAACCGTCGGAAAGCGTAGTGTGACAGTGCAAATCTCCAATCATTTTTGTTCCTCCATTCTTGAAGTCTGATAACATTAAAGCTATTATGCCCTGAAGCATATTCCCCAAAATCGGGGATCAAGCGTCATATCGGTCTGATTTGTATTACTGCGAGGATATAATTATTACAAACACATCGTGCTTATTATAACACATTTGAATAAAAAATACAAGCATTTTTATGTTTTTTTAAGCAAAATGTCAAGCCTTACCGAAGAATTGCTCTACGAACCATGGCGGAGGAGTGCAGAAGCTTTTCTTGTCAAGATAGGAAAGTATCCCGGAATCTGTCGAAAAATCAAAGGTCAGCCTGTGCGAGCAAAGCGCCTGAGTTTTTACATTCCATTTCCTGTTTTGTGCATTTGAGCCGTATTTTCCGTCGCCAAGCAAAGGATACCCGAGATATGCCATGTGCGCCCTTATCTGATGAGTCCTGCCCGTTATAAGGTCTACCTCTAAAAGGGCAAGCCCGTCTGCTTCGTCAACAACCCTGTATTTTGTTACAATCATCTTGTTCCTGTCGGTTTTTCTGCCTGAAATCCGCACAGTCTTTGTCTGCTCGTTCTTTTCAAGAAATGCCGTGCAGGTGTCCTCCCGCTTCTTCGGCACTCCTATAGTAACGCAAAGATATTGCTTAGAAAGCTCTCTGTCTTTTATCTTCTGATTAAGTATACGCAGGCTCTCTGCATTTTTAGCACAAATAACAATGCCTGTCGTGTTTCTGTCAATTCTGTTGCAAAGCGCAGGCGCAAACGAGTTTTCGTCCTCGGGATTATACTCTCCCTTGTCATAAAGATAATGCAGCACCCTGTTTATCAGCGTGTCAACGCCGCCGTTTTCATCATTGTGTACTACAAGTCCGCACTTCTTGTCAAGGAGCATAACGTTCCCGTCCTCGTAAATGATGTCAAGCGTCTTAGGCGCAGAAAGGAACGAAAGTCCCGAGTTCTTCTTTTCCCCGAAAAACTCGTCGTTTATGTAAAGCTCAATTATGTCGCCCTCCGTAAGCCTAGTCGAAATCTCGCATCGCCTGCGGTTAAGCTTTATGCGCTTCAGCCTTATGTATTTGTATAACAGATTTTTAGGAAGCAGGGGAACAGCCTTTTCAATAAACTTGTCAACCCTCTGACCTGAATCGTTTTTGCCGATTGTGTAGCTTTTCATAATTATTCTCCAAGTTTTTTACTGTTATAATAAGTATACCACATTTTTATTTAAATTGCACTATATTCTTTACAATTATCTTTTTGTGTGATAAAATTATTGTAGAACAAACCAAAAAGAGGTGATTTTATGAAAAACCTCCACGAGGGACACAGAGAAAGAGTAAGGAAAAAGTTTCTGAAATACGGACTCGATTGCTTTTCGGAACACGAAGTGTTGGAGCTTCTCCTCTTTTACGCCGTACCAAGAGTAAATACAAATGAAATGGCGCATGAGCTGCTGGGTAAATTCAAAACCTTAGGCGGAGTCTTAGACGCACCGATCGAAGCGCTTACCGAAACAAAATCCCTCTCGGAAAACGGTGCGACGCTGCTGAAGCTTGTCCCGCAGATTTTAAAGCTATACCCTAAAACTCCGGATTCTACGAGTTTGGATTCCTTTGAAGTTCTTAAAGCCTTTTTTAAAACAGAGTTTCTGGGTGCGGAAAAGGAGCAGATTAGAGTCTGCTGCCTTAACAATAGCCTTAACGTCTTGGCCTGCGAGCTTGTTGCAACGGGCGATGTCGGAAAGGTTACGGTAAATCCGCTTGGGGTAGTCGAGCTTGCGCTTAAATATAACAGCCGTACAGTTATCGTCGCTCATAACCATATTGGCGCAGTCTCGCTGCCCAGCAAGGAGGATATTACCTCAACAAGGATGCTAAGGCGCGCCCTTGACCCTCTCGGAATAGACTTGCTCGACCACGTTATAGTTTCTGATTTTGGCGACGTTACGTCTATGCGACAGGGCGGTTATATGAGCATGCTTGATAAATAGGTCTTGCAATTTATATGGAAATATGTTATAATATGTAAAACAAAACAAACGGGAGCTTGTATTACAGGCTGAGAGGAGGGTGTGACCCTCGACCGAGAACCTGATTTGGATAATGCCAACGTAGGGATGCCTGACAATGTATATATCGGGAACACCTAATAACGCTTTTTAAAGAAGTTGCCAAATCGGGAGCTTCTTTTTTGTTTGTGTCTGTAATAGAAGGGAGGCGAAAAAAAAGGAATATGCGGCGAGCCCCGTATATTTTCTATTCAGCGAGGGAAGCTGTGTTTCAGCGTGAGAGGAAGGAATTGACCTTCGACCGAGCGAGGTGTGATTTCACTTCGTAATATGCCGTATATCGCCGTTTAAGCTTTCGCGGCAAATCTATAATGAAACGAAGGAAATAAAAATGAGAAAAAACAACAAGCTTCTACGTCTTATGGTAATGTCTGTGCTTATAGCGCTCGGTGTCGTTATTTCACCGATACTGCGTTTTGAGGGAATGTGTCCTATGGCGCACCTTATAAATATCGTGTGCAGCGTTCTGTTAGGGCCGTTTGAGTCCCTCCTGTGTGCCGTGCTGATAGGAATTATCCGTATGGCGCTTATGGGCATACCGCCGTTAGCTCTTACTGGTGCTGTTTTCGGCGCATTCTTATCAGGCGTTCTTTACCGAATTAGCAAGGGCAGGCTTCTGTTTGCGGTTCTCGGAGAGGTCGTTGGCACAGGAATTATAGGTGCGACGGCTTCCTATCCCGTGATGACATTTATCTGGGGAAAAGAAGGGCTTACCTGGCTTTTCTATGTTCCGTCATTCATCTGTGGTACATTGATAGGCGGAAGCATAGCCTTTGTATTTCTCAAAAAGCTTTCGGTATCCGGTCTGCTCACAGAATTTCAAAACAAGCTAGGCTCTCCTGCATATCAGGACAGGGGCGGCGTTATCAGCAATTCGCTTACCGTTATGAGCTTCGGAGTTATATGTTATATTGTAATTAAGACGCTTACGGGAATATTCAGTGTGAACGGCAGACTGTGGGACATTATTTCTTATTTGCTGCTAGGCGGATTTGTGCTGGCAGGACTCATATATCTTGCAGCAACGAAAACTAAAAGAGGTAAAGACTATGATAGATGCAATAAGCAGAATAAGGCAGGAGGTTAAAGGAAGAAATCCTCTTACCCATTGTATAACAAATCCTATATCAATAAACAAATGCGCTAACGCCATACTTGCCGTGGGAGCAAGACCGGTTATGGCAGAGCACCCGAAAGAGGTGTGTGAAATAGCGAAAACAGCGAGCGCAGTGGTGCTTAATATAGGTAACATTACAGATGCACGGCTAAAGTCGATTATTAAAACAGCCCTGCTTTGCAAAAAGGAGAATATCCCATTTTTGTATGACGCAGTAGGCGTCGCCTGTTCCGAACTTAGAAGAAAATATACATATAAGCTTTTGCGCAAAGCGGCTCCATCTGTAATAAAAGGGAACTATTCCGAAATACTCGCTCTCTATGACGAAAGCTATCACGCTTCGGGCGTTGATTCGCAAAAGCTTGATGTAGACTCTATATCAAAGGCGGTAGTTAGCCTGTCACGCAAATACGGCACAATAACGCTCGCAAGCGGAAAAACGGATATAGTGTCCGACGGCAAAAAGCTGTATTATATGGATAACGGCACGCCGCAGCTCAGCCAAATCACCGGCACGGGCTGTGTCGCAGGAGCGCTTTGCGGCTGCTTTTTGTCGGTAGACGATTCTGTGCTTGCCCCGATTACCGCCCTAGCTATGCTCGGTGTATCGGCAGAGATTTGCAAAAGTCAGGGTCAGGCAAGCTTTGAAGCGGAGCTTTTTGACAATCTTTCAACCCTCGAAAACAGCTGTATAGAAAAGCATCTTAAAATAAAGGAGGTAGAGCTATGATTTTTGACAGCGCATTGTATTTTGTCACCGACAGCAACGGCTATATCGAGGACGAGTTTCTCAGCCGTGTAGAAGAAGCTTGTAAGGGGGGCGTTACGCTTTTACAGCTCCGTGAAAAGGACAAGACCACTCGGGAGTATATAAAGCTTGCCGAAAAGGTTCATGGAATTACACGGCGGTATAATATCCCTCTTATCATCGACGACAGGGTAGATGTAGCTCTTGCCGTAGACGCAGAGGGCGTCCATGTCGGACGGTCGGATATGCCGGTTAAAACCGCACGCAGACTTATGGGAGAAAACAAGATAGTCGGCGCAACAGCAAAAACCGTAGAGCAGGCAAGAGAAGCGTATTCAGACGGTGCGGATTATCTCGGAGTTGGAGCAATCTATCCTACCACTACCAAGGTTATAACTAAGCTTACGTCTGTCGATACGCTGAAAGAAATAGTGAAATCCGTGCCGATAAAGGTAAACGCAATAGGAGGACTGAACAAGGATAATATAGGCGTTCTTAAAGACAGCGGCATAGACGGGATATGCGTAGTATCCGCAATTATGAAGGCCGACAGCCCACTGCTTGCCGCAAAAGACTTAAAGGCTGCCGCAGAAGACTTACTCGACGGCTTCTCCAAAAGGAAGTAGTTATATACAGCGGCATATTGGGGGCAGCACATTGTTTTAGCTTAATAAAACGATGCTTAAATATGAAAGGAGTTTTTTATATGAAACTAAAAACAGCATTGACCGTCGCAGGCAGCGATTGCAGCGGAGGTGCCGGTATTCAGGCCGACATAAAAGCCATGACTATGAACGGCGTGTACGCCATGAGTGTGATTACTGCGCTTACCGCACAGAATACCACAGGCGTTTCCGATATCTTCGAGGTCACACCGGTATTTTTAAAGGAACAGCTAGATATGGTGTTTACCGACATTTTCCCCGATGCAGTCAAAATCGGTATGGTATCGGACTCACAGCTTATAAAAGTGATCGCAGAGAGATTGAAATACTACAAAGCGAAGAACATTGTCGTTGACCCCGTAATGGTAGCTACGTCGGGCGCAGATCTTATGAAAAGCGAAGCCGTTATAACGTTGAAAGAATATCTTCTGCCGATTGCTACGGTCGCTACGCCTAATATATCGGAAGCCGAGGTGCTGACGGGTATTAAAATAAAGAACGAGCAGGATATGATAACCGCCGCCCTGCTCATTAACAATGCCTACGGCTGTGCGGTTCTGATAAAGGGCGGACACAGCATTAACGACGCAAACGACCTGCTGTGCGTAAACGGCGAAATAAAATGGTTTTACGGAAAGCGTGTACACAACCCGAACACCCACGGCACCGGCTGTACCCTGTCAAGCGCAATAGCCTCAAACCTTGCAAAAGGCTTAGACCTTGAAAACTCAGTCAAAGAAGCAAAGGCCTATATATCGGGCGCATTATCGGCAATGCTCGATTTAGGAAAAGGCAGAGGCCCGATGAATCACGCTTTTAAGCTTTTTGAGGATATGCGAGGGGGAGAATTATAATGACCGAAAAGAAAACCTCGCTTTATGAAAACGGGCTGATATGGTTTGGGGCAGCCGTGTCCATTGCTGAAATTCTGACAGGTACATATTTTGCGCCTCTCGGATTTTCAAAAGGCCTGCTCGCTGTATTTATCGGTCATATCATAGGCTGTACGCTTTTATTCTTTTCGGGAGTAATCGGCGGAAAAACAGGCAGAAGCGCTATGGATGCGGCAAAAATGAGTTTCGGAAGCAGGGGCAGCATACTGTTTGCACTTCTTAACATCGTGCAGCTCGTAGGATGGACAGCCATTATGATATTTGACGGAGCAGTTTCCGCCGACAGCATTTGGGGTATCGGAATGCCGATATGGTGCGTTGTCATCGGCGGATTGATCGTGCTGTGGATTGCGATAGGTATTAAAAATCTCGGTAAGCTTAACACGGTCGCAATGGCGGCGCTGTTCATTCTTACAATAGTATTGAGCATCGTAGTCTTTGCAGACGGCGGTACGCAGATTATTTCGGACGAGGCTATGTCATTCGGAGCAGCGGTAGAACTGTCGGTAGCAATGCCGTTGTCGTGGCTGCCGCTCATAAGCGATTACACCAAAGATGCAGAAAAACCTGTCAAGGCCTCTGCCGTCAGTGCGGTAATCTACGGAATAGTCAGCTGCTGGATGTATATAATCGGAATGGCGGCTACGATATTTACAGGAGAATCGGATATCGCACAGATTATCATTAAAGCAGGCATCGGTATAATCGGTCTGATTATCGTTATACTTTCTACCGTAGCGACAACCTTCCTGGACGCATATTCAGCAGGCGTGTCGGCAGAATCTATGTTTTCAAAAGTAAGTCCTAAGTTGGTTGGAATAATTGTTGCCGTAATCGGAACATTCGGCGCAATCTTGTTCCCTATGGACAATATCACCGACTTTCTATACCTTATCGGCTCGGTGTTCGCTCCTATGATTGCTGTACAGATTGCGGACTTTTATGTTGTGTCAAAGGACAGCAGCAGTAAGAGGTTAGATATCGTCAACCTTGTAATATGGGTTATCGGATTTGTAATCTATCGACTGCTTATGAACGTTGATATCCCTGTCGGAAGCACCCTGCCGGATATGGTTATTACATTCCTGCTTGTGATTGCCGTAAATAAAATCAGAATCGGTATCAGAAAGAAATAATATTGTACCCGAGCTTGCAAAATATGACGAAAACATCAAAAAACATTGACATAAGAGCCTTAAAGTGGTAAACTTATATATATGGCAGACATGTTCTGCATAATATGACATTTGAGAAATTTATTTCTGACGGAGGTAATCAATATGGAAAAATGGAAATGTACAGTTTGTGGATATATCCACGAAGGACCAATGACTGAGGATTTTGTTTGCCCTGTATGTAAGCAGCCGGCAAGCAAATTTGAAAAGCTTGAAGCTCCAAAGAGCAAGTACGCAGGAACAAAGACGGAGCAAAATCTTCGTGAAGCTTTTGCAGGCGAGTCACAGGCAAGAAACAAGTACACATACTTTGCAAGCGTTGCTAAGAAGGCAGGCTACGAGCAGATTGCCGCCCTGTTCCTCCAGACAGCCGAAAACGAAAAGGAGCACGCAAAGCTCTGGTTCAAGGCTTTAGGCGAGCTTGGAAATACGTCTGAAAATCTCCTCCACGCAGCAGAGGGCGAAAATGCAGAGTGGACGGATATGTATGACCGTATGGCAAGAGAAGCCGACGAAGAAGGCTTCCATGAGCTTGCAGAGCAGTTCAGAGGCGTTGCGGCTATCGAAAAGTCGCACGAGGAAAGATACAGAGCGCTTCTCAACAACATCGAAACAAAGACAGTTTTTGAGAAGTCGGGCGTTACTATCTGGGAGTGCCGCAACTGCGGACATATTGTAGTAGGCACAAAGGCTCCCGATGTTTGTCCTGTATGCAATCACCCACAGGCATTCTTTGAGGTAAGAAAAGAAAACTACTAAAATTCTTCGATTGGTTTTTAACAATATTAAACTTATGATATGCAAGCCGCTCTTGATATTTGTGTCAAAAGCGGCTTTTGGTTTATTGTGCCGTTGACTGTCTGACTGTATTGTAATATAAGAGGACAGGGCATAACCTAGAATATGAAATCGTATTTCAAAGTCGGACAGAGCTTTGATTTTTGTAATCAGTATTCTGGCAGAGATTTGTCCAAAAGCTTTAAAATAATTTCATTACCGAGCAAACCTTTTTCTGTTTCCTGCGACTTTATATATGAAAGCTTTCTTAACGAGGTACTTCTTATGAACAAGGAAAATCTTACAGAATACGCCGATTTTCTGCTTGGCGTTGCATTGTACAAATGCGGAAATATTGCGGACGCACAGGATTTGGTGCAGGACGCTCTTTTGGCGGCTCTTGCGGCTATGAAGAAAAAGCCTCTGGATAACCCCAAGGCTTGGCTGACCGCCGTATTGAACCGCAGGTATTACGACCTGCTCAGAAGAAAATACAATAAGCCGACGGTGTCTTTTGAAGTGTTGGGAGATATTCCCGATGACAGCGAAATATATGACAGTATAGAAAGGTCAGCCGAAGCTGAAGAAATACGGCGGTGTCTTGCATATCTTGCAAAGCTGTACCGAGAGGTAATGGTGCGGTACTATATGCACGGCGAAAAGGTACGGGACATTGCCGCTACGCTGGGTATTTCGGAAAACACTGTGAAAAGCCGTCTTGATGCAGGAAGAAAGCGTATCGGAAAGGAGCTTGCTATGGAAAACTACACGAAACAAAGCTATGAACCGGAAAATCTTTGGGTGTCGTGCTCTGGAAGCGGGGGTTTTGACAACGAACCGTTCAGCCTTGTGGGGGACGACAAAATTACCATGAATCTGCTTATACTTGCCTACGATAAGCCTGTTACCGTTACCGAGCTTGCAAAGGCAATAGGCATAGCCACGGCGTATATCGAGCCTGTTATTGACAAGCTGGTAAGCGGCGAGCTTATGAAACGGATTGGCGATAAGGTCTACAGCGATTTTATAATCTACACCGAGGCGGACAGGACAGCCAACGTCTCTCTCGAAAAGCAAATTGCGGACGGCATTTACAAAGATGTTTGGGAAATTATGGACAAAGGCTTTGAAGAACTGCACGGATGCGATTTTTACAAGCGTCAGACAAAGTCACAACAGGTGAAGCTTGACAGTTTTTTTGCAGTACGGGCTTTACAGCATGCGGTACAGACTGTCCGTAACGAACATTGCGGAGGCTTTATGCCCTATGACGAATACCCCGACCGTCCAAACGGCGGCAAGTGGTTTGCAATGGGCAGCCGCTATTCCGCAAATTATGATTACAGTTCCCCTGAGCATAAGTACGGCAAGTACTATATAAGCGGCGAGGCGTGCAGCAGCCATATCGTCAACTGCGACGGATATGAACAGATAAAAAATTTTGAGCTTACACTGTGCGAATACAACACCCTGCTTGGCGGAACGCAGATCGGTATGCGGGGCAGACTGAAACGCCGCATGACCGACACGGAGATTGGGCAAATGCTTTACGCTATACACAGCGGAAAGGAGGAACAGATCCCTATAATAAGCTTGGCTAGCTTTGAAAATTTTGACAATTTTATTGAGCGGCGGTATCTTGCTAAGGAGAGCGGCAAGATTGTCTGCGCCGTACCCGTAATTACCGATAAGGAGCGGCACGAACTGTACGATTTAAGTGAGAAGTACGACAATATCCTTGCGGAAAAATTTCATGACGACTGGCTGAAGCTTATGGTCAATCCCGTGAAGCTGCCCCAGCATTTAAAATCCGTCCCCGAATGGCAGAGGTATATGAATTGCTGTTCCACGGTCACAATGCGCATAATCAAAAATGCACTGGATAACGGTCTGTTCCCCCAGTGTGCGGATTATCCTGCCCCTGCGATACTTATTTCAATAAAAGAATAGCTATATAGCCTTTATTCCCGGCTGAGCAGGATTGAGAGCCGACGCACAAAAACGGGATAATTCAAATATTCTATGAGGGTATATGTAAAACTCCTGTAAAATCTGCGCAACTTCAGGTTGACCAAAAACAGGAAAAAGCAATTGCCGTATGATTGTGAAATTTATTTATATATGCTATACTTGTACCGGACTTCCGGAGGTTGGTTATTAAAATTATTGCAATAGTGCGGCGTCGCATTAAATTGAAAGGATGCTTTATTATGAGTTTCGGTAAAAATTTGCAGTATCTGCGACGGCCCAGCGGAGATATGACACAGGAAATGCTTGCGGAAAAGCTTAACGTCAGCCGTCAGACTGTTTCAAAATGGGAGCTTGATGCGGCTCAGCCGGAAATGGATAAAGCCATAGAATTGTGCAGACTTTTCAGTTGTTTTCTTGACAATCTTTTCAGGGAGAAAATGAATGCTTGTGACGGTGCATACACTAACCTTCGCATAGAAACAGTACGGCTTTCAGGTACGTTAAGCATACTGTCATAAGCACAGAACCCGAAGGAGATGCTCTCAACCATATTTTCAATGTGGCAAAGGATAATGGCGTAGAATCTCCGAGAGTAATAGGCTTGGATTTTCCATATCTTTCACAGGAGCAAATCAACGTTTACAATATGCACGGATATACGGCGGTGTACAGAAATGTGAACAAAAAGCTCATAAATACGCAGCCATACACATTGAAAACCCTTTTGAAAATCCCTTTGTGATAATTACCAACGCCTATAAAGCCTTGGTAGAATATATACGACTGAACGGAATGGATTACGAATGCTCCGATGTTCTCCCTTGCTTTGAAACTGCCGGAGATACAATGGACGTTTATATGGCTTGCAAATGATTTTTCATTAAATCCAACTTTTCTATATGCTTTAAAAACCGATAAAATGTCCTTCATCAATACGCTCATTCCTTTCTCCGATAAAGCGGCAGTACAGTTGTCGTATGCCGAATGAAATAACCATTCCTTGCGTTTTGGCTCACAAGATGTACCGTGATTTTAATCACAATAAAGGAAATGCTCTCTCGCACAGCACCGGGAAAAGACAAAGCGCATATCCGCCGTGTCGGGAATTTTCGATGCGGCGGAAATTTTTATCTGTTAACTAACCACATTTTCCCGAAAATGCACCCATTGCTTTGTAGGAATATATGTGGTACAATGTAAATGAAAACAACGAAGCCGTGAAGTCTGATGGCGGCAAGGATATGTTTTCAACAGCCTGCGGCGTAGATCCGAACGAAAAATATTTTATCTATGTAACGGCGCAAAAAGGCGAAGCGTATGTGTACAACCTGGAAACAAACGAGGAAAAGAAGCTTCGTGACGGAGTATCTTTGAGAGAAACAATAGGCTTTGACGAAAGCGTTATGTATGCGCAGGGAACTGACAGAAGCGTCGTTTCGGTTAATCCTGAAACGGGTATCGTCAAAACCGAGGCAGACAACCCTAAGCTTAACTTATAAACTCCGTATTACAGCGTTGGCACGACCGATTACAACTTTATCGTCGATGACAAAAGTTCGATTTGCCATGTTCCTTTTGCAAGCGTTGACGAGATCATTATGGGCGATACTGAACAGAAAGAGCATAGTCTGAGTATATGTGATTTAAGCTCTGTCAAGACAGAATTAATCGAGATAAGCGAGCTTGATATACCGCATAAGGGAAAACCCGGAATAAATATACCCGGAGCTGATACGCTGTATGGCACCCGTTATCGAAAAAGCTCTGTGCAATTATAGGCTATGATGAAGAGTATTACTGTTTCAATGATCCCTACGCAGGCGAAACAGTTAAATATAATAAGGAGACAGTTGAGGACAGGTATTCCTCTCTTGGTAAGCAATCGCTTGTTATAACCAAAAACTAGATACACGGCGCTGTAACCCGAACTCCGATTCGTAACTTTCCGTAAATTTATGCCGTTTTCAAAGCTTTGTCAATTGCCTTTTAAATAGTAATGCGATACAACACACTGCTCAGCTTCTCTGAACCCACAAAGCGGCTCTTGACGACATGTTTCTTTTTGTCAGCCGACTTCAAGAGCACTCCTGTAATGCCCTATGCGTATAAAGCCGATATGCAAACGGAGAACTTCTTCGCCAAGGTGGATCACAGCATTGAATACATAAAAATTTGGATTTCTTCCTTGAAATTTCTCCGTATATTTGCGCAGGCGGTCGATAGCTTTTCCGTCGTCAGTAGTCAAGGTTACAAATATGAAACTTGATTTGCTCCACAATATATGCTATGATAATAGCATCACCAGAATACAGGAGACCGGAAATGAAAAAAATCATGATAATAGAAGATGAAAAAGCCTTGCGTGACGAGTTGTCTGTCTTGCTAAAAAATGCAGGCTACGAGCCGATTGCCGTAACGAACTATGATAATGTATCGGAGCAGATGAAAAATGTCAATGCCGATTTAATACTGCTTGACATCAATCTTCCGAATGTGAACGGCGAAACGCTTTTGCAGGATTTCAGAAAGCAATCTGGGACGCCCGTTATCATGCTTACCAGCCGTATCACAGAGATAGACGAGGTGCTGTCCATGAGCTACGGTGCGGACGATTATATCACCAAGCCCTATAACCCGACTATTCTGCTTCTTCGCATATCGGCGGTGCTGAAACGTTCGGAAAAGGTCGGAACAATGCAGAAATATAACGATGTGGAATTTAGCACTGTCAAGGGCAGCCTAATACGGAACGGCTCTGAGCAGATACTCACAAAGAACGAAATGATAATCTTTCAGCTTCTGCTTGACCGTCGGGGAGAGATCGTTACCCGTGACGACCTGATGACTGCGCTTTGGGACAACGACGAATTTGTAAATGATAATGCGCTTTCGGTCAATATCAGCAGATTGAGGGGAAAGCTTGCCGAGCTGAGATTACCCAAAGCAATCGAAACACGCAAAAAGCAAGGATATGTGCTGAAATGAAGATGGCAGACTACTTAAAAGACAGGTTCACAGAACACCTTATTTATGGCATCTCATGGGTGCTTGTGTTAATATTTATGGCGGCATTCAGAATTTCATTTCAGGCGACAGTCATTATAAGCCTGTTACTTCTGCTTGCGGTAATTATTGCTGACGCTTGGGGATATTTCCGTAAAAAGAGCTATTATGACAAGCTTAGGTATTGCCTTGACGAGCTTGATAAAAAATATCTGCTCTCCGAAATGGTGGAAAATCCTGATTTTCTGGACGGCCGTATTTTTTATGAAACCATGCAGGAAACCAACAAATCCATGTGCGAGCATATTGCAGAGTACCGCCGTGAAAACAAGGAATTTCAAGAGTATATCGAGCTTTGGGTACATGAGATTAAGCTGCCTGTTGCTAGTTTACAGCTTATGTGCCATAATGACGGTAACGCCAAATATGCCGAGCAGCTTAAACGCATTGATGATTATATTGAGAATGTCCTTTATTACGCCCGAAGCGGAAACGCCGAAAAGGATTATATCATCAAGCCTGTTTCGCTCAAACGTACCTTTGCGGATATTGCCGTAAAAAACCGTGAAGAATTACAGGAACGGAATATTGCGCTCCGCACCGAAAATCTTGATGTGAATATCATGACGGACGGAAAGTGGCTGAGCTTTATCCTCGGTCAGCTCATGGGGAACAGCATGAAATACAAAGCGAGTGAAATATCTGTCACGGCAGATAATCTCCCCGATAGGATTGTTCTGTATTTCCGTGACAACGGTATCGGTATTCCTGAACATGATATGCCGTATATTTTTGATAAGTCGTTTACGGGTGAGAACGGACGGACACACAAGAAGTCTACGGGAATGGGGCTGTATATCGTCAAAAAGCTGTGTGACAAGCTTGGTCACGGCGTCTCTGCGCAGTCTGTGCAGGGAGAGTTCACAGAAATTGTAATCACATTCGGCAAGAATGACATACACAATGTGAGGTGAACCGGCATTACAAAATTGTAATGTTCTGTAAGATTAGAACAGCGACAGAAAAGAAAAAATGCTGTATGATAAAATACAGAAAGGAGCTGCTATTATGGAACTTCTGAACATACAGCAAATTGAAAAATACTATGGGAATAAATCAAGCCTGACGAAAGCCATTGACGACATTTCGTTTTCGGTGGCGCAGGGCGAATTCGTTGCCATCATGGGTGCGTCGGGAAGCGGAAAGACCACTTTGCTCAACTGCATCTCAACCATCGACCATGTGACCGCAGGACATATCTACCTTGAAAACACGGACATTACCACACTTAAAGGCAAGGCGCTGAACAAGTTCCGCCGTGAAAAGCTGGGGTTCATTTTTCAGGACTTCAACTTGCTCGACACGCTGACTGCCTATGAAAATATCTCCCTCGCATTGTCCATTCAAAAGCGTTCGGCAAGCGAGATCGACACGGCGGTCAGGAACGTTGCACATCAGCTCGGTATTACCGAGGTCTTGCAGAAATATCCCTACCAGATGTCAGGAGGACAGAAACAGAGAGTGGCGTCTGCTCGTGCCATTGTCACAAATCCGAAGCTTGTGCTTGCAGACGAGCCGACAGGTGCGCTCGATTCAAAGTCTGCAAAAATGCTTTTGGAGCGTTTCAATTATCTTAATCATGAGCATAACGCAACGATTATCATGGTAACGCACGACAGCTTTACGGCAAGCTATGCAAGCCGTGTTATATTCATCAAGGACGGAAAAATCTTTAACGAAATCAGCCGAGGCGCGGACAGCCGCAAGCAGTTCTTTGACAAAATCATCAACGTGGTAACGCTTCTGGGAGGTGACGTGAGCGATGCTCTTTAAGCTCTCCCTCAGCAATATCCGCAAAAGCCTGCGTGACTATGCAATATACTTTTTCACACTTATCATCGGCGTTTCGGTGTTCTATGTGTTCAATGCTGTCAGTGGACAGGTCGCTATGACGGTCTTTGATACGGACAGCAGAGAAATTGCCCGAATCCTTCGAATGGGCATTTCCGCACTGAGCGTATTTGTGGCAGGCGTTCTCGGCTTGCTTATCGTATATGCGAGCCGTTTTTTAATGAAGCGCAGGAATAAGGAATTTGCACTTTACCTTCTTCTCGGTATGAGTAAGGGGAAAATCTCAGTGATTCTCCTGCTCGAAACGGTTATTATTGGACTCGGTTCTCTCGGAGTTGGACTTCTGCTCGGCATCGGTCTTTCTCAGATAATGAGCGCACTTGTGGTGTCGCTTTTTGAAGCCGACATGACAAGATACCAGTTTATGGTGTCAGGCGAAGCTATCGTAAGCACCGTTATTTGCTTTGCAATTATGTATCTTGTCGTTATGATATTTAACAGCGTTGTCATCAGCCGTTTCAAGCTGATCGACCTAATGCAGTCAGGTAAAAAGTCCGAACAGATAAAGCTGAAAAATCCGTGGATTTGTATCGCTCTGTTCCTGTTAGCGGCGGCGGCTCTCGTATACGCTTATTATCAGGTAGGCTGGAATTATATAGAAGTCACATACAAGGAAATGTCACTATATATTGCGATTGGTGCAGTATCAACATTTTTGATTTTCTGGTCTGTGTCGGGTATGCTGCTCCGCATCATGATGAGCATGAAAAAAGTGTACTATAGCAGTCTGAACGCTTTTATATTCCGTCAGATCAGCAGTAAAGTCAACACAATGGTCTTTTCCATGACGGTAATCTGCCTTATGCTGTTTGTGACAATTTGTGCGTTATCAGGGGCGTTCTCAATGCGCAATTCAATGAACGCAAATCTCAAAGAGCTTTGTCCGGCGGATTTTGAGCTTTCGGTAAATCTCAACAAGCCTGTTCAAAGCCTTGACATTGTTTCTGAATTTAATGACAACGGACTGGATATTGTTGCTTATGCTGGAGAGTATGAAAGATTTTACACCTATGGCGACAGTGATTTTACTTTTGAAAATTTTTGTGGACTTGATTTAGAAAGATTAAAGTCACAGTTTCAATTTCTCGATTATTCCGCCAGTGAACAGCTTATCAGGCTTAGTGATTACAATGCTTTGATGAAGCTATACGGCAAAGAACCTCTGTCGATGAATGACGATGAATATATTTTGCTGTGTAATTTTAAATCTATGAGAGCCATTCGGGACAGTGTTCTTGAAACCGGGAGTGATATCACTGTATACGGTCATGTGCTTCATTCAAAATACAGGGAGTGTCAGGACGGTTTTATCAGTATATCTGCACAGCATACCAATACAGGTATCTTCGTAGTTCCTGACAATGTTTTAGAGGGACAGATTCCGAACTCAGACTATTTTATAGGAAATTACAAGGAACAAGATGATACGAGCAAAAAAGAAACAGACGGCATTATCATCAAAAAATACAATGAGATGATGAAAAGTTTACACAATTTCTCTGTTGGTGAGTATGGCGGACATATCACTTTCAATACTAAGATAGACATCGCAAACGCGGCAATCGGTCTTGGTGCAATTGCAACGTTTCTTGGACTATATATCGGTCTGGTGTTCCTTATTGCCTGCGGTGCGATACTTGCCCTCAAGGAGCTTTCCGAGAGCGTGGACAGCATAGGAAGATATGAGATACTCCGTAAGATCGGTGCTGATGAAAACGATATTTCCAAATCTCTTTTCAGACAAACAGGCATTTTCTTCCTGCTTCCGCTGATACTCGCCTGTGTGCATTCGGTATTCGGCATGAAGTATGCGTCATTTCTTCTTGAAATATTCGGCACTGAAAAAATAGCGGAATCTATAGCGGTTACTTCAATTATCATTCTGCTAATCTATGGCGGATATTTCCTTATTACCTATTATTGCAGTAAGGGTATCATCAAAGAAAGAAAATAGTATAACGGATATACGATAAACGGCTGTACCTCATGTTGGGGTACAGCCGTTTTTGATTGCTATTCGTCTGTTGCAATCTGAATAATTTACAATATACGGCAATCCACAAAAAACTTGCGTTACCCCCTTTTCATTTTAAAAAGAATGTGGTATAATCATAAAAGAACTATTGTTTACAATCAGGAAAGGCAGGATTTAACCTATGGACCATTTTGAGCTTGTTTCTCCGTATAAGCCCACGGGCGACCAGCCGCAGGCTATCGAGAAACTCGTAGAGGGCGTAAAAAGCGGACTTAAAGAGCAGGTCTTGCTCGGCGTTACAGGTTCGGGAAAAACCTTTACCATGGCGAATGTAATTGCCGGGGTAAACAAGCCAACGCTCGTCCTTGCGCATAATAAAATCCTTGCCGCACAGCTATGCTCGGAGTTCAAGGAGTTTTTTCCTAACAACTGCGTCGAGTATTTCGTATCATACTACGACTACTACCAGCCTGAAGCTTATATTCCTAGCAAAGATGTTTATATCGAAAAGGACAGCTCTATCAACGACGAGATTGATAAGCTCCGCCACTCCGCAACTACCGCAATCGCAGAAAGACGTGACGTAATTATTGTAGCGTCCGTTTCCTGCATATATTCTCTCGGCGACCCTGAGGAGTATAAGAGTATGGTCGTGTCCGTCAGAGAGGGTATGCGAAAGGAAAGAGATACCCTTATTGCACAGCTAGCAGGAATCCAGTACGAAAGAAACGATATAGCCTTTGAAAGAAACCGCTTTCGAGTAAGAGGCGATACAGTCGAAATATATCCCGCCAACGCAACCGACGAAGCAATCAGAGTCGAGTTTTTCGGCGACGAAATTGATAGGATAAGCTCAATAAACGTCGTCACAGGCGAGGTAACGGCAAAGCTTTCCCACGCCGCAATCTTCCCTGCAAGCCATTATATCGTAGGCAGAGAAAAAATGCTTGAAGCGATCGAGGATATAAAGGCGGAAATGGAAGAGCGTGTAAAATATTTCGAGGAAAGGGATATGCTAATTGAAGCACAGCGTATCCGTCAGCGTACAAATTACGATATGGAAATGCTTGAGGAGGTCGGCTTTTGCAGCGGTATCGAGAACTATTCAAGAGTCCTCGCAAGACGGCCGGCAGGTGCGTCGCCGTACACACTGCTTGACCATCTGCCCAAGGATTTCTTATTGCTCATAGACGAGTCGCACGTCAGCGTGCCGCAGGTAAGGGCTATGTATGCAGGCGACCGAGCAAGGAAAACCACCCTCGTAGACTACGGATTCAGACTCCCTTCTGCGTTTGACAACAGACCGCTCAAGTTTGACGAGTTCTACGACCATATCTCCCATGTCATCTATACTTCCGCAACTCCAGGCCCGTTTGAAAAGGAACATTCCGAGCAGACCGTCGAGCAGATTATCCGCCCGACCGGACTCCTCGACCCGATTATTACGGTAAAGCCAACCGAGGGACAAATTGAGGACCTGCTCTCCGAAATCAACGAGCGTGTCGAAAAGGAGCAAAGGGTTTTGGTTACAACGCTTACCAAGAAAATGGCGGAAAACCTTACCGATTATCTCAAAGGATACGGGGTCAAGGTTAGATATATGCACCACGATATCGACACCATAGAGCGTATGGAGATAATAAGAGATTTGCGGTTGGGTGAGTTTGACGTGTTGGTGGGTATTAACCTTTTGCGTGAGGGCCTTGACCTGCCGGAGGTTTCTCTCGTCGCAATACTCGACGCCGATAAAGAGGGCTTTTTGCGTTCTGAAAGCTCGCTTATCCAGACGATAGGACGTGCCGCAAGAAACTCAGAGGGTACGGTCATTATGTATGCCGACGAGCTTACAGGCTCGATGGAAAGAGCAATCTCCGAAACCGAAAGACGCCGTACTCTGCAGATGAAGTATAACGAGGAGCATGGCATTATCCCTAAGACGATAAAGAAGGATATCCGTGACGTTATCGAAATCTCGTCTAAAGAGGAGGTAGAGTATTCCGCAAGACAGAAAAATAAGCTGTCCAAGCGTGAAACTATGGCTCTTATTGATAAACTTACAAAGCAGATGAAGGAAGCCGCCAAGATGCTTGAATTTGAACACGCCGCATTCCTGCGTGACAAGATTGCACAGCTCAGAGGCGACAGCGAATAGATTATTTAGAGAGGAAAATATCGGAATAATGCAAAGCAAGGAAATCATAATCAAAGGTGCAAGAGAGCATAATCTCAAGAATATAAATATCACCCTTCCAAGAGATAAGCTCATCGTAATGACCGGCCTGTCAGGTTCGGGAAAATCTTCTCTCGCATTCGATACGATCTATGCCGACGGTCAGCGCAGGTATGTGGAAAGCCTGTCGTCATACGCAAGAATGTTCTTGGGACAGATGGATAAGCCGGACGTAGATACGATAGAGGGACTTTCTCCTGCAATTTCAATAGACCAGAAAACTACATCTAAAAACCCACGTTCAACAGTAGGTACGGTTACCGAAATATACGACTACCTCAGACTGCTCTACGCAAGAATCGGCGTTCCGCATTGTCCTGTCTGCGGCAGAGAAATAAGGCAGCAGTCTGTTGACCAGATCGTCGATAAGATTATGGAGCTTCCGGAGGGCAGTAAGGTTCAGCTTTTAGCGCCTATCGCAAGAGGCAAAAAGGGCGAGTATCAGAAAGAGCTTGACAGTGCAAGACGTTCGGGCTATGTAAGAGTCAGAATCGACGGCATTACCTACGACCTTGCAGAAAGGATAAAGCCTGAAAAGAACAAGAAGCATAACGTGGATATAATCGTCGATAGAATCATTATAAAAGATGGCATAAAGTCGAGAATAACCGACAGCATAGAGGTGATATCGGCTCTCACAGGCGGACTTGTCGGAGTTGATGTAGTTGGCGGAGAGGAAATGCTGTTTTCGCAAAGCTACGCCTGCCCCGAGCATAACATTTCAATCGAAGAATTAAACCCTAGAATGTTCTCGTTCAACAGCCCGTTCGGCGCTTGCAAAAAGTGTATGGGACTGGGAGTGTTCAAGAAGATTGACCCCGACCTTATAATTCCTAACAAGAATTTGTCTATAATGCAGGGCGCAATCAAGGCAAGCGGCTGGAACAGTCTGGACGACAGCTCAATCGCAATTATGTATTACAGAGGCATATCTAAAAAGTACGGCATCGACCTCAATGCCCCGGTCAAGGATCTCTCGCCAGACGCATTGGATATCTTTTTGTACGGCACACAGGGTCAGAAGCTCGACCTCGAAAGAAAAACCGATTTCGGCGTAAGCAAGTATAATTCTGAGTTTGAGGGCATCATACCCAACCTAGAAAGACGCTATTCCGAAACATCGAGCGATTATTCAAGAAATGACATCGAAACCTGTATGTCAGAGGAAAGATGTCCCGACTGTAAGGGTAAAAGGCTTAGTCCCGAAACCCTCTCCGTAACAGTAGGAGATATGAATATTTCAGACCTTACCGATTTGTCGGTGTCCGATGCTCTGGAGTTTTTCAAAAATCTCTCACTTACTGAAAAGGAAGCAGTTATAGGCGAGCGTATCATAAAGGAAATCAATGCAAGACTGGGCTTCCTGCAAAGCGTAGGTCTTGAGTACCTGACGTTATCAAGAGCCGCCGCAACGCTTTCAGGCGGTGAGAGTCAGAGAATACGTCTCGCTACGCAAATCGGTTCGTCGCTCGTCGGCGTGCTGTATATCCTCGATGAGCCGTCAATCGGACTCCATCAGCGTGATAACGATAAGCTTATCGCTACCTTGAAGCACCTGCGTGATATAGGAAACACCCTTATTGTCGTAGAGCATGACGAGGATACAATGCGAAGCGCAGACTATATAGTAGATATCGGCCCCGGCCCCGGTATCCACGGCGGCAATGTCGTGGCGCAGGGCACGATAGAGGATATCATAAACGAGAAAAATTCAATCACAGGTCAGTATCTCAGCGGTGCAAGAAAAATCCCCGTTCCCGAAAAGCGAAGAAAGGGTAACGGCGAGTTCCTTACTGTCGTGGGCGCAAAGCAGAATAACCTGAAGAACGTTACCGTGAAAATTCCGCTCGGTACGTTTACCGCCGTAACAGGCGTTTCGGGAAGCGGAAAATCCAGTCTCGTAAATGAAATTATCTATAAGGAGCTTGCAGGCAGACTGAATCGTGCTAAAATCAGACCCGGTAAGTTTGACGATATGCTCGGAGTCGAAAACTTAGATAAGGTCATAAGCATCGACCAGTCGCCGATCGGCAGAACGCCACGCTCAAACCCTGCAACATATACAGGCGTGTTCAACGATATCAGAGATTTGTACGCCGAAACTACCGACGCCAAAATGAAAGGCTACGGCTCAGGCAGATTTTCATTTAACGTAAGAGGAGGACGGTGCGAGTCCTGTCAGGGCGACGGTATCATTAAAATCGAAATGCACTTTTTGCCCGATGTCTACGTCCCCTGCGAGGTCTGTCACGGAAAACGCTTTAACAGGGAAACTCTCGACGTCAAGTATAAGGGCAAGAGCATATACGATGTCCTAGAGATGACAGTGGAGGAGGGACTTGAGTTCTTCAAGAACCACCCGAAAATCGCAAGAAAACTCCAGACGCTGTACGATGTCGGTCTTGGCTATGTCAAAATAGGTCAGCCTGCGACGACCCTCTCAGGCGGCGAAGCGCAGAGGGTAAAGCTCGCTACCGAGCTTTCAAAGAGAAGCACGGGCAGAACCTTCTATATCCTAGACGAGCCTACAACAGGACTCCATACAGCCGACGTGCATAAGCTGGTAGAGGTATTGCAGAAGCTTTGCGACGGAGGAAATACGATTCTCGTCATCGAGCATAATCTGGACGTTATAAAAACCGCAGACCATATAATTGATATCGGTCCGGAGGGCGGCGATAAGGGCGGCAATATCGTCGCAGAGGGTACGCCTGAGCAAATTGCAGAGCGTGAAAATTCTTATACAGGAAAATATCTCAGAAAATATCTTAAATAGCTTAAAAACGCATCGCTTGAAAGAAAAAGCGGTGCGTTTTTTGTGGTAATTACTAATAGAAAAGTGATAATTTCATCATAAATGATATAGACAAGCCGGAGCTTTTGTTGTATAATAAAATGTGTATATGTGCTTTTATGCAGAAATGAAAGGAGTGCCGCAGCCGATTTATGCGGCAGCAGATAGATATGAGAGTAATAACAGGAGAAGCAAGGGGCAAAAAGCTCGTAGCATTAGATGGCGACGAAATAACAAGACCGACCACCGATATGGTAAAGGAAGCAATATTTTCAATAATCCAGTTTGACGTACCCGGTTCGCAGGTGCTAGACCTTTTCGCAGGCAGCGGACAGCTCGGGATTGAAGCTGTAAGCCGTGGAGCAGAGCATTGCGTGTTTGTGGAAAATAACAGGGAAGCTTTAGCGGTGGTCAAGGAAAACGTCCTGTCCTGCAAATTTACCGACAGAGCAAGAATCGTTAATATAAGCGCAGAGGAATACCTTAAAATCGCTAAAAAAGACGTTGATATCGCACTTTTAGACCCACCGTATAATAAGGGCATACTTGAAACTGTTTTGCCGCAGCTTGAAAGAATTATGAGCGACAGGGGGATTGTGGTCTGCGAGCATGAAAGGGAGCTTACTCTACCCGACAGCTTCGGCAAGCTCCAAAAGACAAAGAGCTATAAGTACGGAAAGATCGCACTTACAGTATACCGTGTCCCCGAAATCGAGGAGTAACCGAAAGGAGACGTATTTATGAGAAAAATAGCCGTGTGTCCCGGTAGCTTTGACCCTATAACGTTAGGTCACCTGGATATAATTGAAAGAGCCTCGGGACTCTTTGAAAAGGTAATCGTCCTTGTTTCTTTCAATACGCAGAAAAAGCCCTCCTTCTCGGTAGAAGAAAGAATTGCCATGATTAATTCTGTCGTAAGAGGTATGGATAACGTCGTTGTGGACTGCTGGGACGGGCTTTTGGCGGATTACCTAAAAGAAAGACAGGCAACCGCAATAGTCAAGGGCCTGCGTGCCGTAACCGACTTTGAGTATGAGTTTTCAATGGCGCTTGCAAATAAAAAACTGTATGACAGCGCAGAAACGGTTTTTCTTACAACAAGCGAGAAAAACCTGTATCTAAGCTCCAGCCTCGTAAAGGAAATTGCCCGATTTGGCGGCGATATCAGTACATTTGTGCCTCCACAGGTGCTTGATGTTATAACCGAAAGACTTAAAGGAAATAAGCTGTAAAGGAGAAATAGAAAATGACAATTGATGAGATTCTGGACCTTATGGACGATATGCTCGACAACGCAACCCCTGTTATGTTCAACAGCAAGAAGGTAACAATCGAGGTCGAGAGAATGCGTGAGTTTATCGACAATATGCGCTTTAATATGCCTCCTGAAATCAAGAGAGCCAAGGAAACTCTTGCAGACAGAGCAAAGATTATCGCAGACGCAAATAAAAAGGCTGACGAAATCGTTGCAAAGGCAGAGGAAAGAGCAAAGATATTAGTCGCAAACGACGCAATCACCAAGAAGGCGAGAGAGCTTGCAAACGAAATTACATCTCAGGCATATAAGATGGACAGAGATATCAAGAATGCCCTAGCTCAGAATATGAACGAGATGCTCGAATCAACAGAGCGCGCTTTAGTCAGAAACCTTAACGATATCAGACAGACAAAGCAGGCTGTAAAGGAAGCGGGCAGAGGCAAGCAAAGCAAGTAAAAACTAATTGAAAGGAATTGTTTTTATGCCAGAATTTAAGGCGTATTCAGTAAAAATGGGCGCTGCAAAGTGTGCAGTTGACCTCGGAGACGGCTCCGAAAGAGGAGAATATGTAAACCAGGACTATATCTTAAACAAAATGGGCAGACCTCACCGCTCGATAAGCCTTATGTACTGCTACTATCCGTATGACGAGCAGTGGCCGGGCAGAATTTCCGAGGTTATGAGAGATGCAAACGTGTCGTTCCAGTGGGATTATCCATACGACGACTATTTCACCTATAAGGGCGGTCTTGGCGGAAACCTTGAGGACGAGCCGTTCAATTATATGCGTGACGTAAGAAAGCACGGTCAGGACGTAACGCTCACCCTCACAATGGATCCCCACCTCGACGATGAAAGAATCATCGCCGTTGCCAAGGATTTGAGAACGTTCGGCAGAGTGTTCCTCAGAGTAAACCATGAAGCAACAGGCAACT
Source organism: Ruminococcus sp. Phil15 (assembly GCA_001940995.1). Lineage (GTDB taxonomy): Bacteria > Bacillota > Clostridia > Oscillospirales > Ruminococcaceae > UBA7477. The sequence continues at coordinate 68,310 of MSHC01000029.1, forward strand.
GGTTTTCCTTTAACAAGAGAGCAAGCTATCAGGAGGTCGCAGACTTTTATTGCAGAGTAGCGAAAATCGTCCACGAGTATGCTCCTAACGTTAAAATGATACTCTGTATCGACGGCGCAAAGAGCAAGGACGCAACCGAGATCGAAATGCAGAAGGAGTTTTCCGAGGCAGTTAGAGCAACGGATATCTTCTCTGTCGATAAGTATATGGCGCTCCATTGGGGCTGGCCTTACGACGTTGCTGAAACAGGAGGAAATTCTCATTCAAGAAGCGTCGTTGCAGACGTCTACGATATGACAAAACTATCCGCACAGCTTTTCGCCAATATCTGCGGCGGACAGAAAAAGCCTATGGTAATGAGCGAATTTAATGCGGACGGAGACGTTACAGGCCCTTATGACCAGTGCGAAATGGTAAACGAGTTCTGCGAGAGATTAAAGGCAGAAAACGCTGACTGGTTCTCAGGCTTCACGTTCTACCAGTTCAGGGACAGAGGACGACTGGGTCTTGAAATCCAGGACGTAAATAACCCCGATGTCGGCGTTGAACAGCCTGTTATGCAGACCTATAAAAAGATTATCCACGACGACTACTTTATGCCGAGTATGGAAATGGGCGGTGAAATCTCGTTCCCAGTAAAGCTCCGCTGGGGTTCAAGCGAGGACGCTGAGGGTATCTGCGTTCCTATAAGCTTTGAGAAAAATCCACACTTCTGCGAGCTGTATTTCGATGACGACTCAAACCTTATGATTGAGATCAACGGCAAGTGGTTCTATAAATCGCCAAATGCAAAGGTCATCGACCTTATGCCTGCATTCTTTGAAAAGCCGCTCAGCGGCAGCGCAGAGCTTACGCTTAAAATCTTTGCCCCGCCTGCTAGCGGCGAGAACGACCTCTCAATCGAGGACGGTATGTTTAATGCATATGCAACAGTAGAGAAGCTCCCTAAGATCAGAATTCTCTATACGCCTGTTGAAAAGTAATCCTAGTAATACCGATGAACCAAAGTTCATCGGTATTTCTTATGTAAACCTCAGCCCAAAAAGCTATTTTTCGATATGTTAATCAAAAAGGAAACAGTTTAGTAAGAAGCATTCTTCTAACTGTTTTAATAGTTGAGTTTAAGCCTATAAGCTTATCTTTTAATTTCGCCGAACTGTTACGAAACATCGGAACTTACGAAGTTCCTGAGATTTATCAGGCATTTTTCTTATGAGTACAGTAAAAACAAGTCGAGTTAACTGTTAACGTTGCAACGCATAAATTGAGCGCTGAAAGCAGTCCCCAAACTTTACGACAATCATCGTTATCTGCCGTTCTTTTGTGGTTTTGCAGCTATTGTAGCACCGGACGTTTATTCTGTAACAGAAACGGCAAAACCGGCTATAGAACGTCATATATGGTTTGTGAATTCTAAAATAGTGTTTCTTCATCAATTCACGGCTGCGCATATTGCGCCACTTAAATTATACTTGAAAAAATTAATGTTATATGATATAATTAAGGTGGAATCCACAATTTTTGTTCGGTGCTGCCTTGGATTATTATTGATATATTAATTGAGCGAAAAATAGTAAGTGTTAACTCAGGAGGATAATTTTTATGACTGACATAAAAAATGACTTTGAGCACAGTATTAATATGCTCCAAAAAAGAATTGAAGCATCAAATCTTATTCATGAACAGATCGCCTATCTTAATTCCGAAAGAGATCTAAAATCTGCCATATATCATGTAATTGAGCAAATCGGAACTTACATGACAGCTGAACGAGCGTATATCTTTGAAGCTATCGGCGATTTCTACCGAAATACTACCGAATGGTGCGCTGAAGGAATATCCCCTGAAATAGACAGTCTGCAAAACGTGCCAAAATCGGAAATGAACACGTGAACCTCAGCTTTTGAAAAGGATAAGTGTGTAGTAATTCCCAATATTGAAGATATCAAAGAATCCGATCCTTATGTTTATGATACTCTTGCACGTCAGAACATAAAAAGCGTTGTTGAAGCGCCAATAAAAATAGGCGATAGAATAGTGGGCTTTATTGGCGTTGATAATGCTCCTTACGAATCTACAAAGCTTATATCCGAATCGCTCTCTACTCTCGGTACTTTTATCGGCACGACAATACGCAACAGAGAGGAAACGGAAAAACTCAGAAAAAGTCATGAATCTCTGAAAAAAGAGCGTAAAAGCTATCGTGACGCTCTTGCAAAAGGAAGTGAATTTAATTTCTTTTTTGACGTTGATGAAGGACTTTTGCACGAAGAATTCATTACGGCTCACGGAGTAAATTTTATTCGTCTGCTTAATTTTTCTGTACCTGTGCGTTTTGACGACCTTATGGCAGAATATGTAAAGGTCTGCGGTGTTGAATTTGTAAGCAGCGAAATGGCAGATTTTTTTACCTGTGCAGGGGTGCGGAAAGCCTTTGATTCCGGAATTACTAACGCTGTAGTTGAGTATTATACCCCACGAACCGATATATATATTAGAGTTGACTGCCTCATGTCTCTTGACGATGCGACAGGTCATGTTCATGCGTCTGTTGTCGCTTCGGATATTTCTGAAATGCGAAGAACTCAGAAAGCGCAGACGGAAGCTCTGAGAATAGCCAATGAAAAACTGAATCTTGCCAATGCCGAAATGAATATGCGTATAGATACAATTCTTGACGGGATCTCGGGCGGATTAAAGATCCTTGAAATTGAAAATGATTGTTCGTATGCTTATATCAGCGAGGGTGCGGCAAGTCTGCATGGATATACAGTAGCTGAGTTTATGGAGAAATTCGGACACAGCATTTTAAGCAATGTTCACCCCAACGATATTGAAAGAGTTTCTGAAGAAGCTAAATTACAAATAAGTGAAAACGATTTTTTTACTGTAAAATATCGGATTATATGTAAGGACGGCAGCATCAAGTGGGTCGTTGACCGTGGAAAATTATCCGTTGACCACACTGATGGAAAAAAGCTTTGGTATGTTCTTATCCAAGACGTTACAGAACATGAACTTATGGAGAAAAAGCTTGAAGAAGAACGCCGTCTGTACAGAAACGCTCTTGCTTTGGGAAGCGAAACGTTTTTTGATATTGATCTTACCGACAGCCGTATTCCCGAAGAAGCTCTGTTAAAAAACGGCAATAATTTCTTTTCAGGTCTCGGACTTACTTTTCCGACTACATACGATACCCTTGCTCAGCGATGGCTTTCTCCGGATAGAATAACATCCGACAGCGACGATATTGAGCTTGTCAGAAGCAGAGAAAAACTTATGGATTGCTGTAGAAAAGGAACGTCTATTATTAATTTTGAATACTATGTTCCAAATGAAAGCAAGTATCGCCGAGTTCTTGCTATTGTTTATAAATTTAACAGCCGTATATACGCAAGCTTCGTGATATATGATACAACTTTAAGCCGCCACGAAGAAAAACAAAAGCATTCTCTCATCGAATCTCTAGGTATGATCTATTCCGGACTGTACCTTTTATCGCTTCGCAATAACAGCTATACCGCATTTAAGCAAAGCGACGATATTGCGGCAAGACTCGAAGGATTTGGATGTCTTAACGAATTTATCAAAATATATACCGAAGAATTTGTCCTTCCGGAAGACAAAGAAAATATCGCACGTTTTCTCAGCGTTGAAAACATAACCGAGGTTCTTTCGGATTCTGATTATATGAGTATCGAGTTCCGCAGAATAAATATGGGTTGGTGCAGAATAACGCTTGTCGCATCGGAACGTAACGAACGCGGAGAACTTGAATCGGTCGTATTTGCAAGTAACGTTATCGACGGTATTAAAAAAGCCGAGCTTATTCAGCAGGATGCTTTGAAAGCCGCTTATGAAGCTGCAAATATTGCAAATTCGGCAAAAACAAATTTCCTTGCAAATATGAGCCATGATATACGAACGCCGATGAACGCTATTATCGGATTGACGGCGATCGCAGGAACTCATATGAACGACAAGGAACGTGTTGCAGATTGCTTGTCAAAAATCAGCGTTTCGTCAAAGCATCTTATCGGCATAATCAACGAAATTCTTGATATGTCAAAAATAGAGTCCGGAAAAATGGAACTACATGAGGAAAGCTTCAGCTTGTCAGACCTTATTGACAATCTGCTGATTATGTCAAAGCCTGAAGTTCTTTCAAAAAATCATGCGCTTTCAGTATCTGTCCGTAAAATTGAACATGAAAATGTTATTGGCGACAGTCAGCGTATCCAGCAGGTTTTTATGAACCTTATGAGCAACGCTATAAAATATACTCCAGAGGGCGGAAAAATTGGTCTGTATATCTCCGAAAAATCAACAAATAAACCTCAGATAGGCTGCTATGAATTTGTTTTTGAGGATAATGGAATAGGTATGAGCGAGGAATTCCTTACTCAAGTTTTTGAACCCTTTGCACGCGCAAGAAACGATTCCCGTGTGCAAAGAATCCAAGGCACCGGATTGGGGATGACCATTACCCGCAATATTGTTCAAATGATGAACGGAGATATTAATATACAGAGCAAGCTAAACGAAGGAACAAAAGTAACCGTTACGTTTTTCCTAAAACTAAAAACTAAGGACGAAGAAGCAAAGATTCAACATCTTGCGGATCTTCCTATTCTTGTTGCCGACGACGATGAGATTTCCTGTATTTACACTTGTGAAATGCTGGCAGAAATCGGTATGAAAGGCGAGTGGGTGCTTTCCGGCGCTGAAGCGATAGAGAAAATCACTGAACGCCGCCGCTGTGAAGACGATTATTTTGCCGTTATTCTTGACTGGAAAATGCCCGAAATGGACGGAATAGAAACGACAAAGGAGATACGCAGAAAGATTGGAAACGATGTTCCTATAATTATAATTTCAGCCTATGATTGGACGGATATTGAATTTGAAGCAAAGACTGCGGGAGCAAGCGCATTTATTTCAAAACCTTTGTTTAAATCAAGGATAGTTCAGCTTTTTAACGAACTTACAAAAGAAGATGGGGAAGTCGCCGAAATTCCCGAGCTTAACAAATATGCAAAAAAACAATTTGTAGGAAAACGTGCGCTGCTTGTTGAAGATAACGAGCTTAATTCCGAGATAGCAACGGAAATCCTTAATATGGCAGGATTTGAGGTCGAATCCGTTACGAACGGAAAGGAAGCCGTCGATATTATGAGTAGAGTCGATAGCGGCTATTATGACGTTATATTTATGGATATACAGATGCCTGTAATGAACGGTTATGAAGCTGCCCGTGCAATACGTACTCTTCCGGGCGATTATGTAAAGTCCGTACCGATACTTGCTATGACTGCCAACGCTTTTGCAGACGATGTGGCGGCAGCTAAAAATGCAGGAATGAACGAGCATATTGCAAAGCCTATAGATTTCGATCAGCTTATAAAGTCTCTTTCCAAATGGCTGTGAAAAATATAAGGAAGTATTTTTCACTATAAAGTCGATTAAATGCCTATGCAACAATAGAGAAGCTCCCAAAAATCAGAATTCTCTATACGCCTGCTGAAAAGTAATCCTATGAATACCGATGAACCTAAGTTCATCGGTATTTTTGTGCCATAAAATGTGACGTAATGTCGTAAAAGCCGTTGACTAAAATAAAGCGATGTGGTATAATTATAAAGAATATAAACTGAGGATTTATCGGCAAAAATCATAACTCAATCAATGAGAGGAGGACATATTTCCATAGAGCGAAATATGATTGTAACAATGAAACCACTAAAGCTAAAACCTGCCTTTAAGGATTATATCTGGGGAGGAACACGACTCAGAGATGATTTTCAAAAGGACTGCGATTTTGATAAAATTGCCGAGAGCTGGGAGCTTTCCTGCCATAAGGACGGCAACAGCGTAATAGACGGCGGCGAGTTTGACGGTATGACGCTTGCAGACTTCGTTGAAGCACAGGGGAAAAAGGTGCTGGGAAAGAATTGCGAGAAGTTTGAGAATTTCCCTATACTCATAAAGCTTATCGACGCAAAGGATAATCTCTCCGTCCAGGTGCATCCTGATAACGAGTACGCAATGAGGGTCGAGGGCGAGTACGGAAAGACCGAAATGTGGTACATCGTCGATTGCGACGAGGGCGCAACGCTCCTATACGGCTTTAAGAATATAATTTCAAAGGACGAGTTTGCAAAGAGGATATCTGACAATACTCTCCTTGAGGTAACAAATGCCGTACCCGTTAAAAAGGGCGATGTGTTCTTTATTGAAGCGGGAACGCTCCACGCAATAGGAAAGGGAATCCTTATCGCTGAAATCCAGCAGAATTCCAATACAACATACAGAATCTATGACTACGGCAGGGTAGGCAAGGACGGAAAGCCAAGAGAGCTTCACGTTGAAAAGGCGAAGGACGTTACAAACCTTTGCCCCGCAAAGGCTTATCCCGAAACCAAGACAGAGCGGATGGACGGCTATACGATAAAACTGCTCTCCTCCTGCGATTACTTTACAACCTATGCAGTCGATGTAGAGAATACCGCAATTCTTGAAGCTGGCGAAAGCTCGTTCAACAGCCTTTTGTTTTTAGAGGGCGAGGGAGAGGTAGTTCTGGAAGACAGCGTGAGCTTCAAAAAGGGCGACAGCATATTTATCGCAGCAGGCAGCGGCAAGTATAAAATTTGCGGAAAATGCAGGCTTATCCTGACAAAAGTATAATTTCAGTAAGGAGAAAACTACTATGAAATATTATATCGGAATTGACCTCGGCGGAACAAATATCAAGGCAGGCGTGGTAAACGAAAACTACGAGATTATTGCAAAGGCTACCTGTAAGACAAACCTTCCAAGACCGGCAGAGGAAATCTGCGCAGATATGGCAAAGGTATCTCTTGAAGCGGTTGAAAAAGCAGGTCTTACAATTGCGGATATCGAGTGTATAGGTATCGGAACTCCGGGCATCGCAAACTCGGCTGAGGGCATAATCGAGTATTCCAACAACCTCGGCTTTGATAACGTTCCGGTGGTCGAGCTTATGAGAAAGCATATCGACAAGCCGGTTTACGTTGAAAACGACGCTAATGCCGCAGCATACGGCGAGTTTGTCGCAGGCTCTGCAAAGGGCGCAACAAATGCTGTTGCTATCACCCTAGGCACAGGCGTAGGCGGTGGAATTATCATCGGCGGAAAAATCTATTCAGGCTCAAATTTTGCAGGCGCAGAAATCGGACACATGGTAATCGAGGTTGACGGACCGCAGTGTACCTGCGGAAGAAAGGGCTGCTTCGAGGTGTTCTCCTCTGCAACTGGTCTTATCAGGATGACTAAGGAAGCAATGGACGCAGACAAGTCCTCTCTTATGTGGGAAATGTCCAAGGAGGACGACCATATCTCAGCAAGACTGCCGTTCAACGCAATGAGAGCAGGCGATAAGTCAGCAACAGAGGTCGTGAACAAGTATATCAAGTACCTCGCAGCAGGTATCACAAATACAATAAATATCTTCCAGCCCGACGTTCTCTGCATCGGCGGAGGCGTGTGCAACGAGGGCGACCCGCTTCTCGTTCCTATGAAGGAGCTTGTTGCAAAGGAAGTATATACAAGAGCGTCCAAGAAGAATACGAAGATAGTAATTGCAAGTCTTGGAAATGATGCAGGAATCATAGGCGCGGCATTCCTCGGACTTTCAAAATAGGGAGGTGAAAATGAGACTGCTTTGATGACTTACTTAAATTGGCGGCAAAGCCTGCGTCATCAGTCGGCAGTATCGCACAGACCTATACAAAGCGTTAATGCAACAGACAACTAAATTATATTGGAAAGGTTTGATTAAAATGGGTTTTAAAGTTAAAAAGACAAAAAAGCAGAGAATCGTCGGAGCAATTTCATTTATTTTGTTCGCATTCGTCGTGTTCTGCATCTGCTACTTCCTTACATATTTCTTTACGCTTACTTCATCTACGCACGAGGGTCAAAAGATTGTAGAAAGCGATTGGAAACTCGTTATCGGAAGAACGGGCGAGTATGTCTACTCACCTGATTACGGCGTAACATTCTCTTTCAAAGATAACGGAAGATTTACAATCGAAACAGAAGAGGGCGATAAGCTCGCAAGCGGATTCTATAAGATGAAGCTTGACGATTTTGACAAAGGAACTGCCGCTTCAGGTACAATAAAGCTCCTTACAGTTCCGTTTATGCAGGATTTTCCTGAAGAATGGGAGTTCGGCGAGCTTAGAAACGACTTCAGCTTCAGATTTATCTATACGCAGAAGGACCGTGATGGCAATATTATGTATCAGGACGAAGATTATAACGTAACGAGCGATACTATGGAAATCACAACCGATGGAGCGCTTTTCACACTCGTAAGAGAAGGCTCTGAGGAAGCTGAGGGACAGCCGACGAAAAAAGAGCATATCTACCCTTCAAAGGCAGAGGAGTAATCAGAGTTGAAGCTTTTACTAAAAAATATGGCTGTCGCTGACCCTAATGTAAGTTATGACGGCGTCCGTGATATACTTATAGAAAACGGAATTGTTACAGATGTCGAAACGAGTATAACCTGTGACGCAGATAGAATTATAGACGGCAAGGGAAAGCTAGTAGCTTCACCCGGACTTGTCGATATGCACGTCCATTTCAGAGATCCCGGCTTTACCTATAAGGAGGATATCCTCACAGGCTCAATGGCAGCAAAGGCAGGCGGCGTTACAACTGTGCTATGTATGCCCAACACAAAGCCGACAATCGACAATCCCGATACCGTCCGCTACATAAAGGATAAGGCAAAGGAAACGGGTATCACAGTCCACCCCGTAGCGTCCATAACAAAAGGACTCACAGGCAAGGAGCTTAGCGATTATGACGAGCTTAAAAACTGCGGAGTTATTGCGATATCAGATGACGGCAGACCTGTCGAGAACGCCGAGCTTATGCGTAAGGCGCTGGAGCTTTCAAACGAAAATAAGCTGTGCGTTATTTCCCATTGCGAGGATCTGAATATCATAAACGGCGGCATAATCAATAAGGGCAAGGTGTCTAAAGCACTCGGCGTCAAGGGTATGGACAGAGCGTCCGAGGATTACATTACAGCCAGGGAAATCGCCCTCGCTATGTCATGCGACGCCAAAATCCATATCGCCCACGTTTCAACAAAAGGCTCTGTAAATATCATAAGAGCCGCCAAAAAAGACGGCGTTAGAGTAACCTGTGAAACCTGTCCCCACTACTTTACCTATACAGATAAAAAGCTTTTGTCGCAGGACGCAGATTACCGTATGAGTCCGCCGCTCCGTGAGGAGGAGGACAGAGAGGCTGTCGAAAACGCCCTGCTTGACGGAACGATCGACTGTATAGTTACCGACCATGCACCGCATTCGGCTGAGGATAAGGCAGATTTCCTGACAGCGCCAAACGGCGTCGTAGGTCTTGAAACATCGCTTGCCGTAACCCTCACACAGCTTTACCATACAGGCAAGCTTTCTCTCAGCGGAGTAATTAAGCTTATGTCTTCAAACCCGAGAGATGTGCTTGATTTGGAGCGTGTGAGCGTGCAGGTGGGAAGCGTTGCGGATATCGTGGTGTTTGACCCCGATATGCAGTGGGAGGTCGTACCGGAAAAGCTTCATTCCAAATCAAAGAACTCTGTTTTTAAGGGCGAGCATCTTAAAGGCAGGGTGATCTATACAATATCAAACGGTAACGTCGTGTTTGAGCTGAACGACGCTACATGAAAAGGAGGAGCTCGTTATGTCATTTGACAGACTTATTGAAAAAATTGTAAAGCTTCAGAACCCTACCGTCGTAGGTCTTGACCCAAAGCTTGATTACGTCCCCGGATTCATCAAGGAGAAGAAGTTTGATAAGTACGGCAAGACGCTAAAGGCTGCCGCTAAAGCAGTCCTTACCTATAACAAGGGCATTATCGACGAAATATGCGATATTGTTCCTGCCATAAAGCCTCAGGCGGCATATTACGAAATGTACGGCTGGGAGGGCGTCAAGACCCTCGCCAAGACGATCGAGTACGCAAAGTCTAAGGGTATGTACGTCATCACAGACGCCAAGCGTAACGATATCGGCGCTACTATGGAGGCATACGCAACAGCGCATTTAGGTCTTACAGATGTAGGCGGAGAAATGATTGAGGCGTTTGGCGCAGATGCGCTTACGGTAAACGGCTACCTTGGCACAGACGGTATTACTCCGCTATTGGAGCAGTGCAGAAGCCGTGACAAGGGAATCTTCGTTCTCGTAAAAACCTCTAATAAGTCATCGGGCGAGCTTCAGGACAAGCTTCTCGGCGATAAGGAAGTCTACGCAGTAATGGGCGATATGTGCGAAAAGTGGGGTATGGAAGCAATGGGTAAGCTTGGCTATTCCTCAGTCGGCGCAGTTGTCGGCGCAACATATCCGCAGCAGCTTGAACAGATGAGAGCGGCGCTCCCTAATACATTCTTCCTCGTTCCGGGCTACGGCGCACAGGGCGGCGGCGCAGAGGGCGTTTCCAAGGCGTTTGATAAAAACGGACTCGGCGCAATAGTAAATTCTTCAAGAGCAGTAATGTGCGCATACCAGAAGGAAGGCTGTGACGAGCGTGACTATGCTAAGGCTGCAAGACGTGAGGTTATCCGTATGAAGGAGGATATCATCTCCTATCTTCCAAAGATTACTCTCGGGGAATAAGACAATATCGCAGGCGGATTAAAATACCGCCTGTGTTTATGTAAATTATAAAATGAAAGGACTTGAGGACGTGTATACTCAGGGGAAATACCCGATTATAAAGAAAACAGCTATTGCAAAGGGGATTTTTGATGTCACAGTAAGCTGTCCCGAAATCGCACAAAACGCTGAGCCGGGTCAGTTTGCACAGGTAGCCGCGGAAGGCTTTTTCCTGCGCAGACCTATTTCAATCTGTGATATTGATAAAGAAAAGGGTACAATCAGAATTGTTTTCGAGGTAAGGGGAAAAGGAACGGATAAGATTTCCCAGCTTGCCTGCGGGTGCCTTATAGACATTATCGCACCGCTAGGCAACGGCTTCAAAAAGCTCAGCGGCAAGAAAGCAATCTGTATCGGCGGCGGCATCGGTACTCCTCCTATGCTGGGTATCGCTAAGGTCTACGGCGAAAACGCTACGGTAATAAGCGGATTCAGAAACAGCTCTGTCGCTATTTTGCAGGACGATTTCAAGGCCTGCGGCGCTAAAGCTATCTTGTGTACAGACGACGGAAGCGCAGGTATCCACGGCTTTGTTACCGATGCTCTAAAAAATGAGCTTAAAGAAAACAAAGCGGATATCATCTATGCCTGCGGACCTATGGGTATGCTCCGTGCAATAGTCGATATAGCAGAGGAAAACGGCATTGAGTGTCAGGTTTCCTTAGAGCAGAGAATGGGTTGCGGCGTAGGCGCCTGCCTCGTCTGCGCCTGCCGAACAGTCAAGGACGGCAAGGAGATATATTCCCATGTCTGCAAGGACGGACCTGTGTTCGATAGTAAGGAGGTAGTTTTAGGTGAGTAATTTAAGCGTTAATGTCGCAGGCGTTGAGTTTAAAAACCCTGTTATCCCGGCAAGCGGCGCATTCGGCTATGGCAGAGAATACGAAAAGTTCTATCCGCTTTCTATACTCGGAGGTATCTCCGTTAAGGGTACAACTCTACATAGACGTGAGGGTAACCCCCCGCCGAGAATTGCGGAAACTCCTAGCGGAATGCTCAATTCAGTCGGACTTCAGAACGGCGGCGCTGAGAAGTTTTTAAACTACGAGCTTCCTAACCTCGTTACAAAGGACACAAGAATTATCGCAAATATCGCAGGTGCAACAATCGAGGAGTGCGCACAGCTTGCCTCTATGATGAACGGTACGGCAGTCGATATGATAGAGCTTAACATTTCCTGCCCAAACGTAAAGCAAGGCGGTGCCGCTTTCGGTACAAATCCCAATACAGCCGCCGAAATTACTGCCGCTGTGAGAAAAGCGACCGATAAGCCTCTTATGGTAAAGCTTTCGCCAAACGTTACAGATATTACGGAAATTGCAAGAGCCGTCGAATCAGCAGGCGCAGATGCCGTTTCGCTTATAAATACGCTTCTGGGTATGAGAATTGATATTAAGACAAAACGCCCGATTTTGAAGAATAATGTCGGCGGACTTTCAGGTCCTGCCGTTTTCCCGATCGCCGTTAGAATGGTTTGGCAGGTCTATAATGCTGTTAAAATTCCAATAATAGGTATGGGCGGTATCTCAACGGCAGAGGACGTTATCGAAATGATGATGGCAGGCGCTAAGGCTATTCAGATAGGCGCAGCGCTCTTTGCAGATCCATTTGCTCCGATAAAGATTATCGAGGGCCTTAACGAGTATTGCGAAAATAACAATATCTCAAATCTTGCTGATATTACAGGAACAGTAAAGCCCTGGTAAATTTGTTTTGATGGCAGAAAGCAGCAGATAAGTATTTTATAGTGGCGGAGGACTACGCAGATGAAGATTATGGCAGTTGATTACGGAGATGTAAGAACAGGTCTTGCCGTGTGTGACAGAACTGAATTTTTAGCGTCACCGATCGGCACGGTTGAGGAGCGTAATGCCCAGATTTTATGTATGAAAATCGCACACCTCGCCGAGCAGTATGAGGTTGGCGAGATCGTTGTCGGATTTCCTAAGAATATGAACGGCTCGGTAGGTCCAAGAGCGCAGAAGTGCGAAGCCTTTGCAAATATGCTCGCAGACATTGCAAACGTGCCCGTGAATCTCTGGGACGAACGCTCGTCAACGGTTTCCGCACATAATTACCTCAATGAAACAAATGTCAGAGGCAAAAAGCGTAAAGACGTCGTTGACCAGGTCGCCGCAACAATAATTTTGGAAAATTATCTTGATTACAGAAGGAAAAAGCAAACAGCAAAGAGTGAAAAATAAAATGCAGAAGAAATGTAAAGAAACAAATTGCGAAACCTGCACAAACTATGTCTATGACGAGGAACAGGATTACTACGTCTGCCTCGTGAATTTAGATGAAGACGAGATGTACCGTTTTGTAAGCGGCACGAATTTTCACTGTCCCTATTACAGCATTGATGATGAATATGCAATAGTAAGAAAGCAAAACTAGAGTACGTCCGTAAATCGGAGGCAAATAATGGAAACTAAAAAATTTTCCGTCAGTGGAATGACCTGTGCCGCCTGCAGCGCCCACGTCGATAAGGCGGTAAGGGAGCTAGACGGCGTTACAGAAGTCAGTGTCAATCTGCTGACAAATTCTATGACAGTCGAGTATGAACAGCCGACAAGCGTCAAAAAAATCTGCGAGGCTGTAGGCAATGCAGGATATTCCGCCACGGAAGCGACAAGCGACGTGTCCGACTCTCTTGAGGATACCCAGTCGCCTAGACTCATGAAAAGACTTATCCTGTCGCTCGTTCTGCTGATTCCGCTTATGTATGTTACGATGGGGCATATTATGTGGAACTGGTATCTTCCGGATTTCGTAAGCTCACGTCCGCTTGTTATAGGCGTTTTTGAGCTTGTTATGACTCTTGCGGTAATGCTCGTCAATAAGAACTTTTTTGTAAGCGGATTTAAAAGCGCTATGCGGAAAGCGCCCAATATGGATGCGCTTGTATCTCTGGGAAGCGGTGCCGCATTTGTGTACAGTACGGCAGTGCTAATCAAAATGGCGGCTGACGGCGGTAAGATGCACTATCTGCACGATATGTATTTTGAGTCGGCGGCAATGATTTTAACGCTCATCACAGTTGGCAAGCTCCTTGAAGCGAGAAGCAAAAGTCGTACAACAGATGCCGTTAAAAGCCTTATTTCTCTCGCACCCAAAACCGCAACCCTACTTGTAGACGGCAAGGAAAAAATAATCCCTGCCGACGAGGTCAGAGTAGGCGATATATTCGCCGTAAAGCCGGGAGAGAGTATTCCGGTAGATGCAGTCGTGGTAAGCGGCGAAAGTGCGGTCGATGAATCGGCACTAACAGGCGAAAGCATACCGGTAGATAAAACCGAAGGCAATACGGTCAGCTCCGCAACTATAAACCAGAGCGGATATCTCGTATGCCGTGCAACGCACGTCGGCGAGGATACTACTCTCCACAGGATCATTTCAATGGTTGAAAACGCCGCATCGTCGAAAGCCCCGATTTCAAAAGCTGCCGATAAGGTTTCGGGAATATTCGTTCCGACTGTTATAGTTATCGCAGTTGTAACAGGCGTAATATGGCTTCTCCTTGGCAGGTCGGTCGGTTATTCCCTCGCAAGAGCAATAAGCGTCCTCGTTATCTCCTGTCCCTGCGCATTGGGTCTTGCAACGCCCGTCGCAATAATGGTAGGCAGCGGAGTAGGCGCAAAGCACGGCGTACTTTTCAAAAATGCCGAGGTCCTTGAAATAGCAGGCAAAATTAATATCGCAATCTTTGACAAAACGGGCACTATAACATCGGGAAAGCCTGCCGTCACAGATGTTATATGCAGCGACAGCGTGTCGGAAGCGGAGCTTTTGTCCGTGGCAGGTTCGCTTGAAATGCAAAGCGAGCATCCACTCGCTAAAGCCGTTATGTCAAAGCTTGAGAGTATGGGCATCACAGCGCAGCCGGTTTCCGAATTTAAGGCATTGCTCGGCTCGGGCGTGAGCGGTAAGATAAACGGAAAAACAGCTCTCTGCGGAAATTCCGAGCTTATGCGAAAAAGCGGCATAAGCGTAGATTATCTTTCAGAAACCGCAAATACTCTCTCTATGGACGGCAAAACGCCGCTCTATTTTGCGCTAGACGGTAAGCCTTTGGGTATAATCGCCGTTGCCGATTCTGTGAGAGGGGATAGCAAGAAAGCAATCGCCGAGCTTAAAAGCATGGGAGTTACAACAGTTATGCTCACAGGCGATAACAGAATTACAGCAAGTGCCGTTGCAAAGAGGGTCGGCATAAATACTGTAGTTTCGGACGTCCTGCCAAGCGGTAAGGACACGGCAGTAAAAATCCTTTCCGAGTACGGAAAAACCGCAATGATCGGCGACGGAATAAACGACGCTCCTGCGCTTATCCGTGCAGATGTAGGCGTTGCGATAGGAGAAGGCTCAGATACGGCAGTCGAGTCAGCAAGCATCGTCATTATGAGACCGACTCTCGACGCAGTTGTCTGCGCAGTAAAACTCTCCAGGAAGGTGCTGAAGAATATCTACGAAAATCTGTTCTGGGCTTTTATCTATAACTGTATAGGAATACCGCTTGCCGCAGGCTTATTTATAGCGCCGTTTGGCTGGGAGCTTAATCCTATGTTCGGTGCAGCGGCAATGAGCTTGTCAAGCTTTTTCGTCGTCAGCAATTCGCTCAGACTTAATTTCTTTAAAGCATCGGCTAGGGCAGGAGCAATAAAACCCGTTTCGTTGCCGTCTAATATATCGGAAGTAATATTATCGCAAATGGAGGAAAAGATTATGACAAAAACAATCTATATCGAGGGTATGATGTGCAATCACTGTACTGCACACGTCAAAAAGGCGCTCGAACAGCTCGACGGAGTAAAGAGCGCAGACGTAAGCCTTGAAAATAAGTGCGCAGTAGTTACTCTGGAAAAGGACGTATGCGACAAGATTTTGTCAGACGCTATTACAGAGAACGACTACAAGGTAACAAAAATCGAAGGCTAGTCTGTAGGTTTTGAAGCGGCAGGGAATAAACCCTGCCGCTTTTGTTGTGCCATAAGAAATGTGCGCTAATTAATATGCAGATAAAATCCCAGACTCCGAACAGGCATATATCTTTTTCCGAAATCGTTTTCTGTTGCTTTTTCACAAATACGAAAACGTTTTTCTGTCAAATACTCACAATCGCTTCGGCTAAAACACGGATATTTTCATCAAAAAAGAAGTCTGAAAATTGTTGACTTTAATTTTGCTTCGGTATATACTACCATTAGCGTTAAACGCTGAATTTATCGTCGGGAGGTAACGAAATGTTTCAGGTAAAATGGCTATGGTATAGCCTTAAAGGCTATCGAAAATTTTACATAACTGCGCTGTTTCTTTCACTCTTATGCAACGTCCTCTATCTTACGACCCCGTATTTCAGCAAGGAAATAGTAGACACCTATCTTACCTCTGAAAACGCAATCCAAAACCTTGAGAATAACCGTGAAGGATTTATAATGCTCCTTGTCGGTATGATAGGCTTTACATTTCTGCGAACCGTTTTGCAGTATAGCTGTAATATGACCTACGAAATATCCTCACAGGGCATGATCTATAAGATAAGAAATAAGCTGTTCGAGAGAGTGCAGAACCAGGATATGAGCTTTTACGACAAAAACCGTACAGGCGACCTTATGACACGCCTTACAGGTGACCTGGATGCCGTAAGACATGCCGTTTCGTGGGTCTTTAAGGGAATTGTTGAGTCATTCTCCCTCTTTACTGCGTCTATGGTCTACTTTTTCATAATCAACTGGAAAATGGCGCTTTTGCTTCTCGCCGTAACACCGTTTATTTTCATTTTTACAGTAGCTTTTAAAAAGGTCGCAGGTCCTGCCTATGTCGAGCTTCGTGAGAAGCTTTCAAGACTTAATACCGATGCTCAGGAAAATATTTCCGGTAACAGGGTCGTAAAGGCATTTGCCAGAGAAGAATACGAAAAAGAAAAGTTCGATAAGTCAAACAGAGAGTATTCTGCCGCGAACAAGAAAGCATCGCTTATGTGGCTGAAGTTTTCACCGTTTATGGACGCATTTGCAAACGCACTTTCCGTCGTAATGCTGCTCGGCGGAGGAATTTTTCTTATAAAAGGAACGCTCACAATGGGCGAGTATATAGCAATATCGGGTCTTATATGGGCAATCGCAAACCCTATGCGTAACCTCGGTATCTATGTAAACGACCTGCAAAGATTTATGGCGTCCTCTATGAAGATTATCGAAATCTATTACTCTCAGCCTACAATCGTGGACAGAACAGACGCAGTAGACGAGGAAGGCAGACTGAGGGGCGAAATTGAGTTCAGGGACGTTTCGTTCAAATACGGAAATACAGAAGTCCTCTCGGATATATCCTTTAAGGTAAAGCCGGGAGAAACCGTTGCAATTATGGGCGAAACAGGCTCAGGCAAAACAACGCTTATAAACCTCATACCAAGATTTTATGATGTGGCAAAGGGCGAGGTTCTTGTAGACGGAGTAAATGTCCGCAAGAGAAAGCTTAAACAGCTAAGACGTAATATAGGTATGGCAACCCAGGACGTCCTCCTTTTCTCCGATTCAATTGACGGAAACATCGCATACGGAGATTCTGATATGCCTGAGAACGACGTTAAGAAGTATGCGGAGCTTGCCGCTGCGCACGACTTTATCTCGAAGATGCCGGACAATTACGACACACTTATCGGCGAGCGTGGCGTAGGTCTTTCAGGCGGTCAGAAGCAGAGAATTTCCCTCGCAAGAGCATTGGCAATACGTCCTGCAATCCTTATACTCGATGATACTACCTCCGCTGTCGATATGGAAACCGAGGCGCATATCCAGAACAGCCTTAAAAATCTCGACTTTGACTGCACCAAGATTATAATAGCCCAGCGTATTTCCTCCACCAAAGACGCAGATAAAATTATCATCTTGAAGGACGGAAAAATCAGCGAAATGGGAACTCATGACGAGCTTCTCAAAAATCACGGCTATTATTATGAGGTGTTCTCTCTCCAGAACGAGGGCTTTGGAAAGGAGGCGGTTTAAATGGCAAGAAACCGTTATGACGTTGACGAAGTGCTTGAAACCCCGTTTAATTTCGCCCACCTGAAGCGTGCCTTCGTCTATATGAAGAAGTACAAGAAAAAGATGATTCTGGCATTTTTCCTCAGCGTTATCGCCGCTGTTTCAGGTCTTATGGGTCCTACCATTACCCGATACGCTATCGACTATTCAGTTCCGAACAAGGATACAAAACAGCTTGTCATGCTCGCCGGCCTGCTTGTCCTCACGTTTGTGATTTCCGTCATATTCTCAAATATCCGTTCAAGAATTATGACGGTAGTTGGACAGGATATCATCTTTGATATCAGAAAGGATTTGTTTGCACATCTCCAGAAGCTCCCGTTCCAGTATTACGACGACCGTCCGCACGGTAAGATTCTTATAAGGGTTGTAAACTATGTAAACTCGGTTTCGGATATGCTGTCAAACGGCGTAATCAGCGTAGTTCTCGAAGTCCTCAATATGGTGTTCATACTTATATATATGCTCCTGACTGACGTTACCCTCACGCTGGTTGTTCTCTCAGGACTGCCGCTTTTTGCACTCGTAATGTTCTCAATCAAGAAGCATCAGCGCAGAGCATGGCAGGATAACTCAAATAAAAGCTCTAATATGAACGCCTACCTCCAGGAAAATATTATGGGAGCAAGAGTAACTCAGATATTTGTCCGTGAGGAAGAAAACGCAGAGATATTTGACAGACTCTCTCAGAAGTACAGGAAGAGCTGGATGAAAGCGGTTACCTTCTCAAACCTCGTGTGGCCGTCTACCGATAATATCTCTACTCTCGTCAGAGCCGCTATTTTCGCAGTAGGTCTGCTTGTCCTCACCCCTGCGGCAGTGTCGCTTGGTACTATCGCCGCAATGACAAGCTATGCCTCCCAGTTCTGGCAGCCTATCATGAACCTTTCAAACCTCTTTAATAACTTTATCAACAATATCGCATATCTTGAGCGTATCTTTGAAACGCTTGACGAGCCTGTCGGCATCGACGATAAAGAGGGCGCACATGAGATGCACGATATTGAGGGCAATATTAAGTTCGATGACGTAACATTTGCTTATGAAGAGGGAAAGAACGTTCTCGAAAATGTGTCCTTCGATGTTAAGGCAGGAGAAAGCATCGCCCTGGTAGGGCCAACAGGCGCAGGCAAATCTACAATCGTTTCTCTGCTTTCCAGATTTTATGACCTTAACGGCGGAAGCATAACCATCGACGGCGAGAACATAAGCGACGTGACGCTGAATTCTCTCCGCTCGCAAATGGGAATAATGCTTCAGGACAGCTTTATTTTCAGCGGCACAGTTGCGGATAACGTCCGCTACGGCAAGCTGGACGCAACAAATGAGGAAATTGTAAATGCTTGCAAGACAGTGTGTGCGGACGAGTTTATCTCCGAAATGAAAAAGGGTTATATGACAGAGGTAAACGAAAGAGGCTCGACTCTCTCGGGCGGTCAGAAACAGCTTATCGCCTTCGCAAGAACTCTGCTCTCCGACCCTAAGATTTTAGTGCTTGACGAGGCAACCTCCTCAATTGACGCTAAAACAGAAAGACTCCTCCAGCAGGGACTTAACGAGCTGTTAAAGGGCAGAACCTCATTTATCATAGCACATAGACTCTCTACCATTAAAAACTGCGACAGAATCATGTATATAAATAATAAGGGCATAACAGAGTGCGGATCTCACCAAGAACTGCTCGCCAAAAAGGGAGATTACTATAAGCTATATACATCCCAGCATATCGCATAACTCATACCGCCATCGGATAAAATTTCGGTGGCGGTTATTATATACAAATAGAGAAGTGAAAATTTATGTGAATTGTCACTATTAATCTGCAAAGCCGTGTGATATAATTTTATTAACCATAAGATTTAGCAAGACTTCGTATATATCCAATAGATTTTATAAGAGGTGTAAATATATGAAACAAAGTATAAAAAGGGCGATAGCAATGCTTCTATGCCTGTCTATTGCCGCAGCATCGCTCTGCTCTTGCTCAGGCTCGGACAGCTCGTCAGGCAACGCTTCTTCAAACTCGTCTGAACAGGATAGCTCTGTGACAGACAGCAGCGTGACAGATAACAGCAAGGAAGACGACAGCAAGACAGAATATGATGATTTCAGCGATGAAAAACCGCCTTATTCTCCAAGCGAGGTCGTGTATACAACGCCCGAACAAAAGGGTATCTTCTCTGCGGGAAGCGGCGTCTATGAAACGGAATTTGAGTTGACATTATCGGGCGAGGGTACAATTCTCTATACAACGGACGGAAGCGACCCCGCTACAAGCGCAACTGCAAAAGAGTATTCAGCTCCGATTAAGATTACCGACAGAAGCGGCGACAAAAACGTGATTGCCGCAATCGACCCTGTATTGTTTGACGGCGCAAACGTAGAGCCTAACAGTACAAGAGACGGCTTCGTTTCAACCCTTTCGTTGCCGTCTGACAGCGATGTTGATAAATGTACCGTAATCCGTGCCGTGCAGAAAAATGCAGACGGCAGCTTTGGCGATACTCAAACAGAAACCTACTTTGTCGGCAGTATGTACGACCATATCGACGGAATTGGCGAGAGCAGTTATGCGTGGGGCGATAAGCTCGCAGTTATATCCATCTGTGCAAATTATGACGACTTTTTCGACAGCGAAAAGGGCATATACGTCAAGGGCGATATCTATGAAAATGCACTTAAAAAGCACCTTGCCGATGGCGGCGGACTTGACGTAGACTCATCAAGAGCTATGGACGCAAACTATAAGCAAAAGGGCAGGGAATGGGAAAGAGAAATCAGCGTCAACTTCTTTGAGTCGGACGGCGGCTCAACAGACTGCGTGCTAACCCAGAATTGCGGCGTAAGGATTCAAGGCAACTACTCCCGTTCGGATTTGCAGAAAGGCCTAAGACTCTTTGCAAGAAGCGAATACGGCGACAATAATTTCAGATATGAGGTTTTCAAGGGACTTACAAACGACGCCGGCGAAACTCTCGACAAATTCAAGACCCTGACCCTCCGTGCAGGCGGTAACTGTGCTTTCACAACTAAGTACAGCGATACCTACTGGCAGTCGCTCCTTACCGATATGGATTGCGATATGAAAGTCTCAAGGCCCTGTGTTGTCTACTTAAACGGCGAGTATTTCGGACTCTATGTTTTGGAGGAGGATTATGAGGACGACTATTTTGAGGACCATCACGGCGTTAATAAGGACGACGTGGTCCTATATAAGGGCGATGCGGAAAAGTATAATATAGGCTACAAGCTTGACCTCGGCGAGCTTCCCGAGGGTGAATCCGATGTTTCCTACTATTTCAGCGACCTTTATAATTTCTTCAATTCCCACTCAGACCTCAGGAGCGACGAGGACTACGAAGAATTTAAGCTCCTTGTGGATACCGACTCCGTAAGGGATTATTTTGCCGCACAGATATGGATAAATAACAAGTGGGACTGGCCGGGCAAAAACTGGTCAATGTGGAAAACGACAACTAAGGATTACTCGAACGAGTACAACGACGGCAGATGGCGGCTGTGCTACTATGATATGGAGTTCGGCGGCGTAAGCGGCAGCAGCGATGCCTATACCAATACAATCAAGGACGATAACTATAAAAAGTACGGACTCTTAGATACCGATACGAATAACCCTGCCGTGCTATGCTACGCCTACCTTATGACAAACGACAGCTGGAGAGAGGATTTCTATTCCGCACTTCGTGGACTTGGCGAGGGTGCATTCGGCGATGTCAGAGCGCAGAACAAGCTCGATATCTTCAAGAACGCTTATGCGCCGCTATATGACCAGTTCTTTAGCAGATATCCCGGCACAGGCAGTGCGGATAACTCAAACTACGGCGGCTACGCAAGCTATCAGTGCATCTCGGACTTTATATCACTCCGTTCAGATAATGTCGAAAAGATGATAAAGTGGGCGGATAAAACCCTTGAGAGAATGTATGGATAAATAAAACACGTCAACAGTAGCAGTACTCTGAGATTTTGCAACAAAAATGCACAAGTCCGTAAAAAACGG
>MSHC01000030.1:0-4581 GCA_001940995.1 Ruminococcus sp. Phil15
CAGATTGGTGTCTATGTAACAGGCACAAGTTTGGAAACACGTTCTGTAACGATTCAAGGTTGGGTCATTGCAGAGAATGAGTCTTTGATGACTATTCGTAAGACTACGCTCAACAGATTCTTCAATCCTCAGCAAGCTGTTGATTTGTTCTACAAAGACTATGTTTTGAGGTTCTTACCAGATACTTCAGTTAGGTATTCAACGACGATTGCTGAGAATAATGAAGTGGTCTGTAAGTTTAAGGTCGAAGGATATTGTCCTGACCCGTTGTTCGCTGAACAGACTGAAAGTAAAATCACAGCAGCAAGTACGCAAGCGATGTTTCACTTTCCTTTTGTTATCTCGAGAGAGCTTGACCCTCCTGGTGGAATTGTGTTTGGATTGAGAGAACCTTCTCTTATTGTTGCTGTAACAAATAAAGGTGCTGTTAACGTTGGTATGAAGATTGTATTCAAAGCGAGTGGTACTCTTGAGAATCCGTCTCTTATCAATGTTGATACGCAAGAGTTCTTCAAAATCAATAAGGTCATGCAGGCTGGTGAGGAAATCACTGTTGATACCATTATTGGTGAGAAGAAGATTGAAGGATTGCTTAATGGTGTCAAAGGTAACTACTTTAAGTATAGAGACCTCGATAGCACGTGGCTTCAGCTCAGAGTTGGTGATAATCTTTTCAGATATGATGCAGAAGAGAACGTCGATGCACTTGAGGTATATATCTACTTCAATAACAAGTATCTGGAGGTGCAAGAATGCTATTAGAAAAACAAATCCAGATTCAAGTGTTTGTGCTTGACGATAATGGCACTTTCGATAACATTGGAGAAATCAATCAGTTTGACAGCTTAATCTGGCCTGATAAGTTCAACGGTTATGGAAGCTTTGAGTTATGGGCTCCAATCACTGAGGAAAATTCCACTTATATCAAGAAGGGAAATATTCTTTGGTGTGGTGGTGATAATGCAGCAATGATTGAGATTGTTAAGTCTTCGATTGACGACAAGGGCGTAAAGATTTACAATGTCAAAGGACGCACTCTTGAGATGCTTCTCACAACGAGAGCAATTTGGGGAACTTACAATGGTGTCAATAAATATGCTTCTACTATTATGTATGAGCTTGTGAATCAGCACTGTGTAAATCCTACAAATACAAATCGAAAGATTCCGTTCCTTGAGTGTGCAGAAGATACACAAGTTGGTCCTATTATTTCTAAACAGAAAACCGGCGGAGAAGTATATGATGCTCTTTATGATTTGGGTTCAACCTATGATATTGGATTCAATGTTCTGTTTAGACCTCGACAAAAGAAGCTTGTCTTTGAAGTAGTTGAAGGTGTTGATAGGACTATTGAGCAGAGTATAAACGACCCGGTTGAGTTTAGTACTGATTTGGAGGACTTACTTTCGAGTTCGTATTATTCAAATGACCAGGATAAGAAATCTGTTGCATTTGTCCAGGGTGAAGGTGAGGGCTCAGGAAGAATTTCTGTCATTTCTGGTGATAATACAACGAGAGGCTTTGGAAGACGAGAGCTTTATGTTGATGCTCGTGACTTGCAATCTCAGACAACTGATGAGCAAGGAAACACCGAGACATTAACTCAAGCTGAGTATGAAGAAGCGTTGATTCAGAGAGGCGATAGCAAGTTGGCTGAATGTAAGGTCACTGAAACATTCGAAGCACAAATTCGAGTGTTTGGCGATATACAGTATGAGTTTGGTGTTGATTATCAAAAAGGTGACAAGGTAACTGTTCGAGATAGAGAGTTGAATGTTGTAGTTTCTGCCAGAATCACTGAAGTTGAAGAGGACTTCGATGACGAGTATGCGCTGGTTCTTACGTTTGGATATTCTTACCCGACTATTATGCAAAAAGTCAAACAACAAATTTCTTAAGGAAGGAGGACTAAATCGATGGAAAGATGTGGATTCTTTGATGCTTACTTGGTAGGTGGTGAATATGATAGAGTTTATTTGGCAGAATCGTTTGCTGCGTATTTTGCAAGCTTTATCGGTAATGGTGTTTATGCTAAACATTCCAATCAGCTTCAGGTTGTTCAGCAGTCTACTCCTGCAATGTCTATTCAGGTTCTTGGTGGACAAGGATGGATTGATGGATATTGGTATGAAAACACCGATTCGTTGAGTATTCCTATCGAGGTTGCAGACGGTGTTCTGAATCGTATTGATTCGATTGTATTGCGTCTTGGTTTTTCTGAGCGTGATATGTGGCTTGCAATCAAGAAAGGAACCCCTGCGAATGTTCCTTCTCCTCCTGCTCTTACTCGTAACGCAGACTACTATGAACTGCAGCTTGCTGAAATTAGCGTGCCTGCAAGTTCTATTAGCATTACTCAAGCTCAGATTACTGATACAAGAGCAAATGCTAATGTTTGTGGTTGGGTAACTGGTGTCATTGACCAGATTGATACGACTACATTGTTCAATCAGTTTGAAACATACTTTGAAGAGTTTAAGACGTTCTATGAGCAGGAATATGTTAACTGGACTGAAGAACAAAAGAACGCGTATCTTGCTTGGATTACTAATCAGGAGAACGAGTTCACTGACTGGTATAACGAGCATACTGCTTCTTGGCAGACGCAGTTCAACACTTGGTTCCAGACAATTCAGGACCAGTTAAGTGGTGATATTGCAGGTCAGCTTCAGAGCGAAATTAACGTTGCAAATGAGAAAATTGATGGTTATACATCAGGAACAACTACGTTCTCTGCTGATGGTACGACAATTACTCAGTTGCTTCAGAGTGGTGAGACGCTAATTACGACTTTTATTGATAACCTGACGATTCTTCAGGAATGGTTTGTTGGTGGAGTAAAAGTTAAACAAAAGAGAATTATTTTCAGTACTGATGGTACTGTGATAAATGAAGTAAAGGAGGAAATTTAAGATGGGTTTTCCCGACGCTAAATGGGCTGTTGACCAGATTATTTCAAAGATTGGTGTTCAGCCTAATAATATGAGAAAATTCACAGCTGTAAGTAAGAGTGAAACTCAGATTGCTTTGCAGTTTACCGAACCGGAAGACTCACGTTACAGTGAAGGTGGTGCTATTGCTGCTGCCACAAAAGGTGTTGTGATTCGAATGTCTACAGAGGGTTATCCTCAGACACCGAATGATGGTACTTTGGTCGTAAACAATACGAATCTTGGTGCTTATAGTAACACCGACTTCATTGTAAATGGGTTGACTAAAGATGTACCTGTGTACTTCTCTGCATTCCCGTATTCTACGATTGGAGTGTATAATGAGTCTTTGGCAGATGCCAATAAAGCTATGGCGACGCCTAAGTCTGCTGAAATCGTAAATGTTGTCATTAACGTTACAGATACGACTGAGTTTACTGGTGCTACGGTCACTCTGAGAAATGTAAATACTCAGGAAACTGTAGTTAAGCAGGTAAGTGGTCCTGGTACTATTCAGTTTGATGCCGAACAAGGTAACACGTTCGTTGTTGAAGTAAGTGAGGTCGCCGCTTATAGTGTTGATAAGCTTCAGTCAGAGAGTTTCACTGCAGTTGCTGGTGGAACAAGAACTATTGAGTTTACGTACACTTATGGCTTCCTTTATACAATCACTTTTGATAATGGAGCTGACGGTATTCCTTCTTCGTTTGAGTATTCTGACGATGCTACCGGATTTACTCCTGCGTCTGTAAGTGATATGGGAAGCTGGGCTAATAGTCCTATTCTGGATAAGTTTAGACCTTGTGTCATTAAGCCTGGTGCATCTGCTCCAGAATATTATCTGAATAAGGACAACTATAATCAGAGAGAAGGAAGTTCTGTTGCTCCTGTTTTGACCGGTGTCGATGGTGACGTAATGGTTGAGATTGCGAAGATGTGGTATAAGGTTACCAAGAACTCTTCTGCCAAGACTATTACGTTAAGTATTTCTGAGATTCCTCGTGAAGGATTCAGCTGCTTCAATGAAGTTGCTGGTCAAGAGCTTGACTTCGTGTACAAAGGTTGCTATGATGCAAGTGAATCTGGTGGGCAGATGCGTTCTGTTTCCGGTGTTGCTCCTGCAGTTTCTAAGACAAGAGCTCAGTTCAGAGCGTTGGCAAGAGCGAGAGGCAACGAGTACAGTCAGAATGACTATTATCTCGTATTCCTGTATGAGTGTATGTATATCATGCTTTATGGTACAAGAGATTCTCAGACGGCTATTGGTCGTGGACGCTCTGCTTCCGGAAATAGTTCTGCAATCAATACTGGTACGATGAACAGCAAGCCGTTCTGCTGGGGTGATACCGGTGGAACTAATGGCATGAAGTTCCTTGGTGTTGAGAACTTCTATGGTAACGTATGGCATTTCGTTGATGGTCTCACAATTGTTGAGCTGTCTGTTAAAGTTACCAGAGACCCGAGCAAGTACGACGATGTTGGTACGAGCTATGAGACAACGATTGGCAATGTACCTTCTGGTGCTTCTGGTTCTTACATCAAAGAGATGCATGGTAAAGAGGACGGAATCTTCTTGCCGAGCGTAGTTGGTGGTAGTGAGACTACTTACTACTGTGATGCATTGTGGACCAATACCGGTACGAGGGTTGCT
>MSHC01000030.1:4650-7398 GCA_001940995.1 Ruminococcus sp. Phil15
TGTCGGTTCGCGGCTTTGTCGAAAAAAAGTTAGCTAAGATAGCTATCAAGACATATAGGGCGGCTTCCTAACGTTGAACCTATAAGAGTTCGTTATTCAGGATTCAGCGCTGACATAGAAAACACTATGTTAAGTTGCTAAATTCGGTGGCAATTGGAATAATGCAGGCAAAGTCAGCACGTTCTATTGGAATTTGAATAATGACACCTCTAATTCGAACACGAATATCGGTTCACGGCTTTTAGTGTAAATAAATTAAGTCTGCTTAGGAAGCGTCCTTGCTTGACTTCTATACGTGTGCGGACAAGAAAAGCGGCATGTGGAAGTGGGCAAAACATTAGCTTAAGGCTGTCTTAGTAGCTGAACAGCTTGCTGTCACTCAGCGAAAAGTTGGCGTATGAATTACACAAAATTGAATAGGAAGGAACTTGATTAAATGAAAAGAGTTGGTGACTTGTATGAGAAGATTTACGATATAGATAATCTGCGCCTTGCTCATAAACAGGCAAGAAAAGGCAAGTCTTTCTATACTGAAGTCAAGCTCGTTGACCAAAATGAAGATGAGTATCTGTACAAACTTCAAGATATGCTCAAGAATAAAACGTACAGGACATCAGAGTATGAAATCTTCGAAAAGCAAGAGGGCAGCAAACTCAGAAAGATTTACAAGCTTCCTTACTTTCCTGATAGAATTTGCCAGTGGGCAATAATTCAAGTGATTGAGCCATATTTACTTCGAACATTGACGGATGACACTTATAGCGCTTTACATGGTCGAGGTGTTGAGAGGGCAAGAAAGAAAGTTGTTCGAGCTCTTAAGACAGACCCTGAAGGAACTGAATGGTGTTTGAAAGTTGATGTGAAGAAGTATTATCCAAGTATTAAAGTCGATAAGCTCAAGCTGAAGTACAGACGATTATTCAAGGATAACGATTTGCTTTGGTTGCTTGACGAGATACTGGATAGCAATCCTGATTCTGGTGTTCCAATAGGAAATTACATCAGTCAGTATAGTGGTAATATTTACTTGAGTGATTTTGACCATAGAGTAAAAGAAGTGTATCATGTAAAGCATTACTTTAGATACATGGATGATATGGTATTCTTTGCTAAAACAAAGGAAGAGCTTCAAGCTTTGGTCGTTGAAATCAAAGAGTATTTGTGGAACGAGCTTGGCTTGACAGTAAAAGATTCTTGGTCATTGTTTAGGGCTGATGACAGAGGTCTTGATTTTGTTGGGTATGTATTTACTCATGATAATATCAGGATTCGAAAGTCAATTGCCCTTTCAATTAAGAGAACAAGTTCTACGATTAGATATAGAGTGAACAACGACATAGAGCTGAATCGTACGTTGTATTTTAGGTTTAATAGTCTCCAAGGTTGGATAAAGCATAGTCATTCTGGTTGGTTGAAGATTAAGTACTTTGATATAATCGAATACTATGTAGACGAATATCATGATAAATATTTGATTGGTGAAAAAAATGGTAAAAGGAGGTGCATATAATGCAGCAATTCAGAGGTGTGGAATATGACCACAAACCGAACGATGTTGAAATCTGGAAATCCGGTGTTGATGTGACACTTAGTGCTGCTGAGACTGAGAAACAGGATGAGCAGACTGGTGAAATTCGTATTGTCTGGATTTGTGACATTGACCGCTATACCCTCCAGGAATACATCTACTTCCAACAGAGTAATTATGAGGAAGCTTTGAGAATTGCCAATGAGGCAAATGCAACTGCTAATCAAGCAATTGAGATTGCTCAGACTGGAAACGAGTATACCGAGGCAGGGAAGATTCTGCTTGGTGAGGAGGTATAAGTCATGAGTGAAATTATTGATAGAGCAAGGTTCTTAAGAGCTAAAATCGAGCAGATGTCCGAGGACACTATCATTGAAGATTCTGAAGCTCTTGACTATGCAGACCTGTTTCCTACGTGGAATGGTAATGGAGTTAAGTATATAGTTGATTATCGTGTAAGATACGGTAGTGACTTATATAAAGTTTTGCAGGAGCATGAATCTCAGGAAGCGTGGAATCCTATCGATGCACCGAGCCTGTTCGCAAAGGTTCTTATTCCTGACCCTGGTGTTATTCCTGAGTGGGAGCAGCCTGGTTCTACTAATGGTTATTCCAAAGGTGACAAGGTTACTCACAATGGAAAGACTTGGGAATCTCAGGTTGACAACAATGTTTGGGAGCCTGGTGTAGTTGGTACTGAATCCTTGTGGATTGAGGTAACTGGTTAAACTTTCAGCTTTATAGGAGGATGCAGCTATGAATGATAGTCCAATTATGAGAGCTGAGCACGAAGAGTTCGTAAGGAGAATGGAGGAAGAGCATAAGCGCCAAAATGCAAGAATCGGTAATGTTGAAAAAGCTCTTGAGCAAAGTAACAAATTACTGGTGTCTGTCGAAAAGCTTGCTCTAAATATGGAGACCATGCAGAAAGAGCAGAAGGACCAAGGGGAACGCTTAGAAAAGCTTGAAGGCAGAGATGGCGAAATGTGGCGTAAAGTGGTTGGCCATGTCATAACTGCAGTGATTGGTATTTTGATTGGCTTTGTGTTTCAGCGAATTGGAATGTGAGAAGCATAAAATACAATTGAATTTTTGATTGATGTGTGTAGGGTGGCGAAAGCTGCCCTATGCTCATTTCTGCGCAGCAAAACTTTTTCAAAAACTTTTCAAAAAAGGGTTTACAAATCAAAAATAATATGGTATAATATAATCAAGGTTAA
>MSHC01000031.1 GCA_001940995.1 Ruminococcus sp. Phil15
GCCTCAGTTTATTGACGAGCCGACAGCCGGTCTTGACCCCGTTGCAAGGATTGAGGTGCTGGACATTTTAAGAGAGATAGTTGCCGACGGCGACAAGGCGGTTTTATTCTCGACGCACATCACAAGCGACCTTGACAAGATCGCAGACTGCATTACAATTCTCATTGACGGCAAGGTTACAGAGTCCATGGACATTGACAGAATCGAGGAAAAGTACGCTGTAATAAGCGGCTCGCTCTCATCTCTCACCTCCTCGAACCGTGCGCTTTGCGTGGGCGTGCGTCTTGGCGAACGCAGCTTTGAGGCTCTTGTGGAGAGAAAACATCTTGATAGCTTTGAGAATGTTTCCACAAAAACTCCTAACATCGAAAATCTCCTGACATTCAGCATATGGGGACACAGGGATGACATAGTTGACATAGCCGAAATCGGAGGCGATACAAATGAGTAAGAAGCCAAAGGAGCAGGTAAAATATAACCCTTCGATTTCCGGTGCAAGCAGAGTTGGTAAATGCGTAAGAGCTATTCAAGGCAAGTCCGTTATTATTACTGCGATTGCATCTGCTGTGATTATGCTTGTATGCACCTGTGGATTTATATATGTTTCACTTACCGACATACCGGAAAATATAAAAGATCCATCGGGTCTCGGCGCTTGTGTATATTTATCGTGGTTTTTTGCGCTTGAGTTCACGGCGCTTTTCGCTGTAACACCTCTCTCTAGAGATGATGAAGCTATCCAAAGGTCTGCATTAAACGGCTGCGGTTCGATACCTGAGCTTTTTATGCATCTGCCTGTCAAGAAGGTAGACCTTTACAAGCACTCGTTCAGATACTATTCTACAGCGCTTGTAAGCTCGACCTCTCTTACAATTTTTCTGAATGCTATATATCTTGTATACAGCGAATACGAGAAAATCAGCGCATACATTTCTGCTGTATCAATCTATCTTACTCTGTCTTCCGTTCTGCTCTACATATTGTTTTTTGACCTCAGACCTAATTCGGGAGGTAACAAGAAGTTCCATACAGGTACAACTATTGCGATTTTGGCACTTTCTTTCGGAATCGGTGCATTACTTATGATAGGCTCGGACTTGATTATGAAGCTTCAGGGCTCGTTTATCGGCGCGTACGCCGGCGTCCCTGCAATTGCAGTATCTGTGCTTGCTGCGATATTCGTTATTGTTATGCAAAAGTCTGTTATCGAAAAGAGAGCTATAGGCACAGCGTGGTACGACTAATCTAGGAGAATCGACATGAATAAAAGAGATTTAAACTATCTGAAAAAAATATACTTTGATCTATCGGGCCTTGGAGAATTTCTTATTGTGTTTACTCTGATATCAATAGCATTTGAAATCGGTGAGTTGGCTTTTTTTACACAGTCCGATGCCGGAATAACGAATATATTCTTTCCTATGTTTATATTCATTTCCACACTTTTTATAGGACAAATGGTGTCCGCGACGCACAAGTCAATCGGTTCTATGCCGGTAAAATCATTGTGGAGCGCAAAAGTTGCATCTTTCTCGCTTGACTTTTCCGTATTAGCAATGTATATTGCAAACATCATAATCCTCGCAGCTGCGGGATACGGCGAATTTATTCTCCCGAGAATAGTATCAACACTATTTCTATACGCTTTGGCACACATTTTCCTTTACACCACATCTGTCCCCGGCGGAAGCAAAAACGCACTTATTATGGATACGGGCAGTGCAGGAACGTCGTTCCTTGCAGGTATTGTATTATACATCGTTGGCGTGCTTGCTGTTGCAGGCTTTCAGGTAATGGACAGAAGCTTTGCAGCCGACAGCTTCTCTGCCCTTAGCTCCGGCAGGCAGATTATATACCTTGTACTTTTGGGCGTTGGAATTGTCTTCGCTGTCGCTTCAAGAATTGCGTCGTGCAGAGGTATTGATTCCAAGCTGAGGCTCAGGAAAATATACCGCAAGAAGGTAAAGAAGGAAAAGCAAGAGTCCTACATATAACTCCTTCATAATACAAAAATCTCCTCTCGAAGCTAAGTGCAACGAGGGGAGATTTTCTTTTCGTATCATGCAGGCACAAACGGCAGGGTTACCACATCGTGCTTTGAGGTTGTGGTCTGAGTATCGCCGCCTGCTCCGCTGCTGGTTTGCGTGGACGCCGCACTGCCCGTTGTTGTAGTTTCTGTAACTATTACCTCTTTATCCTGAGAGGTATCAGCGCCGCTCTCATCGGGTGTGCTTTGCGCTTGCGTTGTAGTAGTGGTCACATCAGTATCGCCGGCAGGCTGCGAGCCGTCCTCGCCCGAATTTTCCGACAACGGCGGCGCAACGCTGTTGTCATCTGAAACGTCCGCTGCAGAGGTCGTCACGCTGTCATCGGTACTGTTTGAGTCCTGCTGTGAGCTGCCCGTATCGCCGTTGCAGGCGGTAAGGCAGATTGCTCCCGCCAACAGCAGGGCAATTATTATTCTTTTCATATTGCCTGTATTACTGTTCATTCAATGCAGGATCTGTTTCGTCCTCATCAGGTACAACGCCTGAAGTTCTTATAACGTCCGTTTCATCAAGCACGAGTACAGAAACGATCGGCTTTTCATAATTTTTTTTCATATTGCATTTTCCTTTCCTGCAGGATTAAACTGCGCTGTAATAGTCATAGAGCGCTGTAACGAGGGATTTGAGAGAATCGGTAGTTTTTGTGCTTGAGAGAACCGCATTAGCGTAGCTCATTGCACTGTATCCGCTCTGGAACAAATCCGAGCCGTTTATTTTAACATTATAAGCGGTTGCGAGGTTTGCGGCGTCGATGTTTCTGATTTCTACATAGTAATAGTTATCCTTCTGGACGGGGGTAAGGGTACTGCTTCCGTCTGTAAAGCTGAAATCAGAAATCTTTACGCTGTCCGAAAGCTTGAAATAGTGTCTTATGCCTGTTTTGGACGTTAGCATAAGGCTTGTTCCGTAGTAGCTTATTCCCTCGGGGAGCGTATTCGTCTTTGCGGAATACTCGCTCAAAGCGACATTCTCGGAGAGCTTTTTGTCGCTCTCTGAAAGGTCTGCGTTTGCGAGGCTGTCAAGGTTATGCTCAAAATACTGCTGTGCGGCGGCGCCGAGGTTGAGCATTTTCTTTACCAGGTTCTTTGTTTCTTCATTGTAGGAGTCTGACAAGAGGATATAATCTGCGTACTCCTTGACAGTATAGGTATACTCCGTGCCGGTTCCTGTGCTTGTGATAAGCTGTGCCTTGATTTCGGTCGTCATATCTTTAAGGGAAACTCCGACAGGGAAAACATAGTATTCCAAACCGTTCATCTCAACTTTATCCGCATCGCTTACGTTTACCTTTACAGGCGCTTTATCCCCTACTGTAAACTGCATATATGCGGTATCGTCGCTTGCGGCAGTATCTGACAGGCGGAAGAAATAGTTTACGCCGATATCGCCGTCAAGACTCACCGTATAGCCCTCAAGCTTTGCGCCTATGCCGTCCATAATATGGTCGCACTCGTCGCACTGACCGTCGGAGTTTGCGTCTATATGCTTTGCAGACGAGTGACCTACAAACAGGGTGTAGGATTTTTCAATACCGGGGTTAAGCTCTGGGTAGATTGAGATATTGACCTCTCCTGCCTTCAAGAAATCGAAGTAGCCCATTCTGTCGCTCGTAATAACGGGGACGGCGACCGAGGTATCGGAGGAGGTTGCGACAAGCTGTGTGCTGTCGAGTCCGCTAGTCGTTGAGTTATCCCAGAAGTTAAGATTTACGTCAACACTAGGATTTAGTGTAATGCGTGACGAATATGCTTCTCCATACTGGGCGGTTGTATTCCACCACAGGGTCATCGTCGTAGCGACTGTAAGCTGTTCGCTGTGACCGCAGTTTACGCACTCACGGGTACAGATATTGCTGTCGCCCGTCGGGTAGGCCGTTTCAAAAACGTGTCCGTTGGTTATTACTGTACTGCTGCTTGAGAGTGTGGAAGCGGAAATCTCATAGAACACATTGGTTGCATTATTCCATGTATACCAAACTACCTTGCCGCCTACTACGATCGGGACGCAGTCGGAGAGGCTTGCATTCTTTATTTCGTAGGTATCTGATGATGCAACGCCGCTTCCGTTTACAGTTTTATAAAACACGCTTCCGCCTCTTGCCCAGAGGAGCATGAAGCTGTTGTAGGAGAGCTTTACGAGCTGCGGAGTTTCGGTTGTTTCCTCGCCCTCGGCAAAGCTTGTATGTGCGACAACTGTTGACGAGAGGGTTGACCTGTCCACTGCCGCAACATAGATATTTCTTGTTTTGCTTGTAAGATTGTTTTCGTCCTGAACGACAGAGTTATATGCGATAAGATAGCTGCTGTCCGACATTTCTACTCCGCCGATCGACGCACCTGTGACATTCTCGCCGGTTGCTCCCGGGAAAGTTAAGATATTCTTTTCCGATATTCTGCCGAGAGAGAAGCCTCCGCTTGTTGAGAACGACGCCTTATCAATAGCGATAGAACGTGGGTAAGCGTCGCCGTGGTCAACAAAGACCATATTGCTGCCGTCTGTCAGCACAAACTGGTTGAACGAATGCGAAGCATACGCCATGTATCCCTCTGCACTGAGCGTCATATCAGAGGTATTAAGAACAAGCGTGAAATTTGACTGGTGGTTGTATCCGTCGCTCGAGGTGTACATTTCGTGACCTGTTCTTGCTATAAGGTAGTTGCCCGCCTTCGCAAACCTCAGGCTTCCTGCGTCAAACGGCACTGTTGTATTGCAGTCGTATGCGCCTGACGAGGAAACTCTCTGCCAGTCCTTGGTATATTTTGTAATTCTGAATACCTCGGTATCCGCACTCTCCGCCGTGTTCGTCTGACCCGACACTACATAGTAATAGTCGGTATCAAAGTAGACGCCGCCGAATATAGGAAGCTCCTTTGTCACCTTAACAGTGCTCTTGATGTTATAGCTCATATCGTAATACTCGACAATATACGAGGACGAGTCTGCGTCCGCCTGAAATCTCATAAGGGTATTGCTGTCAACGACCGTTAGATATGAGTTTATCGGTGATGACCACCTGCTGTAATTCTGGTCGCTTATGTTCTCGCCGCTATATGTAGTACACTGGGTTGCCACTGCGTAGGCAGTTTCGGCAACGCTTCCGTACTTCTCGCCTGTCGGCACCGCCGTTAAGAGCGAGAGAGCCATTGCTCCGGCTGAAAGAACCGCTGTAAGCTTTAAAAGCTTTTTATTCATAATCTATTCCTCCCTGTCGCAAAAGACAAAACTGCATACTGATGCTATTTATTATAGCACTATTTTTATCGTTTGTAAATTCATATTTTGACGAAATTACAGCGATATTTTTGACATTTACGGAAGATTACGGATATTTTGGATTGTTGACTAATATAATAAGTTGTGGTATACTAAAAAAAGGAATTTTTTTACTTTTATATTCAAAGCGGAAGGAGAACAAATGTGGTTATTTTAAAGACATACAGAGGACATATAAGAAACTGGAAAAGCCTTTGCGCAGAGCTTTCGGTTGATGACAAGCTGCCGAGGGACGAGCGTGAAAAAGAGCTTATGGTAAAAGCCTTTGATAAGTGGGGCAAGGATATGGCGGAGCATCTTTACGGAATGTTTGCCCTTGCTGTCGAGGACACAGACAGCGGCGAGCTTTTCTGCCTGAGAGACCAGTTCGGAACAAAGCCTTTTTACTACTATGTCACAGAAACGGGCAGGCTTCTTTACGGCACTATGATAAGGGATTTTATCGACGATAACGACTTCAAAAAGGAAGTCAACGCAGATATGCTTCAAATTTATATGAGCCTTACCTACGTTGGCGGCGAGAACACATTTTTCAAGGGTGTAAAAAAGCTCATGCCGGGTCACTACCTGACATTCAAAGACGGAAAGCTTGACGTAGTACGTTATTTTGTTCCCGACTTCAAGCCTGACAACGACAAGTCGCTGGAGGACTGGGCAGACGAGATACACGAAACTATGAAGGCTATCGTACCGGAGGTCAAGGAGGACGGCGAAACTGCCGAGTCGTTCCTTTCGGGCGGCGTTGACTCGTCGTACGTTCTTGCTATGACGGACGCTCAGGTTTGCGACTCCTGCGGATACGAAGAAGAAAGATTTGACGAATCGTGTCTTGCGCAAAAGACTGCCGACCTACTCGGCAGAAAGATGAACAGGTGCGTTATTACTCCCAAAGAATACTTTGACATCGTACCTTACGTTATGTACAATATGGAGCAGCCTCTCGGCGACGCTTCCGCAATTGTTTTCGCAATCGGCTGCAGGGAAACAGCCAAGCACACAAAACTTTGCTACTCGGGCGAAGGCTCTGACGAGTTTTTCGGCGGCTACAATATGTACCGCAATGCAGAGAGATATGGTGAAAACCTCAAGACCTTCTATGTCGGAAACACAAACATTATGAAAGAGGACGAAAAGAAGCGTATCCTCAAAAGCTACAACGAGGACGTGCTTCCTATCAAACTTGCAGAGCCTATCTATGCGGAAACCGAGCATCTTGACCCGCTTACGAAGATGCAGAACATCGACATTCAGATATGGCTTGAGGGCGACATATACCTCAATGTTGACAAGATGAGCACCGCTGTCGGTCTTGAGGTAAGAATGCCGCTTACCGACAGGAGAATTTTTGACATTGCTTCCCGTATTCCGCCAAAGCACAAGGTAACCGAGGAGCAGAACAAGGTTGCATTCAGGACTGCGGCTGCAAAAGTTCTTCCTGAGGAGATAGCATTCCGCAAGAAGCTCGGATTTATTGTTCCTATAAGGATTTGGCTTGCCGACGAAAGATACAATGCAGATGTACGCAGGCTGTTTGACAGCGAGATTGCAGAAAAGTTCTTCAATGTTTCTGAAATCAAGGCGATTTACGACGAATACATCGGCGGAAATTCCGACAACTGGAGGAAGGTCTGGACTATCTATACGTTCCTTGTATGGTACGAGGAGTATTTCGTAAAGAGATAATACCGCTAAGGCTTCGCATTTATAAACTGCAATTTATAATCCCCGTACAGGCGCAATGGTCTGTACGGGGATTTCGGGTTTAACGGCACTTATATGAGAAAAGCTCCGTTTATGCCTGCTGCTTTTTCTTTTTGGGCTTAGGGGTCGGAAGGTCCGGGTAGATTGTTTCAAAAAGGTATTTAAGAAACTCTTTGTCATCGACATTCTCGACAAGTATCATATCCTTTGCACCGTTGTACGGCGGCTCATACTTAGCGTCGGGAATAAGGGCTGCCGCACTTTTTACGGGCTTTACTAGCAGTCTGTTATCGCAGACATAGGCGGCTATCTTACCCCTTGTATAGATAATATACTCCCCCATCATCATACGGCATGAAACGCCCTCGACCTCCGAGAGCTGTTCCATAATATACTCTATATAGTCTTTTGCTGTTGACATATCATACATCCTTTCAATAAAACCGCCTCTTATGCGGAAGCACAAGAGGCAGTACTTTTTACTCTGTTGTATAGTTATCGAAGTAGCCCTGAATGAATACGATTGGAGTACCCTTATCTCCTGAGCCTGAAGTAAGGTCGCAGAGAGAGCCGATGAGGTCGGTAAGTCTTCTTGGGGTCGTACCCTCAGACACCATCTGACCTACGAGGTTTCCGTCCTTTTCGGTAATCTTTTCCTTGATAGCCTGCTTGAGTTCGTCGCCTGAAAGGTCAGAAAAATCGTTATCTGCGAGGTACTTGAGCTTGAGCTCGTTTGGCGTACCCTCAAGACCTGCTGTATAAGCCGGTGATACAATCGGGTCGGCAAGCTCCCAGATCTTTCCGACAGGGTCCTTGAAAGCTCCGTCGCCGTAAACCATAACCTCTACGTTCTTGCCTGTTGCAGCCTTAAGCTTTGCAGCGATTGCGTCAACTACCGGCTGACAATTTCTTGGGAACAGCTTGACCTGGTTCTCGTTTGCCTTGTTAGAGCCGAGGAGTCCGTAGTCCTCGTTATATCCGCTTCCGTCAACAGGAGCGTTGAGAATTTCGTCAAGACCGAACACCTTTTCTGCGCCTGCAGCCTTGAGAATCCTCTTTGTTCTTACACGGGTATGTATATCGCAGTTGAGAACGTTCTTTGTATAGTTAAGAATTGCCTTAGGATTATTTGCGAAAACTACCTCGCACTCAGCGCCGCATTCACGGATGAGGTTTTCGTAGTATTCAACATAGTCAACACCTGTAAAAGTATGCTTTTCATAGCCGAAAAGTTCACGGTACTTCTCTAAAGAAAGGACATCTGTATACGGATTTACTCCCTTTTCGTCGAGCTGGTCGAAAGATACGAGGTGGTTTCCTACCTCGTCAGAGGGGTAAGAAAGCATAAGGACAATCTTCTTTGCGCCCTTTGCGATACCTCTGAGGCAGATAGCAAAACGGTTACGGCTGAGGATCGGGAATATAACGCCCACTGTTTCGCCGCCGAACTTTGCCTTGACATCCTTTGCGATGTCGTCAACACTTGCGTAGTTGCCCTGCGCTCTTGCAACGATAGCCTCTGTCATTGCCACGATATCCCTATCGCAGATTTCAAAATTGCCGTCCTTTGCTGCTTCAAGAACCGATTCGGTAACGATCTCTACGATATCGTCGCCCTGTCTGATGATCGGTGCTCTTACGCCTCTGGATACTGTACCTATCATACGACTCATTGTGTCAACACTCCTTACAAATCTGATAGACTTGATTTTTAAAATCACAAAACTTATTTTAACACAGTTTATTTTCTTTTTCAATAGTATTTAAGAACTTTTTTGCGCCGCTTTGAAATTTTGTAGGTTTTTTCTAATTTTATACTCTGACAAACTTCATATAGGTTATTTTACACTAAAGCGGTAAAGCCTTGCCATGTTTTGCTTATCCGACAGACAAAAGCGGCGCCTCGCATTTTTGTCCGAAGCGCCGCACAATGTTATTATTATTTCCCGTCCTCTTTCTCCTGTGAGAACAGCTTGTTTGTTACAATTGTTGCAAGTATGATTACTCCGATAATTACGAAAATCACGAGCATTCCCTGTCCCATATAGTCCAGAGCGTCAACAAAGAGTTCGAGCTTATCAAGAATCTTATCAATCATAATTCATTACCTCTCTTAATCCTACATAAACATACCGAGAATAATTCCGCCTGCTATAACAGAGGCGATCTGTCCCGACACGTTAACACCGATCGAATGCATAAGCAGGAAGTTCTGCGGGTCTTCTTTAAGTCCCATCTTATGAACGATTCTGCCGGACATTGGAAATGCGGAGATACCCGCTGCGCCTATCATAGGGTTAATCTTCTTCTTTAAGAAAATATTAAGCACCTTTGCGAAGATAACGCCGCCTGCCGTATCTGCGATAAATGCGATAAGACCCAAGCCCAAGATGATGAGCGTTTCCTTCTTTAAGAACATTTCAGCCTGCATCTGGAGAGCAACCGTAAGTCCGAGGAAAATCGTAACGAGGTTTGCGAGAACCTTCTGCGCCGTTTCGGAAAGCGATTCGAGAACGCCGCACTCACGGATAAGATTACCGAACATAAGGAAGCCGATAAGCGATGTAGCTTCTGGAACGATTGCGGAAACAACGAGTGTAATAATTATAGGGAAAAGGATTTTTGTAGTCTTAGAAACCGACTTCTGCTCGTAAGGCATACGGATAAGGCGTTCCTTCTTTGTGGTGAGGAGCCTGATTACAGGCGGCTGGATAATAGGAACAAGCGCCATATACGAGTAAGCCGCAACCATTATTGCGCCCTGATAGCTTGAATTGAGCTTCTGGGATACGGAGATTGCGGTAGGACCGTCTGCCGCACCGATAATTGCTATTGAAGCTGCGTCGTTAGGGTCAAAGAACATCGAAGCCATTGCGAGGGTAAAGAAGATACCGAACTGGGCTGCCGCACCGAAAAGCATAAGCTTAGGGTTAGTAAGAAGCGGTCCGAAATCAATCATTGCGCCGATACCGATGAACAAAAGAAGCGGGAACAGCTCGTTTGCGATACCTGCGTTAAACAGCGTTGTGAGAGGGCCTTCCTCTGCTACTGCGGCTGAAGCGGGAATGTTTGCAAGAAGCGTGCCGAAGCCCATTGGCAAGAGAAGCGTTGGTTCCATTTCCTTTTTGATTGCAAGGTAAATGAGGACTGCGCCGATGAGGAGCATCACGCCCTGCTGCCACGAAAACTTCAATAAATTTTCGTACAAAATTTCCATTTACAAAACTCTCCTTTATTTTTTATGCGGCTGACTATTTGTCATAATCAAAGCACTATTATTCTAACACATTTCCTCCTTTCGGTCAAGCGTGGAAAGGCAATTTATGGAATATGTAAACTATTAGGCGACTGCCGAGTCCGCAATTGTTAAAATGTCAACAAAGGCGCTGTAAAATACAGATTTCACCGCTGTACAGTTTGACTGATTTTGTGCTTTTGTGTTGACTTAAAGGGAATTTTATAGTACAATCAGCATTGGCGACAGAAATTCAGAAACAGCAGCTAATAAACGCTTATAATTTACAAAACTACGTTCGGAGGTTAACAGTGACACACAAAGAGCAAGCATTATCCTATTACGCAAACAACTTTAACTGCTCGCAAACGGTCTTTACTACATTTGCAACAGAACCGGGAATTGATGAAAAGCTTGCATTAAAACTTGGAACTGAATTCGGCGGAGGTGCAAGATGCGGTCAGATTTGCGGTACTGTATCGGGAGCATTGATGGTACTTGGCTTGAAATACGGTCATTGTCATTCTGATAACAATGATGAAAAAGCTTACGCATATTCACTTGCGGTAGAATTCAATAAACGGTTTTCTATGAAAAACGGCTCGGTCGTATGAAAGAACTGTTAGGTTATGACCTTACAATTCCCGAAGAAATGTCAATTATTAGGGGAAAAGACCTGTTTCACACGACCTGTCCGCAAATGATTGCCGATGCGACAGAAATCGTCGAACAAATGCTACCGGAAAACGGATAAAATCAAGAGATATATTACTAGTATATTCAATAAAAAAGGCTACAAAAAATCTCTCGCTTTTGCCTTCAACAGTAGCAACTATTAAGGAAAGGAATCCCATTAAGGGACAAAATACGGCTATGCTACGGTCTTTCAGAAATAAATTTATTGGCGACAGAAGGTTTTACAGAGGCGTTATACTTCTTGCGCTTCCTATGATAATACAAAATGCGATAACCAGCTTTGTAAGCTTTCTTGATAACATAATGGTAGGTCAGGTCGGCACGGAGCAGATGTCGGGAGTTGCTATAGTAAATCAGCTTATGTTCGTATTCAACATCTGCGTTTTCGGCAGCGTATCGGGTGCGGGAATATTCTCGACACAGTTTTTCGGCAAAGGCGACTACAAGGGACAACGCTACGCTTTCAGATTCAAGATGTACGCAAGCCTGCTTGTGGGAATTGCGGCTCTCTTGATTTTCCTATTTGGCGGGGAGTTCCTTATCTCGCTGTATCTCAGCGACGCATCAGACGTTGGCGACATCGAGCTTGCGCTTCACTACGGAAAGCAGTATCTTAGAATAATGCTTTTCTCTCTCATACCGTTTGCGGTCTGCCAATCCTATGTAAGCACGCTGAGAGAAACAAATCAGACCTTTGTTCCTATGCTTGCATCGGTTGTTGCAGTATTCACGAACCTCATACTCGACTACGCACTTATTTTCGGAAAGCTCGGACTTCCTCAAATGGGCGTGCGTGGTGCGGCGGCTGCGACGGTAATTGCAAGATTTTTTGAGCTTATCATCGTAATAGTATGGACGCACGCACACGGCGCAAAAAATCCATACATAGTGGGCGTATACCGGAGCCTTAAAATCCCAAAGAAGATTTTCCTTGACATACTCAAAAAGGGCACGCCGCTTATGATAAACGAAATGCTGTGGGCAACGGGTATGGCTGTCATAGCACAGTGCTATGCGGTAAGAGGGCTTGACGTTGTTGCGGGGCAGAACATCTCCTCGACAATCACAAATCTTTTTAACATTGTATACATACAGCTTGGCTCCTGCATTTCGATAATCGTAGGGCAATACCTTGGAGCAGGCGAGCTTGAAAAGGCTAAGGACGCAGACCGTAAGCTGTTGTTTTTCACTGTTGCCGCCTGTGCTTTGGTATCGGCGGTTATGGCGTTTGTGGGAGGCTTCTTCCCGTCCATTTACAACACCGAGGAGGAAATCAAGGATCTTGCAAGGTCGTTTATATTCATATCGGCGCTCGCTATGCCGCTTTGCGCGTTCTCTCACGCCGCATATTTCACGCTTCGCTCCGGCGGAAAGACGCTCGTTACCTTCTTATTTGACAGCGTGTACACATGGGTACTCTTGATACCTTTTGCTTACTTTCTCACGCACCACACCGCTCTTTCGATTGTGACTGTATTTTTCATAGTTCAGTTTTCGGAAATAATAAAGGTAATAATCGGCTTCTTTATGGTAAAGAGCGGAATCTGGATACAGAATATCGTTGCAGAAAATAATTAAAAACAAGTTATATGAGGTGACATATATGAAAAGCACAAAGGCAAAAATCTATGGATTCCGATTATACTGCACTTTGTTATAAATCTGGCAGGTATTCCGTTTTGCTTTTCGACAAGCGACCGGTATCCGACAATCGCACTAATTACATGTTTTATAGCTTATATTTTACTTGGAATTTACGGCATATATATTATAAGAAAAGAAGATTAATCTAAGATTTTTGCAAACCTTAACTGCAGATTTATCTATGCAAAAAACTCTATAAAACCTGTTATAATGCCCGTTGACATTTTCGACTTTGGGGATTATAATATTATGCGAAAACAATTTTAGGAGATGTATTTTATGAACGACCCTACATTTTACGAGGATAAGGCAAGAGAACTTTTCAAGCAGGGCTACAACTGCTCGCAGGCGGTTATAGGTACGTTTGCGGAGGAGCTTGGACTCAGCTTTGAAACTGCGATAAAGCTTTCGTCGTCCTTTGGCGGAGGTATGGGCAGGCTTCGTGAAGTTTGCGGTGCGGTAAGCGGAATGTTTATGGCGGCAGGTCTTGCATTCGGCTACTCAGACATTTCCGACCACAACGCAAAGGCTGAGCATTACAAACTCATACAGTCGCTTGCGGGGGAATTTTCAAAGGAGAACGGCTCGATTATCTGCCGAGAGCTTTTGGGACTTACGATAAAGGGCGCAGACGCACACGTTCCCGAAAAGAGAACGGACGAATACTACAAGAAGCGTCCTTGCGCAGAGCTTGTTGCACAGGCGGCAGGCATTTTTGCGAGGGAGCTTCAGAGGAGAGAAAGCGTGCAAAATGACTAAAGATCTTACCTGCGGAAATCCCGGAAGCGTGCTTATAAAATTCACGCTTCCGATGTTTGTAGGCGTAATATTTCAGCAGCTTTACAACATCGCTGACAGCGTAATTGCAGGGCATTTTGTCGGAGAGGACGCTCTGGCGGCAGTTGGTGCAAGCTACCCAATCACAATGATCTTTATGTCTATTGCAATTGGCTTTCAGAGCGGCTGTTCGGTTGTAATAAGCCATTTTTTCGGCGCTAAGGACTACAAGGCTGTAAAGACCTGCATCTCTACCTCGCTTATTATGAGCCTTGCGCTGTCGCTGATGCTTACTGCCACAGGCTTTGCGATTAGCACTCCGCTTATGAAGCTTGTAAAAACTCCTGCAAACATTTTCGAGGACGGACAGCTTTATCTTAATATTTATATTTTAGGATTTGGGTTCGTGTTCCTGTACAACGTAACTACTGGCATTTTCAACAGCCTTGGCGACAGCAGAACGCCGCTTGTGTTTCTGATAGGCTCGTCTGTCGGAAACATACTGCTCGACCTTCTGCTCGTAATCGCCTTTGATATGGGCGTGGCAGGCGTTGCGTGGGCGACATTCATAGCGCAGGGCATTGCCTGCATACTGTCGCTTATTGTGCTGCTCGTAAGGGTGAGAGGAATAAAATCCGAGCAGCGTCCAAAC
Source organism: Ruminococcus sp. Phil15 (assembly GCA_001940995.1). Taxonomy (GTDB): domain Bacteria; phylum Bacillota; class Clostridia; order Oscillospirales; family Ruminococcaceae; genus UBA7477. The sequence goes on from MSHC01000031.1 coordinate 14,027, forward strand.
CTCATAAGCTTCGGAGCTATGAAGAGCATAAGCTCGATTGCTGTGCCCAGCATTTTCCAAATGAGCTTTGTGTCGGTAGGAAATATGTTTGTGCAGTCGTTAGTTAACAGTTTTGGCTCGTCCGTCATAGCAGGCTACTCGGCGGCTATAAAGCTTAACACCTTTGCGGTAACGAGCTTCTCGACTATGAGCAACAGCGTGTCTAGCTTCACGGCGCAAAATCTCGGCGGAAAGATGCCCGAGAGGGTCACAAAGGGCTTTTCGGCAGGCTTGAAGCTAGGACTTTCGCTTGCGGCGGTATTCTTTGCAATCTATTTCATCTTCCCGAAATATGTCCTAGGTATCTTTATGGACGATGACGCTACGGCTCTCGCACTCAAAACGGGAACGGAATTTCTGAGAATCGTTTCGCCGTTTTACTTCTTTGTATGCACAAAGGTAATATGCGACGGAGTCCTCAAAGGCTCGGGCTGTATGCTGCAATTTATGCTTGCGACATTTACGGACTTGCTGCTTCGTGTTGTTCTGGCATTTGTCCTGTCGGGCTTCTGGGGTGCGGTAGGAATATGGCGTGCTTGGCCGGTAAGCTGGGCTATTGCTACGGTAATGTCGTACTTATTCTACAAAAAAGGCTCGTGGAAAAAGGGATACTACCAATAATACCAAAGTAAAAGCTGTCGGGGCATAATTGCTCCGACAGCCTTTTTATTATCAGTTTACTGCCCGTTCCAGAGGCAGTCCTTCATATTCACCCTGCCCTCTGCGGTAAAGGTAACTCCCTCGGATATAAGCATTCTTCTTTGCACGTCCTCGCCTCCGAAAACAAAGGCTTTTGCTGTCTCGCCGAATCGGTTTACGACTCTGTGGCAGGGTATCTGTGAATTATCGGGGTTAACGTGCAGGGCATAACCGACGACCTGCGACCACCTAGGATTTCCTGCGAGCATTGCGACCTGACCGTAGGTTGCGACCTTTCCTCTGGGAATCCTTTTGACTACCTCGTATATTTTATCAAACGTATTCATAGCATTACTCCTCAAGTCTTTTATAATAGCTTTTGCTAAACTTCAGAAGATATACCTGTCACGCTGCTGAAAGCTTCAAAGTCGTAGCTTGGGATATGCAGTTCAAAATCTCCTCTGACATCGCAGATTTCCACAGTGTAATACTTGCACATATAGCCTGTTTCAACATTGTATGTGACCTTGAACGGTTTATATCTCTTTGACGAAAACTTCTCGGTTTTAGTCCATTCGGGAAAGGACGCCTTTTTCTTTACGAGGAGAGAATTTCGCACTGACGAGAGAGGAATTTCACAGACATATTTGCTTGTTGCTATACAGAGGTTTGCGTTACTTACATAACAATAGCACGGGATAGCGATATGGGTCGTAGCGTAGTTTGCAGGCTTTTTCGCTCTGCCTTTTTTATCGGGAACATAAGGCATTGTGAGGATATCTATAAGAGGTGCGCTGTCGGGGATAGACAGCTCTTTTCTTATGATGCTTTCTATAGCATCGACCTGCTCTTTAATCCTCTGCTCGGAGCTTCTGTCGATGCGGCTCTCCTGCTCTTTTCTCGCTATTTTCCATATAACGCCGCAGGCTACGAACAGCACGACTGAGAGGGCTAGCATAAACAGCGGACTTCCGATATAATCTCTGTCGAGGGCATTCATAGCTCCAAGGAGCGAACAGACGCCGATAAAGCCTGCCGCTATACACGCACCGAGCAGCAGCGAATTCATAGGCGTGCTCTGCTTGAAATTCTGCGCCTCGTTTCTCCAGTAATCAATATGCTGTGAGGTCTGCGGACTTACCCGTGTTGTAAAGAAGCAGGCACCGTCATAGCTGCCGCCGTTTGGAGCGGAATAGGATACATTTACACCGAACACGTTTTTCATAATACTTCCCTTTCGACATTCATAACTGTCCGACACGCATTACTGCGAGGACATAAAAATATAATAAGCGCTATGCTCTTATTGTAGCACAAATCAGGCGTTATTGCAATACGGACGCAAAAAAGGCTGTCCGAAAAGCGGACAGCCTTTTGAATCTTGTATCAAGCTTACTCTTATGCGAGTTCAGCGAAGTACTTGATTGTTCTAACCATCTGAGATGTGTAGGAGTTCTCGTTGTCGTACCAAGAAACTACCTGTACTTCATAGAGGTCGTCAGCAATCTTAGCAACCATTGTCTGAGTAGCGTCGAAGAGAGAACCGTACTTCATACCGATAACGTCGGAAGAAACGATAGCATCCTCGTTGTAGCCGTAAGACTCGGAAGCAGCAGCCTTCATTGCAGCGTTAATGCCTTCCTTAGTTACGTCTGTACCCTTAACTACTGCTGTAAGGATTGTTGTAGAGCCTGTTGGAACAGGTACTCTCTGAGCGGAGCCGATGAGCTTGCCGTTGAGTTCAGGAATTACAAGACCGATAGCCTTAGCAGCGCCTGTAGAGTTAGGAACGATATTAGCAGCACCTGCTCTTGCTCTTCTCATGTCGCCCTTTCTGTGTGGGCCGTCGAGAATCATCTGGTCGCCTGTGTAAGCGTGGATTGTACTCATAATACCGCTCTGGATAGGAGCATAGTCGTTAAGAGCCTTAGCCATTGGAGCGAGGCAGTTTGTTGTGCATGATGCAGCGGAAATGATCTTGTCATCAGCTGTAAGTGTCTTCTCGTTTACGGAGAATACGATTGTTGGGAGGTCGTTGCCTGCAGGAGCAGAGATAACAACCTTCTTAGCGCCGGCATCAATATGAGCCTGTGCCTTAGCCTTTGAGCAGTAGAAGCCTGTGCACTCGAGAACTACGTCAACACCGATTTCGCCCCATGGAAGCTCAGCAGCGTTTGCCATAGCGTAAATTTTAAGTGTCTTGCCGTCAACTGTGATTGTACCAGCCTCGTCGTCAGCTTCAACTGTGTGGAGGTTTTCACCAATCCTACCGCAGTAACCGCCCTGAGCTGTGTCGTACTTGAGAAGCTGTGCGAGCATAGAAGGCTTTGTGAGGTCGTTGATAGCAACTACTTCATAACCCTCTGCACCGAACATCTGTCTGAATGCGAGACGACCGATACGGCCGAAACCATTGATTGCAACTTTAACTGACATATTTTTTCCTCCTAAAAGAAAATTTAATATCTCAGGCGTGGTTTTATTTTCCTACGCCTTTATGATATTATTGTAACCTATTTTTTCATTTTTTGCAAGTCCTTTTGATAAAAAAATAACGTTTTTTTCAAAATTATTTGCCTGCACAAAATTATGACGGTATTATATGCTTTATATTGGTCACAATAACATCACTGTATGCAAAATCAAAAACAAATTTGGCTTGCAACATATAATATTGATTTATTTTGTCGCCTGTGATATAATTAGAAAAGTTTTGGTACTTAAAAGGGAGTGGTGATATGGACAATTTAATGCTTGGTACGCTTATAAAGCTGTACTCTGCATCATCGCAGAAGACTATTATCACCGACGCCTCTCTTTCCGTACTCTGGACAAACACCGATAACATAGGAAGCGCTCTAACGGCTGACATGTTCAGCCTGAGCAATGCGGTTGAAATTAGCGATGGAATATTCCCTCTCACAGAAGAAAGGTCGCTGTTCTTAAAGTCCGGCATCTGCGGCTACACGACAAGGGCAATACCTCTTGCCGATGACGGACTTTACGTCTTCACTCTCAGCGATCCTATTGACATAATAAAGGAAAACTTGTTTTCTCCGCCGTTTGCTAGCTTTCAGAACAGCTTTGCTCAGATAAGAGAAGCTGTAGCGGAGATCTACTCCGGCGGAATCGTGCTTAAAGAGCGTACCTCGGAACTCACAGACGAGCTTTATCCCACCTTTAAGCGCCTAGACAACTCCTGCTTCAAAATACTCGGCACAATTGCAAACTACTCGGAGCTTTTCAAGCTTGCGGAGGGAAACCTTACGGAAAGCACGATTGATCTGGGCAGTTACATTCAGGAGCTTTGCTATCTAAGCACCTCTTTCCTCAGAAGCGAGGACGTCGGCATTACCGCCACGGTACAGCAGGACGCCTTTGTGAAATGCGACTGCGACAGGCTCACTGCGGCTTTTTTGAATCTTATCGCAAACGCTGTGAGCTACAACATTTCCGAACACAAACTTATTTCCGTATCCGTTAAAACGATAGGCAGCGAGATAAGCTTATCCGTTACGGACAACGGCTGCGGTATGACTCTTGAGCAGATTGAAGGCACGACTGTTCCGTTTGGTCTTTGCAGGCTAAGAGACGGCGGAAGCGGACTGGGGCTTTATGTTGTAAGAAAATTTGCCGAGAGCTGCGGTGCTAATGTCACTATAAGCTCAAAACAAAACGACGGCACAAGCGTACACATAAGATTTCCTAAGGCGGACGGCGGCTATATGGATTTCCGCTCGCCTATCAAGGATAGTCTCGGGGCAAGTTTTTCCCCCGTTACTCTATACCTTTCAAAGCTGGTTTCAGAATAATACGACGGCTCCCGAAGTTTAAAGCTTCGGGAGCCTGTTTTATTACCACTCGATTAGTGAAACGTCGGTTGGATTTTCGTTTACCGTAACGCTTTCGACTCTGCTGTTTTTAAGTCTTATAATTCTGTCCGCCATAGGGGTGATCGCCTGATTATGGGTAATCACTATAACGGTCATTCCGTCCTTACGGCAGGTATCCTGCAAAAGCCGCAGAATCGTTTTGCCTGTGTTATAGTCAAGAGCGCCTGTCGGCTCGTCGCACAAAAGCAGCTTTGGCTTTTTCGCTAAGGCTCTTGCGATAGAAACTCTTTGCTGCTCGCCGCCCGAAAGCTGTGACGGGAAATTGTTCATTCTGTCCTCAAGGCCTACCTTGCAAAGAACTTCCTCCGCACTCATAGGGTCGTTGCTTATCTGCGTAGAAAGCTCGACATTTTCAAGAGCTGTAAGATTGTTCACGAGGTTGTAGAACTGGAACACAAAACCTATATCGTAACGTCTGTACGAGGTGAGCCTCTTTGCGTTATAATCGGAGATTACCTCGCCGTCGACCGTTATCCTGCCCTCGTCGCATACGTCCATACCGCCGAGCATATTGAGGACGGTGGTTTTTCCTGCGCCGCTTTCTCCGACGATTACGGCAAACTCGCCTTTTTCAATTTCAAAGCTTACGCTGTCTGATGCCGTTATAGTAACCTCGCCCATTTTATAGTGCTTTCCGACATTTTCAAATGAAACAAAGCTCATTTTGCTTTTCCTTTCAAATTACAAATAGGATATGTTATGCTTAAAGATTTCTCGGAGGACCCTCGTAGTCGAAGTCGTCAGGATTAAAGTCTGCGCCCGTGTTTGCATAGCCGTTATTCTGAGGATAGCCGTTCTGCATAAAGTTACCGGGCTGGGTGTAGACCTGCTGAGGCATTCCGGGCTGCTGATTGACGTTATACGGCATGCCCGGCTGACGGTATGCGCCGTTCACAGCCTGCTCCATAGCGTCTGTATCAATATAGTATTTCTTTGGCTTTGCAGGGTCTGCGTAGACCGAAATCTTATTGCCGTTCTGCATTACATAGAACGACGGGTCAAAATAGAGGAGCGGAGTACTTACCTTGCGGAGAGTACCTGTTTCGTCCGTATACTCAGCTTTGACGTGGTATGTGGTTCTGTTGTTTATTCTTGTGCCTGACGGACCCGCACTTGTAACCGCTGCCTCATATCTCACACCTGTCTGCATAAGCTCCGGCTTGCCCCTCTGATGCAAAGATATGAACAGCGACAATCCTGCAACCGTGAACAATACGCCCATAACGGCGAATACAAGCACAACTACGCCTCCCATCTTTGCCTTTGGATTGGCAGGGTCTGAGGGGTCGAGGTAAATTGTGTACCTCTGACCCTCGTGCATATCCGAGGAATAAAAAGAAAGGCTGACATTGTCGTAGCTTTTTCCCTCATACTCGTAGCTTACATAAGTAGTGTGGTGGGTATCGTCGCCGCTGCGGTATGTTTCTATATCTGTAATAATTGCCTGCACTGCGTCATATTTTTCGTCATAATTGGACTGGTTTATTGTAATGCCAACGGGTATCATCAGGAAAATTATGCCGACTATTGTAAAAACGATGCCGATTGTCTTAAATGTGCCAGTTCCGTTGCTCTTTCGTGCCATTTATTTTTCCCTCCCTTAAAATCTTAATCAAGATAATAATGTCTAAGCATTACACGTTAAATCTGAACAGAACGATATCTCCGTCCTGCATAACGTACTCCTTGCCCTCGAGTCTTACAAGTCCTTTTTCCTTTGCGGCTGCCATAGAGCCGCAAGTCATAAGGTCTTCAAAGGACACTATTTCCGCCCTGATAAAGCCCTTTTCAAAGTCGGTATGTATTTTGCCTGCCGCCTGCGGCGCTTTTGTACCCTTTGTGATCGTCCATGCTCTTACTTCGGGCTTTCCTGCCGTGAGGTAAGAAATGAGTCCCAAGAGGCTGTAACCCTCTTTAATAATTCTGTCAAGTCCGCTTACCTCAAGACCCAGGTCGGCTAAAAACATCTGCTTATCCTCGTCGTCCATATCTGAAATCTCGGCTTCGATCTGTGCACAGATAGGTAAAACCGCCTGCTTCTGCGACTTTGCTATTTCGCACACTGCCTTATAGTTTGCGTTTGTGTCGATATTGTTCTTAAAGTCGTCCTCGCTCATATTTGCGGCATATATTACAGGCTTCAGCGAAAGGAGCGGTGTTTCCTTAATAATTTCCGCCTGCTCCTCCGTCATAGGAAACGCTCTTGCGGACTTACCGTTTTCGAGGTGTTCTTTCAGAGCCTCAAGAAATTCAACTGTTGCGGCAAGACTTTTGTCGCCCTTCATAGCCTTTTTGGTTCTGTCAATTCTCCTGTCTACCATTTCAATATCCGAGAAAATAAGCTCCAAGTCGATAGTTTCTATATCTCTTGCTGGGTTTACGCTTCCGTCAACGTGAATGATGTTAGGGTCGTCGAAGCATCTTACTACGTGGACGATTGCGTCAACCTCTCTGATATCTGCAAGAAACTTATTGCCGAGTCCCTCGCCCTTTGACGCGCCCTTTACGAGTCCTGCGATGTCTACAAACTCTAGCGTTGCGGGTGTAAACTTGTCGGGGTCGTACATCTTGGCGAGTGCGTCGAGTCTTTCATCGGGGACAGACACGATGCCTACGTTCTTGTCGATTGTGCAGAACGGATAGTTGGCGGATTCTGCTCCTGCGTTTGTAAGTGCGTTGAAAAGTGTGCTTTTGCCGACATTCGGCAAGCCTACCATACCAAGTTTCATTTCAAATTCCTCTTTTTTTATAAATTTCAAAACGGGGGGCAATGCCCTTTCCGTCATTATTCTATGGATTTAAGCGACTCTACCATATCAATCTTTTTGAGCTTGATATGCAGAACAAGGTTTACGATTACCGCAAATACTACTGTAAGCAAAGCGGACAGAACATACGCATACCACACCATTTCTCTTGAGAACATTACGAGGTCTACTTCTGCGGTAAGAACCACAAATCGGTGCAGCACAAGTCCCGCTCCCCAGCCCAAGACAATGCCGAGGACTGTTGTGAGTATATTCTCACGGTATATATATGCGGAGGTTTCTCCGTCATAGAAGCCTAAAACCTTGAGCGTTGCAATTTCTCTGACACGCTCCGTAATATTTATGTTCGCTAAGTTATACAGCACTATAAACGCCAAGAGTGCGGCGCACACGATAAGCAGCCACACGATAGAGTTAAGACTTTCGATAGAGGAGAAAAAGCTTTCAGCCTTATCTTCGAGGAATGCTATTCCCAGAAATTCGTCCTTCTCTATAAGACTTGAAGAAAGCTCCGTCTTATCGGTATTTTCTTTAAGTATAAGATAACTCTGATTGTATACAGGACTATCGCCGTAAATACTGCGGTAGGTGTTATCCGTAATAAAGACAAAATGCATTGCGTAGTTTTCCGATATTGCGGCAATTTTCAGCGTAACATCGGGCTTGTCCTTACACTGTACGGTTATTGTATCGCCTACTGAAACTCCGAGCAGCTGGGTTATCTTTTCCGTAATAACAGCCTCGCCGTCGCTGATGTCCAGCTTCTCTCCCGTTTTGCAATCACGGAGTCTTATAAACGGGTCAAGCTCATCGGGATTTTTGGGCACCATAAGCGATGCCGGCTGGGTGTTGCCCGAAGCGGTCACCTCTACCTCGCCGCATGACATGAGGATATACTGCGATACGTCTTCAAACTCTGAAAGCACTTTTTCTGCGTCTGCGTCGTCATAGACCTCCTCAAGGTTTATGACGGCAAGTGCGTCATAGCCGAAAACTCCCTCAAACTGCAAATCTGCTACCTTTGAGATTGAATTTTTGATGCCGAATGCGGTCATTATGAGCGCCGTACAGCCTGCTATACCGACAAGGGTCATAGCAAAACGCTTTTTGTACCTGAGCAGATTTCGTATTGTGACCTTTGAGAGAAAACCGAGTCTTTTCCACACAAAGGTTACTTTCTCAAGCAGCACACGCTTTCCGGGAGGTACTGCCTTAGGCCGCATAAGCTCGGACGGCTGTGAGGACAGCGAGAGCTTGCAGGCGGCAATTACTGTAATCCAGACGCAAAACAATGCACAGACGGTACAGCCTACTGCGTATCCTACTCTGAACGGGGTATCAATTGACGGGATATTGTATAGTATCTTATAGCTGTTGTAGATAATATACGGAAAAACCTTGAAGCCTATCGACACGCCGAAAAGCGAGCCGAATGCGGTAGGAATTGTAGAATATATAAGATATTTTGAGATTATTTTAAGCGACGAATAGCCGAGCGCCTTATATGTACCTATTTCGATACGCTTTTCGTCTACCATTCTTGTCATTGTTGTAAGGCAGACGAGGGCGGCGATAAATATAAAGAACACAGGGAATACCTTGGCTATTGCGTCAATCTTCTCGCTGTCGCCTGCGTATGAGGCATAGTCGCTGCTCGAAAACCTTGTGAAGCCGTAGACAGCCTGCTCCGACACGAGCGACATCTGCTCCTTAGCGGATTCGATTTCCAGACGTGCTTTTTCTATTGTTTCGGAAAGCTCGTCATCGGCGGCGGTTTCTCCTGCTTCTCTTGACAGGACAAGCGCCTGCGCCTGCTTCAAGAGCGCCTGCTTCTGCGAAAGCTCAATTGAGTGCAGCGTGCCGTCCTTGCTCTCAAGCTCTGTTATTTCCGCCTGCAATGCTTCGCAAAAGTCATACAGACCCACTATGTCAAGCTTTTGCATATTCTCTAGCTGAGATAGCTTTTTCTCCATACTGTTTATGGAATTCTGCGTTGTTTCAAGCTTTTTATCTACACGGGCGGCAATTACGCCCTTGAATGTTTCGGTAAGCTTGTCGCACCACCTATCGACAGCTTCGGTATACTCGTCTGAAAACGGCTCCATTCCGTCCGTTTCGGAAAGCTTGATATACAGCTCTGTATAAAAGCTCAGATTGAAGTCGTCCTCCGGGATAATTATAAAGCTGTTGACAGAGCCGCTGCCGATTGTTGTTGCATCTCTTTCAAAGCCGATATACAGCGGAGATGCCACTATTCCGACAATCTCAAAGGTATCGGTTGTGAAGATATCCGTTATGGACGTATCCTTGCTTGGCGAGCTGAGGGTAAGCGTGTTTCCTATCTCATAAGACGCAGGGGTCTTCATTGTAACCTCTACTACGCACTCTCCGCTTTTCTCAGGCATTCTGCCCTCTACAAGTATAGGTCTGTTGAGAAAGCTGTCGCTGTCTGAATCGCTGTCCAAATCATAGGACATAGCCTTTACGACCTGGTTTTGTCCTTCATAGTTATAATACACGTCGCAGGAATAGGACGCCATTATGCCTTCTATTCCGTCCATATCCTCGATCGCCTGCAAATCCTCATACTGGATTCCGACAGAGGACATAAGCTTTATGTCCATAAGATGATTTTCTTCAAAGAAATCTGCCGCAGACTCCTTCATATCGGGCATTGTGGATTTGATGCCTGCAAAGAAGCCTGTGCCGAGCGCGACAATAAGAAATATTGACAGAAACCTGCTGAGCGATTTTCTTATCTCACGGAATATGTCTTTTGTATAGGCGTTTTTACGCTTTTTCGTATGCTTGTCAGTCACTTTTTACTCCAACATCTGCCATTATCTGGCATCAACAAAGCCGACCTTTCTGTAAACCTTTGAAAGAGTGCGTGCGGTAATTCTTCTAGCCTGCTCAGCACCTGCCGTATAGCACTCCTTCAGGTATGCCTTATCTCCCATAAGACGTGCGTACTCTGTTCTTATCGGCTCTAACGCATCTGCGACAGCTTCGCCTACTGCGAGCTTGAAATCGCCGTAGCCCTTGCCGTCAAATTCCTTTTCGATATCCTCGACAGACTTGCCTGTCATACTTGAATATATAGTAATAAGATTATTTATTCCGTCCTTGCCGTCGGCGTAGCGCACGACTGCCTCGCTGTCCGTAACGGCTCTCTTGAACTTTCTGATGATTGCGTCCTTGTCGTCCAAAATCAAGATGCAAGCGTTAGGATTTTCGTCAGACTTGGACATCTTCTTTGCAGGATTCTGGAGCGACATTACTTTTGCGCCGAGCTTTGGAATATATCCGTCCGGCACTGTAAAGAAATCGCCGTAACGCTGGTTGAAACGCTGTGCAATATTTCTCGCAAGCTCCAAGTGCTGTTTCTGGTCGGCGCCGATAGGCACGAGATCTGCGTTATATGCGAGTATATCTGCCGCCATAAGGACAGGGTAGGTAAAAAGACCTGCGTTTATGTTGTCGGCGTGCTTTGCGGACTTATCCTTGAACTGCGTCATTCTTGAAAGCTCTCCGAACTGTGTCGCACAGCTGAGAACCCAGCTAAGCTCGGCGTGGTTAGGGTTGTGGCTCTGGAAAAATACTACAGACCTCTTAGGGTCGATACCGCAGGCTAAAAGAAGTGCGTAAGCCTCAAGGGAATGCTTTCTGAGGGTCGCAGGGTCCTGCGTTACTGTGATTGCGTGGAGGTCAACGATTGAATAGATGCAGTTGTACTCCTCCTGGAGAGGCGCCCAGTTTCTTACCGCACCGATATAATTTCCGAGCGTGAATGTGCCTGTCGGCTGTATTCCGCTGAATATAAGCTTCTTTTCGTCGTTCATTTTACAACATAACCTTTCGTGTATAAATTTCCGTCAATAATCGGCGGTTATTTTTTCTTTTTCTTCTTGCCCTTGCCCGAATTTTTCTTGGCAGGGTAATTTTTTAGAGGATGAGAATTGTTTTTAGGCGCATATTCTTGCTGCGGCTCTGCTTTTTCCGCCTTTTCGTCCCCGTCTTTCTCGGTCATTGACTCAGAGTTTTCTTCCGTATTGACTTCTTCGACCGCCGTATCATCTGCTGCGGCAACCTCGGTTTCATGGGCTTCCTCTGCCATTTCTTCCGGTTCTGCTTCCTCTGCCTTTGTATCCTTTACAGGCTTTTCAGTCTGATTGTTCAGCTTTTTCGGTTCTTCTATTGCAGGCTCGGCAGGCTTTTCGAGCTTTACTTCGGCAGTAACTTCGGCAACCTCTTGCGGTTTTTCCTCCTGCTCGTCATCTTCCTCATACTCGATTTCCTCAAAGCCAATTTTCTTACAGTCGGAGATATACTTTATTGCGCCGATTACGAAAATCAAGACGCCGCCGGCAATGACGACGACCGCAGGCTTTTCAAAATACTTTGAAAAGTACATAACGAATGTAAAGATGAGTGCGATATCCACTGCGATAAAGCACATATATGTTCGTGAAGCTGAAAGCTGAGGCGCGAGGGTTTCAGGCGTATCTTCATTCTCGGCGTTTGTTCCTGCCTTTGGGTTAAAGATAAGGGCGAGGAAAATGGCAAGCAGGAGCAGGCACAGCACGAGATTTACTACGTTATAATATGTATTGCCTTGGTTTTCAAACACGAACAGCTTTAATACGTCTGCCGTTATAACTGCTCCGACCAGCACTACAAATAGCGTTGTCAGAATTTTCTGGAGCATAGTAAACTTCTGTTTCAAATAAAATTGCACTCCCCTGTCCTAAAAATCGGATAATCAATTTATTATAGCACATCTTATACAAAAATGCAAGCGTGGCAGTTACAGCGCAAAAAAAGTCCCACCTTTTTACGGTGGGACTTGGCATACCTTTTTACACAGGTCTTATTACTGAGCTGTGAAAGCCTTGAGCTTATCATTGAATGTCTTAAGCTCGGAGTTGATTGTGTTGTTGTATTGATCACGCAGCTGTGCCCATGTCATCTGTGTGCCGTCCTCGTCGCTCTTACTTACTGAAGAGTAGAGGTAAGGGATTACAGCCTCGAGGGTATCGTTTGTTGCTGAGTCATTATCTGAGAGCAGAGTAGAGATACCGTAGCCGGGGTCATTGAGAATAGTAATCTTATCGTTTGCCTGTGGGTTATATGCGAGTTCATACATTTCGTCTGTCCAGTTAGGGTTGTTTACAAAGAACTTCTGCTTTGCAACCTCGATATAGGACTGGTCTGTGTTGGCAAGCTTTGCACACTCAAGCCAGCACTTTACAGCGTCAGCCTTCTGTGAGCCGTATACCCACATATAAGCTGTTGTGTCAAGACCGTAGTTGTAGACATCGGAGTTAGGATCACGAGGAATAAGGACGTTTCTCCAGTTTTCCGTGTCGTCAGGCGTATGAGCAGAGCCGGAGGACGCCCAAGGACCCATTGAATAGAACAGCACATTTGCGTTGAACGCTTCGCCGCAGTCGCCGTACCACTGGGTATTTACAAGACCTTCCTTAGAGATATCATAGAGCCAGTTTGCTGCTCTTTCAAGCTCTGCGTTATAGATATTGTTTACATACTCTCCGGTTTCGTTATCCTTCTTGATAATCGTTTCGCCTGTTGTACGGAAAACAAAGGTGTGGAACCATCCGTTTACGCCGTAATTAGGTGCCTCGTCAGAACCTGACGCAGCCCACTCGTCCATAATTTCCTTCATAGCGTCCCATGTCCACTCGTCCTTGAGATAAAGCTCATAAGGGTCGTCCATACCGAGCGCTTCAATTCTGTCTGCGTCGTATGTAAGAATTGACGTCATATTGAATGATATAGGCGCAACGTAGTGATTGCCGTTTAAAACGAACTGGTCGGCAGAATCCTTAACGTTCGACCAAAGTGCAGAATCAAAATCCACGATAGAGTCGACCGGCTGGAACATATTCTGCATACAGTTTGCAGGGAACGTCATACCCTGCTCGTACCAGAAGATATCCGGTGGGTCGTCACTGAGAAGTCTTGCTGCGAGCTTTTCGTACTTATTCATAGAGGTTGTTCTTGTATACTTGATAGAACCGCCCTTCTGCTTGAAAAGTGTAAGCTCTGCGCTTGATTCCTCGTTCTTTACAGGGTTAAGGTCGAAATATGAGAGCCACTCAAGCTCCTTTTCGGCACCCTCCGGGATAGCTTCGATAGATTCAGCGTCAGGAACTTCAACCTGGTCAACGTGAGATGAACTTTCATCGTCCTTGCCGCAGCCTACAACGCCGAGGCAAATAACGCAAGCGAGTGCGCTTGCTAAAATTCTTTTTACCTTTAACATAATATTCCTCCATTTCCGTATAAAATAGTTAAACAGTCATTTCTATACACCTATAGAATATCACAATTTTAATCTAAAGTCAATAATGTGGATTTATTTTTGTAATCGTAAACAAATACTACAACTTCTTTTAGGTTAAATAGCTGATAATTGGGGACTTATGAATTTAACATAATAAAATTTTAATCCAAAAAAACAAATCAGACTCCGTATAAAACAGAGCCTGATCAGATAAATATATTACACTATTTATGGCTTTTTGAAACAGAAGCAGACTTCTTTTTCTTATGGTTCTGCCACATAACCCAGAGCGTAGGAGCGATACAGTTTGATGAGTACACGCCTGAAACCATACCGATGATCATGGGAAGTGCAAAGCTCATAATTGATGTGATACCCTGCATCCAGCAGACAACGCAAACGATAAGCATTGCGATTACTGTTGTTACTGTTGTATGGATAGAGCGTCCGAGTGTTTCAGTGATTGAAGCATCCACGAGGTTTTCCATAGACACCTTATTGCCGAGCAGTCTTCTGTTTTCACGGATTCTGTCGTAGATGATGATTGTTGCGTTGATAGAATAGCCGAGTATCGTAAGAAGAACGGCGATAAAGTTTGAATCGAGGCTGAATCCGAAAATTACGAACGAGCCGTAAACGAGGATAAGGTCATGGATAAGTGCGACGACAGAGGTAATGCCTGCCGAGATACCGCCGATTTTCTTAAATCTGAAGCCGATATAGATAACCATAATGACTGCCGCAATTATAACTGCTACCACGCACTTGAGCATAAAGTCCTTACCGTTTGAAGCGGCGACGTCTGTCGAGCTTAAAAGCTCAAGCTTGTTGTCTGCGAAGCTCTCTGAAAGTGTTTCCTTGACTTTGAGCTGTTTTTCGGAGGAAATGCCTTCCTTTGTAGAGAATGTAAGCTTTAGAGTCTGCGAATCGTCCGCCATACTCTCTCCGGTCGTAACGGTTACGCTTTCGCTTACCGCTTCCTCTACCTTCTGTGCAACGGAATTTGTATCAATCGTACCCTCGTAGGTATACTCGATTATCGTACCGCCTGCGAACTCTGCTGCCACGTTTACGCCCTTTGCAAAAGTAAGCACTAGGATAGCTGCGAACAGCACGCATGAGATTGTATAGAACTTGGACTTATTCTTAACGGTATTGAGCGTTTTCTTTTCCTTTTCAGGTGCAACGCCGTTATACAGCCAAAGCTTTCTGAAGCACTTGAACTTTGAGATAGAAGCGAGCATAAGTCTTGAGAAGAATATGCCGAACAGGAAGTTCAAAATAATTCCGACGAGAAGCGTATAGCCGAGAGAGTAAATTGCGCCTGCTGTTGAAGCGCCGAACATAAAGAACAGAGGCTTCATCAGTCCGCCGAAAAGGCTATCTGTAGGACCGAACGCACCCATAAGGATTATTGCGACGAAGATAACCGTGATATTTCCGTCGAATACGGCTGACCACGCTCTCTTATAGCCAAGCTCGATAGCGCCGTTTAAGGTCTTGCCGTTTCTCAGCTCTTCCTTGATTCTTTCGGCTGTGATAACGTTGGCATCAACGCCCATACCGATTGCGAGGATAATACCTGCGATACCGGGAATAGTGAGCGTGAAGCTGTCGAGATTTCCGAAGAAGCCTGAAACTGCGGCAAGCGAGCCTGCGACCTGTCCGCAGAGTGCGATAGCGGCAACTGCGCCGGGAAGTCTGTAAACTATGGTTATATAGGCTGCCACAACTATGAGCGCTATAACGCCTGCCACTGCCATAGCGTTTCTTGCACCCTCTCCGAGCGTAGGAGAGATTGTATTCGTGCTGGTGGCTTCCATTTTGATAGGAAGCGCACCTGCGTTGATTTTATCTGCGAGCGACTTAGCGGCTTCATAGGTAAAGTCGCCTGTAATTACTGCGTTGCCGTCTGTGATTTCTGCTGCTACTGACGCAACGGAAACCGATGTATCGTCCATCCACACAGAGATATAGCCCTTATTTTTAAGCTCAGCCGTAGCGGCAGCGAATGCCTCTGTACCCTCCTTGTTAAGCTTGAGGGACACGCACCATTGATTTGCCGTCTTCTGGTTAGGCTCGGCAGCGGCGCTCTCAACGGCTGTACCTGTCATAATAAGCTCGCCGTCCGCAGTCTTACCCTTTACGAACTTAAGCTCTGCCATATCGCCAAGCTCGCTTACCGCCTTTTCAGCGTCAAAGTCCGTTTCGTCCGACGCCCATGGGAAGCTTACGATAACTCTGTCCTTTGTGGTATCGACGTAGACCTCGCTGTCCGTTATATTAAGGCTGACAAGTCGCTGTTCGATTACCGTTTTTGCGGCTTCCAGCTCTTCATCGGTGGCATCGACGCCGTCTGCCGGCTCAAATGTTGCATTTACGCCGCCCTGGATATCAATGCCCCAACGTATTTCGTCTACTCCTTTTATGTAAGATGTTTCAATATCGCCGTATGTATTATGAACGCCGAAAATCGTTAGATACGAGAAAACGGCTATCAAGGCAAAGACGATAAAAAACACAGGCTTTTTAATGTTACGCACCTGAATGTCCTCCTAAAAGTTTTTTGCAAATATGCATTTACTTCTTTATTATAGTTTTTTTCTCTTAAAAAGTCAAGTATAAATGAAATTGTACAAGCTTTACACATTTTCTTCGGGACAAAAAAAGAACGCACCTTAAAAAGGCACGTTCCTGCGACTATTACTTTTTATTATTCTTCCCAAGCTCGGAGATGATATTTATGAAGCTCTCCACGTCGGTAAAGTCCTTATAAACAGACGCAAATCTTACATAGGCAACGTGGTCGAGATTTTTAAGCCCGGCAAGCACTTTATCGCCTATTTCCGATGTAGTTGTAGAGGTTTGCATTGCGTTTGCGTACGTATTCTCGATATCGTCAACGAGGGCGGTCATCTGCTCTAGGCTTACGGGACGCTTTTTGATTGCGTTCTGCACGCCCTTCATAAGCTTTTCCCTATCGAAAGGCTCAAAGCTTCCGTCCTTTTTATAGACCATAAGGGTCGGCTTTTCGATTACCTCGTATGTTGTAAACCTCTTACCGCATACGGGACATTCTCTACGGCGGCGCTTCTTTTCGTCGCTCGGCCGTGAGTCTATAACTTTAGTATCAAGATAGTTGCAGAAAGGGCATTTCATATTTCAACACTCCTCGCTCTTTGTTACACAATATATAATGCTTCCATATATCTTTTTCTTTATTATTGTAGCATATATTGTGGTCAATTGCAAGAGTTTTCAAATAATTTTCGCATAAAAAGAATATTTTTCGTTTATGAAGTCCTCCGCTATGCATCTGAGTGACACAGGAGTTACGGTATAAGTCACGAGAAGTTCAAAAAGCTCCGATATATACTCATAGTTTGCGGTAATATCCTCAAGGATATCTGCATACGTTTCACCGAAAAGGCTGCACTCAATTTCTATCCCATAGCTGAAAGGATAGCTTTCATTTTCTGTTTCAGTGCTGAAAAGCTTATAGCAAAGGCTTCCGTTTGCGAGTGTCTCACACTTTATGTGGCGCAATCGCCCCTTTACTGCGTTTTCTATTGACAAACTTCATCACATCATTCCCCCGTATTATAATAAAACAACTGCGTATATCGTTATCCCCGACTAGTATCATACCATATATTGTATCTTTTGTCCAGAAAAATCAATCGACAATATTCGACAGATTTCGACAAACGCCGCTTTATAAAAAGCAGAGAGCGCAGCTGCTCGATCGGGAGACGGCTGCGCTTTGTTATCTCAGTGTTCAAAATGTTTTATCTCTTACAGATTTTATGTAGAGATAATTTTCATAAAGCTCGTCCAGGCTGCGGTAGCCGTTATGGTAAAGCTCCAGTACGACAGAACCCTCAAAGCCGTTTTCTTCGGCGGCTTTAATAAACTTTGGGTAGTCAAGCTTTCCTGTTCCTGCCAGCTTGCAGTCGCTGTCTGTATCATAGTCGCTTAAATGTATATGGCAGATACTGCCGCCAAGGACGGTCAAAAAGTCATAGGGATTTTCTCCCTTGCGGATCGCCTGTTTTGTGTCTAGTACAAACCTTGCTCTATCGCCTATCGCAGTCTTCATCTCTTTCAGGAACGACAGCTCGCCGCTCACGCATCTTGCGACGTTTTCCTGGACTAATGTAACTCCGAATTTCTCAGCCTCCTCAGAAAGCCTTACAAACCTGTCGAAATAAAGCTCCTTTGGATAGTTATTGTGGCGGTTGTTTCCGTGCAGGACGAACAAATCTGCGCCGAGATACTCGCCTGCGCCGAAAAACTTTTTGTAATATTCAAGAGAGTCTAAAAATCTTCTGGGATAGTGGGTGAACAGCATCATAGACTCAAGCTCGCAGGTAAACGGGTGGATCGCTCTTACCGATATGCCATACTCTTTCAGCATATTTCTCAGTTGCGAGAGAAATTTACGGCTTAGCTCGCAGTCTGTATTTATAAATATCTCGACGCACTCCACTCCTCTCTTGCAAAGCTCCAAAAGCGCCTGCTCTGTAAGCATAGGATATAGCGTCGCTGTTGATATACCGACCTTATAGCTCATAAATTCCGTTCACCGCCTTTTGTAAATAACGCTATAACGATTATAACACATTATGGCAAAAAATAAAAGAGGATTTCAAATTATTTCCACGGGATATTACTTTTTAGTATTCTTGCGGCGGCAAGGCGTATCGTTTCGCACTCGGAATAAAATTCTTCGCTGTCTTTTTCATAGAGCGGTGCGAGCTTTGCGGCGCTGTTGCTTATATCGTCGAGGTTTTTTGAGCTTTCAAACATTGATGCCACGGCGTAAAAGTCTCTCCAGTATTCGCAAAGCTCGACTATTGCGTCGCCCGTTTCGTCGCTTCCCTGCTCGGCAAGCTCTATTGCGTTATCAATGAGAACGGAAAGCTCGTTATTCTTATGGCTTAGGAGCAGCAGCCAGCCTATGCCGAGTAGAACGATAGTTACCAGTATTCCTATGCATACCTTTACTCTTTTCATATACCCTTCTCCTTTTCGATTATTTTATAGCTTTTGTCGTCGCTCGCCGTCATAAGGAAGATGTCGGCACTGTGCTTTCCCTCTTTTTTTAAAATTTCCTCCAGCCACACCTCGCTCAGCTTTAAAACGTCGAGCGACTTTTTTACTACGTCGCCGTCGTCGATTACGACCTGAGGGGGATTTTCGTTCTTAGGCGGATTTGCGAGAGAATTTGCGGAAAGCGGTTGGAGCGACGGCTTTTCATACACGCTTACTGCGCCTGTTGTTTCAATTATGGCATACTGGACCTGAGATATATCGAAAACTCCCTGCGAGCGCAGCGACTCCATAACGTCGTCGGCAGTAAAGCGAAGCTCTTTAAGCTGTTTCTGGTCAATTACTCCGTCTGAGATTATGACCTTCGGGCTTCCCGACACTATACGCCTAAGCTTTCTTGATTTCATTGTAATTGCGGAAATTATTACTTCCATACAAACAAGCGTTAAAATCGGCACTATGCCCATAAGCATAGGCGTTGAGATATCCTCGATAGGCAGGGTTACGATATTCGATATCAGAATTGTAACGACAAGCTCTGACGGCTGAAGCTCGCCAAGCTGTCTTTTGCCCATAAGCCTTATTGCAAAGATTATAACCGCATATAGCATTACCGTTCTTATAAAAACTATAGTCACTTCAAAAAACTCCCTTTTCTGCATTTTGCTATCTACTGTATTTTTTCTCAAAGGCTTGCAAATAATACGCTCATAAATTGCAAATTTCTTCAAAGAAAGGCGGCTCAATGCTTTGAACTCATTTCCTGATTACGAAAATTACAGGAATATTAAAATTCCCTCTGATATAAACTTAGCTCTTTCACATCTTCGGAGCATCACCGGCAACACTATGGACCTTAACATTATGGAAGCCAAGGTTTCGGATCATCACTGCGCCGTTGTGTCGATAGAGGCTATGGCTTCTACTATGACTATGGGAGAGCTTATTTTCAAGCCTCTCTGCGAGCTGAAGCTTCCCGAAAACTCCAAACCCACGGACATTTTCGATTACCTGACAAAGGAAAGTCTTTTATCGTCAGAGCGTGCGACGGTCTACGATTACGGAGAGGTTATGGTAAGGCTGTTTTCGGGATTTGTGCTTGTACTCGTAAACGGTATAGCATCGGGGCAGGTTTACGGCGTGCAGGGCTTTGACAAGCGTGCCATTACAGAGCCGACAAGCGACATAAACGTTTTAGGCGGGCGTGACGGATTTATCGAGCAGATAAGGACAAACATTTCGCTTGTCCGCAGAAGAATGAAAACTCCGTCGCTGCGCTTTGAGCTTATGAGGATAGGAAGTCAGAGCAACACAGACGTCTGCATCGCATATATGGCGGACAGGGCTACCCCCGAGCTTATTGAATCGGTGAGGCGGAGGCTATCGTCCATCAAGCTTGAGTCGGTGCTGACAAGCGGATATGTTGCGCCGTTTTTATCAAAGTCGAAGCGAAGCCTGTTTTCCTGCGTACAGACGACGGACAGACCCGATTCGTTCAGCGCTAGGCTGCTTGAGGGCAAGGTGGGTATTATCATTGACGGCACGCCGTTCGCCCTGCTTGTACCGTCATTTTTTGTGGAGAATTTCAACACGATTGACGATTATGCAAACAGGCCCTACTATGTTTTCTACATCAGGCTTATAAAATACGTTGCGTTCTTTTTATCGGTAATGCTGCCGGGTATTTACGTTGCGCTTGCGACATTTCACTCGGAAACGTTCACCTACAAACTTCTTTTAAGCCTTGTCGTATCTGAACAGGGCACGCCATATCCGCTTGTATTCGACATAACGATAATAACGCTTATGTATGAAATACTGCGTGAGGCAGGAATACGGATGCCTAAGAACATCGGCGGTGCGGTGTCGATCGTAGGCGGACTTATAATCGGTGATGCGGCGGTAAATTCGGGACTTATTTCTGCGCCTATTCTTATTATAATAGGACTTACCGCGACGGCTTCGTTTGTGATACCTACGCTTAATCAGCAGACGTCGATACTTCGCATCGTTATGATTATTGCGGGCGGTATTTCGGGCCTTTACGGGATAAGCCTTGTGACAACGGTCCTTATTGCGAACATCTGCTCTCTTGACGACATAGGCATTCCGTACTCGGCGCCCGTTTCACCGTTTTTCAAAAAGGGCATTAAAAATCTTCTTATGCGAAGCGGATTCCACAGTCTGCAAAGAGGAAAGACGCTCGTATCTGATTTTGAAGCTCAAAAGCAGCAGAAAGAGAACTGATTTTTATGAAAAAACTATCTGTGGCACAGTTTCTGTCACTTCTTATACTATGCAGGCTTTTTGTCACGATGACCTACACGCCTGTAGATTCGGAAGCGCCTCTCATCACGATTGCGGGAGAAATTCTATCGACGCTCATACAGCTTGCGCTGATAATTCCGCCCGTTATTCTGCGGAAAAGATTTCCCGACAGGAACATGGTGTCTGTGGGCTATATCCCGTCAAAGGCGGTGGGCATTGTTCTTTCGGCGGTTTACGGGACGTTCTTTATGCTTGTTGCGGTAAAGGTTCTGGGCGATTTTTCACATTTTATAAACTTTGCATTTCCTGTGTTCAGCTTTGAATCTGCAATAATTCTGTCTATGGCGGTAGGTGCGGCATACATCGCATATCTTGGCATAACGCCGCTGTCGAGGACAAGCGTTATTGCAATCACGCTTTTTGTTCTGATGCTCGCTATCGTTGTATCGGAAAGCAGCGGAAGCATCGACCCGTCAAATCTTACGCTGCACTCTGAAAAGCCTGTTGCCGGAATAATACACGCAGGGATTATGAGCATCGGCAGAAACACCTCGATTGTGCTTGGATGCTTTATGCTGCCGCTGCTGAAAGGCAGAAAATCTACGCCGCTGGCGGTATTTGTCACAGCGAAATACTTTATCGTGACGCTTATAATTTTCTTTTACTCGTCTATTTTGGGAAGCTTTGCAAGGGTAGGTCAGCTGCCGTTTTTCCATCTCAGTTCATACTCCGACACCTCTATCGTTGCAAGGTTTGACCCCATATTCCTGGTCGTATGGACGATGACGGGAACAGTATATCTTTCTGCGCTTATATGGGCGTCGGCGACCGCTGTCGGATACGCTGTGCCTAATGTATCACAAAAGAGGCTATGCTCTGCTATATCCGGAATTGTGTTTTTGATTGCCGGAGTAATTCTTTACAGCGATTCGTGGGATATTACAGAAAAATTCTTTTTGGAAAGCATGGCAGTATTCATACTCGTTACGCTTGTTCCGTCGCTTCTGCTGTTTGTAAGAAAGGAAAAATCAGTATGAGAATTACAAAAAGGCTGTTGTCTGTTTGTACGGTACTTGCAATTGCTGCAACGCTCTGCTCCTGCTCTGCGGTATCAAAGCTTGAGAACCAGGCAATCGTATCTGCCGTAGGCATCGACAAGGGCGAAAATGGGAAA
Organism: Ruminococcus sp. Phil15; assembly: GCA_001940995.1. Taxonomy (GTDB): domain Bacteria; phylum Bacillota; class Clostridia; order Oscillospirales; family Ruminococcaceae; genus UBA7477. Next base: position 36,167 of record MSHC01000031.1, read on the forward strand.
TACAAGGTGACGGTTCAGGTGTTTCAGTCTATGGGGGCAGGCTCGGCAAGCCCTATTGACCCAAGCAAGACAAATACTGTTCTTGCAAGCTGTGAGGCGCAGAGCCTTGACGGGGCTATGCAGGAGCTGAATACAATTCTCGGCAGGCGGGTAAACACGGGACACACAAAGTATATAATACTCGGACGTGAGCTTTTGTCTGATCCTATAGGCGACGTCTTAGGCTATTTTATCGCATCTGAGCAGACATATCTCGGCACACCCGTGCTGACGACAGACAAAAAAGCAGAGGACGTTTTAAAGGTACAGCTTATGAATGATGTCGAAACGGCTATTGCGGTGCAAAACATCATAGATATAGGTAAAGAGAGCGGAAAAGCGTTAAGTACAGACCTTCTGACCTGCGCAAACGCAATTACGGACAAAGCGCCGATTGCATTGCCGATACTGACCGTTGGAAAGCCGCCTAAAGGAGAAAATACGGTCGAGTCATCAGACGAAGAACCGCAGAGCGAGGCAACAGAGGAGCAGAAGCTGTTGTTCAAGGGAACGGCGGTCGTCAAGGACGGTATGCCGATAATTGAGCTGAACGAAAAAGAAACCCTCGGCGTTGCGTGGCTTACAGGCACAGCCGAAACGCTAAGCCTGCCGATTAAAACGGAAAAAGGTCACTACAAGGCGACTCTGACTCTCGCTAAGCAGACAAGGGAGCTTGTGCGTGACGGCGGAAAATACAAACTGACGTTTTTTGTCGAGGGTGCGATAAGGATAACCGAGTCGTCGCAGCCCGACGTTGAATACAAAAAAGTCAAGGATACGGCTGAAAAAGAGCTTGCCGAAATATGCAAGCTTTGTATTACTGCACTCAGGGAAAAGGGCGGATACGACATACTTGGTGTAAAAAAACTGGCTGTCGCAATGTTCCCTTTTACCGAAGATAATTATGATAATATTTTTACAGACTGCGAAGTTGTTGTTAGTGTCAACCTTCATTCGGACAGATAATGCCCAAAACATTAAAGGCTCATTTGTTAACGCTGCCTGTATATGGCAATAATCACGAAAATAACTACGTACTCTTGCAAAATATGTATCCTTGTGATATAATGAACAATGGTATGTTTGACATACAAGCGTTATGTAATGACGAAAAATAAAAGGAGTGAATTGTGTATGATTAAAGTTAACAATCACATCGGTTGCATCGAGCTTTCTTCAAATTATCTTAAAAAGCTCATCGCTAAGACTGCGGCAAGCTGTTTCGGAGTTGTCGGAATGAATTCCTACGGCCCTGTTCAGAGCATCCGTTCTCTCGTTGGCTGTGAGGAAGCGTTCGATAACGGCGTTATTATTCGTCAGAGCAACAATGCACTTATAGTTGACCTGCATATTACTGTTTCCTATGGCATAAATATTACCGCAATCGTTGACAGCATTATCAATAAGGTACGCTTCACGGTTGAAGAGGAAGCCGGCATTGAGGTTTCAAAGGTCAATGTGTATATTGACTCTATGCAGTCGTAACCGAGGAGGATACAAGTGATTAACGGAAGATTACTTCGTGACGCAATAATAAGCGCCGCAAATTCAATTGCAAACAACAAAAAGTCGGTAGACGAGCTTAACGTATTTCCTGTTCCTGACGGAGATACAGGCACTAATATGTCAATGGCTATCGGCAGCACGGTTTCTGAGCTTCGTATGATGGACGATGACGTTACCGCTTCGGCAGTTGCTAAGGCCGCCGCTTCCGCACTTCTCAGAGGTGCAAGAGGAAACTCAGGCGTTATTCTCTCGCTTATTTTCAGAGGCTTCTCAAAGGGTCTTGCAGGAAAGAGAGAGGCTGACTGCGAGGGCCTTACCGAGGCGCTCAGACTCGGCGTTGAAAATGCTTACAAGGCTGTTATGAACCCTACCGAGGGTACTATTCTTACAGTTGCAAGAATGGGCTACGAAAAGGCTAAGTCCTTGGAAGGCAAGGTGACAGACGAAACAGAGCTTTGGGAGGAAGTTTGTAAGGAGTGCAAGATCGCTCTTGACAACACCCCAAATCAACTCCCTGCTCTTAAAAAGGCAGGCGTTGTGGACGCAGGCGGCGCAGGACTTCTCATTATATTTGACGCAATGCTCGCAGTATTCAAGGGCGGCGCTATTGTAGAGCCTGAAGTCAAGAACGAGGCTAAAAAAATCACAGTTGACACCTTCTCCTCTACTGTCGGAGATTTTGACGAGGTTATCAACTTCACATACTGCACGGAAATGCTCATCACAAAGAACGAGAACTGTGACGACGCAAGCAAGCTCCGTGCTTATCTTGAAACGATCGGCGACTGCGTTGTGGTCGTTGACGATGAGGAAATAATCAAGGTACACGTTCACACAAACGACCCGGGCAAGGCTATCCAGAAGGGCCTTGAGTTCGGCTACCTCAATCTCCCTAAGATTGAAAATATGAAGCTCCAGCACAAGCAGCGCAAGCAGGACGCAAAACAGGAATTCGTGCCTGCAAAGCCTGAGAACGACTACGGCTTTGTTGCTGTATCTTCCGGCAAGGGACTTGACGATATGTTCCATGATATCGGCGTTGACTGCATCGTAAGCGGCGGACAAACAATGAACCCATCGACTGACAACATCTATGCCGCTATCTGCTCCTGCCCTGCCAAGACCGTATTTGTTCTTCCGAACAACAAGAACATCATTATGGCGGCTGAACAGGCTTCAAAGCTTGTAAAGGACAGAAAGGTCATCGTTCTTCAGACAAGAACAATCCCTCAGGGAATTTCCGCTATGCTCGCATTCGACCCCGACGCAGACTATACCGCAAACTCAAACGCTATGACCGAGGCGCTCAACCACGTCGGCACAGGTCAGCTCACATTTGCGGCAAGGGATTCAGACTTTGAGGGCAACGAAATCAAAAAGGGAGAAATATTAGCTCTTGAAAACGGCAAGATTTCTTTCGTAGACGCCGATCTTGAAAAGGCAGCTTTCAAGCTTACTAAAAGACTCGTTAAGAGCGACAGCGCATTTGTAACTGTCATCTACGGCGAGGAGGTTACGGAAGAAATGGCTAAGGCGCTTGCAGAGCGTATTGAAGGCAAGTTCCCAAGTCTTGAAGTCAGCGTTGTAAACGGAGGTCAGCCGGTTTACTACTACATCATTTCCGTTGAATAGACAAACAATAATTTATAGCGGTACAAGTCCGAGAAGAAACAATAATCTTCCCGGACTTTTTATTTTGCAAAAAAATTTTCAAAATACTATTGACAAAAACTTGTAGGTGTGGTATCATAAACTCGTAAAGAAAATTATATAATATTTCTTGCAAGTTATTTTCAAAGAGGTGACGAATTTTGAGTAAAAGTATGTACAGCCTTATACTGTCTGACGACATCGTTGAAAGGATTGACGTAAAGGCGAGGCGTATGGGTCTATCGAGAAGCGGTCTTATAAACCAGATACTTGCCGAGAGCCTTTCGGTCGTTACCCCTGAGCAGAGAATGAAGAGTATGTACGAGCTTATGCAAAAGCAGATGGAGTCGCTGAGCGATTCGTTCAAGGTCAGCATTGTGCCCGGAGAGAACGCCTTTTCTGCGGTAAGCTGGCTCAAATACAAGTACCTGCCTACCATACGCTACAACGTGCTTTTATATCGCAGGAAGGAACACATCGGGGAAATCCGTGCTATACTCAGGACGCAGAACGCACAGCTTATGTCAGAGTTTCAAAGCTTCATAAAGCTGTGGCACAGCATAGAAACGGCAGTTTGCGGCAAGAATATTTCCTGTGAGCTGAAGAGCGGAATATACCGCAGGCTCATCGACCCACCGCAGGGCGAGATAGCTCCGCAGGAGACTTCGCAGAAAATCACCGACTACATAAATCTTTTCAACCGCTGCGTAAACAGGTTTATTTCAAGGGACTGCGATCTTGAGGAGGTTTGCTCAGAGATAACCGACGCATACGTTTTAGCATACAAAGACGGTAAGATATCAATTTAACAGAACAAAATTTCAGCGAAAAACCCATTCGACACGGACTTTCGCAAACGGAGGTAGATTTAAATGAATGCACAGAATTTTACAAAAAAGTCGCTTGAGGCGATAAGCAATGCAAACTCTATTGCGACGGAATATCAGAGCAACCAGGTTGAGCAGGAGCATCTTTTCTATGCGCTAATAGACTCGCCTGACAGCCTTATTGCGCAGATATTAGACGGAATAGGAATATCCTCGCAGAAGCTTGCTGAGGACACCCTTTCCATTATCTCGCAGATGCCTAGAGTAACGGGTTCAGGCAGACCGCAGGGCTCGGTTTACGTCTCCACTATCGTAAACGAAAACCTGGTGCTGTCTGAAAAAATCGCAAAACAGATGAAGGACGAGTTTGTATCGGTCGAGCATATTATGCTCTCGATTTTTGAAAAGACATCTCAGAAGCTTTCCGAGCTGTTCTCAAAATACTCTCTTACAAAGGACAAGTTTATGGAACGTCTTGCAGATGTGAGGGGCAGTCAGCGTGTTACGACCGATACTCCTGAGGAAACCTATGATGTGCTTAAAAAGTACGGCTCCGACCTTGTTGAGCTTGCAAGAAAGCAGAAGCTTGACCCGGTAATCGGCAGGGACAGCGAGATCAGAAATGTTATAAGGATACTTTCACGAAAGACCAAAAACAATCCTGTACTCATCGGCGAACCGGGCGTCGGAAAGACGGCGATCGCCGAGGGCTTGGCTCTGAGAATTGTAAGAGGCGACGTGCCTAATAATCTTCGTGACAGGCAGGTTTTCTCGCTCGATATGGGTGCGCTTATTGCAGGCGCTAAGTATCAGGGCGAATTTGAAGAGCGACTCAAGGCTGTCCTTAATGCCATAAAGAAAAGCGAGGGCAGGATAATCCTGTTCATAGACGAGCTGCACACTATCGTAGGCGCAGGCAAGAACGGCGGCGCTATGGACGCAGGCAATCTCTTAAAGCCTATGCTTGCAAGGGGCGAGCTTCACTGTATCGGCGCTACCACCCTTAACGAATACAGGCAGTACATCGAAAAAGATGCGGCGTTGGAAAGACGTTTCCAGCCTGTTATGGTAGACGAACCGACTGTCGAGGACACGATTTCCATACTTCGTGGACTTAAAGAGCGTTACGAGGTTTATCACGGCGTTAAAATTCAGGACAACGCCATCATTGCGGCTTCTACCCTATCAAACAGATACATCACCGACAGATTTCTCCCCGATAAGGCAATCGACCTCATCGACGAGGCTTGCGCTATGATAAAGACCGAGATGGATTCAATGCCGACAGAGCTTGACGAGATTTCAAGACGAATTATGCAGGACGAAATCGAAGAAGCGGCGCTTAAAAAGGAAACCGACAAGCTGTCGCAGGAACAGCTTTCCGAGAAGCAGAAGGAGCTTTCGGAGCTGAGAAGCGAATTTAACGAGATGAGGGCAAAGTGGGAGAATGAAAAGAACGCTATTTCGTCCGTAAGAAAGCTTCGTGAGGAGATAGAGAGCGTAAATGCACAGATTGAAAAGGCACAGCGTGAATATGACCTTGAAAAAGCGGCGGAACTGAAATACGGCAGACTCCCTAAGCTTCAGTCAGACCTTGCGGAGCAGGAAAAGCTTGCTGAGGAAAGAAAGTCGCTCCTCCGTGACAGAGTTACAGAGGAGGAAATTGCGAGAATTATATGCCGCTGGACGGGCATTCCTGTTGCAAAGCTTATGGAGGGCGAGAGAGAAAAGCTTCTCTCTATGGAAAGCATACTTCACGAGCGTGTAATAGGACAAAATGAGGCAGTAACTAAAGTGTCGGAGGCTATTTTGCGTGCAAGGGCAGGAATAGCAAACCCAAACAGACCTGTCGGCTCATTCCTCTTTATGGGTCCTACGGGCGTCGGTAAGACAGAGCTTGCAAAGGCTCTGGCACAGGCTCTTTTTGACGATGAGAAGAATATAGTAAGAATAGATATGAGCGAATATATGGAGAAATTCTCCGTAAGCAGGCTCATAGGAGCGCCTCCGGGCTATGTAGGCTACGAGGAGGGCGGCCAGCTTACCGAGGCGGTAAGGAGAAAGCCATACTCGGTTATTCTGTTCGATGAGATTGAAAAGGCGCACCCTGATGTTTTCAACGTGCTTTTACAGGTTCTCGATGACGGACGAATCACCGATTCGCAGGGCAGGACCGTTGATTTCAAGAACACGATTATCATTCTGACATCAAATCTCGGCTCTGACATTATTCTAAACGGTATTGAAAACGGAGAGATTACGGAAGATGCAAAGGAAAACGTAAACGCACTTCTCCGCAGGTCGTTCAGGCCTGAGTTTCTAAACAGGCTTGACGAAATTGTATTCTACAAGCCGCTTTCAAAGGACGAGATAGGCTCGATTGTGGACCTTATGCTAAAGGAGCTTTCCGACAGGCTTTCGCAGAAGCAGCTTTCTGTTTCTGTTACAGAAAACGCAAAGCAGGCTGTAATTGACGAGGGCTACGACTCGGTTTACGGCGCAAGACCGCTCAAGAGGCTTATTCAGCGAAAGATAGAAACGCTTATTGCACGTTCTATCATTGCAGACGACATAGCGCCGGACACGCTTCTTACGGTAGATTACAGCGGCGGCTCATACACGGTTTCAAAATCCTCCCTATAATACAAAAATATCCCGATAGCATTTTACTGCCGTCGGGATATTTATTTTCCGTGATTTTAAAACTCGCTTTTTATCATAAATTCTTCTCTATGCCTTGATCTAAGCTCATCTCTCGTAACTACCCTTTCCTTATACGCTTCAAAGACAACTGCGCTTATCGGAGGTATCGACACTCTGCTGCTGCTAAGCGGGAAGTTGTAGCTCTTGGCGTCCGGCGACAGTCTTACAAAGAAACAACCCTCAGGAAGCGTAAGACCGCTCGGCTCCTTGCAGGGGTTTATTGCAACCACAAGGCACTTGCTTCCGTCCTCCAGCTTATATGCGATCGTGCTGTTTATGTCGGTAGGTAAAAACATGAGCTTTTCTCTTATCTCGTCGGCTGTGCGCAGGCGGAAAAGAGGATTGTCACGTCTTAATCTTACAAGCTCACGGCAATACTTGAACACGTCGTACTGCTCTAGCTTTCTTTGCCACTTTATGCTGTTGGTAAAGTCGGGGGATTTGTAGCTGTTTTCGTCATAACGCTCGTGGATTGCCTGCGGCTCGTCAAGGAGCGGCTTCGGCTTGCTTCTCATAAAGTCCTGTCCCAGCTGTAAGAACGGCACTCCCTGCGCCAAAAGCACAAGCGCCAATGAGAGCTTATGTGCGCTCTTCTTTTCTTCCTCGGTGTAATCGCCGCAGGAAATGAGGATTTTATCCCACATTGTCCAGTTATCGTGAGCCTCGCAATAATTTATCGTCTGGTGCGGCTCTGTCGCCCATGCGGCTTCGTCATAGCCGTTTACTCCGCTGTGCTTTACAGACCCTGCAAGTCCACGCTTTATGATTTCGGTAAGGTCGGTGTTCCCTCCGACATAACCTCTTTTATATACGTCGAATGTATTGCCCTTTATTGCGTCTCTGAAATTGTCGTTGAACACTCCTACCCTGTCGAACGCTCCTATGTTCCACTTGACACACCTTTCGCCCTCAGGGATTGCACACTCTCCTCCTGACCAGCCCTCCCCGTACATCATAACGTACGGGGAAAGCTTTAAAAGCTCGTCACGGATAATATTTATAGTTTCGCAGTCAAGGACAGCCATAAGGTCGAAGCGGAAGCCGTCCAGCTTATATTCGTTCGCCCAATAGAGGACAGAATCGACGATATATCTTCTTACCATTGCGTGTTCTGAGGCAATTTCGTTTCCTACTCCTGAGCCGTTTGAGAAGCTGCCGTCCTCTTTAAGCCTATGGTAATAATACGGAACAGAAATCTGGAAATCCGATTTTTCGGTAAAATAGGTATGGTTATACACAACGTCCATAATTACGCCTATGCCGTTTTTATGAAGCTCCATAACGAGCGTTTTAAGCTCCTTTACCCGTGAAACGGGATTTTCTGCGTCTGTTGAATACGAACCCTCCGGGCAGTTATAATTTTTAGGGTCATAACCCCAATTATACTCGTTGTTATACGGCTTTTCCTCATCGACTGAAACAAAGTCGTATATCGGGAGAAGCTGGACGTGCGTTACGCCAAGCTCTTTAAGGTGGGCAAGTCCTACTGTAACGCCATTTTCGATAAGCCCGTCCTGTGCCATACCGAGGAATTTTCCTCTGTACGCAAGCTTTACTCCGCCTGACTCGTCTATTGAGAAGTCCCTGATATGGCACTCGTAGATTATGGCGTCGCAGGGATGCTCGATATTCGGCCTTGGCACCAAGTCAAAGCCGTATGGGGTAGCTTTTTTCATATCTATGATTGCGCTTCGCTTGCCGTTTACTCCGCAGCTTCTTGCGTAGAGATCGCAGGCTTCATAGTATTTTGAGTACTCAAATTCATAGACATAGGTATAGAAACAGCCCTCTAAGCTTCTGAGAATTTCGACCTGCCAGCAGCCTGTCCAATGCCTTTCCATAGGAAGAGTTTCTATAAGGTTGTTTCCCTTTCCGTCTGCATAGACTCTTAAATAGACACCTGTTGCGACCGGCGACCAGGTGCGGAATATTGTTTTATCCTCTGTCAGCTCTACGCCGAGAGGTCCGCCGTAATAGTTATCACTGTCAAATTTCTTTATATCTGTAATCGGGTTCATTGGTAATAAAAACGTCCTTTAAATTATAATCAGAAATAGAATACTCCTAATGTTACAAGAGAAATTATCGCCTGTATGATTGAGAGCCGGAACACGATCTGCGTAGGCGACCAGCCTGAATTTTTCCTTAAATGGTCGTGGATAGGAGTTCTTATATTCTTCATAAAGCCCTTGAGTCTTAAAAACTTTATGCAGGAAATTTTAACAAGTGATGCTCCGCCGTCAACGATAAGCATAAGGCAAATCGGGATAAAGAGCAGAGGTCTTGCGGTTTTCATCATAGCAACGGCGAGCATGACGCCAATGGCTCTTGAACCTGCGTCGCCCATTAGCATACCGCTTGGGTTTGCATTATACCAGAGATATGCCACGATACAGAGCGTCATAATGACGAGCATTGAGGTAAAGCCTTTATCAGCTGCTCCCGATGTCCAAAGGACGGCTGCAACTGTCGTGAGCGATAAGATACTTAGTGTTCCGCAGAGACCGTCCACGCCGTCCGAACAGTTTGTTACATTTATGCTGAACCAGACTAGAGCGGCGCCGAGCGCTATATACAAAGCAGGCGGTATATCAAAGCTCATACCGAGGATCGTTGTAGCCTTAACAGAATCCTTATTGAAATACCAATAGGTAGAGGACATAGAAACTGCGATAACGAGGTCTAAAAGTCCTTTCTTGACTCTGCCCCAAGGCACCTTTGCGGAGTCGTCCAGAAAACCGCTGAGCATTGAGAGATATATACCGCAGAGGTAAATTATCCTTTCGATGTTCATAGGCACAAATAATGCGCAGAGAAGCGCAAAGGCAGTTATAAATATAACGCCTGCGCCTGTCGGCTTACCTGCGGATTTCTGACCGTCTATTGCAAAGTCCTTACCATGATCTCTCGGGAGGACTCCTTTAAGTCCGCTCAGAGCGGCAAACGGAAGAAAGAATCCGAGCAGGAGTGCAAGAATTACTGTTACTTTATCGTTATCAACTATGCTATACAGCATACAATCTGTCCTTTCTACTACCGGAATTTAACTTAATAGGTCATTGAACCGCCGCCGATAAATTCTCTGATAAGCGAGCTATCGGGGATAAGCTCCGTGCCAAGCGGTTCTGTTTCGGACAGCACCTTTACCATATCGGCAAAGTTATCAAAGCCTGCGTAGCCGTCCTTTACTCCAAGAAGCTCTTCATAAAGGAGAGTCTTGAACACGGCAGGCTCATATCCCATAAAGGAATCTATCTGGAATTTTGCATTGTTCTTGAACGGGAGTATGTATTTGCTTGCGCCGTTTTCAACGCTTTTATATCTTGCCATACTCTCGGCAAAGCTTCTCGCTCTGTGAATTCTGTCACGGTTAAGCCTTCTCATAAGACGGATTTTTGACGGATGAAGAAGCGTTCCGTCGGAGGCTTCGATTCTTGTTCTCACGCTTATATAAATTCCGCAGGCAAACTCGGCAGACTTTCCTGTTACAAGCGGATTGAGGGCGTGTATTCCCTCCATAATGACAAGCTCGCCCGGCTTTCTCTTAAAAATCCTGCCCGATTTTCCGCTCGTCTGCGTTGCGAAGTTAAAGCATGGAAGCTCGACAGCCTCGCAGTTTGCAATCTTCATAAGGTGGTCGCTGAGAAGTTCAATATCGACCCTGTAAGGCGACTCGTAGTCGATAACCCCGTCTGCGTCCTTTGCCATTTCGTTTTTATCGCAGGTGAGAAAGTAGTCGTCCATGGCGATTGCGTGGGTTTCCACTCCCATTCTGTCAAGTATCTGTTCAATTCTCATTGAGGTCGTGGTCTTTCCGCTTCCCGACGGACCGGACAAAAGAATGACCGGATTATCCGAGGTATGCCTGTTAAGGGAAACTGCTATTTTCTCGATATCCTCCATATAGAGCTTTTCTCGCTCCTCTACGAATGCCTTTGCATCAAACTTGATACGCTCGTTAATTTCTTCGACACTTAATATTTTCATCTTCTCACTCCCCTTTATTCAAATTTATCACATATATCGTTTATCCTGTCGGTTAGTCTTGCTAAATCCTTGTTAGCCCTGCCCTGCGCACCCCTGATAAGCTTTGTGAGCCTGTCAAGCGCAGAGAGAAGTCTTGCGTAGACGCTGTTATTACCGATATTCTCGTTATCACTTGTCTTTTTTTCAATCGGGACAGGCTGTGTTTCTTCGATAAACTCTCCTGTAGCAATATCAAAGCTCGTTCCGCTGCAAGGTGCGTAGGCGTTAGCGGAAAGCTCGGTTTTAAGCGTATTCACGAACGCTTCTGCGGCGTCGTTTTCGCCGTGGTTTACAAAAATCCTTTTTGGAGTATTTCCGAATGCTCTCGCCCATTCGATAAGTCCGTCAAGGTCTGCGTGTCCGCTTATGCCGTTCAGTCTTACGATTTCGGCTCTTACTATTACTTCCTCGCCAAACAGCTTGACCTTTTCCGCACCGTCGAGCAGAGAACGTCCCAGCGTATTATATGCCTGATAGCCTGCAAACATTACTGTGTTTTCTTCTCTCCAGAGGTTGTGCTTCAGGTGGTGCTTGATTCTGCCTGCCTCGCACATACCGCTTGCGGATATAATAATTTTTGGCTCTTTGTCAAAGTTAATCATCTTTGACTCGTCAGAAGTTACCGCAACGGTAAGTCCGTCAAAAACGATCGGGTCGATACCGCTGTGCACATACCTGAGTGCTTCCTCGTCAAAGCAGCTTTCCTTATTTTGGGAAAAGACCTTTGTTGCTTCTATTGCGAGCGGACTGTCGATATATACCTTAAAATTCTTTTTATCGACAAGTCCCCTGTCCTTGATTTTCTTAATAAAGTAAAGAATTTCCTGTGTTCTGCCTACCGCAAATGACGGAATAACAAGGTTACCGCCTCTTGCGAAGGTTCTGTTTATGATTGAGGCAAGCTCTGTTTCGTAGTCGTCGGGGACAGTATGCCTCCTGTCGCCGTAGGTTGACTCCATTACGACATAATCCGCCTCGCTTATGTACTGCGGGTCTCTGATAAGCGGCTGGTTGAAATTTCCGATATCTCCTGAGAAAACAAGCTTTCTTGTTATGCCGTTTTCGGTGAGCCAGACCTCGATTGATGACGAGCCTAAGAGGTGACCTGCGTCCACAAATCTTACCGTGACGCCTTCTGATATCTCGCACTTTTCATCATAGTTATGCGGAACAAAGCACTTTATCGCTTCCTCTGCATCTGCGATAGTGTAGAGGGGGGTAAGCTCGGTCTTACCCTTACGTTTATTCTTGCGGCTTCTCCATTCTGCTTCAAACTCCTGGATATGGGCAGAGTCGCGGAGCATTATCGAGCAGAGGTTTGCCGTCGCTTTTGTTGAGTGGATTTTGCCGCTAAAGCCGCCTGCGCTGAGCAGCGGAAGAAGTCCCGAATGGTCGACGTGAGCGTGTGTTAAAAGCACGAAATCAATTTCAGACGGCGCACAAGGGATTTTTGCATTTTCGTACATATTCTTGCCCTGTTCCATACCGAAATCAACAAGAAATCTCTTTCCTGCGGCTTCAATATAGGTACAGCTTCCCGTAACTTCACGGCAAGCGCCGATAAATACCATTTTCATAAGGCAGTTTTCCTTTCACCAGCCGTTTTACGGCATAGATATACAGTATGTATTATACCATATTTTGCCCCTTAAATCAACTGTATTTTACGATAAATTGCTACTGCTGCAAAAGAAAAACGGACGCCTCGGATAACCCGAAACGTCCGCACTATGTATCCTATGATTACTCGCCCTTAGGAGCGTCAACAGGACATGCACCTGCGCAAGCGCCGCAGCTAATGCAAGCGTCAGCGTCGATAACGTACTTGCCATCACCCTCGGAGATAGCGCCTACCGGACATTCTGCTGCACAAGCACCACAGCTGATGCATTCATCAGTAATTGTATATGCCATAATATTAACCCCCTTATGAGAATTTAACTGAGTCAACTACTCATACTTATATGATACCATAATTTTTGAAAAAAGCAAGTGTTTTTGCAAAAATTATTTCTCACCAAATAAATCTCCGGAATTTAGCAGAATAAATCCCTTTTCTTTAAGCACTTTTGACGCAAAATCATTGTCGGCAACCCTGAGCATAACGTATGCCTTTTCCGCCTCACGGCTTACGAATGCATACATATACTCAACGCCGATGTTGTCTGCGTAAAGCGCTTCCATAACTGCTGCAAGTCCGCCCGGCTTATCGTCAAGACCTACTGCAAGCACTTTTGTCGTTGTTGCGGAAAAATTGTTTTCCTCAAGTATCTTCATAGCCTTTTCGGTGTCGTTTACTACAATTCTGAGGATACCGAAGTCTGTTGTGTCAGCAAGCGACATAGCACGAATGTCTATTCCGCCGTTGCCAAGAAGTCTTGTTACCGCCGATATTTTACCTGCACGGTTTTCCATAAATACAGAAATCTGCTTAACTGCCATAATAGTTTCCCCCATTCGATTATTTGATATTTGGCTGCTGTGGCACACGGCGCACTGTTCCCTCCGCCTCATGAGTCGGCATTAAGCGCCGATATGCAGGGAAAATGCCCGTGACAGCCTTCAGTTAATGAAGCTTACGCTTGTCGATAACTCTTACTGCCTTACCCTCGCTTCTTGCGATAGACTTAGGCGATACGAGATGCACCTTAGGATTGATGCCGAGCATAGTTTTGATAGCCGCAACAAGCTCTGCTTCCTTCTTCTGGATATCCTTAATTGTGTCGGAGAACTGTTCTGCGTTCATTTCAACTGAAATATCGAGCGTGTCCGTGTTGTTTACTCTGTCAACTTCGATAAGGTAGTTCGGAGAGTAGCCCTGCTCGATAAGAACCGTTTCAATCTGTGATGGGAACACGTTAACGCCTCTGATAATCATCATATCGTCGCTTCTGCCCATAGGCTTCGACATCTTTACGAGAGTTCTTCCGCAGGAGCATTTTTCTCTTGTAAGAACGCAGATGTCTCTCGTTCTGTATCTGAGAAGCGGGAATGCTTCCTTTGTAATGCTTGTGAACACAAGCTCGCCCTTTGAGCCTTCGGGCAGCACCTCGCCCGTTTTCGGGTCGATGATTTCAGCAATAAAGTGGTCCTCGTTGATGTGCATACCCGTCTGCTCCTCGCACTCAAAAGAAACGCCCGGACCGCTTGTTTCGGTAAGTCCGTAGATATCGTACGCCTTAATGCCGAGGGACTTTTCAATTTCTCTTCTCATTTCCTCCGTCCAAGGCTCTGCGCCGAATATGCCTGCCTTGAGCTTGTTGTCCTCAGGCTTGTAGCCCATTTCCTTGAGAGATTCTCCGATATATGCTGCGTATGACGGTGTGCAGCAGAGGATAGTGGACTTCAAGTCCATCATAAACTGAATCTGTCTTTCCGTGTTTCCGGAGGACATAGGAAGCGTAAGACAGCCAACCTTATGTGAGCCGCCGTTAAGACCCGGTCCGCCTGTAAAAAGTCCGTAGCCGTAGCACACCTGGCAAACGTCGTCTTTTGTTCCGCCTGCGGCAACGATTGCTCTTGCGCAGCAGTTTTCCCAGATGTCAATGTCATTCTGTGTGTAGAATGCTACTACTCTCTTGCCTGTTGTACCGCTTGTTGACTGGATTCTTACGCAGTCAGAGAGCGGCTTTGCGAGGAGTCCGTAAGGATATGCCTCACGAAGGTCTGCCTTTGTAAGAAACGGCAGCTTGTGAAGGTCTTCAATGCCGTTAATATCGTCGGGGGTAACGCCCTTTTCGTCCATCAGCTTCTTGTAATAAGGCACATTTTCATAAACGTGCTTTACCTGCGTCACGAGTCTTTCGCTCTGAAGCTTCTTCATGTCCTCACGGGACATACACTCAATTTCTTCGTTCCAATATTTAGACATCAGAACTCGCCTCCTAAAATAAATTACTAAAATAAGCGCCTAACACCTAGACACAAATGTTACATTAATTTTCTTCCTGAGAAACTCCGTACATATCGCACAGATACTGCTTTCCGCATTTCGTTTTGAACACAGTATTCAGAACCTCTGTGATAGACTCCTTATCGAGCCTGTTCTCAAATGCGGACACGAGGAAGTTTGCTTCGGCTAAAATCTGGTAGTCGATACCGGTAATATCGTCGTAGCTTGCGTTTTTCAGCACAAGGTCATGCACCTTTTCAATAAAGTTCCTCTCGTAGCCGAGGTTTAAAAGGAGCATATCCGACACCATTGCGCTTTCTGTGCCGTTGTCTGCGATATTGCAGACTGCGGCGGCGATTTCAACAGTCAGGATCGTGCTTTCCGACAGCCCCTCCTCTCTTGCGATAGCCCTTGCAAATCCGCAGACCTTCATTATATGGTTGATTTTTTCAGGCTCGCCGCTGTTGTGCTGCACAAGCAGTGATATAAGTGCAGAAAGCTCAGGCATTTCTCACGCCTCCTTATTAGTTTGCGGCGCTCTCGCCAAGCTCGAACGCCTTTTTGTTAAGCTCCAAAAACTTTGCGGGCACGCACTTTTCGAGTGCTTCCTGCCAATATTTCTCCTCAAAGCCCATTTTTGTAGATACAAGTCCCATAAGGACTACGTTCGACGCCTTTGCGTTGCCTGCTTCAAGTGCGAGGCTGAGCGCATCGCAGGACAGCACGTTGACACCCTGTGCTGTAAGCTTTCCGATAACGTCCTGAGGATACTCCATAACGCCCTGTATTACGGGCATAGGGTCAAGCTGCTGGGTCGAGGTAACGATGTGTCCGCCCTTTTTGAGGTAGGACAACCATCTTGCCGCTTCAAGCGCTTCAAAGCTGATGATGATATCTGCTTCGCCCTTTTCTATTACCGGCGAATACACCTTCTCGCCGTACTTTACATATGTAACGACCGAGCCGCCTCTCTGGCTCATTCCATGCACCTCGGACACCTTAACGTCAAAGCCCTGTGCAAGCAGGACGTTTCCGATAAGTCTTGATGCAAGGAGAGAACCCTGTCCGCCCACGCCGACTATCATAATTGATTTTGTTTTCATAACAATTTATCCTTTCAGGTTTACTTATTCTCCGATTGCGCCGAGCTTGCACATATCCGTGCAGATTCCGCAGCCTACGCACTGTGTAGCGTCAATAACTGCCTTGCCGTTACGGACTGAGAGTGCAGGGCAGCCAATCTTCAGACACATCTTACAGCCTACGCATTTATCCGTATTTACCTTGAGAGCAGGCTTATGCTTTACATACTTGAGGAGTGCGCAGGGCCTTCTTGAGATGATAGCCGAAGCTTCCGGTGCTTCAAGCTCTTCCTTGATTGCGGCTTCACATTCTTTCATATTGTAAGGGTCTACCACTCTTACTCTGTTGATGCCGAGGGACTTGCAAAGTTCTTCAAGGTTTACGGCATATGCAGGGTCGCCCTTTAAGTTTTTACCCGTTGTAGGATTCTGCTGGTGACCTGTCATACCTGTAATAGAGTTATCGAGGATTATGACAGTTGAGTTTGAGTTGTTGTATGCGATATTTACAAGTCCTGTCATACCGCTGTGCATAAAGGTTGAGTCGCCTATTACAGCAACCGACCTTTTTTCAGCCTCCTCGCCCCTTGCCTTGTTGAAGCCGTGGAGTGCGGAAATAGACGCGCCCATACAAATCGTGGTGTCCATGGCGGAAAGCGGTGCGGCGGCGCCGAGCGTGTAACAGCCGATATCGCCCGTTACAGTGACCTTTAGCTTATTTAAGCAGTAGAAAAGCCCTCTGTGCGGACAGCCTGCGCACATAACAGGCGGTCTTACAGGCACGTTCTCTGCAAATGTATCAAACTCGTTTGTCTTGCCGAGTATCTTTTCGGCAACAATTGCCTGCGAAAGCTCGCCTATCCTGCTGAAGATCTCCTTGCCGATGACGTTTATGCCGTTTTTCTTGCAGTGTGTTTCGATGATGTCGTCAAGCTCTTCGATAACGTAAACTGTTTCATACTTCTCTGCGAAGTTCTTTATAATATCGACAGGAAGCGGATTTACAAGGCCTAGCTTTAAATAGGAAGCCTTATCTCCGAGAGCTTCTCTTGCATACTGGTAGGCGATACCGCTTGTGATAACGCCGAAGCCTGCGCCCTCGTTGATTTCTACCCTATTGAACGGGCAGTCGTTTCCGTACTCTGCCGCCTTTTTGAGTCTTTCCTCTACTGTAACGTGGAGCTTTCTTGCATTTGCAGGAAGCGTTACATACTTAGCGGCATTCTTTGTGTACTCTTTAAGCTCGTCGCCCTGTCTGTCGCAAAGCTCTACTGCCGACTGGGAATGTGCGACTCTTGTTGACATTCTTACGATTACGGGTGTGTCGAATTTTTCGGAGAGGTCAAAGCCCGTCTTAACAAATTCCTTGCACTCCTGAGAGTCTGACGGTTCAAGCATAAGCACCTTCGATGCGATTGCGTGGTGACGGGAGTCCTGCTCGTTCTGTGAAGAATGCATACCGGGGTCGTCCGCTACGCAGATAACAAGACCGCCGTTTACTCCCGTATAGCCTGCCGTATAAAGCGGGTCTGCGGCAACGTTGAGTCCGACGTGCTTCATTCCGCAGAACGCTCTTGCGCCGCCTATCGACGCGCCGAGCGCTACCTCAAGCGCTACCTTTTCGTTCGGCGCCCATTCCGCATAGATTTCATCATATTTTGCAACTTCCTCAGTAACCTCTGTTGAAGGTGTACCGGGGTATGAGGAAGCGACTCTGCAGCCGCCCTCGTAAAGACCTCTTGCGAAGGCCTCGTTTCCAAGCATAAGCTTTTTCAAACTAATTCATTCCTTTCGGATTTATAAAAATGCACAATAATTATAACACAATTACGTCAGTTTGTTAACACCTTTGGACGTGTTTCTAATATATTCCGTCATTTTCTACAATTATAAGTCATTCCCCTTGTCGAAAAGTTCCATCACGCCTTGCAGCAAAAACCTGTGTTCGGGTTTTGAAAGAGTCGGGTCAGATTTTACAAGCCGCTCTGCCGAGAGCTGCGCTTTTTGCAGGACTGCTATATCCGTCGCCATATCGGCAAGCTTCATCTTAGGCAGTCCGTGCTGACGGCTTCCGAAAAATTCGCCCGGGCCACGGAGTCTTAGATCCTCCTCGGAAATTCTAAATCCGCTCGATTCCTTTGCCATAATTTCCATACGGTGGCGGCACTCGTCGCTCATACTGTCGGATACCAGGACGCAGTATGACTGCCATTTTCCCCTGCCGACTCTGCCTCGAAGCTGGTGCAGCTGGGAAAGCCCGAAACGCTCGGCGTTTTCTATTACCATAACAGTTGCATTGGGGACGTCTACCCCGACTTCCACGACGGTCGTGGCACAAAGCGCTTGTATCTCGCCGCTTTCAAAACGTGACATAATACCGTCCTTTTCTGCTGCGGACATCTTTCCGTGCAGGAGTCCTACCTTATAGCCTTTAAGATAGCTTTCCGAAACCTGCTCTGCATACTTTTTCACCGCACGCAGGTCGCTTTCGCTGTTCTCTATTGCAGGACAGACAATATAGGCTTGCCGTCCGCTGTCAAGCTCCTTTCTGACAAAGCCGAACATACTTTCACGCCTTTTGCCCGAAATGCCGTAGGTCTTTATTGTCATTCTGCCCTTTGGCAATTCGTCGATTAGCGATATATCCAAATCTCCGAAAACCATAAGAGCGAGTGTTCTTGGAATAGGGGTTGCTGACATTATCAACCTATGGGGATTGCTGCCCTTTCCGGCAAGCCTTGCACGCTGATTTACGCCAAATCTGTGCTGTTCGTCCGTAATGACAAGGCCGAGCTTTCTGAAGCTGACGCTGTCCTGAAACAGAGCATGAGTGCCGACTGCCACCATAAATCTGCCCGACTCGATTTCGTTTCGTATACTCTCTTTATCCTTTTGCGGCAGAGAGCCTGTCAGAAGGCAGACGCTTACGCCGAGCGGATTTAAAAATCCGCAGAGCGTTTTGTAATGCTGATTTGCGAGAATTTCTGTAGGAGCCATAAGAGCGGTCTGAAGCCCGTTCTGCGACAGGACATAGGCGCAGGCGGCGGCTACTGCGGTTTTTCCCGAGCCTACGTCGCCCTGCAAAAGTCTGTTCATCGGGCAGCCGCTTTTCATATCGCTTATGCACTCGTTTATCGAGCGAAGCTGTGCCGAGGTCAGCTCAAACGGCAAAGAGTCAAGGTATGGCCTTAGCGATGCATATTTTAAGGCATAGCCGTTTTGCTTCCTGCTGCGCCGCTTTATAAGCTGCATACCGAGCGTGAGCATAAAAAGCTCCTCGAAGATAAGCCTTTCTCTTGCTATCTCAAGTGCGTGGTTATCCTTTGGAAAATGTATATTCTCGTAGGCATACCTGCTTGCGCACAGTCCGTTCTGCTGTTTAATATCCTGCGGAAGAGTATCTGAGATATCGGACATTCTTTCAAGCGCCTCACGGACAGACAGGCGGAGCATTGCTTGCGAAAGTCCCTCGGTAAGCGGATAAACAGGCTGGATAAGCTCGTCGCTGTCGCCTTTCAAGATAAGCGGCGACGACATTTCCGCCTTACGTCCCGAGAAAGTGATTTTGCCGTAGAGCCTGTAATCCTCGCCCACCGACATTCTGTCGAACATATACTGGCTGTTGTATATAACAACTGTCATATCGCTCTCGCCGTCCGTCACAACAAGCTTGTATACTGTCATGCCCTTTCGTATTCTGGCAGGCATAAGCTTTCGTGTAACGGTTACAAGCAGAACGTTCATCTCGTCCGGAACTGCGTCCTTTATCGCTGTCGGCGTTGTATAGTCGATATAGCTTCTTGGAAAAAGCTCCAGCAGGTCGCCGACTGTTACAACGCCAAGCTTCTTGTAAAGCTCGGCTCTTTTTGCGCCTATTTTGCTGATTTTGGTTATAGGGTCGTTATGCGACAACGGCACTGCCGGCATTTTTCTCACCGCCTTTTGAAAAATAACTTGTCTAAGAAAATTATAGCACAATTGTTCTTTGTTTGCAAGCTAAGGCGGCTGTGCTTTGAAAACTGATACATATGGCGCATTAAAGAGCGGCGATTTTAAATAATAACGATATATCCGGTTATGCAGAATCGTTCGGGGATTTTTACCGCAGAAATTATAACCGCCCCCCCTTGACAAACTATTTACAATGTGCTACAATGCTATTGTTGCTTTAACAGGCAAAAGCTTTAAAGCACTATATCATTAAAGAAAGACAGTTGATTTTATGGAAACTACAATCTGGATAACGCTTGCTGTATATCTGGTAATTATGATATGCATAGGCGTTTACTGCAGAAAAGCATCATCGGGTGTTTCCGAGTTCGTGCTTGGCGGACGTGGAATAGGCGCGTGGTTTACGGCGTTCGCTTACGGCACCTCCTACTTCTCGGCAGTAATCTTTGTCGGCTATGCCGGAAAGTTCGGCTGGAACTTCGGCGTTGCTTCCACCTGGGTAGGAATCGGAAACGCAATAATCGGTTCTCTTATGCCTTGGCTCATTCTCGGCAAGAGAACAAGAATTATGACAAAGCATCTTGACTCCAAGACAATGCCTGACTTCTTTGAGAAGCGTTACGGCTGTCACGAGCTTAAAACTGCTGCTGCGCTCATAATCTTCGTGTTCCTTATTCCGTACACGGCTTCCGTATATAACGGACTTTCAAGACTTTTTGAAGCGGGTCTTGGCATACCTTACAAATACTGCATTATCGGTATGGCGGTTATCACCGCCGTATACGTTATAGTAGGCGGCTACAAGGCAACCGCTATGAACGACTTTATTCAGGGTATATTTATGCTTGTAGGCATTGTCGCTATCGTGCTTGCCGTACTCAATCAGAACGGCGGACTTTCAAATTCTCTTGACCTCATGAGAGAGATTGAAAGTGCAGACGGCAAAACAGGCGAATTTGCGAGCATTTTCGGTCCTGACCCTATAAACCTCATCGGCGTTGTGATCCTTACATCGCTCGGCACATGGGGACTTCCGCAGATGGTGCAGAAATTCTATGCGATCAAGG
This sequence comes from Ruminococcus sp. Phil15, assembly GCA_001940995.1. GTDB lineage: Bacteria > Bacillota > Clostridia > Oscillospirales > Ruminococcaceae > UBA7477. The sequence goes on from MSHC01000031.1 coordinate 56,910, forward strand.
ACGACAGAGCTGTTAAAATCGGCACTGTTGTATCGACTTTCTTCGCAATCGTGGTCGCAGGCGGATGCTACTTCCTCGGCGGCTTCGGCAGGCTCTTTGTCAAGAACGAAAACGGAGTTCCTGCCGGCGGATTCGACGGAATTGTGCCCACAATGATGGAAAGGCTCCCCGACATTCTTTTCGCAATCGTGATAGTGCTTGTACTGTCGGCTTCTATGTCAACGCTTTCCTCTCTCGTTCTCACATCCTCATCGACTCTTACTCTTGACCTCGTAAAGCCTATTATGAAGGACAAGATGGACGAGAAGAAGCAGGTTTTTGTAATGAGAATATTCATCGCAGTCTTTATTCTTATCTCGGTCGTTCTTGCAATCATCACGCTCGAAAACCCGCAGACCATCATCTCCACGCTTATGTCGATTTCGTGGGGCGCTCTTGCAGGAGCATTCCTCGCACCGTTTATGTACGGACTTTTCTGGAAAGGCGTTACAAAGGCCTCCGTATGGTCAAGCTTTATCTGCGGCGTAATGTTGGTCGTTGTACATATGTGCCTTTATACGCTCAAAATTGGCAACCTTGACCTCCCTACGACGATCGGCGGAATAAGTCTTGCCTCTCCTATAAACATCGGTGCGTTTGCAATGATACTCGGTCTTATAATCGTTCCTGTTGTCAGCCTTATCACAAAGAAGCCCGACAAAGAGCAGGTTGAAGCTGTATTTGAATGCTACGCAAAGCATGACTAAGACGCTGTTTCTAAGTTTCTGTAAGAAACTTAAGGGGCATTATTGCACAAACTTTCCCAAATTGTTTTGAATAATATTGTATCTCAAGCCTCTTAATTCGTATTGACTTTAAAGTTTCTATAAAGTATAATACGAATTAGGGGGCTTTTTGTAAGCGCCTAGTTACAGAGGGAATATCTCCGCCTGCGTTGTTTTTCAGGCAGAAATGAAAGGAAAAATAAATTATGGGTATCTGGGACTTATTTGCGCTTCTCGGCGGCCTTGCGTTCTTCCTTTACGGAATGAACGTAATGAGCGAAACGCTTGAGAAGATGGCAGGAAGCAAGCTCAAGACAATTCTTGCGAGTCTTACCTCTAACAAGTTCAAGGGCTTTCTGCTCGGACTTATGGTCACCGCTATAATTCAGTCGTCTTCTGCAACGACGGTAATGGTTGTAGGCTTCGTAAACTCAGGAATTATGACGCTCGGTCAGTCGGTCGGCGTTATACTCGGCGCAAACCTTGGTACTGCCGTTACCTCGTGGCTTCTATCTCTTACCGGTCTTGAGGGCGAAAGCTTCATAATTCAGATCTTCAAGCCCACAAACTTTACGCCCGTACTTGCGTTCGTTGCTATCATTATAATAATGTTTACCAAAAAGGACAGGCACAAGGACATTGCTGTAATTCTTATAGGTTTTGCAGTCCTTATGTTCGGTATGGAGGGAATGTCCAGCGCCGTTCAGCCGCTTACGGAATCCGAGGGCTTCAAAAAAGTTCTTGTTCTATTCTCAAATCCTGTGATGGGCGTTGTTGTAGGTACAGTATTTACTGCGATAGTTCAGTCGTCATCAGCTTCTGTCGGTATTCTTCAAGCGCTCACTCTTACGGGTTCTGTCACATACAAAACGGCTATACCGATCGTTATGGGTCAGAACATCGGAACCTGCGTTTCTGCAATGATTTCTTCAATCGGTGCGAGCAAAAATGCCAAAAGAGCTGCCGTTATACACCTGAGCTTCAATCTTATAAGCGCAGTTGTGTGGTGCACGGTATACTCTATTGCAAATATGCTTATCGGCTTCTCGTTTGTGAACGAGGCTGCTTCTCCTCTCGGAATTGCCGTTATACACACGGTATTCAAAATTCTCGCACTTCTGCTTATTGTACCGTTTACTAAGTATCTTGAAAAGCTTGCCTGCAAAATTGTCAAGGATTCTCCTGAGGATATCGAAAGAGATGAAGAATTCAGCACACTCGATGACAGAATTCTCCTGACCCCTTCTGTTGCCGTTGAACAGTGCAGGATTCTCACGGTCAAAATGGCTGACATTACAAAGAACGCTATAAACATGGCCGTTTCACTTGCGAACAACTATGACGATGCTCTTGCGAAGGAAATTCACGGCGCAGAAAAAAAGGTTGACGAGTATGAGGACAGGCTTGGCTCTTACCTTGTAAAGGTATCTGAAAAAACGCTCAACTCAGACGACAGCCAGAGCGTTTCTATGCTTCTTCACTGCATAGGCGACTTTGAAAGAATTTCCGACCACGCAAGAAATATTGCCGAGGTCTCCAAGGAGTTGGACGAAAAGAACATCATCTTCTCAGACAAGGCTAAGGCAGAAATCAGCGTTATATGCAACGCAGTTACAGATGTCCTCGACCTTACGATAAAGGCATTCGCAAACGGCGACCTCAATGCCGCACACAGGGTCGAACCTCTTGAAGAGGTCATTGACAAGCTTAACGCTAAAATCAGAAACAGGCACATCAACCGCCTGCAAAGCGGCGACTGTACGATTCAGCTCGGCTTCGTGCTTGCCGACCTGCTCACGAACCTTGAGAGAGTTTCCGACCACTGCTCCAACATCGCAGGCTGTATAATTGATATGGCGCACGGCAACCTCAATCTTCATGAGTCGCTTCGTGAAACAAGGCTGGAGGACACCGAATACAAAACGCTCTACTCGGAATATGTCGACAAGTACAGGATTCCGTCATGGTCAAAATAGGGGAAAATAAATAAAACTTAAAAAAACCATACAGGCATATCTGTCTGCATGGTTATTTTTGTTTAAACGGCTAATGTCGCTGCTATTTCTTCAGCTTCATCTTCTTTGCTTTAATTACCTTCAGGCGGGAAAATTCCTCTCTCTCCTTTTCCTCCAAGGCATTCGAGATAAAGCGAAGCGTTTCTTCCGAATTTGGGATTATGATATTTTTCAGTGCATTTGCTCTGCGCTGGGTTTTGCGTATTGCGACAGCAAGGCGGTAGACGCTGTTCTCCACCTGTGCGAGAGTGCAGGTTATCTCCTTTGCCTTGTTGAATGCTATATACGCTTTATCCAGCTGAGAGTTTGTCTGCTGAAAGCCGTAGCGGATATCGTTATCCGGCTTGTTCATAGAAATCCTCGGCAGCTCTACGCCCATTACGCTTCTAAGGCTTACCGTGACGCTGTTTTCGACAGGTATTGTTTCAGCGATAGGCGTAATAACGCCCATTGTGATATTTGCAAGCTGGAGGGCGGAATATGCCTCACTGTAGGTCTGCTCTATTGCACCTCTGAGGCTTTTTGCCTCGTCGATAAGGAGCATCATTTCCCTTATCAGAATATTTCTTTTCCTGTCTAGAAGCTCATATCCGAGCTTTGCAAGCGACAGAGTTTTCTTTGTGTTTATAAGGTTACCCTTGGTTGCAAAGGGGCGCTGTGCAGGCACACGCTCACCTCCTTAAACTATGCGATGAATTTAAAGTCCGAATTTTATTTTTGCCTTTTCATTATCATAGAAGCGGTTTAAATGCTCCTCGTCAACTCTGTCAAGCTCTGACCTTGGGAGCGTTGAAAGAAGCTCCCAGCCGAGGTCGAGAGTTTCGTCTATGCTTCTGTTTTCGTCAAACGACTGGCAGAGAAAATACTTTTCAAACAGCGTACCAAATCTAAGATAGTCCTTATCGCCTGCGGAAAGCTCCTCCTCACCGATAACGGACGCTAAGGCTCTTGCGTCCTGAACCTTTGCGTAAGATGCGAAAAGCTGATTTGAAACGGAGGAGTGATCCTCTCTTGTATAGCCCTCGCCTATTCCGTCCTTCATAAGTCTTGAGAGCGAAGGAAGCACCGAAACCGGCGGATACACGCCTGTGGTGTCAAGACCTCTGTCGAGAACGATCTGACCCTCAGTAATATAGCCTGTAAGGTCTGGTACAGGGTGAGTAATGTCGTCGTTAGGCATTGTAAGAATAGGAATTTGCGTAACTGAGCCTTTTGCGCTGTCGATGATGCCTGCTCTTTCGTAAAGCGATGCGAGGTCGGAATAGAGATATCCGGGGTATCCCTTACGTCCGGGAATTTCGCCCTTTGATGATGAAAATTCTCTAAGCGCCTCGGCATAGGACGTAATGTCGCTGAGTATTACGAGGATATGCATATCGTGTTCAAACGCTAAATATTCTGCGGCGGTGAGGGCGCAGCGTGGCGTTAAAATTCTCTCGATAATAGGGTCATTTGAGAGATTTAAGAACATTACGACCTTTTGCAGCACGCCCGTTTCCTCAAAGCTTCTTCTGAAATACTCGGCTACGTCATTCTGCACGCCCATTGCGCCGAATACAACGGCGAACTCCTGTCCGTTTTCCTCGGCAATTCTTGCCTGCCTTACAATCTGCACAGCAAGCTTGTTGTGAGAAAGTCCTGAGCCTGAGAAAATCGGGAGCTTTTGTCCTCTGATGAGTGTGATGAGTGCGTCGATTGACGAGATGCCTGTATTTATATAGTTTCGTGGGTAGACTCTATGAACAGGGTTGAGCGGCTTGCCGTTTATGTCGGCAAACTTGTCGGGGAATATATCCCCCAGCCCGTCGATAGGCTTTCCGCTTCCGCTGAACACTCTGCCGAGCATTTCGGTTGAGAGCGGCAGCTCCATTGGCTTGCCCTTGAACTGAGTTTCGGTATTCTTGAGCGAAAGCCCAGTCGTACCCTCAAACACCTGCAAAACGGCTTTATCGCCCGAAAGCTCCACGACTCTTGCAAGTCTTTCCGTGCCGTTGTCAAGCTTTATTTTTGCGATTTCGTCATAGCTTATGCCCGAAACGTTATCGAGCATAACAAGCGGGCCGTTTATTTCGCTTAGCCCTATATACTTTATAGCCATATCGAAACCTCCATTCTTCTAATTAGTTTTCTGCCTGCTGTGCGATGAGCCTTGCAAAGTCGCCCTGCATTTCCTTTTCATATCCGTCAAACATCTCAGGCTTATCGTTCGGTATATCGTACTTAACCTTTATAAGTTTTTCAAACCAGCCTGTAGCCACTATATCTGAAACAAGAACCTTATGCGAGAGCGCTTCCTTCGCTTTTTCGTAAAGCGAGAGGATAATGTTCATCATAAGATACTGCTTTTTGAGCGGCACATAGGTGTCGTCCTTATGGTAGGCATTCTGCTGTAAAAATCCGACCCTGACAACTCTTGCGGTTTCGATGAGCAGCTTCTGGTCGTCGGGCAGGACGTCTGCGCCCATAAGCTTTACTATTTCCATAAGGTTTGTTTCCTCGTGGAGTATGTTGGAAATTCTGAGCTTCTTATCCATAAAATCGGGTGCGACGTTCTTGTTATAGTAATCCGAAAGGTCGTCGTTATACTCTGAATAGCTCATAGTCCAGTTGATTGCGGGATAATGTCTTGCGTAGGCAAGCGACTTATCCAGCGCCCAGAAACAGCGGACAAAGCGCTTTGTGTTCTGTGTTACAGGCTCGGAGAAATCGGATCCCTGCGGAGAAACTGCGCCTATGATTGTTACAGAGCCTTCCTTGCCCGAAAGAGTATTTACATAGCCCGCTCTCTCATAAAACTCGGAGAGTCTTGACGGGAGGTATGCAGGGAAGCCTTCTTCGGCAGGCATTTCCTCAAGTCTGCCTGAAATTTCACGGAGAGCCTCTGCCCAGCGTGAGGTAGAGTCTGCCATAATTGCGATATGGTATCCCATATCCCTGTAATACTCAGCAAGGGTAATGCCCGTATAGATTGACGCTTCTCTTGCCGCAACAGGCATATTTGATGTGTTTGCAATGAGAACCGTTCTGTCGGTAAGCGGACGCTGTGTTTTAGGGTCGATAAGCTCGGAAAACTCCTCCAGCACCTGAGTCATCTCGTTGCCACGCTCGCCGCATCCGATATAAACGATTATGTCAGCGTCGCACCACTTTGCGAGCTGATGCTGCGTCATCGTTTTGCCTGTGCCGAATCCGCCCGGGATAGCCGCTGCGCCGCCCTTTGCGACAGGCACTACCGTATCTATAATTCTCTGACCGGTGATAAGAGGTCTTGTGAGCGGAAGCCTTTTCGCTATCGGTCTTGGCGTTCTGATAGGCCATTTCTGGCAGAGCGAAAGCTCTGTCTCCTCGCCGTCGCAGTCGATTTTAACGACTGTATCTCCTACCCTGTACCTGCCGTTGGGTGCGGTATATGTTACCTTGCCGCCCTTGATGTAAGGAGAAAGCATACACCGGTGCTGGACGATTTCCGTTTCGGGGCAGGTCGCATAAATCTGTCCTGACGAAAGCGAGTCCCCGACAGAAACGGTGACCGTAACGTCATACTGCTTTTCCATATCTATTGACGAAACCTCTGTGCCGTCCTCGATAAATGCGCCTGTTTTCCTGCCAAGCTCTTTAAGCGGACGTTCGATTCCGTCAAACATATTCGATATAATTCCGGGTCCTAAGGTTACGGACATCTGTGCGCCTGTCGGCGTTACAGGCTCTCCTACCGTAAGACCGCTTGTTCCCTCGTACACCTGTATCGTGGTAAGCTCCGAAGTAACGCCGATAACCTCGCCGATAAGACGGCGGTTTCCGACATAGACCATTTCGAGCATCTGAAAATCTTTTGTATCCCGAACCTTTACAACAGGCCCGTTTATTGAGTAAATCGTATTCACGTTTTTTCTCCGTTCTCTAAGTTATTCGAGCCTGAATCTGTCCTCGCTTGTGAAAAGCTCACGCTGCGCTTCCATTTCACAATCGAAGGAATAGTCGATAAGCATATTTCCGCTAAGGCTGCGCATTTTAAGTCCGCCAAGCTTTATCGTTTTATCCGATACTGCGATACTGCCTGCCGGCAGCTTTGAAAGGAGCGTGCTTTCATACTTCATATCGTCCTTGGAGAGCTTAATTTCGCAAGGAGCATTGCCCATTTTACCGTTTGCGTCGAGGCAAAGCGACAAGAGCTTTTTCTCATAATCTGGAGTAACCCTATACTCTTTTACACGCTCTGCAACGCTGTCGAAGATTTTTCCGATAAGCATGGCTCTGAGCGTCAGTATCTCCTTGCTTGCAGAAAGCTTTTTGGAAGCCGTACTCTTAACAAGCTCTGCGGAAATCCTGTTCTTTTCGTTTTCTATTCTTTTCTCGGCAACGGCAAGATATCTGTCGCTCACGCCGAGTATTCTTTCGTCTTTTTGCTTACGAGCTTCACGGACCATTTTGTTCGCTTCTTCAGAAGCTTCTTTAAAAACCGTTTTGCTGAAAAGCTCAAGCTTCTCTGATGCTTCCATCATACTGCGTGTCCTCCTGTTTTATAGCTTTATGCCGACAGCCTGAGAGACATATCCGGAAATCGTATCGGATATATTAGAGGTTGCGTGCCTGTCGGGAATTTCTACGATAAGCGGGCTTCTGCTTGTAAGCTTCATTTCATAGACCTTATCGTGACACAGGTCTATAAGCTTTTTGGTAATAAGGACGATTGCGACGTCCTTATCCTCCGACGCTTCAAGGAGAGCCTTCTCCGCCTCCTCCTGAGTATGGACTACGACTCCCTCGATTCCAGAAAGCCGCATTCCCATCTGCGTATCTACGTTATCGCTGATAAGAAAGAATTTCAAGGCTCTGCCCCCTTTCGCAAAGTAAATCTCGGAGATTAACCCAAACCGTTGATGATGAGAATTGAGATAAGGAGTCCGTAGAGGGCGATACCTTCACCGAGAACTACGAAGATGAGCGCCTTAACGAATGACTTAGGGTCCTCGGCAACTGCGCCGATAGCGGCGGACGAGCCTGAACCTACTGCGATACCTGCGCCCACGCATGAAAGACCTGTTGCAAGGCCTGCGCCGAGGTAGCCTATACCTGCGCCTGTTGAAATAACTGCGTCAACGGCCGCCTGAGCCTCCGCCGCACTTACCACCTGTCCGAACGGGAAGATGATAGCGAGCGCCATAACTCCGAAAAATGTACAGAGGTTTGCAATAAACGCTTTTTTAGGGTTCTTGCCTGTCTTTGCTCTTTTTACTGCGGGGATAACGGGTGCACAAAGCAAAATTACTGCGATAAGTGGTAAAATAAAGATTTCCATAGATATTTCTCCTTTTGTATTACTCAATGTCTGTTGCGAGGCTTTCTCCCACCGGCTCAAACGGAATACCGTCGCCGTCATAGAAACGTGAGAACACCTCGTAAAATTCAAGTCTTATGATCTGGATTGCCACGATCATACCCTCCATTGCCATAACAAAGAGGTTTCCGACCACTGCTATTATCGGCTGTGCAGCTCCTGCGAACATTTCCATAATCGTCATCACGACGAGCATCATACCTGCGTGGCAGAGTACAAATCCGCCGACACGAAGGAACGAGAGGGTGTTTGAAACGTAGCTTAGCAGAAATTCGAACATCTCGAAGAAGTTTTCTACTATGAAGTTTCCTATTCCGCCCTCGCCTTCATCTTCTGAAAGCTGCCATTTTTTATACTTTACTGCTATCGAGAAAGGCACACGACAGAAGATGCACACAAGCGGTATCACGATAAGCAATATAACGTATGCGGTATTTGTAAAGCTTTTGCCTGTTAACATTCCGAGGACTGCCGTAATAACCGACCCATAGAACACAAAGCCCGCTATTCCGTTACAGCCAAATATCGCTTTTTCATAATCCCGCTGCTTGAAGCCCGTAACGATATTCATAATCATGGATATTGCGATAATTCCGACGCCTATCGCTACTGCGCTTATGAGGATAAAGGTTGTTTTATCGAAAATCTCGATCGGCTTTTCGCCGATGCCTATCGCTTTATAGACGGGGTCAAGTGCGTGTTCAAAGCCAAACAGCGAACCGAACACGAAGCCGAACGCCATACTTGAAAATCCGCACCGTGTAAGCAATGCGCCGTATTTGTTTTTAAGCTTATGGGTCATAAACAGTCCGGCCAAAAGAACCACCAGACCTTGCCCCAGATCCCCGAACATTATTCCGAACAGCAGGGTATAGGTTATTGCGACAAAGAGGGTTGGGTTAATGCCGTTATATACAGGCACGCCGTACATTTCAACAAGCGAGATATACGGCCTTGAGAACCAGCCGTTTTTAAGCTTTGTCGGAATTTTAAGGTCCGGCTCAGAGTTTGGCGGCAGGAATGACAGCGTTGCCGAATTTACGTCCGAGAACATCTTTTTAAAGCTGTCTTTACGGGATTTCGGGATAAAGCCCTTCATAAAGAACCTGCCGTTCAGCGATGCGACGTTCTTTCTCAGGTCGAAGGTATTGTTTTTGAAGCGGAGGAGAGCATATATTCTTCTTATCTCGTCGCCTCTTTCCTCGCTGAATCTCACGAGGGCTTCGTTTATTTCCTCGACTCTCAGAGAGAGTCTGTTAACGTCGTCGCAAAGCTCGTCATATTCTCTTTCGGGCGTACCGTGGACGGATTCGGGGATTCTTATTCTCTCAAAATACAACGATGAAAATATCTCGTCTACGATAATCTTGTCTTTCTTTGTGCAGAAGTACATTCCCCAGTAAAACTGCTTATCCTTATCAAACGGGACAAAGAAGAAGGTTTCTGTATAATACTCGAGCTTATCATAGCTGTCTATCGGAAGCTTTCCCAGACGGATATGTGCGTGTTTGCAGTTGAAAACCTGCTCGAAGTCCGTATTCATACCCATCAGGTGATGAAGCTGTTTTGCCGTTGCACCCTTTTCGGAAATCTCCTTGTAGCACTCCTGTCTTTCATTAATGAGTGCGCCAAGCTCGTCACGCAGGCTTTGCAAATAATCTGCAAAATCCGACAGCGTATCAAAGCCCTGCTCAGAGTAGTTTATTGTTTTGTCGGTTTCAATACCCATTCTTCGGCAAAGCTCCGACATCTCACGCATAAGCGGAGTATAGGGGTTCTTTTCGCTGAGCATTGACAGACCGCCGCTTCTCTGGTCGGCTGACTTTGAAACGGCAGGCTCTATATGGAAGCAGCCGCTTTCACAGCACCGCAGGAGTGCTTTGTCAAGCTCTGACATACTGCCGTCGATATTAACAAGCAGCATTTTTTCTATACCCATGCCTAAAGGCTCCTTTCGGTTTATAATAATAGGGATATCAGTATGCTAAAAGCTCCTCGATTTTTTCGGAAGGAAGCCCATATCGTATTCCCTCTATTATGTGGATTATATTATCCGCTTCGTTTTCACAAAGACTTAAAAATGCGAAGTACACGCTTGGCATAGACTGTGTGCGGAGCAGTTTTTTAGATGATTTAAGGTTAATTTCAGCCATCTGCGTTTCGATAAAGTCGCCCTTTTCAAAGAGCGCCGCCGCCACAGGGTAATTGACTCTTATAAAATCCTGCATATCCTGTGCGGTAGGACACTCGCAGAGAGCGTCCGTTTTTGCTTTGCCCATTCTTCCGAACGGAAGCAATATATCCTTTATCTGACTTCGGCTTGCGTTAAAGTAGGCTTTCATACGGTAGGCATTTACGATGTTCCTTATATCAAGCTCTCTGCGCACTGCCTTGCTTATAAGCTCGCCGTCGCTTTCCGGCAGGTCGGTTTTTATACTTTTCAGCACTCTTTTGTGATAATGCGTTCTAAGTATGATTTCACAGCCCAGATAATCTATCCCCTCGCCTATCTGCATAATCTGCTCCATAGGCTTTTTATAGGCTGTTCCCTCCAGCATTTTGGCAAGCTCTGCGATACTTGTGCTTTGTGAAAGCCCCGGAAAATCCAGCTTTGTTTTGCCTATAAGATACGGCGGAAAGCCTGCTATAAACTCCTCCTTACGTCCGGAAAAAATTGAAGATATAAGTGCGAGAAGCTGTTCTGTTTCATACCTGAGGCTCAGCGTATTATAAAACTCCTCGTGTTTGAGATGCTGAAAATCACGGAGCTTTATGAATGTATCAAAGTTAAACTTTCTGATAAGCTGTTCGAGATAGCCACGTCTTACGGTGTTAACGTCAATATCGGAGAGAAGCCCCGCAAACTTCCTATGGTTTTTAAGGCATTCGCAGACCTCGCTCAGGCTTTTTTTTGACACAAGGATTTTATAATCCGATGGGGTAAGCATTTTGCCGTGCATTGCCCTTATTTTTGTAATGGTTGCTTTATCGCTACCTGTTCCCAAGACTTTTCTCACCACCTGAAAGCAGTAATTTCTGCGGAATTATCGGCCGATCACAGCGCTGAAGATATCGTTCTCCCACTTCTCGTGGTTTTCGTCGTACACCTTTTGGAGCCTTTCCTTTGATTCTTTAAGACTCACGTCAAGCTGTTCCTGAGCGGATCTTTGCTCAGAGAGCTTTTCTTCCCTGAATTTTTCTATTTTTTCGTCTGCGGCGGAATTTATGTCATCAGCTATATTTTTCTCGGCAAGCTCCGCTTCTTTAAGTATTTCGTCACGGCGCCTTTTTCCGTCCTCGATCATTTCGTTTGCTTTGTTGTCTATGTCTAAAATTGCAGAAATAACGTCCATAAGCCGGCCCTCCTTTCCAAAAATACAACTAGTTCTATTGTACTCCCATAAGCCCGATTTGTCAATACAAAAAGCGGATGCGCTTCTCTTATTTCACGCAGTTTTCACCATAAAACGTATTGACTAAGCCCTGTAAAAGTAGTACAATTGTATTAGGGATTTTATCCTTAAATATTACCTTATGAAAGGAAGTGTATACGCCTTTAGGCAAAGCTATGAACATATTGTTTTTCCTGAAGCCAAAATGTGAGGTCGCTCATCTTGTGAACGACTGCACGGTGAGGCAGGCGCTTGAAAAGATGCGTTCATCAGGCTACACGGCAGTTCCTGTTATTGACAGGAACGGAAGATATGTTTCCACTGTTACAGAGGGAGATTTCCTGTGGTTTTTCCTTTCCTACAACAGTGATAACATTCTGAAAATTGCCGAGCTTACGCCGCTTTCATCGCTTACCCCCAGGACACAGAACAAGGCTGTCAGCGTAAACGCAAAGCTGGAGGACCTTTTACTTATGATGATGAACCAAAACTTTGTGCCTGTAACGGACGACAGAGATATCTTCATCGGAATTATCACAAGAAAGGATATTCTTCAGTATTTTTACGACACACACCGGGACAATTGCGAAAAGTAAAATAAAAATAAAGATGTATATATTTCAAAGAGCAGACTGCATAATTTGCAATCTGCTCTTTTTTACTTCTTAATTGTTTTCATCAAGCTCGTACTTCAGTAGGAGCTTTGACGCATTGATAATGGTGCGGTTTGCGCCGTCAAGCGTCTTTGAGATAGTTTCGTTATCGTAGCTTCCCATCATTTCCTTTGCCTGTACAAAGGTGTTCCTTCCGACCTCGATCTGATGCTCGAAGATACCCTCAAGACGCTTTACGGACTTAGCTTCTAAGTCACGGTAGGCTGCCTTGATATCCTTGACTGTGCCGTTTCTGATATCGTCATAATTTTCAAGCGTGATGTCGATGATATCGGTACGCTTTTTCTTCTTTAGGATATCCTTGAACGACGACATTGTGCCTGACGGGAAAGTTTCGCTCGTGCCTGTCTGTGCGACGTTCATAACGGAATGTGCGACCTTTTTCTTTACGTCGCTCAAAATCCTGTCAACGGAGTTGGCCTGCGAAACAATAGACAGGTCAGAAATTCCGAGCTTTCTTGCAAGCTGTTCGCTTATTTTGTCAATTAGCTCGTTCATTCTTCCGCTGTGTATTTCGAGGCAGGTTCTGTAAGCCTCGCCCACCTTATCCATAAGGTAAGAATAGAAATACTTTTCAACATCCTCTGCCGCTATATCGTCCTCCGACTCGCAGGGGCGGCACTCAAGCACGCTTTCTCTGAGCTTTGCAAAGAACTCGTACATCCAGACCTCTGCCTCCTGCTGCATTTCGAGGATATTCAGGTGGATCTCCGGCTTCTTGGCGTCGAGGAAAGCGTTTATCGTACTGCACTGCTCCTCAAATTCTTCTGTCATAGACTCGAATTTCCTCTGGTCTAGGGTGGACATATCCGAGAAGATATGAATTTTTGCGTGTGTTTCCCTGAGCATCTGGTCAAGCATTGCGAGGACTCTCTTTTTCCTGATAATATCCTTCTGGAGGATAATATCTCTCTTTAAAGAAACCTCAAACTTCAAAAACTCAGTTTCGTAGTAATCGGCAAAGTCATTATTCGAAGCGCTTGGAACGCCCGATTTTCTGCGGTACTCCTCCTCTGCGCTTATGCCGTAGACGAATGCGTTTGGCACGATTGCCTCGCTCTTTTGCGAAATTCTCGCCATAATCTTCTCGACATCTTCTCTTGTACTGAGTGCGTCAAGCATATTAACGAGGACATAGAGCATACCGAAGCGCTGCGGCTGGATATGGCTTGCGAGGTAAAGCTGTTCGCTCTCGGAGAACGGCAGCAGCGCACTTGCCACATAGATAATAGCGTCGGCATTCATAAGGTATCTGTTTACCTGCTCATCGAGGTCTTCTATATCAGACAGACCCGGCGTATCGACGATCCTGATTTCCTTTAAGATTTCGACATTATCACGGATATCGAGGTGGTCTATCGGTGCGGCGAGGGTTGGCATAAGCTCCTCAAGCGCTTCTCTCGTGATATCGTTCTTAGTGAGCTTTACCCTGTCGCCGTTTTGCAAAACAGCGTGGATAGACGGGACTGCACCGTAAGAAATTTCATTTATAGTATAGGTTTCAGGGGCAACATTTACGGGTGCCAAGCTTCTGCCGAGCAGGGCGTTTATTATCGTACTCTTGCCTCTTTTGAAGTCGCCGAGGATAACGAGGGTAAACGGCTCATCGCATCTTCTTTTGATGAGAGCGTTCCAGACCTCCAGTCCCTCTTTGAACTCATCTCCGAGGATATCGGAAAGCTCGCCGTTTGTCAAAAGCTCGTCAAGACAGCTTCTTACAACGGAAATATCCTCGTCTGCGGATTTAAATATTGCATTATTTATGTCCATAAGTTTACCTTGGCTTTCGCTCGAAAGCCCTCCTTTCAGGGAATTGAAAGCTCACGCTTTTGTGGCATTACACGCCCGCAGTTGATGTACCGAGTATAAAGTTACAACGCACGTCGCAAAGCTGTCCGTTTATAACGTTAAGTCCCTCGCTTGAAAGCTCGCTCCTCCAGTTATAGAGGAGGTCGCAGTTCAGAAATTCTACTGCTGCAAGAATTCTTCTTTCGTCATCGGTCGTATCCCTATCGACTCTGATATTTCTTGCCGGTGCGTAGTGTATATTCTGTGCCATAGTGACAATTCTCTCGAAATTAAGGTCCTTCATTGTTCTGCTGTAAAAGTCCATATAGCCCTTTGCGTAAAGGCCTGCGATAATTTCCGCATATCTCTCAGGCTCATCGCAGCAAATCATACCCGCTCTGTCGGCTGTTACGTCGGCGAGCTTTACCCACTGCGAAAGCGTATAGAGCAGCTGATTGCTTACCGGAAGCTTATAGGACTGCTCAACGGGGACAAAGCCTCTGTTATCGCAGTTGAAATACTTATATGCCATGTTATATGTGCAGTGGTGGTTCTGGATACGCCCGCACTCGCTTCCGATGAGAACCTGAAGCTCGTCCTTATCGCACATATCTACGAGAGCCTTTGTAATAACGATACAAGGCTCTATTATATCACTTGCTATTGAATATATGATTTTTTTGTCAATGTCGTCTCTTACGAACACCGTCGGAAGATTAAGCTCAAGTCTTGAGGCGCACAGCTTTGCGATCTCGTACACCTCGGGGTACTTGAGAGAGCCTGCCTGGTTGACCTTTAAGAACAGCAGCTTTGCTTCCTCGGTTACGTCCTGCGAGTTTATTGCCTTAGCGAGCTTTGCCCAGCCGGACAGTCCTGTAATTTTCTGCCTTACAGAAAAATCTGCGTCAAATGCGTAGTCCAAGACGCCGTCAACGACGTGGTTGCTGAACGAACGCGTATAGGCAAGCAGGTACGAACGGAAGCTTGTATCAATTTTAATTAACGGGTTGCCCGAATCTCCCTCTGATTCAATAGCGAACTTGCTGAAAGAATCAATCATCAGTAGTTTCCTCCTAGTTTGAATTATGTCTTAGTATAAAAGGCTTTTACTGAGCAGCCTCCGCTACATTATCCTCATCTCCCTTGTTTTCGCCTGAGAGAGCCTTGTGGAGGATATACGCATCGGCAAGGATATTGCTTGTATGAGCAACAATGCCCTGGAGTCTTTCTTTTTCCTTCTCGGAAACCATCTTCTTTTCAAGCTTCAGCTCGTTCAAGTTGTTGAGGGTTCTCTGAGTGTCCTTGAGTATGATTTCAGTTTCCTGCTCAATCTTATTCTTGAGTCCTTCAAATGCGGTAAATACCTGCTGACGAACCGTTTCGGAAAAGTCGGTCGTGAGCTTCATTTCATGGAACTGCTTTCTTACCTGTGTTTTAAAGTCGGACTTATACTTTTCAATCTTTTCCTGTGCGAGGAACTTATCTACCGCAAACTTACCTGTAAATGTTCCTGCGAGGCCCGCAAACGCTATAACAAAGAGCGTGATAGGGGTAAATGCCGCTGCGATGCCGAGCGCTACCGTTGCATACTGTGCTGCGAAGAACGTAGCATAGAAGCTTGTCGCACCTGTGATACCTCCGAGGAGTGCGCCCTTGATGCCTGCTTCTCTAAAGCCGATAAAGAGTGCGCCGATACCCGAAGCGCCGATTGCAGAGCCGATGATCTTATCTACGCTGCCGCCATTGTTGTTTACTCTATCGTCGATGTTGAACATCTGCTGAATTTTTGTAACGTTGCGGAAGAATTCGTCTTCAAAGGACTGGAGTCTTTCAGCCTCGTCGCTGAGAGCAACGTTAATGGAGTTCTGAATCTGTTCACAGATGAGCTGCGCTCTTGTTTCGATACTCTCACGGATTTTGTCGATGAGCTTTCCGTGGACTACCTTTAGTCTGTCACGTTTCAGGTCGTTGGGGTTAATCTGGTAGCTGTCGATAACCTGCATAGCGGTCGCTTCAATCTGAATCCAGTACTCGTCGAGGAGCGGACGCAGACCGTCATAAACCTGATTTGCGGCGTCGTTGATCTTAACGAACTCTGCACGCTTTTTGTTTCTGATTTCTTCGATTTCCTCTATGGCGCTCTTGTAGCGAACCATAAATTCATCGTTTTCCATCATAAGGGCATTCTTTCTGAGCGATACGGAATTAAGCACCTCTGTACCGCTGTTAATAAGTTTATTTGCTAAGATCTGGAGAGTAATCGTACCTCTCTCCTTAGTGAGCATATTTTCAAGGACGCTTTCAAACTCTAAGAAGTTACTTTCCCTGAGCATCTGCTCGTCGCCCGTCATCTTAGCGATAAGCGCTTTCTTTGCATACACGCCGATGACCTTAGGCACGCCGATTTTTCTCTGGTAAACGGCAAACTCCTTGGAGTCCTCGCCCATTACCTTCTTTGCCTTGTCCATAACGTACTTTTCAATTCTAGTACGGACGGTATCGACGATCCTGTCCTCGTCCTCCTTGCCGAACGTGCCGAAGCAGTTTACGATAAAGATAATTCTTCCCACGTCGGAGGAGAGCATTTTCTTCTCGAGAAATTCCTTCTCAAACTGAGAGAAAGGAGAGTTTGCGCTGATTACGAATACTGCGGCGTCGATCTCAGGGAGAATCGAGAGGGTAACGTTTGTCATCTGCTCGTCGTCGTTAAGACCCGGAGTGTCGATGATGTCAACGTTATTCTTGCAAAATTCGGTATCGTAGTAAACGGTAGCTTCCTTTACTGTTTCAGCCTTCTGCTCAGACTCGAATGTAAGCTTTGTTACATAATCCTGGAGATTGCTTATAGGCACTTTTTCATAGTTTCCGTCCTTATACTCGACGGAAACGTAAGGGTCCTTGTTGTATGTAACTCTGTTGAGCGTTGCGGTTGCGGGAAGAACGTCGGCAGGCAAAATCTCCTGACCCAGGAGCGCATTGATAAGGGTACTCTTGCCTCTCTTGAATTCTCCGACAATTGCGACCTCGAAATGCTCGTCGGCAACCTTGTCGATTGTGTCACGGATCGACACGGCTGTATTTGTCAGCGACAGGTCATAGCTATACTCCAAAAGCTCGTGAAGCTTTTTTGCGAGAGTTTCGACAGTTTCCCTATATGCCGAGTAGCTTCCGTAATTTAACAGTTTATCCATCTTGTCATTCAGCCCCCTGAACAGAAAATTTAATGTATTTCCATATAGATTTTAGACAAATATCTCTTTAATAGCCACAAGATATAGTATGTTGTTCTAATTATATCACACTCTATGCTCAATCGTCAATATATTTATTCAAAGTTTCAACCTCTCAGGCATAGAAATATCGGCTTTATTTTTGTGCAATTTTCCACCACGAAGTGCTTTTGCAGAAACAAAAAACCACTCATGGCAGGCAGACGCTTGCTCTGAGTGGCAAAAAGCCGTCAGAAAATATCCTTTTTGCTCTTTATATCACGTCTTATGAGTATTACGCCTACCCGCTTCAAGATTTCCTTTTCGGAGGCGTTCTTTACTCTGAGTCCGAATGCGATATTTTCATACACGTTTAGGTGCGGGAAAAGCGCATATCTCTGAAACGCCGTATTTACGTTCCTCTTATGCGGAGGCAGATCGTTTATACGCCTTCCTTCAAACATAACATCTCAGCCTGTCGGCGCTAAAAAGCCTGCGCTAAGTCCGATAGCATCTTTCTGCGGAATGTTACTTTAAACAACTAAAAAAGGAAATTATAAACTATAATATACGTTATCGTACCCCTTTTGTAAGTAGTTTTCGGCAAAATAAATTAAATATCGGACTGCGCCGCCATCAAAGCCAAAACAAAAGACCTCAGAAGCTTTATAACTTCCGAGGCTTTAACTTTATTCTTCTGCGTATTTTTTGAACATTCTGTAATACTGGACGATATTGTACTCGTTCAGCTTATCGGAATACTTGCTCTTATCGCCTGCTCTGTACCATTTTCCATCGCTTCCCTTATAGCCGAATGAGCTTATTGACGGCACCTCTGCCATAACGGTGTCGAGATACTGCTGGAAGTCGGTTTTCGGCATTCCGCAGACCTCGATAAGCTTATTGGAGAGGTAGTTAAGGCTTATTTCAACACCCTCCTGCTCCTCTATATCGTAGTTTGCCCAGATAAAGAACGGAGTCTGGTGAAGGCGTGCGTTCTGCTCGGTTGAAAGATTGCCCAGTCCGCCGCCCAAAAGCTCCTCGGAGAACGACGGGATATGCGGATAGTGATCGCCGAAGAACACGATAACTACGTCCTCGTCAACGGCTTCAAAGTAGGTTATCAGCTCCTCCAGCGCCTTATCTGTTTCATAGATTGCGGAGAGGTAGGCTTCTGCGGTGTTATGCTCCATTCCCTGAAGCTCTACGGCAGGGTCGTCAAGCCACTGATAGGATGCATGGTTCTGCATTGTTGTCATAAACAGGAACATAGGGTTATCGCCCTTATTCTCAAAACGGGATATAGCGCCTCTGAAAAGCGTTCTGTCGGAAAGCTTTCCGTTTATATACTCAGGATTTGCTCCGGCAAGCTGGCTGTCGTAAATCTGCGTTTCAAAGCCGATAAGGTTGTACGCATTGCGCAGATTCCACAGCGTAGGCGAACAGCCTGCCATGGATACTGTGTCATATCCAAAGGAGTCAAAATAGCTGACTAAGGAATCCTGCTTTGTTTTTACATACTGGGTATATGCGGCGGAACCCATCGGGAAAAAGCCCATAGTGTTGCCCGACAGGAACTCAAATTCGGAGTTGCAGGAATATCCGCCGTATGCCGAAACGGTAACAAAGCCCTTTATTGCGTTTTCTTTAAGGCTATGGTAGAACGGCATATAGTCTATATCCGTTTCAAAATCCCCAAGCCTTGCAAAGTCGGCAAACGACTCGTCCATGATTGCAATGACCGTCGGGCTTCGTCTCGATTCCGTTGACTGAATGTATTCCGAGAGAATATCCGTTGCCTTGTTATCGGAATAGCCGTCGGGTTCAGGAGAGCCTGAGTTTATAAGGTCGAGGACAAAGAGATACGCATTACCCGACTCCCGATAGGAGATAAGGTCCTCGTATCCTGAAAAATTGAACTTTATAATTCTGTTTTCAACGCCGTAGTCGAATACTCTTCCGCTCAGCAGGAGTATTGCGGCAAAAGTCAGCAGCGACGCTCCGCCGCATATAAGCCGCGGCTTTTTCGTAATCGGGGTAAGCTTTGTGAGAACCGTCAGAGTAACTGTAACAGCCAGATTAATCACAACAAGGGCGATAATAAGCGGTCCGTAGCCTGTGGCTGTATCGTATTCGCCGGAAATCTCCATTGCTGACGCTACGTTATTTATATCAGCGGCTCTTATCGGTGCGCCTCTGAATGCGTAAACAAAATACTGAATCACTCCGAACGTTTCAAATATTACGCTAAGCACGATATAGCAGATTTTCGGGTTCTTGAATATTGCGCCGCCTGCGAGATAGAAAATGTAGATGAAAAGCGGTGCAAGAATCGCAAAAATCGGGTTTTCTTTTACGAAGTAGCCTGCGATACAGGTTTCGGAAACAATGTAGGCGTTAAATGCCAATACTGCGCCTAAAACGAGAGAATTTGAAGTAAGCTTATGCTTTTTAACGCCGCTTACCACCGGCGCAACGATTGACGCAAGAGCCATTATGATAATGATTATGCCGCATATAACGAGGAATGGGCTTTCCTTAATCTCGTACATTCCCCAGTCGCCTATCATTGCAACGCCTAAGTTTATTGATATAAAAAGAGTCAGTAAAGGCAGGTAGTATCTTAAAAAGGTTTTCATTTTCTTTTCTTCTTTCGTTCTAACATTCTAAAAGTCATGCACTTACTATTATAGCCTAAAATACAATTTTGTCAACTTTTCATACAAAATATAAAATTTTACTCAAAAACTAATAATTCACTGTTGACAAATTCGGCAAAAGGATATAAAATATTAGTATAACTTTTAAAAATATTGACCAAAAGGAGGACTGTTTTGTATGAAAAAGAAAATTATATGCACGCTGACTGCCCTGTCGCTTATGTTCGGCAGTACTGCTCTGCTCGCCGGCTGTTCATCGAAGGTGGATTCTTCTGCAAAGCCGGACTCCTCATCGCAGGTAAAGCGTGACAATGACACGCCGTTTTCGGACGTTATAGAGAGCGGTCTTTCTACCGTAAACAGGCAGGAGGTCTACACCCTTGACGGACATTTTAAAAAAAATAAGGTATCGGGAATCGCCTCCTACGGCTTCAGCGAATGGGTAACTGCCGGTCTTGACGTGCAGTATGAATTTGCGGTCGAGGTGCTCAATATGTGGATGTATTACGGCGACGATGCAAGCATAAGATTTACGCCTATCGAGCTTATAGACGGAATCACAAAGGGGCTTTACGAGGCAGATACAGAGGACGGAACTGTCGGAGAAACGGTGCTGAGCGAGCTTATTGAGTTTTCAAGTCCGTCCGCCTCGCATGATTACTTTGAAATTCTGGGAATTGAAAAGCCGACGGAAACAGCTCCTGACGACAGCTCGGATATCGCTGATCCGCAGACCGCCGACGACCCGCAGGACAGCGCCGCCGACTCTTTGACAGGACAGCAATAGCAGCAACAGATATTAGATCCCCGAAAACGCATTGTTATGCTTTCGGGGGTTATTTTTTGCGGCAAGCGGCAGATATATCCGGAATTTGCTGCCGGCAATTGTTAATTTTTTGTGCGACAGGCAAATATCTATTGACGAAGTCTAAAAAAAAATGTATAATTCATATAAAAGGAAATTATGAAGGAGGCATTCGTAATGAATGTGCTTATAGTTTATTGTCACCCATCAAAAACAAGCTTTACCGCAAAGCTGAAGGACGCTTTTATTTCAGGTCTTGAAAAGGGCGGACACGAATACGAAATTTCAGACCTTTACGATATGAACTTTGACCCGTCTATGTCCGAATCCGAATACCTTTTCGACAGAATGGGCGAATACAAAAACGAACGTCTTGCAGGCGATATCGCTAAGGAACAGGTTAAGATTTCAGGCAGCGACGCTGTTGCGTTCATCTTCCCTGTTTTCTGGTCGGCTTCCCCTGCAAAGCTCGTCGGCTGGTTCCAGAGAGTTATGACGAAGGATTTTGCCTACGGTCAAAATCCGCAGATGCCTGCTCTTGACAAGGCGTCCTGTCTTGTAAGCCTTGCTGAAAGCGTTGAAACCGAACAGGGCAGGTCACACATCGAGGCTATCAAGGCTTCTATGCTCGGCTCAAAGATATTTACAAGCGCCGAAACTTCTGAAATAAATGTTTTCGACAAGCTTTCCGCCGATATTCTCCCCGAGGACGAAAGAGAAAAGCTTATGGAGGACTATCTCAAAAAGGCTTTCGAGCTTGGTGAGAATTTCTAAAACGGCTTCATAACAAAATAAATCCGTACTTCAAAATGGAGTACGGATTTTTTATTATCCAAAATCATCTGCCGAGGTATTTTTTTAAGGCGATAAGGGTCTTTTCGCTTATGACGTGCTCTATTTTGCAGGCGTCTTCGGAAGCGGTTTCGCTATCGACTCCGAGAAGCTCCAACACATCCGTAAGCACGGTATGCCTTTCGTAGATTTTCTCTGCATATTCTCTGCCGTCGTCCGTGAGTATTATATATCCGTTTTTATCGACGTTTATAAAACCGCCGTTTTTAAGTATTCCTACAGCCCTGCTGAC
This sequence comes from Ruminococcus sp. Phil15, assembly GCA_001940995.1. GTDB lineage: Bacteria > Bacillota > Clostridia > Oscillospirales > Ruminococcaceae > UBA7477. The sequence continues at coordinate 78,639 of MSHC01000031.1, forward strand.
GCTGGGTTTAGAATATCCCATATGCTCGACAATATCTATTGAACGGACGTCGCCCATCTTTTTCGTAAGAATAAGTATTGTTTCGAGATACATCTCTCCCGATTCCTGAAGTACCAAGTCTACGAGTCCTCCTTTGCGGTTTCCTTAACACTAGCATACCACAAAACGCCCGCATTTTCAAGTGCAAAATATTAAAACCAGAAGCCGTAATGCTCAAGGACGATTTTAACGCCGAGCAGAACAAGCACGATGCCGCCTGCGAGCTGCGCCTTACTGTTATACTTAGTGCCGAAGATGCTGCCTGCTTTTACGCCTACTGCGGAAAGCGTAAATGTAACAACGCCTATAAACAACACTGCGGCAATGATATTAACATCGAGCATTGCAAAGGAAACGCCTACTGCAAATGCGTCGATGCTTGTAGCAATCGCCATCATAAGCATTGTCTTGAATGCCAGAGAGCCGTCTGCCTCGTCCTCCTCTTTCGAGAACGCTTCCTTAACCATATTAAGACCGATTACCGCAAGAAGGGTAAACGCTATCCAGTGTGCGACAGAATTTACCACGTCGGCAAACATCGAGCCGAGGAGATACCCGAGAGCCGGCATAAGCGCCTGAAAGCTGCCGAACCACAGCCCTACAATGCACATATTTTTCATGCTGATTTTCTTCATTGACAGTCCCTTGCAGACCGAAACGGCGAATGCGTCCATTGAGAGGACTACCGCTGTTATTAATAGTTCACCTATTCCCATTTCCTTTTCCTCCAAATAAAAAATCCATACACAGTAATTTTACTGAGCATGGACACCGTTTAGACCCTCCACGCCCGATAAATTATTACCTCAGTGTGAGTCGTCTTGTCAATTAAGATAATCCATGCTATATTGCCGGTATGCCGACTTATCGCAGAGGTATTGTCTGCCAACCGCTCCCGCCCGGCAAGGACTAATCAATCTGATTTATAGATTATGCTCTGCCGTGTTCATAGTTCTTTTGATTATTTGATGTATCCATATTATCCTGACATACAGACCGTCGTTATCATTTTGTTATCACCGCTGACAGCGCTTGCACCGTAGCAAAAGATAATACTTGTACGCTCCGTGTTAAATTATAAGCGATTTTGCTTATAAAAGCAAGTAGAAAAGCATATTATAATTTTTACAGCCTTACAATCTTGGTTGCTGCCGCCTCTCTGAACGCAATATCGTGTTCTACCAGGAGCATTGTTGGGGCAAACTGCTCTATCAGCTTTTCTATCTGCATACGGGAGTACACATCTATAAAATTCAGCGGTTCGTCCCATACATATAAATGAGCTTTCTCGCAAAGGCTTTTTGCAATCAAGACCTTTTTCTTCTGACCTCCCGAAAATTCCCCCATATTTTTTTCAAACTGCACACGTTCAAAGTCCATCTTGCGGAGAATCGCCTTAAACAGACTCTGATCAAGATTATTCTTCTCGGCAAATTCAGATAAAGAGCCTTTCAGGTGAGAGGTGTCCTGCGGTACATAAGAAATCACAAGTCCTGAACCTATCGTTATTACTCCGGTATGTTCTATCGGATTATTCAGCAAAAGCTTTAATAAACTGCTTTTACCGCTTCCGTTTTTGCCGTCAAGAATAACACGCTCTCCCCTACGCACTTCAAATGATACTGAATTGCAAATTTGTCTTGCTCCGTAACAAACAGATACATCAGAAAAGGAAACAAGCAAGTCCGTGTAAAATTCAAGAGGACATATTTTCAAAGCATCGGTAGTTTCAGTGTTTTTGAGCAGTGCTGATTTTTGCTCCACGGCTTGTTTCTGCCTTTCTTCAATCGCTTTAGAACGTTTCATCATTTTAGCCGCTTTATGTCCAACGTATCCTCTGTCTATTTTAGAGCCTGAATTTTTTTGCCCCTTTTTGCTCTTTTCAACAGCGTCAGACCAGTCGGATGTTTGTCTGGCTGCCTGCTGTAAACGACGAATATCTTTTTTCAACCGCTCGTTTTGCATAATTTCAAATTCCTGTTGCCGTTTAAAATTCTCCATCCATGATGAAAAATTTCCGTTCTGAACTTCTATAGTATTTCTGTTAAGCGACAATATATGGTCAACGCACCTGTCTAAAAATCGGCGGTCATGCGACACCAAGATAAATCCTTTTTTCTTTTTCAAATATGCGGATACCATTTCCCTGGCATTGGTATCCAGGTGATTTGTCGGCTCATCAATCAGTAAAAAGTGTCCTTCATTCAGAAAAAGAGCCGCAAGCAATACTTTTGTTTGTTCTCCGTTAGAAAGAGTATTAAACGGACGCCACAGCACATCTTCATCAACATCAAGACAGGAAAATTCTCTCATCAGCTCCCATTTCTCTGCAAGAGGACAAACTTCCTGCAATATATCTTCCGTAAGCCGATTTTTATCCGAAACAGAATACGGGAAATAATCGAACCGCACGGAGCTGATAATCTTTCCGCTGTATTCATACTGTCCGAGAAACAGATTCAGCAAAGTTGTTTTTCCTCTGCCGTTTCTCCCCACAAAGCCTAATTTCCAATCCGTATCTATCTGAAAAGTAGCATTATCAAAAATAGTATCATAACTTGATGGATATGAAAAAGTAAGATTTTCAACCTTAATCATTGACATAATAAACTTCCTCCTCACTCAAAACTTTATGAAACAAAAGAGCTGCAAGAAAGCAACTCTTGCAGCCCAACACAGCACAATATACCATCCGCCAAAGCGATGGAAAAACCGTATAATGAGTGAACAGACTTATAACTTTCTTGCAATAGGTACAACGATCCCGTAAAACAGCATCATTGTTTATTCCGTTATTATTTGCAAGAAAAGTTCTTCATCTTTCCACCCCTTTCTTAAATCATCTTTACCATTCTACCACAATTCATCTAAAAAAGCAAGACTAAAAAATCAACAAAATTATTCTCTTCGACAATAATATATTGCTTACCGGTTACATAATTTGTGCAATAGTTTAATCACGTCAACCGTAAAAATTACAGGCAATATGCATAAGATTTCTCTTTCTTGCAGATAATAGCAAAAACCGAAAGGAGATTGCGACTGAAAAAATGTTGCAAGGATTGTGAGGATAATAAAATGAAAATGCCGACATCGAGAAGGGCAAGGATCAGGATTATACTGTATTTAGCGACTGCTGTCCTGCTCCTGCTCATAAGGAACATAATTCTGATGCGTGAAAACGCAAATGCGGGGCTTATTATTGAATCTGGATATCTGCGTGCGGTAGAGGATCTTTCAGAAGCCACCGAAAACATCAGCTCTACCCTTTACAAAGAGCTTTACGCAGGAACTCCCGAAATGCAGTCAAAGCTTTCTGCTAAGCTTTTGTCCGAAGCAAGCTCTGCAAAGACCGCACTTTCACAGCTTCCTGTATCGGAAATGTCGCTTGTAAACACAAACAAATTTTTGTCGCAGGTAGGAAACTACGCAGTTTATTTGTCCGAGAAGTCGTCAGAGGGCGACAAGATTTCAAATGATGAATACGAAGCGCTTGAAAAGCTGTACGACTACTCGAAGAAGCTTAGCGACAATATGTGGTCTATCGAGCAGATGCTGTCAAGCGGAAAGCTTTCGCCTGACGAGGTCGCAGATTCTCTCACGCACTCGGATATGGCAGGCGGCGACGTGCCGAATGTAACGGACGGCTTTTTAGAGTTTGAGGACGGCTTTGAGAGCTATCCTGCGCTTATCTATGACGGCCCGTTTTCCGACCACATTATGACGAAAAAATCTGAGCTTACAGAGTCGCTGCCCGAAGTAAGCGAGGGTACGGCAAAGGCTACGGCGGCAAAAGCGCTCGGCGTTACGATCGATATGCTGAACGAGGCGGAGGGCGAGAGCGGCAGGCTCGAGGCTTTTGCATACTCCACCGACACGGCAAGCATTTCTATAAGCCGGCGTGGCGGACTCATCATCTATATGCTCAAAAACCGAAATCCGACCGCCTCGTCGGTTTCCCAGGAGGACGCCATAAAACACGCAGAGAGATATCTTGACAGGCTTGACATTGATGATATGAAAGTGACCTACTACGAAACGCTCGGCAATGTATGCACGATTAATTTTGCATACGGAAACGGAGATGTTACAGTATACAACGACCTTATCAAGGTAAAGGTTGCGCTTGACAACGGAGAGATACTCGGCTTTGATGCGAGGGGCTTTATAATGAATCACAGGGAAAGGGATTTTGACAGACCTAAGCTTTCCGAAAGCGAGGCAAGAAAGAGCGTATCCTCAAAGCTTAACATCAAGAATGTAAAGCTTTGCTCTATACCTCTTGAGGACACAACGGAGGGCTACTGCTATGAATTTACCTGCGAAAACAAACACGGCAATCACGTTCTTGTCTATATCGACTGCGACACGGGCAGGGAGCTTGAAATTCTTATGCTCTTTGAGTCGGAGACGGGCGTACTTGCAATGTAATATTAACGAAACGGAGATTTTAAAATGAACACAGTTTTCCAAAACAGCAAGACAAAAGAAAATCTTATGAGGGCATTTGCCGGAGAATGTCAGGCAAGAATGAGATATGATCTAGCGTCCTCACAGGCAGAGCAGAACTGCTATGTAGTAAGTGCTCTTTTCAAGTTTACCGCAAACCAGGAAAAGGAGCACGCCGAAATTTTCTACAATCATTTAAGTCCGTGCGCAACGGAGAATGTCGGAATTGACGGAACCTACCCTATCGACATTTCTAACGACATCGCAAAGCTTCTCCGTATGGCGGCGCACAACGAAAACGAGGAGCATGACGCAGTATATGCGGCATTTGCAAAAGATGCGAGGGACGAAGGCTTTGCGAAGATTGCACAGGATTTTGAAAACATTGCGAAGATTGAAAAGACGCACGCAAAGAAGTTTGAATACTTTGCAGAGCTTTTGGAGAAGGGCGAGCTTTTCGTTTCCGATGTGACGACAAAATGGATGTGCCTTAACTGCGGATTTATCATTGAAAGCCGTGAAGCGCCGCCTGTATGTCCTGTGTGCAGTCACGACAAGGGATATTTCATAAGATTCGAGCTTTCGCCTTGGTGCAAGTGTCCTGAAAACTAACCGAAAACATCAAAACCGTACTTGTCCTAAATGGGCAGGTACGGTTTATTTTATGAGATAGCTTATTACATAAATGACCCCGATATGAAGCGGATAGTATATGTAGAAGAAATTTTTAAGCCTTGGCTTTCCGCTTTTTGAGTTATATAAGGCGAGCAAGACCAGCGACAGCAGCGAAAACCACTGCACCGCTCTGCCGATAGTAAGGCATATCCCCAGAACGCCCAATGCGGCTGCGCCAAGCTTTCTCCGCTTGCCGTTTGTAACGCAGACAAACGCAGGCAGGAGTATACCGAAAATGCCGTAATCGACACGGAAGCCGTCGAGAATTTCGGGCAGTATTACTCCCACAAACACGACTGTGCAGAACATAAGACCCGCCAAAGCTACAGAGGCGTTTGTTTTCCTTTTTTCTGCGTTTTGCACCCCGTATATCAGCAGTACCGAGAGAAGAAACGTAACCATAACGCACTGGAACAGCGATCGACTTGCCACCCAGATTACTGTCTGACAGAGAAGTGCGACGGCGAAGATTTTAAGGACATAGGCTCTTTTATTTCTTGTGTATCTGCACCCCTCGGCTATCATATATGCGAAAATCGGAAAGGATATTCTTCCGATTATTATAAGCAACTCATACTGAGGCAGGAGAATTCTGCAGATATGGTCAAGCGTCATAGCGATGAGCGCAATAATTTTAAGGGCATTTGCAGAAAGACAGCCCTTGCTTTTCTCCTCCAGATTTCTCACCGGCTTTCCAGAGTATTTACGCACTACATTATAACCTACCCTTGCGGCATTGTCAACAAAAAAATCCACGCTCGCATAGCTATGCAAGCGTGGACGTCTTTCGCATTATTATCTTCTTGTACCGCAGTTGTTGCAGAACTTAGCGTTTGCGTCAAGCGGATTACCGCAGGTAGCGCAGAAAAGAGACTTCGGTGCGTCGTCTATAACAGGCTCGTATGCAGGGGATTCCTGAATAGGAGCAACGTCTTGAGCAATCTCCTGAGCTGCGACCTCTGCGATATTCTCCTGAGGAGCAGGCTCATCTGCTATCGGGGCATAGTTCTGAGGAACTACTACATCAGGCATAGCGTTTTCGGGCTGTGCCGCCTGTGGAATCACAGGGATTTCAAAAGCGGAAGCAGACGGCATTTCATTAGTCGGGAAAGCGGGAGCTGCAACGGGGGCTGTGTCTGGTACTGCAACCGACGCAGATGCAATTTCCTTTCTTGCTACCTCTACCTTATTCTGTTCCGCACCGATTCTGCACAGGATTATGATTGCGGCAATGATAAGGAGAAGGCAAACTACTGCAGGGAGTGCGTAGATAAGGAGTCCGTAGATGGTTCTGAAAACAACTCCGTCGTTATCTGCGGAAAGTCCGTCCTTGATATCCCCTGAGAAGAAGTTAACGAGATATATAACAGGCTCGATAAGGCAAGCGCCTGCCGTTGCGGCAAGAGTCCAAGCCTGTCCGATTACGATGGTCTTTTTCTTACCCGAAAGTGCGAACATAAGAACAGCCATAAATGAAACGACTGCGAGGATAAATGCCTTTTCGGTATAGAGCGTGATAACATTCACGTCATTCCTGTTCATCGTGAAGTAGCCGATAATGCTTTGTACAAACACCTTATCGGTATCTCCGTCAAATGCGAGGTTGTAGATAAATCTGCAAAGATACTCCTGGAAAGATGCGATAAGCGAAAGCACAAGCGCCAATACCGAGAGAACGACAGGTGCGCCGCCGCCGTGGGTAAGCTTTTTCATAAGTCAAAGACCTCCTATAGTGTCAATCTACAAATTACATAATAACCCATTGGGAATAAAATGTCAATGGATTTTGTGTCATTACTTAACTTTTTTTATTATCTTTTTGAAAATCTTTCCACCCTTGTACTCGAAAACAAATATTCCGACTGCGACTGCAAGTCCGCATAAAGTCAGGATTATCGAGATAACGAAATAGCCCGGCATATACGACATTGAAACGGTATGAGTGCCGGAGTCCAGCTTTACGCCGATGAATGTGCCGGAGATGACGGTAGGCTCTACCTCCTTGCCGTCAACCTTAATCGTCCATCCTTCCTCGTAAGGAATCGTCGTAAAGAGCATCTGGTTGTCGGAAACTGTTATATCACCCTCGATATAGGTTTCGTCAAACTCGGTAATTTCCCATACATTTTCCTGCAAAGCAGCGATATCTCTCTTGAAATCTTCCTCGTTGAACACATAGAAAAGCTCGTCGCTCCAATATGCCTCGCCCTTTTCGGCAGGGATTGAGAGTCTTACTCTTACGGATTCGTCCTTGTTGAACTCGCCTATGTCAAGAATCGAATAGTCGTCGCCCTCAAAGAAATAGCCTGCAAACTCGAAGCTGTCGTCCTCCGCTGAGAACTCGCTGTCTCTTGCTACCCAGATGTTAACCTTTCTCTCGTACATCGTCGGGAAGTACATATAGAGGTGTCCGTCCTTAGGCATTGTGAAAACGAAGTCCTTATGGCACTCGCCGTAAGAGCTGTCGGTGAAATAATACTTTGTATGATTCTCGCTGACGGGTGCTGTCGAGAGGTTGACGGTGTCGATGACTTCGGGGTAAACTCTCTGCATATACTCTACAAACGGTCTGCCGCCGACATCTCCGAGTGCGTAGTTGATAATCATATTCTGATTCCAGAACGGATTTTTCTCGTCAAAAAGGAACGACTCCATCATATTGTCCGCCGCAAAGCCGACAGAAAGCGCATAGGGGTTTTCGTACACGCTTATATCCGTGCCTGTATCAGAGGTCGTAAGCACCTGCTTATAATCCTTTGGAATTTCGGTATGGGCAGAATACTTAACCTCCCATTTCATAAGATACTTGATGCCGAATACTGCGTCTGTTATAGGCGTTGTGCCCTGATATTTTGTATAGTTGCCGCCGTAAGCATAGCCCATATACTTGAGTCCGAGGAGTGCGGGGGTGTTCATAGTTGAGCTTGAATGTGAAATGCCGTTATAACCCGTACCCATAGGGTCGCACACTGTTCTGTGGTAGGTTGACTCCATACGGAAAAACGGCGATTTGTCGTACTCCTTGACCTTATCGACTGTATCTCTTACATCTATCATATAAGGCGTATAGGACTCGTAAGTACTGTACGCAACGTCCTTGTCTATTCTCTTGACCGTATCGTATGCAACAGCGAGCATTTCAAGTCCGACGACGCCCGTCAGAAGCCAGCATACAAGCTTTGTGTTATATTTTCTGACAAGGTACAGCATAAGGTACATGACTCCGACTGCGATAAACGAGAACCACACGCCGCCGATTGTATAGTCCTTATTGTTTTCCTCGATGACCTCGTAGCTGATTTTTCCGAAATGCTCATAGCCAAGCGTGTCAATATAAATGAGCAGAGCGATAACCCCGAAGAATGTACAGCCAAGCTCCTTTGAGGTAATTCCGTCGAGATTTTCAAACGTTCTGTATGCCATAACCAGCATAAGAAAGCTGAACACGAAGGAATATCTGTAAGGAAGCCAGTTCGGTACCTGGAAGCCGTGCAATGCGATATCGACAGGGGCGATATACATACAAATCAAAAGCGAGAGAAGCAAAAGTCCTCTTGACACTTTTTCTTTCATGGAGATCTTGCTGTTTAGGAAGAAAAGCGGAAGCAGCAGAACGGCGAGCGTTCCGCAGTAAACCATAGGAAGTCCCTCCGGTCTTACCGTATCGTAAGACATCGGGAACAGCTTTGAAGCAAACTCCAGCAGGTCAAACTGGGTTCTGATTGTAAAGTCTGCCTGTGAAAACTCCATTTTGCCGAGCTTTAACGAGTTGTATACAGGGATAAGCACCCAGCTTGCAAGGAGCAGCGATGTGACAGTGCCGAAGAAAAATCTTGCACAAGCGCCGATAAAATTCTTTGGAAGAATTCTGCCCTCTCTTGAGAGGCAGTAATACACGAAGTAAAACAGTGTGAAAATTCCGACCATATATCCGATATAGAAATGCGCAATGAACATCAGCGCAAGCGGAATCACATAAGGAAGCAGGACTTTATCATCGACAAAGCGTCTTACTCCCCAGAAGATAAGCGGCAGATAGATAAGTCCGTCCAGCCACATAGGGTCCATAAGCTGGACTACCATATACGACATAAGCGCATAGCAGGTCGAGAATGCGACAAGGGCGGAAAGCTTCGGCTTGTCTTTGCTTGTCTTGTTTAGGAAGAACGCAAAGGTCACTGCGGCTGTTCCTATTTTTGCAAGCTGCATAAGCTCTACCGCACCGCACATCCACGTTCTCGGCAGCAGGCAGATTATGAGCATAAACGGGCTTGCGAGGTAGTATGCGAAGATACCGAACATTTCGCCCGACAGGTTTCTTCCCCAGTCATAGATAAAGCTGCCGTCGCCCCAGAATGCGTCACGGAATGCCTCATAGAAATAGACATACTGACCGTTGAGGTCTAAAACAAGCACGGATTCTTCGCCGAAAGGGTGAACCTTGAAAAATGCGTATGCCAGATACATTATCGCAAACGGAACTGCAAAAACGAGAAAATACGCTCTTTTATCGTATACCCATTTTCTTAATCTTTCGAGCAGACTGCCCCTTTTTGGCGGCTTTTGAATTACTGCCTTAGCTGTTTTTGCCATCTTTATTATTCCTCACTTTTTTGTTCTTTTTTGTTTAAGACTTCGCTTACTATATATCTCGGTCTTGCCTTGATCTCTTCATAGATTTTAGAGATGTAATAGCCGATAACTCCGAGGCTTATCATTACGATGCTCGATGTGAAAAGCTGCAACAGAATTACGGTTGTAAAGCCCTCCAGCGAATTGCCCGACAGCTTGTTATAGAGCGTATTGACGGCAAGCACGAGCGAAACCAAAAGCATTACAAGTCCGCAGACAGTTACGGCGTGGAGCGGAGCCGAAGTAAACGAGGTAATCGAATTAATTGCATACTTTATAAGGGATTTTACCGACCACTTTGACTCGCCCGAATTTCTTTCTGCGACATCGAAATAGACGTTTTCGGTTCTGAAGCCTACCCAACCCGACATCGCACGGAAAAATGTAAGTCTTTCGGGCATATCGTTTAAAGCGTCTACTACCTTTCTGTCGAGAAGCTTGAAGTCGGAGGCATTACGCATATCTATGCCCGAGGACTTATTGAGCGAGCTGTAAAAGACCTTGCAGAAGGCTTTATACAAAAGGCTTTCCTTTCCACGGCTGGATTTTCTGCCCTCTACGACGTCTACGTCTCCATTTTTCCACAGCTTGTACATATCAATTATAGTTTCCGGAGGGTGCTGCATATCGCAGTCGATAAGGACGCAGGCGTCGCCTGTTGCGTGCTTCAAACCGGCAAAAATTGCGCTTTCCTTGCCGAAATTTCTGCTGAAATTTATGCCCACGACGTTCGGGTCTATCTCGGCGGCTTCACGAATTTTCTCCCATGTCGAATCCTTAGAGCCGTCGTTCACGAACAAAAGCTCATACTCTATGTCATTTTCACGCATAAGAGAGCCTATACGCTTTGCTGCAACGAGAATATTATCCTTTTCGTTATAGCTCGGAATTACTATTGACAGCAAACCAGACACCACCCTTTTACAAGAATATATATATAAATATGATACCACAAACCTGCGATAAAATCAAGAGCGGAGTGCAAAAGAAGCTCAGTTCCGTGCTGTTGGTTCGGTAGCGATATGCCGCACCGACTCCCGCAGGCTTTTCCGCACCTCCAAAGCCGCACCGATTTTATGCAACCAACTGCTTCCCAAACAGCAAAAATCTCTCCTTTTTACACAGGAGAGAGCCACCGCTTTTCAGCGCGCGTTTAACTTTTTAAGGCAACGTCATGGGTGCGGCAGGGCGTTTGATTGTGCGCTTTTTGAACGCGCCTGCCTTTTGCACACCCTTGCGCATTGAGTTTTCATTTTCCTTTCACGAAGCTATCACATTGAGGCCCTATACTTTAATCATCGGGAGGATATTCCTCCCAATCCCTTTCAAAATGTATTCGGTTTTACCCCAATCCGCATACATTGTCGGTTGTAAGACCGACTTCTCCCCTATATTTTTTTCATTTCTTAACTGCCTACCGGTTTTTCCGACAGGCAGTTTTTCTTTTTCGGAGGAAATTTTGAAAAAACTTTATTTTCCTATGGAAAAATCATTTAAGATATGCTATAATTGTATTATATATTTAAAACTTTAAGGGGGAAATCATCATGCTTACAGATATAGAAATCGCAACAAGTGCTAAAATGCTTAAAATCAAAGAGGTTGCCGCAAACCTCGAAATTTCAGAGGACGACTTAGAGCCTTACGGTCACTACAAGGCAAAGCTTACCGAGTCGCTTTTTGCAAAGCTTCAAAATAAGCCTGACGGAAAGCTCATTTTAGTTACCGCTATAAACCCTACTCCTGCCGGAGAGGGAAAAACTACCATTTCTGTCGGACTTGCAGAAAGTATGGCAAAAATCGGCAAGAACGCTGTTCTGGCTCTTCGTGAACCGTCGCTCGGCCCTGTTTTCGGCATTAAGGGCGGTGCGGCAGGCGGCGGATATGCACAGGTCGTACCAATGGAGGACATCAATCTCCACTTCACAGGCGATATGCACGCCATTACGGCTGCTAACAATCTTCTCTGCGCACTCATCGACAACCACATCCAGCAGGGCAACGCTCTGAGAATCGACCAGAGAAGAATTCTGCTCAAGAGATGCCTTGATATGAACGACAGAGCGCTCAGAAATATAGTAATAGGTCTTGGCGGCAAGGTGAACGGTGTCCCGAGAGAGGACAGCTTCCAGATTACCGTTGCAAGCGAGGTTATGGCAATTCTCTGCCTTTCTGCCGACCTTGCAGACTTAAAGGCAAGGCTTGAAAGAATGCTCGTTGCCTACGACCTTGACGGAAAGCCTGTCTTTGCCAAGGATTTAGAGGGCTGCGGCGCTATGGTTGCGCTCCTCAAAGACGCACTCAAGCCTAATCTTGTTCAGACTCTCGAAAACACGCCCGCCATTATGCACGGCGGCCCGTTTGCCAACATCGCTCACGGCTGTAACTCTGTGAGAGCAACCAGACTTGCGCTTAAGCTCGGCGACTACTGCATTACAGAGGCAGGCTTCGGCTCTGACCTGGGCGCAGAAAAGTTTATGGACATCAAGTGCCGTTTTGCAGGACTCAAACCGAACTGCGTAGTTCTCGTCGCTACGATCCGTGCGCTTAAATACAACGGCGGTATTCCAAAGACAGAGCTTACTGCCGAGAACGTTGAAGCGCTTCAGAAGGGCATCGTAAACCTTAAAACACATATTGAAAATATGAGAAAATTCGGCGTGCCCGTTGTAGTCGCAATCAACCGCTTCCACACGGATTCAGAGGCTGAAATTGCCTGCATCGAGAACTTCTGCAAGGATATGAACGTACCTGTTTCGCTCGCTGAAATATTCGCAAAGGGCGGAGAAGGCGGAATTGACCTTGCTAACAAGGTTTGTGAAACGATTGAGAACAAGCCGTCTAACTACAAGCCGCTTTATGACATAGAGCTTCCTATCAAGGATAAGCTTCACACGATTGCAACAGAGATATACCGTGCCGACGGAGTTATCTACACGGCTCAGGCTGAAAAAGCAATCAAGGAAATTGAGTCGCTCGGCCTTGACAAGCTTCCTGTCTGTGTCGCAAAGACCCAGTATTCGCTTTCAGACGACCCTGCAAAGCTTGGCAAGCCGGAGAATTTCAAGATCACTGTGCGTGACCTCAAGCTTTCCGCAGGCGCAGGCTTCGTCGTTGCATACACAGGCGACATTATGACGATGCCGGGACTTCCTAAGGTTCCTGCCGCTAACAAGATCGACTGCGACGTAAACGGAAACATCTCAGGACTTTTCTAAACAAACGCTTTTGATCCCCCGATGCCCCAAAAGGAGCAGATTCAATTGAAGAAAATAAGGCTACAAAAAAACACGATTGCGCTTATTGCGGTCTTTGCGGTATGCATACTGCTTAACGTTATCGCAAGGCTTTCAAGCGGATTTTCGGATATGTACTTAGAGTATGTTTTTCCGATAATAAATCAGACGTTCGGCAGGCTCCTGTCTTTTATTCCGTTTTCTGTCGGTGAAATACTGATACTTATTGCGCTTATCGGGCTTCCCCCTTCGATAATCCTGTACATAGTTCTTATGATCGTCAAAAAGGGGAAGCGAAAAAAAGTCAGCAGGATATATTTCAAGGCGATTGCGTGGTGCGTTGCTTATGTTTTGGTAACGGAAACGTTCAACTGCTTTATCTTCTATCAATGCTCGACCTTTGCTTCCAAAAACGGTATTTCGGAAAACTCGTACACCGTTTCTCAGCTTCTTGACCTTTACGCAGTGCTTGCAAAGGAAACAAACGAGGCGTCCGCAGAGATAGAGAGAAACGAAAAGGGGCAGTTTATACTGACTGCCGACCTTGACGAAACGGCAGAAAAGTCGCTTCTGGCACTGGGTGAGAGATACCCCGTGCTGAAAGGATTTTACACAACGCCTAAGCCTGTCGTTAACTCATACTTTATGAGTCAGCAATATCTTATGGGAATATATTTCCCGTTTACGTTAGAAGCAAATTACAACCACCTTATGTACGACAGCAACAAGCCCTGCACTGTAACGCATGAGCTTGTGCATACTCAGGGCATTATTTTGGAGGACGAGGCAAACTTCATAGCCTTCCTTGCCTGCTCGGAGTCTGAGAATGCCGAGTACAGATACAGCGGTCGTCTTTCTGCACTGAAATACGTTATGAACAGGGCATACGACGCAGTAGCGGATATGGAGGATTCCTACAAGGAACGCTACAACGAGATAACCTACTCGATCGACCCGAATATATGGTACGACATTGCAGGAAATCAGGACTACTGGAGCAGTGTTCAGGAGGAGGACGAGGGCATTCTTCCGAGTGAAACAGTTGACGAGGTTTCCAACGAGGTTATGGACGAGATGCTGAAGTTCAACGGCGTTGAGGACGGCCGTCAGAGCTACGGCAGAATGGTTGACCTGCTTCTCAATTACTACCATGATGAAGGACTAATATGACACACACATTTATTACAAACAGCCCTGAGGAAACAATAGAGCTTGCGAAGCGTTTCGGGCAGAAGCTTTGCGGCGGAGAAACGATAGCGTACAAGGGCGGACTGGGCGCAGGCAAGACTACCTTTACGAGAGGTCTTGCGATAGGTATGGGGCTTTCCGACGAAGTAACCTCCCCGACCTTTGCTCTTGTAAATGAATACGCCCAGAAAGGCGTTACGCTGCGGCTTGTACATTTTGATATGTACCGGATAACGGGCGCTTTAGATCTCGAAACGACAGGATTTTTTGACTATATGGACTCAAACACGGTCATTGCCTGCGAATGGAGCGAAAACATCGAAAGCGAATTGCCCGACGACTCGATTTACATTACAATCGAACGAGTTGACGACGACACAAGAAAGATTACGATAGAGGGGGCTGAACGGCTTGCTGACACTTGGAATTGAAACCTCCGGTAACATTGCGGCGGCGGCTGTCTGCTCTGAAAACGAGGTGCTTGGCAGCGTCAGCATAAAGACCAGGCTAACGCACTCTCAGGTAATCCTTCCGCTTGTCAAAAAACTGCTTTCCGACGCCGAAATAGACATCAGGGACATTGACTGCGTGGCGGTCGCAAACGGGCCCGGGTCGTACACAGGACTCAGAATAGGAATTGCGGCTGTCAAGGGAATATGTATGGCTACGGGCGCAAAATGCTGCGGCGTTTCTACGCTCAAAGAGCTTGCGTACAATTTAAGAAGCGCCGACTCTACTGTATTCTCGGTTATGAAAGCGAGAAAGGGAGTTGTGTACTTCGGGGCATACAAGGTTCACAACGGGAATATTTCCTGCATTTATTCCGACAGGGTTTGCAGAGCGGAAGAAATCTCCAAGCTTTACGGCAGAACCGACGGGGATATTATTCTTGCCGGCGACTGCTGCGAGGAAATAAAGCTGGAGCTGTTTTCGGACTGTGACAGAGTAAGGCTTGCACCGCCTGAATCAAGGCTCCAGAACGCCGTATCGGTATGCTATGCGGCGATAGACGAAACAGATACGCACATAGATGCGGGCTTGCTCAATGCTTCGTACTTGCAGAAAACAAAAGCTGAAAAGGACAAGGCACACTCAAATTAAATTTTCTCAAGAAGGAATGGTATAAAAATGATAGCAATCGGAAACGACCACGCAGCCGTGACTCTCAAAAATGCGGTTTGCGAACACTTAAAGGAAATCAGCGTAGAGTACAAGGATTTCGGATGCTTCGAGGGTGAAAAATGCGATTATCCCGACAAGGCAAAGGAGGTCTGCGAGGCTGTTACAAGCGGACAGGCTGAAAAAGCGATCCTCATCTGCGGCACAGGCGTAGGAATGTCAATTGCAGCTAACAAAATTAAGGGCATTAGGGCGGCTTGCTGCAGCGACTATTTCTCCGTTAAGTTCACAAGGCTTCACAACGACGCAAACGTTCTTTGCTTTGGCGAGAGAGTTGTAGGAGCAGGACTTGCGGTAGAACTGGTCGATGTGTTCCTCAATACCGAATTTGAGGGCGGCAGGCACGCCACAAGGGTTGACAAGATTACAGCGCTGGAGAATAAGTAAAAATCAGACCGAGAAGATTTTGAACTTCTCCCCTTTTGTTA
>MSHC01000032.1 GCA_001940995.1 Ruminococcus sp. Phil15
GAGCAGGGAGTTCTTTGTTTTTTTGTTTTTCTTCTTTATAGCCGGCGGTTTCTGGCTGTTACAGACGTTGAACAACGATTATGAAGCGGAGTTCTCTGTTCCGGTGCGTCTGCGCGGTGTGCCCAATAATACAATGATTACTTCAGAGCCTGCTTCCGAACTTCGCATCAAGGTGAAGGATAAAGGAACTGTCTTGCTCAATTATATGTTGGGAAAAAGTTTCTATCCGATTACACTTGACTTTTCTGATTATCGAGGTGTCAACAATCATGTACGTGTGTATGCTTCTCAATTCGAGAAGAAGGTTCTTAGTCAGTTGAACGTTTCTACGCGCCTGCTATCCATAAAGCCGGATACACTGGAATATATTTATGCGACGGGATTGTCTAAGTTGGTCCCTGTAAAACTATCGGGCACGGTCAGTGCCGGACGGCAATATTATTTGTCGGATACGGTTTTTAGTCCGGATTCAGTTTTGGCCTATGCACCGGAAGGGGTACTGGATACAATAACCGCTGCCTATACGCAACATATTAAGCTGGAGAATATTTCTGATACATTGAGGCGGCAGGTGGCTTTGGTCACTCAGAAAGGGGTGAAGTTCGTACCGGCTTCTATTGAAATGATGCTTCCTGTGGATATTTATACGGAAAAGACAGTAGAAGTACCATTACATGGAGTAAACTTCCCGGCTAATAAAGTACTGCGTGCTTTCCCGTCTAAAGTTCAAGTGACTTTTCAAGTAGGACTTAGCCGTTTCCGTCAAATAACCGCGGATGATTTTCATATCAATGTTTCCTATGAGGAACTGCTGCGGTTGGGTTCGGACAAGTACACTGTAAAGCTAAGGAATATTCCGGAAGGAGTGACTCAAGTGCGTTTTAATCCCGAACAGGTTGATTTCCTTATAGAACAAATTCCTTCTTCATTATGACCGTCAGGATAGGCATAACCGGAGGTATTGGCAGTGGAAAAAGTGTTGTGTCCCGACTGTTGGAAGCGATGGGGATTCCTGTCTATATTTCTGATGTGGAAACCAAGCGGCTTATGCTGGCAGACTCTGACATTCGCAGGGAGTTGGTTGCTTTGTTGGGTGATGAAGTCTATGCCGGTGGAGTGCTGAATAAGCCTTTGCTTGCTTCTTATCTTTTTGGCAACCCCGAACATGCTCTGCAGGTGAACGGTATTATTCATCCGCGAGTAAAAGAAGATTTCAGACAATGGCTTCGGCATCATGCGGTTTGTCCGATAGCAGGCATCGAATCGGCTATTCTGATAGAGGCAGGTTTTGCGGGCGAAGTGGATGTAATTGTTATGGTCTATGCTCCCGAAGAAGTGCGGGTACAACGCGCTATGAAGCGGGATGTTTCCTCGCGCGAATTGATAGAAAAACGCATCCGCAGCCAAATGAGTGATGAGGAAAAGCGCGGTCGGGCGGATTTTGTAATAGTGAATGATGGTGAAACACCGTTAATTCCACAGGTTTTAGCTTTAATCACTTTCCTGTCTCAAAATAATACCTATCTTTGCCCACCGAAAAAATAACTACTAATTACAAAAACAGAATATACTATGTTGAAGACTATTTTGTCTATTTCCGGCAAGCCGGGATTGTATAAACTCATTTCTCAGGGAAAGAATATGCTGATTGTAGAGTCACTGGTTGATAAGAAGCGTTTCCCCGCTTACGGTAATGAAAAGATTATTTCTTTAGGCGATATTGCCATGTATACGGACGAAGAAGAAGTACCTTTGAAGGATGTGCTTCTTTCAATGAAGAAAAAAGAGAACGGCGTGGCTGTGACATTGGATGTGAAAAAGGCTTCTGCAAAAGAACTTCAGGCTTATTTGGCGGAAGTGTTGCCGAACTTTGACCGTGACCGCGTATATGTATCGGATATTAAGAAGCTGATTTCTTGGTATAACCTGTTGGTTGCAAGCGGCATGACGGACTTTGAAGAAGAGGCCGAAACCGTTGCCGAAGAAGTGAAAGAAGAAACTGCAGAGTAATTATACTCCCTTTTTAAGGTAGAGGCGTGTCGAAATGTAAAAGTCCTATCA
>MSHC01000033.1 GCA_001940995.1 Ruminococcus sp. Phil15
AACGCCCTGCGTTTATTATACCACGTTTTTAGTGAATGTCAATAGTGCTCAGAGGCACAAAAGCACAGCTCGTTGCGCAAACCGGAATAGCTAATGCTTCTCTTCTGTAAAGCAATTCCTGATTTCAAGAACACCGTAAAGTAATATAACAGCAAAGGCGTGCCTTTTTCAGGTACGCCTTTTGCTGTTTATGGGGTGTTTTATGAAGTTTACTTATACGCCTGTATTGATATTGATATCGCCTACTCCGCATTCAGCGTCGATAACGATTGTTCCGCTTCCTGTCTTGGAGCTTACCTTTTCACCGTTGAACACTACGTTTCCTATGCCGTTATCCGCTCTTACGCTGTATGTGTCGGAGATAAGATTAAGGTTAATCTCGCCTACTCCGCCTTCAATTACACAGCCGACTGTAAAGTCTGAATTATTGATCGTGAAGTCGCCAACTCCGCCCTTGATCTTGGCGCTTCCGATGAGCGAATCTCTGATTACACACTCGCCAACGCCGATTTCAACATCACAGCTTGCAGCCTTGATATTTCTATAATTGCTCTCGCCTACTCCGCAGTCGATTTTGAGAATGTTACACTCTATGTCGCTGACGTATGTATCACCCACGCCCTGTTCGATTGAGATCTCCTCATAAACCTTATCAGGGAGAGTTACAGTGATTGTACCCACATCGTCGCCGAATTTGATACCGATGAAATGACCTGTGTCGTACTCGACTTCAAGCTCGTTGCCATTTATTTCAAGCTCGAAATCCTT
Source organism: Ruminococcus sp. Phil15 (assembly GCA_001940995.1). GTDB lineage: Bacteria > Bacillota > Clostridia > Oscillospirales > Ruminococcaceae > UBA7477. The sequence goes on from MSHC01000033.1 coordinate 769, forward strand.
TTCTACAATACCCTCGCATGTTACTGAGAATGTTTCGCCCTTCTGAACTCTTACGGTTGCTACGTCCGCATTGAGGTCAACACGGGTAACCGAGCTTGCAAGCGACTGGTCGATTTGCGGCGTAAAGTCGGTCGGTTCGCCGCCTCCGATACGGAAGCTGACCTCGCTCCAGCTTCCGACCTGAGGTGCAGATACTGCGATAAGGATTGCGCCTACTGCCAGAAACGCACCGCTTACGATATTCTTTAATGCTTTCATAACTGCGCTCTCCTTCCCTAGTTACCAAGCAGAAAGCTTGAAAGTCCCTGCTTAGCTTTTCTTGCCAGCTTGAAGATAAGCTTACCAAAACCTATTGCAAGCGGAATTGTGATAAGGCCTGTAAGACCTATTGAAACGAAGCTTATGCCGAACAGCACTCCTGCGCCTGCCAGTGATGAGAACAGCTTGATTATACCGCCTATAAAGCAGGCAATTGCCGAAACGACCAACGCAAAGTTGATTGCAACGCATGATACAACAAGTGCAAAAACTACTGAAATTGCGGCAATCCACAACGGAAAAGTGAGAATTGCTATGAGAATCATAATGATTACTCTCTCGGAGCTTTTCTTGTTGCGTTCATTTCTTGCGTCGCTTTCTGAACCTTGATTTGCAGAGTAAACGAAGCCGCCTGTTGTTTTAGCCATCGACTTTCCGTTCTCTGCTAAAATCTGCTCTGCGCATGCTTCCGGACTGCCGAGCGAAGCGATTGCTTCCTCATCATTTTCGCACTCTTCAAAATACTCCTCGTAATAACGAAGTGCCGAATTCTTTTCATCAACGCTGAGAGCCGAAAGCTTAAAACTCAAGGCGTCTAAAAACTCTTTTCTTGTCATCACTTACGCACCCCTCTTTTCAATTACGCTGTCAATCTTACTCTTATAGAGCTTCCATTCCTCTTTATAAAGATTAAGCGTGGCTACGCCTTTAGGCGTTACCTTATAGTATCGTCTGTTTCTTCCCATATACTCCTTGTCGTATGCTTCAAGGCAGTCGTCCTTCTGAAGCCTTCTAAGCACGGGGTAAAGTGTCGATTCGCTTACGTCTATCGCTCCTCGTATATCCTGAGTAATACGATAACCGTATGTTTCTTCTCTTTCGACAATGGACAAGACCATTGCGTCAAGAAGTGTTGAGCCTACCGGAAATGTCATATTTCTCAATCCTCCTTCTATTGTGTGCCGACTGTTATTGTAGCTTTAATGATATTATACACGATATAATATCGTTTGTCAATAGCATATTATATATTTTTCAAAAAAATTTGAGTACCACAATGCACACTACTTTACATTCCCACTATAATGTGTTATAATAAACGCAGGGCGTTTATTATATTTCTATGTCCTCGCAGATACGCAAATTATAAATTTGCTCCCTGCGTATCGGACAATTATACCAAAAATCTTCGATTTTGTG